>NZ_JBBOXE010000001.1:0-27500 GCF_038007445.1 Bacillus sp. FSL P2-0099
TTGGAAAATATCTCTGATTTATGGAATAGTGCCTTAAAAGAATTAGAAAAAAAGGTAAGCAAGCCAAGTTATGAAACCTGGTTAAAATCAACAACTGCTCATAACTTAAAAAAAGATGTATTAACTATTACAGCTCCAAATGAATTCGCTCGTGACTGGCTAGAATCTCATTATTCGGAACTAATCTCCGAAACACTTTATGATTTAACAGGGGCAAAACTAGCTATTCGTTTTATCATTCCCCAAAGTCAGGCAGAAGAGGATATAGATCTCCCTTCTGTTAAGCAAAAACACGCACATGATGAGTCTAATCACTTACCACAGAGTATGTTAAACCCAAAATATACATTTGATACATTTGTTATTGGCTCTGGTAATCGTTTTGCACATGCTGCTTCTTTAGCTGTAGCTGAAGCACCAGCTAAAGCCTATAATCCGCTCTTTATTTACGGGGGCGTTGGACTTGGAAAAACACATTTAATGCACGCAATTGGGCATTATGTAATTGAACACAACCCAAATGCAAAAGTTGTATATTTATCATCTGAAAAATTTACAAATGAATTTATTAATTCAATTCGTGATAATAAAGCTGTCGATTTTCGTAATAAATATCGTAATGTAGATGTCTTATTGATAGATGATATTCAATTTCTTGCTGGAAAAGAACAAACACAGGAAGAGTTTTTCCATACATTTAATGCGTTACATGAAGAAAGTAAACAAATTGTGATTTCAAGCGATAGACCACCAAAAGAAATCCCAACTTTAGAAGATCGCCTTCGTTCTCGCTTTGAATGGGGGTTAATTACGGACATTACGCCACCAGATTTAGAAACTAGAATCGCAATTTTACGTAAAAAAGCAAAAGCAGAAGGTCTTGATATACCAAATGAAGTTATGCTTTATATCGCAAATCAAATCGATTCAAATATTCGTGAACTAGAGGGTGCACTTATTCGAGTTGTAGCTTATTCATCTTTAATTAATAAAGATATGAATGCTGATTTAGCGGCTGAAGCGCTTAAAAATATTATTCCAAACTCTATACCTAGAATTATTTCTATTTCTGATATTCAAAAGGCTGTTGGGGGCGTCTATCAAGTAAAATTAGAAGATTTCAAAGCAAAAAAACGGACAAAATCCGTTGCATTCCCTCGCCAAATTGCGATGTATTTATCACGTGAACTTACGGACTCATCTTTGCCAAAAATAGGTGAAGAATTTGGTGGCCGCGATCATACAACAGTAATCCATGCTCACGAAAAAATTTCGAAGCTATTAAAAACGGATACTCAATTACAAAAACACGTTGAAGAAGTTAAGGATATTTTAAAATAGTAGTAGCTGAATAGTGTGAATAACTTAGCTTATTTTACGCACAGTCTATCCACATGTAGATAGACTGTTTTTACATCTTTAAACAGGTTTATCCACATATCCACAAGCCCTATTACTATTACTACTATTTTTTTATCTTTATTAAATAAATAAAATCTTATACTTACCGGAGGTTTTTCGTTATGCGTTTTACAATACAAAAAGACTATCTTGTAAGAAGTGTACAAGATGTAATGAAGGCAGTTTCTTCTCGTACAACAATTCCAATTCTTACAGGGATTAAAGTTGTAGCAACTGAAGAAGGAGTTACGTTAACAGGTAGTGATGCAGACATCTCTATCGAATCATTTATCCCAGTCGAAGATGCTGGAAAAGAAATTGTGGAAATTGAACAATCAGGAAGTATTATTTTACAAGCAAAATATTTTAGTGAGATCGTAAAAAAATTACCTAAAGAAACTGTCGAAATTTCTGTGGAAAATCATTTTATGACAAAAATAAAATCTGGAAAATCAGAGTTTAACTTAAATGGTTTAGATGCTGCTGAATATCCGTTATTACCACAAATCGAAGAACATCATGTATTTAAGATTCCAACAGATTTACTAAAGCACATGATTCGTCAAACAGTATTTGCAGTTTCAAGTTCTGAAACAAGACCGATCTTGACAGGTGTAAACTGGAAGGTATATAACAGCGAGCTAACTTGCATTGCAACAGATAGTCACAGACTAGCACTTCGTAAAGCAAAAATCGAAGGGTATAATATTGCCGATGAATTTCAAGCGAATGTCGTTATTCCTGGTAAGAGCTTAAGTGAATTAAGTAAAATTCTAGATGAATCTGAAGAAATGGTAGATATCGTTATTACGGAGTATCAAGTATTATTCCGTACAAAACATTTATTATTCTTCTCAAGATTATTAGAAGGAAATTATCCAGATACAACGCGGTTAATTCCAGCTGAAAGTAAAACTGATATATTTGTAAATACAAAAGAATTTTTACAAGCGATTGATCGTGCGTCGCTGTTAGCAAGAGATGGTCGTAACAACGTTGTTAAATTATCGACATTAGAACAACAGATGTTAGAGATTTCTTCGAATGCACCAGAAATCGGAAAAGTAGTAGAAGAGGTTCAATGTGAAAATGTAGATGGGGAAGAATTAAAAATATCTTTTAGTGCAAAATATATGATGGACGCATTAAAGGCTTTAGATAGTACAGAAATTAAAGTTAGTTTTACTGGAGCGATGAGACCGTTTTTAATTCGCACAGTAAATGATGATTCCATTATCCAATTAATTTTACCAGTCCGTACTTACTAAGTAAGGATTAAGGGTTGCTAGTGTAAAGGTACTAGTGACCCTTATTTGATTTGTGGGGTATTACTTTCCTAATGCTAGTTTATTTAGTACAATGAAAGAATGAACACTTTCAGAAAGTGAGCGATTTTATGAAACTTATTAAGATTTCAACAGAATACATTACACTAGGACAATTTTTAAAGTTAGCTGATGTAATTGATACAGGTGGCGCTGTGAAATGGTTCTTACAAGAATATGAAGTATACGTAAATCAAGAACTTGAAAATAGAAGAGGCCGAAAGTTATATGCAAATGATATTGTTGAAATTCCGGGAAGCGGAACTTTCCAAGTTCAGGCATAAAGGGGGATCCCTTTGTTTATTACAGAAATACAATTAAAAAACTATCGCAATTATGAGCATTTAGAGCTTTCCTTTGAGGATAAAGTCAATGTAATTATTGGTGAAAATGCGCAAGGGAAAACGAATCTGATGGAAGCTATTTATGTATTGGCGATGGCGAAATCTCATAGAACTTCGAACGATCGTGAACTCATTCGTTGGGATGAGGATTATGGTAATATAAAAGGTAGATTACAAAGGCGAAATAGTTCAGTATCCTTAGAATTAAATATTTCAAAAAAAGGTAAGAAGGCAAAGTTAAATCAGTTAGAACAACAAAAATTGAGCCAGTATATTGGTGAAATGAATGTTGTTATGTTTGCCCCAGAAGATTTAAATCTTGTAAAAGGAAGCCCTCAAGTACGAAGACGCTTTTTGGATATGGAACTTGGACAAATAGCTCCGGTCTATTTGTATGAATTAAGTCAATATCAAAAGGTACTCACGCAACGAAATCATTTACTTAAGAAGATGCAAGGGAATAGTAAAAATGAGGAAACGATGTTGGATGTATTTACACTTCAACTTATTGAGCATGGTGCAAAAATTTTGCGAAAACGTTTTGAGTTTTTGCATTTACTACAAGAATGGGCTGCTCCAATTCATCGCGGAATTAGCAGGGGATTAGAGGAGTTAGAAATCGTTTATAAACCAAGTGTAGATGTATCAGAATCAATGGATTTGTCGAAAATAAAGGAAGTATACTATGAAAGTTTTCAATCTGTGAAACAACGTGAAATTTTTCGGGGTACAACTTTACTTGGTCCTCATCGTGATGATTTACAATTCTTCGTTAATAGTAAAAATGTTCAAGTCTTTGGTTCACAAGGACAACAACGAACAACCGCACTATCCCTAAAATTGGCTGAAATTGAATTGATATACTCAGAGGTTAAGGAATATCCAATTCTTTTACTAGATGATGTGTTATCAGAATTAGATGATTATCGTCAATCGCATCTGCTAAATACAATTCAAGGAAAAGTACAAACCTTTGTAACAACGACGAGTGTCGAGGGAATTGAACACGAAACATTGAAAGAAGCGAAAACAATTCATGTAACGAACGGCACGGTAGATTGTGAAATAGACAGAAAATAATTTCTGTTTAAATGGAAAAGTAGGTGATCTTTGTGTCAATGGAACAAAAGCAAATGCAGGAAAATGCATATGATGAAAGTCAGATTCAGGTGTTAGAAGGACTGGAGGCAGTTCGAAAGCGTCCTGGTATGTATATTGGTTCTACAAGTGGAAAAGGTCTTCATCACCTCGTGTGGGAAATTGTTGATAACAGTATTGATGAAGCTTTAGCAGGATATTGTGATGAAATTAATGTCAGTATTGAAGAAGATAATAGTATTGTTGTAACAGATGATGGTCGTGGTATCCCTGTTGGTATACAAGAAAAAATGGGACGTCCTGCTGTAGAAGTTATTATGACGGTACTCCATGCCGGTGGTAAATTTGGCGGTGGTGGTTATAAAGTTTCTGGTGGTTTGCATGGTGTAGGTGCATCTGTTGTAAATGCTTTATCAACAGAATTAGAGGTATTTGTACATCGAGATGGAAAAATACACTATCAAAAATATGAACGTGGGGTCCCGGCTGCAGATTTAAAAGTAATAGGTGAAACTGATCGTACAGGAACAATCACACGCTTTAAGCCAGATTCAGAAATTTTTACAGAGACGACAGAATACGAATTTGATACATTAGCGACTCGTATGCGTGAGTTGGCGTTTTTAAATCGTAATATTAAATTAACAATTGAAGATAAGCGTGAACATAAGCAAAAGAAAGAATTCCATTATGAAGGTGGAATTAAATCATATGTTGAACATTTAAATCGTTCAAAACAACCGATTCATGAAGAACCTGTATATGTTGATGGTTCAAAAGATGGGATTCAGGTTGAGGTTGCTCTTCAATATAACGAAGGCTATACAAATCATATTTATTCATTTACAAATAATATTCATACGTATGAAGGCGGTACACATGAGGTAGGTTTTAAGACTGCTCTAACACGTGTAATTAACGATTATGGTCGTAAAAATAATATTTTAAAAGATGCGGATAGTAATTTAACTGGTGAAGATGTTCGTGAAGGCTTAACAGCAATCGTGTCAATTAAGCATCCAAATCCACAATTTGAAGGACAAACAAAGACGAAACTTGGAAATAGTGAAGCGAGAACGATTACAGAGTCTGTATTCTCAGAGGCGTTTGAAAAGTTCTTACTAGAAAATCCCAATGTTGCACGTAAAATTATAGATAAAGGGACTATGGCAGCGCGTGCACGTGTAGCGGCTAAAAAGGCTCGTGAACTAACGCGCCGAAAGAGTGCTCTAGAAGTTTCAAGTTTACCAGGGAAGCTAGCTGATTGTTCTTCTAAAGATCCAGCAATTAGCGAAATTTATATCGTGGAGGGTGACTCTGCGGGCGGATCTGCAAAACAAGGGCGCGATCGTCATTTTCAAGCGATTTTACCACTGAAGGGTAAAATTATTAACGTTGAAAAGGCACGTTTAGATAAGATTTTATCAAATGATGAAGTTCGTACAATTATTACAGCAATCGGTACAAATATTGGTGGGGATTTTGCTATTGAAAAAGCTCGCTATCATAAAGTTATTATTATGACAGATGCCGATGTTGATGGTGCACATATTCGTACCCTATTATTAACGTTCTTCTATCGTTATATGCGTCAAATCATTGAGTGTGGATATATATATATCGCACAGCCACCGTTGTTTAAAGTACAACAAGGTAAAAAAATTCAATATGCTTATAACAATAAAGAACTTGAAAAAATACTAGCTGAATTACCAGCTCAACCTAAGCCTGGGATTCAGCGTTATAAAGGTCTAGGGGAAATGAATCCAACTCAGCTGTGGGAGACGACAATGGACCCAGAAGTACGTTCGTTACTTCAAGTTTCCCTTCAAGATGCAATTGAAGCGGATGAAACATTTGAAATTTTGATGGGTGATAAAGTAGAGCCGCGTCGTAACTTTATCCAAGAAAATGCAAAATACGTGAAAAACCTTGATATTTAAGTGAGTAATGACAGGAATCTAAGTATTCCTGTCTTCTACATATAAATCAATGTATGTGTAACGGAAATGTAAGAGGAGGTGCTCGTTGATGTCAGACAATCAACAACAAGCACGAATTCGAGAAATTAATATTAGTCATGAAATGCGTACCTCATTTTTAGATTACGCAATGAGTGTTATCGTGTCTCGTGCATTACCAGATGTTCGTGATGGATTAAAACCAGTTCATCGTAGGGTTTTATATGCGATGAATGATTTAGGAATTACAGCTGATAAAGCATATAAGAAGTCGGCGCGTATTGTCGGCGAAGTAATTGGTAAGTATCACCCGCACGGTGATTCAGCTGTTTATGAAACAATGGTACGTATGGCACAAGATTTTAGTCAACGTTACATGCTTGTTGATGGACATGGTAATTTCGGTTCTGTTGATGGAGATTCAGCGGCAGCAATGCGTTATACAGAAGCAAGAATGTCTAAGATTTCTATGGAATTAATACGCGATATTACAAAGAATACAATTGATTATCAAGATAACTACGATGGTTCTGAAAGAGAGCCAGTTGTATTACCAGCGCGTTTCCCTAACTTATTAGTCAATGGTACGACGGGTATTGCGGTTGGTATGGCAACAAACATTCCACCGCATCAACTTGGAGAAGTAATTGATGGTGTGTTGGCATTAAGTCATAACCCTGATATCACTATCGCGGAATTAATGGAATATATTCCTGGACCAGACTTCCCAACTTCAGGTTTAATCTTAGGGCGAAGTGGAATTCGAAGAGCTTACGAAACAGGTCGCGGTTCTATTATACTTCGTGCTAAAGTTGAAATTGAAGAGAGAGCAAATGGTAAACAAACTATTATCGTAACAGAACTACCTTATCAAGTTAATAAGGCGCGATTAATTGAAAAGATCGCAGAACTAGTTCGTGATAAGAAAATTGAAGGTATTACAGATTTACGTGATGAATCAGATCGAAATGGTATGCGTATTGTTATGGAAGTACGTCGTGATGCCAATGCCAATGTACTATTAAATAATCTATATAAACATACAGCACTCCAAACAAGTTTCGGTATTAATATGTTGTCTCTTGTAAATGGAGAGCCACAAGTCTTAAATTTAAAACAAAATCTATATTATTATTTAGAGCATCAAAAGGTAGTGATTCGTAGACGTACTGCTTATGAATTAGAGAAAGCAGAAGCGCGTGCTCATATTTTAGAAGGCTTACGAATTGCTTTAGATCATCTTGATGAAGTTATTACTTTAATCCGTAGTTCAAAAACAGCTGATATTGCAAAACAAGGTTTAATGGAACGTTTCGGCTTAAGTGAGAAACAAGCGCAAGCGATTTTAGATATGCGTTTGCAACGTTTAACCGGATTAGAACGCGAAAAAATCGAACAAGAATATCAAGATTTAATGAAGATAATTGCAGAGTTAAAAGCAATTTTAGCAGACGAAGAAAAAGTTCTTGAAATTATTCGCGAGGAATTAGCTGAAGTAAAAGAGCGTTTTAATGATAAGAGAAGAACAGAAATTACAATTGGTGGTATGGAAGCTATAGAGGATGAAGATTTAATCCCAGAACAAAATATCGCCATTACACTTACTCATAATGGTTATATTAAGAGGTTACCGGCTTCTACGTACAAAACACAGAACCGTGGGGGACGTGGTGTACAAGGAATGGGTACGAATGATGATGACTTTGTCGAACATTTATTAACAACGTCTACTCATGATCATATTTTATTCTTCACAAACAAGGGTAAAGTATACCGTACAAAAGGATATGAAATTCCAGAGTATAGTCGTACAGCAAAAGGTATACCGATTATTAATCTATTAGGGGTAGATAAGGGTGAGTGGATCAACGCTATTATTCCAATTCGTGAATTTGGTGACGACCAGTTCTTATTCTTTACAACGAAACAAGGTATCTCTAAGAGAACACCACTTTCATCATTTGCCAATATACGTACAAATGGTTTAATTGCAATTTCTCTTCGTGAAGAAGATGAATTAATCTCTGTACGCTTAACATCTGGTGATAAGGATATTATCGTTGGGACAAGTAACGGTATGTTAATTCGTTTCAATGAGCAAGATGTGCGTTCAATGGGACGTAATGCGGCTGGTGTAAAAGCAATTACATTAGGTGATGAAGATCAAGTTGTAGGTATGGAAATTGTCGAAGAGGATGTAAATGTTCTAATTGTAACGAAAAATGGTTATGGAAAGCGTACACCGATTGATGAATACCGCCTGCAAAGTCGTGGTGGTAAAGGTCTGAAGACTTGTAATATTACAGATAAAAACGGTAAGTTAGTAGCAGTTAAGTCTGTAACAGGCGAAGAAGACATTATGCTAATTACAGCAGCAGGCGTTATTATTCGTATGCCAGTTGATCAAATCTCTCAAATGGGACGGAATACACAAGGTGTTCGTCTAATTCGATTAGAAGATGAGCAAGAGGTAGCGACAGTAGCAAAAGCGCAAAAAGATGAAGAAGAAGAATCTAATGAAGAGGATTCTTCTGAAGAATAAGAGTGGGGATTTCTCCCCCTCTTATTTTTTTATAATAATACTTGCATAGCAATAGGAAAGTGTATATAATAGGAAAAGTCAGCAAATGAGAGATACAAGTTATCGAAAAAAACTTGTTGACGAAAATAATATACTATGATATATTATGAAAGTCGCTAAAACGCGATGTTGAACTTTGAAAACTAAACGAAACAAACAACGTGAAACGTCAATTTTTATTTTTAGATGCTAGACAAACTAACTTTATTGGAGAGTTTGATCCTGGCTCAGGATGAACGCTGGCGGCGTGCCTAATACATGCAAGTCGAGCGAATGGATTAAGAGCTTGCTCTTATGAAGTTAGCGGCGGACGGGTGAGTAACACGTGGGTAACCTACCCATAAGACTGGGATAACTCCGGGAAACCGGGGCTAATACCGGATAATATTTTGAACTGCATAGTTCGAAATTGAAAGGCGGCTTCGGCTGTCACTTATGGATGGACCCGCGTCGCATTAGCTAGTTGGTGAGGTAACGGCTCACCAAGGCGACGATGCGTAGCCGACCTGAGAGGGTGATCGGCCACACTGGGACTGAGACACGGCCCAGACTCCTACGGGAGGCAGCAGTAGGGAATCTTCCGCAATGGACGAAAGTCTGACGGAGCAACGCCGCGTGAGTGATGAAGGCTTTCGGGTCGTAAAACTCTGTTGTTAGGGAAGAACAAGTGCTAGTTGAATAAGCTGGCACCTTGACGGTACCTAACCAGAAAGCCACGGCTAACTACGTGCCAGCAGCCGCGGTAATACGTAGGTGGCAAGCGTTATCCGGAATTATTGGGCGTAAAGCGCGCGCAGGTGGTTTCTTAAGTCTGATGTGAAAGCCCACGGCTCAACCGTGGAGGGTCATTGGAAACTGGGAGACTTGAGTGCAGAAGAGGAAAGTGGAATTCCATGTGTAGCGGTGAAATGCGTAGAGATATGGAGGAACACCAGTGGCGAAGGCGACTTTCTGGTCTGTAACTGACACTGAGGCGCGAAAGCGTGGGGAGCAAACAGGATTAGATACCCTGGTAGTCCACGCCGTAAACGATGAGTGCTAAGTGTTAGAGGGTTTCCGCCCTTTAGTGCTGAAGTTAACGCATTAAGCACTCCGCCTGGGGAGTACGGCCGCAAGGCTGAAACTCAAAGGAATTGACGGGGGCCCGCACAAGCGGTGGAGCATGTGGTTTAATTCGAAGCAACGCGAAGAACCTTACCAGGTCTTGACATCCTCTGAAAACTCTAGAGATAGAGCTTCTCCTTCGGGAGCAGAGTGACAGGTGGTGCATGGTTGTCGTCAGCTCGTGTCGTGAGATGTTGGGTTAAGTCCCGCAACGAGCGCAACCCTTGATCTTAGTTGCCATCATTAAGTTGGGCACTCTAAGGTGACTGCCGGTGACAAACCGGAGGAAGGTGGGGATGACGTCAAATCATCATGCCCCTTATGACCTGGGCTACACACGTGCTACAATGGACGGTACAAAGAGCTGCAAGACCGCGAGGTGGAGCTAATCTCATAAAACCGTTCTCAGTTCGGATTGTAGGCTGCAACTCGCCTACATGAAGCTGGAATCGCTAGTAATCGCGGATCAGCATGCCGCGGTGAATACGTTCCCGGGCCTTGTACACACCGCCCGTCACACCACGAGAGTTTGTAACACCCGAAGTCGGTGGGGTAACCTTTATGGAGCCAGCCGCCTAAGGTGGGACAGATGATTGGGGTGAAGTCGTAACAAGGTAGCCGTATCGGAAGGTGCGGCTGGATCACCTCCTTTCTATGGAGAATTGATGAACGCAGTTCATCAATATAAGTTTCCGTGTTTCGTTTTCGTTTAGTTTTGAGAGTTCAATATAAGTATTGACTCTTAAATAGGAATATGATATAAATAAATTCCGCAATTTGTATGGGCCTATAGCTCAGCTGGTTAGAGCGCACGCCTGATAAGCGTGAGGTCGATGGTTCGAGTCCATTTAGGCCCACCATGCATTTTACGGGGCCTTAGCTCAGCTGGGAGAGCGCCTGCCTTGCACGCAGGAGGTCAGCGGTTCGATCCCGCTAGGCTCCACCAAAAAGCTATTTTATATAGCAAATGGTATGTTCTTTGAAAACTAGATAACAGTGTAGCTCATATTTTTTAATTTTAGTTTGGTTAAGTTAGAAAGGGCGCACGGTGGATGCCTTGACACTAGGAGTCGATGAAGGACGGGACTAACGCCGATATGCTTCGGGGAGCTGTAAGTAAGCTTTGATCCGAAGATTTCCGAATGGGGAAACCCACTATACGTAATGGTATGGTATCCTTACCTGAATACATAGGGTATGGAAGACAGACCCAGGGAACTGAAACATCTAAGTACCTGGAGGAAGAGAAAGCAAATGCGATTTCCTGAGTAGCGGCGAGCGAAACGGAATCTAGCCCAAACCAAGAGGCTTGCCTCTTGGGGTTGTAGGACATTCTATACGGAGTTACAAAGGAACGAGGTAGACGAAGCGACCTGGAAAGGTCCGTCACAGAGGGTAATAACCCCGTAGTCGAAACTTCGTTCTCTCTTGAATGTATCCTGAGTACGGCGGAACACGTGAAATTCCGTCGGAATCTGGGAGGACCATCTCCCAAGGCTAAATACTCCCTAGTGATCGATAGTGAACCAGTACCGTGAGGGAAAGGTGAAAAGCACCCCGGAAGGGGAGTGAAAGAGATCCTGAAACCGTGTGCCTACAAATAGTCAGAGCCCGTTAATGGGTGATGGCGTGCCTTTTGTAGAATGAACCGGCGAGTTACGATCCCGTGCGAGGTTAAGCTGAAGAGGCGGAGCCGCAGCGAAAGCGAGTCTGAATAGGGCGTTTAGTACGTGGTCGTAGACCCGAAACCAGGTGATCTACCCATGTCCAGGGTGAAGTTCAGGTAACACTGAATGGAGGCCCGAACCCACGCACGTTGAAAAGTGCGGGGATGAGGTGTGGGTAGCGGAGAAATTCCAATCGAACCTGGAGATAGCTGGTTCTCCCCGAAATAGCTTTAGGGCTAGCCTTAAGTGTAAGAGTCTTGGAGGTAGAGCACTGATTGAACTAGGGGTCCTCATCGGATTACCGAATTCAGTCAAACTCCGAATGCCAATGACTTATCCTTAGGAGTCAGACTGCGAGTGATAAGATCCGTAGTCAAGAGGGAAACAGCCCAGATCGCCAGCTAAGGTCCCAAAGTGTGTATTAAGTGGAAAAGGATGTGGAGTTGCTTAGACAACTAGGATGTTGGCTCAGAAGCAGCCACCATTTAAAGAGTGCGTAATAGCTCACTAGTCGAGTGACTCTGCGCCGAAAATGTACCGGGGCTAAATACACCACCGAAGCTGCGAATTGATACCAATGGTATCAGTGGTAGGGGAGCGTTCTAAGTGCAGTGAAGTCAGACCGGAAGGACTGGTGGAGCGCTTAGAAGTGAGAATGCCGGTATGAGTAGCGAAAGACGGGTGAGAATCCCGTCCACCGAATGCCTAAGGTTTCCTGAGGAAGGCTCGTCCGCTCAGGGTTAGTCAGGACCTAAGCCGAGGCCGACAGGCGTAGGCGATGGACAACAGGTTGATATTCCTGTACCACCTCTTTATCGTTTGAGCAATGGAGGGACGCAGAAGGATAGAAGAAGCGTGCGATTGGTTGTGCACGTCCAAGCAGTTAGGCTGATAAGTAGGCAAATCCGCTTATCGTGAAGGCTGAGCTGTGATGGGGAAGCTCCTTATGGAGCGAAGTCTTTGATTCCCCGCTGCCAAGAAAAGCTTCTAGCGAGATAAAAGGTGCCTGTACCGCAAACCGACACAGGTAGGCGAGGAGAGAATCCTAAGGTGTGCGAGAGAACTCTGGTTAAGGAACTCGGCAAAATGACCCCGTAACTTCGGGAGAAGGGGTGCTTTCTTAACGGAAAGCCGCAGTGAATAGGCCCAAGCGACTGTTTAGCAAAAACACAGGTCTCTGCGAAGCCGTAAGGCGAAGTATAGGGGCTGACACCTGCCCGGTGCTGGAAGGTTAAGGAGAGGGGTTAGCGTAAGCGAAGCTCTGAACTGAAGCCCCAGTAAACGGCGGCCGTAACTATAACGGTCCTAAGGTAGCGAAATTCCTTGTCGGGTAAGTTCCGACCCGCACGAAAGGTGTAACGATTTGGGCACTGTCTCAACCAGAGACTCGGTGAAATTATAGTACCTGTGAAGATGCAGGTTACCCGCGACAGGACGGAAAGACCCCGTGGAGCTTTACTGTAGCCTGATATTGAATTTTGGTACAGTTTGTACAGGATAGGCGGGAGCCATTGAAACCGGAGCGCTAGCTTCGGTGGAGGCGCTGGTGGGATACCGCCCTGACTGTATTGAAATTCTAACCTACGGGTCTTATCGACCCGGGAGACAGTGTCAGGTGGGCAGTTTGACTGGGGCGGTCGCCTCCTAAAGTGTAACGGAGGCGCCCAAAGGTTCCCTCAGAATGGTTGGAAATCATTCGTAGAGTGCAAAGGCATAAGGGAGCTTGACTGCGAGACCTACAAGTCGAGCAGGGACGAAAGTCGGGCTTAGTGATCCGGTGGTTCCGCATGGAAGGGCCATCGCTCAACGGATAAAAGCTACCCCGGGGATAACAGGCTTATCTCCCCCAAGAGTCCACATCGACGGGGAGGTTTGGCACCTCGATGTCGGCTCATCGCATCCTGGGGCTGTAGTCGGTCCCAAGGGTTGGGCTGTTCGCCCATTAAAGCGGTACGCGAGCTGGGTTCAGAACGTCGTGAGACAGTTCGGTCCCTATCCGTCGTGGGCGCAGGAAATTTGAGAGGAGCTGTCCTTAGTACGAGAGGACCGGGATGGACGCACCGCTGGTGTACCAGTTGTTCTGCCAAGGGCATAGCTGGGTAGCTATGTGCGGAAGGGATAAGTGCTGAAAGCATCTAAGCATGAAGCCCCCCTCAAGATGAGATTTCCCATAGCGTAAGCTAGTAAGATCCCTGAAAGATGATCAGGTTGATAGGTTCGAGGTGGAAGCATGGTGACATGTGGAGCTGACGAATACTAATAGATCGAGGACTTAACCATATAATATGAAGCAAATGTTATCTAGTTTTGAAGGAATATACCTTCATAGTTTGGTGATGATGGCAGAGAGGTCACACCCGTTCCCATACCGAACACGGAAGTTAAGCTCTCTAGCGCCGATGGTAGTTGGGACCTTGTCCCTGTGAGAGTAGGACGTCGCCAAGCAAGATAAAAACACGAGTCATTTGACTCGTGTTTTTTTATTTCCCATGAAATAGGTTGGATTCCGTTAGTAAAAATGCTGAAATATAGTAAGGGATTTTTTGAGCAGAAATATTGAGAAATTGATAAATAAACGGATAATCTTCAGATCCATAGCTTCCAAGTAAGTCATACCACCAATCTGTTTCATACCTAGAAATCATACTTAAATTATAGAGCAATAAATAATGAACAAGGAGCTCAGGCAACACTGGCTTAGAGTTTCTAGGGTCAGTCGTAAGTGGTAAATAATAAGTGTCAGTAAGATGCTCATAGTATAAAGGTGTGCTATACATAGGATTCCATGATTGAATAGGTGCTGAAAAAAACACATTTAAATCATTGTTTTTCTCAGGTACGTGTTGTATTGATAAATGCTTACAAGCTGTTTCGATGTAACGAGAAAATCTCTCTTTAGTCATATGTAGTCGATCTAGTATGTTGACTGAAAAAGAGAGCTCATTTTTATTTGTTGAATCAATTTTATATAATGTTGTTCCTTTTTGACTATAGCGAAATAAATGTTGTAATTCAGGGATTTTTCCCATTAGCTCTAACATATTAAACTTTTCTGTTTCTAAGTGTTTCATGTGAAACAGTTGTTCTGCCGCGTGAGTAAATAGCCCATTTTTCTGTATTTTCACTTCATCTTCTAAAAATTGATATCCTTGTTTTTTTCGTTTACGGGTTGTCACTCCGTGTGCTAAAACGGTTGTTGATTCTGGATAGTTTGGATTAATAGTTAATAAACAGGCTTTAAAAAGTTGCCCCATCCCATAAAATAACAGCATTGGCTGAATGGAAAATGGCGCTGTTTTATATAATTCATAATAATTTTTACCGTGTTCTAAGTAATAAATAAATGGATAACAATTTTCAAAACTTTTTTTTTCGGCATCCTGAATCGAGGATTTTTCATAACAACGGGCAAGATAATGTTGTACGTTTTGAGATGAAAAGAAGAAACTTAACTGCTGCCAAGTACAATGTGTTTGATGCATATATTACGCTCCTTTTATTGTCTAAAAATTCTAACATATATATACGTCCTTGACAGTATTTTAACCAATTGATAAGCTACTAATAATAATTTCTGGTATCATGGGGGGAACAATTATGTGGGAATCTAAATTTGTTAAAGAAGGTTTGACTTTTGATGATGTATTACTTGTACCAGCGAGGTCAGATATATTACCAAGAGAAGTAAGTGTTAAAACAGTTTTATCTGAAAGCTTACAGCTAAACATCCCGTTAATTAGTGCAGGAATGGATACAGTAACAGAAGCTGACATGGCTATTGCAATGGCTCGCCAAGGCGGTTTAGGAATTATTCATAAGAATATGTCTATTGAGCAACAAGCAGAGCAAGTTGATAAAGTAAAGCGCTCTGAAAGCGGCGTTATTTCAGATCCTTTCTTCTTAACTCCAGAACATCAAGTATATGATGCAGAACATCTTATGGGAAAATATCGTATCTCAGGTGTACCAGTTGTAAATAATTTAGATGAGCGAAAATTAGTTGGTATTATTACAAACCGTGATATGCGTTTCATCCAAGACTACTCAATCAAAATTTCTGACGTAATGACAAAAGAACAGTTAATTACAGCTCCAGTTGGTACTACACTGGAAGAAGCTGAAAAAATCCTACAAAAGTATAAAATTGAAAAGCTCCCTCTTGTTGATAATAACGGTGTATTACAAGGGCTTATTACAATAAAAGATATTGAAAAAGTAATTGAATTCCCAAACTCTGCTAAAGATAAGCAAGGACGCTTATTAGTTGGAGCAGCTGTTGGTGTAACGGCTGATGCTATGCTTCGTATCGATGCATTAGTAAAAGCTAGCGTAGATGCAATTGTACTTGATACAGCTCATGGGCATTCTAAAGGTGTTATTGAAAAAGTAAAAGAAGTTCGTGCGAAATATCCATCACTAAATATTATCGCTGGAAATGTTGCTACAGCTGAAGCAACGAAAGCATTAATTGAGGCTGGTGCAAACGTAGTTAAAGTTGGTATTGGACCAGGTTCTATTTGTACAACGCGTGTTGTAGCTGGTGTTGGTGTACCACAATTAACAGCAGTTTATGATTGTGCAACAGAAGCTCGTAAACACGGTATTCCAGTTATTGCAGATGGCGGTGTTAAGTACTCTGGTGATATGGTTAAAGCTTTAGCAGCAGGAGCACACGTTGTTATGCTAGGTAGTATGTTCGCTGGTGTAGCTGAAAGCCCTGGAGAAACTGAAATTTACCAGGGTCGTCAATTTAAAGTATATCGTGGTATGGGTTCTGTTGGAGCAATGGAAAAAGGAAGTAAAGATCGCTACTTCCAAGAAGGAAACAAAAAACTTGTTCCAGAAGGTATCGAAGGACGAGTACCATATAAAGGACCTTTAGCAGATACAGTTCATCAATTAGTTGGTGGATTACGTGCAGGTATGGGATACTGCGGAGCACAGGATTTAGAATTCTTACGTGAGAATGCGCAGTTCATTCGTATGTCGGGTGCTGGTTTACGTGAAAGCCACCCTCATCACGTACAGATTACAAAAGAGGCTCCAAACTACTCATTATAATGTCTTATATGTAAATAGACGGAGATTTGATATCTCTGTCTATTTTTTTTTGATTATGTTAGAATAACGGTTATGTGAGTACATAGATATTGGGGGTAGCAAAAGTGAAAGGTATGTTTTGCAAAAGATTCATTGCGTTGGTAACAGTGCTTACACTAGCTTTTGGCATGTTTGCACCATATAGCAATGCATCAGCGGAAACAGGAGCTGCTTTAAACATTGAAGCAGGTGCAGCGATTTTAGTTGAAGCGAATTCTGGAAAAATTGTATATCAAAAGAATGCAGATGAATTATTATCAATTGCTAGTATGACAAAGATGATGAGTGAATATTTAGTTCATGAAGCAGTGGATAAAGGAAAACTTAAGTGGGATCAAAAAATTAAGGTTTCTGAATATGCATATAAGATTTCACAAGATGCTTCATTATCAAATGTTGCATTAGAAAATGGTGGCCTGTATACAGTAAAAGAGTTATACGAGGCAATGGCAATCTTTTCTGCAAATGGTGCAACAATTGCATTAGCAGAAGCAATTGCAGGTAAAGAAGTAGATTTCGTAAAAATGATGAATGATAAAGCGAAAGAACTAGGATTGAAAAATTATAAATTTGTTAATTCTACGGGTTTAACGAACAAAGATTTAAAAGGGATGCATCCTGAAGGTACAACACCGGATGAAGAAAATAAAATGTCTGCGAAGGATGTTGCAACTTTAGCGCAACATTTAATTAAAGATTATCCAAAAGTGTTAGATACAGCAAAAATCCCGAAAAAAGTTTTCCGTCCAGAAAAAGAGAAATTTGGGATGTCGAACTGGAACTGGATGTTAAAAGGTTTAGTTAAAGAATATGACGGAGTAGATGGTCTAAAAACAGGATCAACTCCAGAAGCAGGAGACTGCTTCACTGGTACTGTTGAACGAAACGGTATGCGTTTTATTTCTGTAGTTATTAAAACAAGTTCTCATACAGCGCGTTTCGATGAGACGAAGAAATTATATGATTATGGCTTTGCTAACTTTGAAATGAAGAAAATGTATGAAAAAGGTTCTTCGGTCAAAGGAAAAGAAACAGTAAGAGTTGAAAATGCGAAAGATAAAGATGTAGCAGTTCAAACGAAGCAAGCTGTTTCACTTCCGGTGCCAAAGGGAAGTAAAGACGTTTATAAAACAGAATTTAAAGAAGGAAATAAGGGACAAGAAGCACCTCTGAAAAAGGGAGTTGCACTTGGACAAATGGTTGTAACGTCTAAAGATAGTAATGATCCTGGATTTTTATCAGGAAAATCATTACAAGTAGACCTTATAACAAAATCTGAAGTAGAAGAGGCAGGCTGGTTTACACGTTCTATGCGCGGAATTGGTTCTTTCTTTAGTGGTATGTGGAATGGTGCTATTGATACAGTAAAAGGTTGGTTTTAAAAGCTCCTCATTGTAGGAGCTTTTTCTTATTCCTATTTTTCATACCGACTTTATGAAAAAGTAGTAGACAAGCATCAGATAGTTAGTGGTAGAATGTAAGAGTATTCTTAATTTTCTTCTTTAACGGGGAAAGCAATTCACCTAGGGGGGTTTTTGTACATGACAAATGTAACAGGGACAGAACGTGTAAAACGTGGAATGGCAGAAATGCAAAAAGGCGGCGTTATTATGGACGTAGTTAACGCTGAGCAAGCAAGGATTGCAGAAGAGGCAGGCGCAGTTGCTGTTATGGCATTAGAGCGTGTACCTGCAGATATTCGTGCAGCAGGTGGCGTTTCTCGTATGGCAGATCCAACAATTGTTGAAGAAGTTATGGGTGCTGTATCAATTCCGGTTATGGCAAAATGTCGTATCGGTCATCTTGTAGAAGCACGTGTATTAGAATCATTAGGGGTAGACTATATCGATGAGAGTGAAGTATTGACTCCTGCTGATGAAGTATACCATTTAAATAAACGTGATTACACAGTTCCGTTTGTATGTGGTTGCCGCGATATCGGAGAAGCTGCACGTCGTATTGCAGAAGGTGCAGCTATGCTTCGTACAAAAGGTGAGCCTGGAACAGGAAACATTGTAGAGGCAGTGCGTCATATGCGCCAAGTCAATGCAGAAATCCGTCAAGTTGCAAGTCTACGTGAAGATGAGTTAATGACATATGCAAAAAATACTGGTGCTCCTTATGAAGTACTACTTGAAATTAAACGCCTTGGTCGCCTGCCAGTTGTAAACTTTGCAGCAGGTGGTGTAGCAACACCAGCAGATGCAGCGTTAATGATGCAACTTGGTGCTGATGGTGTATTTGTTGGATCTGGTATCTTCAAATCAGAGAACCCAGAGAAATTTGCACGTGCAATCGTTGAAGCAACGACTCATTATGAAGATTACGAACTAATTGCAAGCCTTTCTAAAGGATTAGGTAATGCAATGAAAGGTATCGAAATTTCAACATTATTACCAGAACAACGCATGCAAGAGCGTGGATGGTAATTAAAGGAGATCTTTAAAATGGTGAAAATCGGTGTACTAGGTCTTCAAGGTGCAGTTCGTGAGCATGTAAAATCAGTTGAGGCAAGTGGTGCAGAAGCTGTTGTTGTAAAGCGTATAGAGCAACTTGAAGAGATTGATGGTCTTATTTTACCAGGCGGTGAAAGTACAACAATGCGCCGTCTTATTGATAAGTATGCTTTCATGGAGCCTCTTCGTACATTTGCGAAGTCTGGTAAACCAATGTTTGGTACATGTGCAGGAATGATTCTTCTTGCGAAAACACTTATTGGCTATGAAGAAGCACATATTGGTGCTATGGATATTACGGTTGAGCGCAATGCGTTCGGACGCCAAAAAGATAGTTTTGAAGCTGCACTTTCAATTAAAGGTGTGGGAGAAGACTTTGTTGGTGTATTTATCCGTGCTCCATATGTTGTAAATGTAGCTGATGATGTTGAAGTACTTTCTATGCATGGCGAGCGAATGGTAGCGGTAAGGCAAGGGCCGTTTTTAGCTGCTTCTTTCCATCCGGAATTAACGGATGATCATCGTGTAACAGCATACTTTGTAGAAATGGTAAAAGAAGCGAAAATGAAAAAAGTTGTATAAGTAACTTGCAACTTGTATAAGATTATAGTAAATTGATGATAACAATTTTATAAAATAAGCGTGTTGATAGGAAGTAGTAACAAATGTTGTTTCTTATAGAGAGTCGATGGTTGGTGGAAATCGATAGAAACAGTTTGTGAATCCATCCTGGAATGGAATGTGGAATATCTTTTGATTAGTAAACATTCCCGGTGAAGAGCCGTTATTTCTACTTGAGAGGAAAGCGGTAATGCTTTCAACTAGGGTGGCAACGCGGGTTAACTCCCGTCCCTTTGTATAGGGACGGGAGTTTTTTGTGTTTTATAAAATAAAAGGAGGAGTATATAATGCTTGATATTAAATTTTTACGTACGAATTTTGAAGAAGTAAAAGCAAAATTACAGCATAGAGGCGAAGATTTAACGGATTTTGGTCGCTTTGAAGAACTTGATACGAGAAGAAGAGAGCTACTTGTTCAAACAGAAGAACTAAAAAGTAAACGTAACGAAGTATCTCAACAAATTTCAGTATTAAAGCGTGAAAAGAAAGATGCGGAAGCTCTAATTCTAGAAATGCGTGAAGTTGGGGAAAAAGTAAAAGATCTTGATAATGAGCTTCGTACAGTTGAAGAAGATTTAGAAAGATTAATGCTATCTATCCCAAATATCCCTCATGAATCTGCCCCAATAGGTGAAACAGAGGATGATAACGTAGTAGCACGTACTTGGGGAGAAGTGAAAGAATTTACTTATGAGCCAAAACCACATTGGGACCTTGCTACTGATTTAGGGATTTTAGATTTTGAACGTGCTGGGAAAGTAACAGGAAGCCGATTTGTATTTTACAAAGGTGCTGGTGCAAGATTAGAACGTGCTTTGATTAGCTTTATGCTTGACCTTCATACTGATGAGCATGGATATGAGGAAGTATTGCCTCCTTATATGGTAAACCGTGCAAGTATGACAGGAACAGGACAACTTCCGAAGTTTGAAGAAGATGCATTCCGTATTGAAAGTGAAGATTATTTCCTAATCCCAACAGCTGAAGTACCTGTAACTAATATGCACCGTGATGAGATTGTGAGTAAAGAGCAATTGCCGATACGATATGCTGCGTTTAGCTCATGCTTCCGTTCTGAAGCAGGTTCAGCTGGTCGTGATACACGTGGTTTAATTCGCCAACACCAATTTAATAAAGTTGAACTTGTGAAGTTCGTGAAACCAGAAGATTCTTACGAAGAGTTAGAAAAATTAACAAATGATGCAGAGCGCGTGTTACAATTATTAGAGTTGCCATATCGCGTTATGAGCATGTGTACAGGAGATTTAGGATTTACAGCAGCGAAGAAATACGATATTGAAGTATGGATTCCAAGCTATGGTACATATCGTGAAATTTCTTCTTGTAGTAATTTTGAGGCATTCCAAGCGAGACGCGCGAATATCCGTTTCCGTCGTGAGCCAAATGGTAAACCGGAACATGTTCATACACTAAATGGATCTGGTCTTGCAATTGGACGTACAGTGGCAGCTATTTTAGAGAACTACCAACAAGAAGATGGTACAATTATAATTCCAGAAGTTCTTCGCCCTTATATGGGAGGAAAAACAGTTATTAAATAAGTTAAAACATTCATCGGTATGAGTGATTGGTAATTATGGACGTTGTCAGCAGTGTCATAAAGGAGAGGGGAAGTAAAATTTCCCTTTCCTCATAATTTATTATAGTGGGGTTGACTAACTGTTTTTCTTTTGATATTATATTTGATGTCAATATGGAGGTATACCCAAGTCTGGCTGAAGGGATCGGTCTTGAAAACCGACAGGCGGCGAGAGTCGCGCGGGGGTTCGAATCCCTCTACCTCCTCCAGATATAATTGACAACAGCGCATATAAGTGGAGATTGGAGAACTCGTTACCAACACGTAACGAGTTTTTATTTTAAAACCAATCATAAAGTATGATGTAAGGATATAGTGTCCTTATTACACACTCATATTCCGATGATTATCTTCATAGATATGAAAGGAGTTAACATGGATCTTATTATACAAACGTTTCCTTTAGATGGAAAAACTTTATATTATGTACAATGTCCTGTCTGTAAGAACAATAGAATTTTAAACAGTGGTGCAAATGTGTCGCGCATTATAAGTGATGATACATTCCGTAAACTTTGTGGTTGCACTTGTGATGTAAAACAGGTTGCAAAAAAAGTAGAGGTACCAAAAGAAGCTGAAAAACCAGCTGTGCAAAAAGAAGTAACTCCAAAACGTACAGGGAAATTACTAACAGCAGTAATTAATGGGAAAGAATTGACTGTTAAAGAGATTGCTGAAACATATGATATTAGTACGAGTACTGTTCGTCAGCGTATTAATGCTGGAAAGCCAGAGAGTGAAATTATTGCTCCGACAAAAAAGAAAAAGTAATTTCATAGGAAAACCCGTGCATATGCACGGGTTTTTTATTTTACAAGTTTACGTGTTTGTTTTAAAAAATGTCCAATTTTTTTAATGATTGGTTCGATTGAATCGCCATCTTTTAAAATATCGTATTCATTAATGTTTAATCGTAAAACAGGGCATGAATTAAAGTTATTAATCCAGTTATCGTAACGTCCATGCATCTCTTTCCAATATTCAATTGGTGTTTGCTGCTCCATGGGACGTCCTCGTTCTTGAATACGATCGACAATATCATCAAAAGAACCTTCTAGGTAAATTAATAAGTCTGGATGAGGGAAGTAAGGAGTCATGACCATAGCATCAAATAACCCTTTGTATGTCTCATAATCAGTTTCAGTCATTGTACCCTTTTCGTAATGCATTTTTGCGAAAATACCAGTGTCCTCATATATAGAACGGTCTTGAACAAAACCGCCACCATATTCGAAAATTCTTTTTTGTTCTTTAAATCGTTCTGCTAAAAAGTACACTTGTAAGTGAAAGCTCCAGCGTGTGAAATCAGCATAGAACTTGTCCAAATATGGATTGGAATCTACTTTTTCAAAAGATGTACGATAACCTAAAGCGTTAGCCAATGCAGTTGTCATAGTTGATTTACCGACACCTACTGTTCCAGCAATAGTGATAACTGCATCATTTGGTATATCATATTTTTGCCTTAAATTCATTGTTATTTCGACTCCTTCAAGAGAGTATTTTGAAGAGCTGATAAGATGACATTTAAATCATCAGGATTTCTTACAAAATCCATATCGTCTCCATTAAATTTCAATACTGGAATATCTGGATGGTCCTTTTTAAAAGCATCCATTGCTGTTTCGTAATCTTTTGTAAGCTGTAGCAAGTAATTTGGATCCATATTTTTTTCGAATTCTCTTCCGCGCATGGCAATTCGTTTTTGTAATGTTTCTAGGCTCGCTGTTAAATAAACGATGACATTTGGCACAGGCATATCTTGCGTAAGAATGCGATAAATTTGCATGTACTTGTCATATTGAGAATCTTTTAATGTACGGGATGCAAAAATCAAATTTTTAAATATATGATAATCTGCTACTACAGGCTTTCTTTGATTCAAATACTTTATGTTAATATCCTCTAGTTGTTTGTATCTATTACAAAGAAAGAACATCTCTGTTTGAAAACTCCATTCGTCGATGTCTTCGTAGAATTTTCCTAAAAAAGGATTTTCATCAACAATCTCTTTTAGTAAGTGGAGTTGCATGTGAGTTGAAAGTTCCTTCGCAAGTGAAGTTTTTCCAACACCAATTGGTCCTTCAACCGTGATAAATGGTACTCCGGTCACGCTGTTTCCTCCTTTCAATCAGTGATTTACCGTGACTACTAAAAACACAAAACAGAATTATTGTAGCACAAGAGGGGAGCGAGCGGACTAATTTGATATAAAAAGTTAGAAAATAGATATGTATTAATTAAATTTTATTTGGGATGACGGTACAATATTTGCCTTTAATGTGGCTTCCATTATTTTTAAAGCATGTTCATTATCTTGCTCGTTATTAGAAGCGATGCAATCCCGTGGTACATAAAGTGTATAATTTCTCATATGGGCATCATTAGCTGTAAAAAGGATGCATATGTTCCCGGCAATTCCTGTTAAAATGAGATTTTCGATTTTTAAATAACCTAATAAAGAATTCAAAGGTGTTTCATAAAAAGCAGAGTAATGTGGTTTAATAAAAATGTAATCGTCAGTATGCGGAGCAATGGCCTCGATAATATTTTTACTATACTCATTTGTACAATGGGCGATAAGTTGATCAATATCAGATCTCCAAAGTTGATAGTGATCATTGATATAAATTATTGGATAGCCTAATGACTTCATGGTGTCCTTTAATTGTAAAATGGGGTTCTTTATAATTTCACATTTCTGTGCCAGGATGGGTCCGCGGGAGAATTGAAAATCATTAATCATATCGATAATGAGTAAGGCAGTATTTTTCATATGTAATTCCCTCTCTTTCTTCTTTAGGTTGGATTGAATTTGTAAAAGTTATCCCACCTGCAAGAAATGAAAAAGTGTATTTTATTTTTGGTGAAAGGACTATATTATGGAGCGAGATATATATTTTATGCAGTTAGCAATAGAGGAAGCGAAGAAGGCGGAGGCGATACAAGAGGTACCAATTGGTGCTGTAATTGTGCTAGATGGTGAAGTGATTAGTGTCGCACATAACTTAAGAGAAACTGAACAGAGATCAATAGCTCACGCCGAACTCTTAGCTATTGATGAAGCTTGCAAAAAATTAGGGACATGGCGTTTAGAAGATGCAACGTTATATGTAACATTAGAACCTTGCCCAATGTGTGCAGGGGGAATTGTTTTATCGCGTATAAAACGGGTTGTATATGGTGCGAGCGATCCGAAAGGTGGATGTGCAGGTACGTTGATGAATCTTTTAACTGATGAGCGTTTTAATCATCAGTGTGAAGTAGTGCCTGGTGTACTTGAAGAAGAATGTGGTACATTGTTAACGATTTTTTTTAGGGAGCTTCGTAAGAAAAGAAAAGAAGTGAAAAAACTAGAGAAAAGTAATGGTAACTAACGTATTTGCATTTTGTAAAAAAACAAGTTATACTGATAATGCCTTATCCAAGGCAACCGAATATTGGTTTTAACTTTGCCGTGCTAAGCGGGGAGGTAGCGGTGCCCTATACTCGCAATCCGCTCTAGCGAGGCTGAATCCCTTCTCGAGGTTATGTTGCTGTAAGGTCTGCCTTAAGTAAGTGGTGTTGACGTTTGGGTCCTGCGCAACGGGACCCCGTGAACCTTGTCAGGTCCGGAAGGAAGCAGCAATAAGCGGGTTTTCTCGTGTGCCGCAGGAGTGCCTGAACCGAGCTAACTGCTTGAGTAACGCTTATGGTACGTAATCGACAGAAGGTGCACGGCAGTTATATATGTATACAAAACTCACCTTTATATAAAGGTGAGTTTTTTGTATGGAAAATAACTTTTGGAATCTATAAACAGAATGGGTTATAATAAATAAGATAATAACCTTTGAGGGAGGCCGTATTTTCGTGTCATACCAAGCGTTATACCGAACATGGAGACCGCAAAAATTCGAAGATGTAGTCGGTCAAAAGCACGTGACAAAAACGTTGCAAAATGCCCTTCTTCAAGAGAAAGCTTCACATGCTTATTTGTTTTCGGGTCCGAGGGGAACAGGGAAAACGACAATTGCAAAAGTATTTGCAAAGGCAATTAACTGTGAACACGCCCCGGTAGCTGAACCTTGTAATGAATGTCCTTCTTGTTTAGGAATTACACAAGGGTCTATTTCAGATGTATTAGAAATTGATGCGGCTTCAAATAACGGTGTAGATGAAATTCGAGATATAAGAGATAAAGTAAAATATGCTCCAAGTGCTGTAGGATATAAAGTATACATTATTGATGAAGTTCACATGCTTTCTATGGGTGCCTTTAATGCGCTTTTGAAAACTTTAGAAGAGCCGCCAGGACATGTTATTTTTATTCTGGCGACAACAGAACCGCATAAAATTCCAGCTACAATTATTTCGCGTTGTCAGCGTTTTGAGTTTCGAAAGATATCAGTAAATGATATCGTTGAGAGATTATCGACGGTCGTGACAAATGAAGGTACACAAGTAGAAGATGAAGCGTTACAAATTGTAGCGCGTGCCGCCGAAGGTGGTATGCGTGATGCGCTCAGTCTTATTGATCAAGCTATTTCTTATAGTGATGAAACGGTGACGAGTGAAGATGTTTTAGCTGTAACAGGATCTGTATCTCAGCGATATTTGGGTGACCTGGTAGAATGTATACGTGAAAATGATGTATCAAGAGCGTTACGTATTATAGATGAGATGATGAGTAAAGGGAAAGATCCAGTTCGCTTTATGGAGGATTTCATTTACTACTATCGTGATATGCTTTTATATCAAACTTCACCACAATTAGAACATATGTTGGAACGGGTAATTGTAGATGATCAATTCCGTACGTTAAGTGAAGAAATGCAACCGGAAGTAATCTATGAAATTATTCATACCCTTAGTAAGGGACAACAGGAGATGAAGTGGACAAACCATCCAAGAATATTCTTGGAAGTTGTTATGGTGCAACTGTGTCAGCAGTTTATGATGCAAGCAAATGGCGCAGATCGTTTACAAGCGATTATGAACAGGATGCAGCAGTTGGAGAAAGAGTTAGAGCAAGTTAAAAAGAATGGCGTGCCAGCTGGTGTGCAGCAGGAAGTAAGAGAGACGCGGGCAACACCAAAACCGGTACGAACAGGAAGTATGAAAATTCCTGTTGGACGTGTGAATGAAGTGTTAAAGCAAGCGAAGCGTCAAGATTTAGAACAGTTAAAAGCTGTATGGGGCGAATTATTAGGAAGGCTCAAGTCACATAACAAAGTAGCATTTGCTGTTTTATTAGAAAATAGTGAACCAGTTGCGGCTTCGGATGATACCTATGTGTTAGCATTTCAATATGAGATTCATTGCAAAATGGCTAGTGAAAATCGAGAAGCGATGGATACATTGGAACAAACCCTTTTTGAATTGTTAAGTAAAAGGTTAAATATGATTGCTATCCCAAAAAGTGAATGGGGTAAAATTCGTGAAGACTTTTTACAACGCGAAGGCGGGGATTCTGAAGAAAGCCCAGAACAAAAAGAAGATCCTCTTATAGAAGAGGCTGTAAAATTAGTAGGGCAAGAACTTATTGAAATAAAAGAGTAATAATAATGAGGAGGAATTAATTATGATGCGTGGCGGAATGGGAAATATGAATAATATGATGAAACAAATGCAAAAAATGCAAAAGGATATGGCGAAGGCGCAAGAAGAACTTGGCGAAAAAACAGTTGAAGGTACAGCTGGCGGCGGAATGGTTACTGTTATTGCAAATGGTCATAAGCAAGTTCTTGAAGTGAAAATTAAAGAAGAAGTTGTAGATCCAGAAGATATCGAAATGTTACAAGACTTAGTATTAGCTGCAACGAATGATGCACTTAAAAAGGTTGATGAACTTTCAAACTCTACAATGGGCAAATTTACAAAAGGCATGAACTTACCAGGTGGAATGTTCTAGGAGGATATTGATATATGCATTATCCAGAACCGATATCAAAATTAATCGATAGTTTTATGAAGTTGCCAGGAATTGGACCGAAAACAGCGGTTCGATTGGCATTCTTCGTGTTAGATATGAAAGAGGATGATGTACTAGGTTTTGCGAAAGCACTTGTGAATGCAAAGCGAGATTTAGCGTATTGTTCTGTGTGCGGACATATCACTGACCGCGATCCTTGTTATATTTGTGACGATTCGCATAGGGATCAATCGGTTGTTTGTGTAGTACAAGAGCCGAAAGATGTAATTGCGATGGAAAAAATGAAAGAATATCAAGGTGTATATCATGTTTTGCGTGGTGCTATTTC
>NZ_JBBOXE010000001.1:32500-80000 GCF_038007445.1 Bacillus sp. FSL P2-0099
CGTAAGGCGAAGTATAGGGGCTGACACCTGCCCGGTGCTGGAAGGTTAAGGAGAGGGGTTAGCGTAAGCGAAGCTCTGAACTGAAGCCCCAGTAAACGGCGGCCGTAACTATAACGGTCCTAAGGTAGCGAAATTCCTTGTCGGGTAAGTTCCGACCCGCACGAAAGGTGTAACGATTTGGGCACTGTCTCAACCAGAGACTCGGTGAAATTATAGTACCTGTGAAGATGCAGGTTACCCGCGACAGGACGGAAAGACCCCGTGGAGCTTTACTGTAGCCTGATATTGAATTTTGGTACAGTTTGTACAGGATAGGCGGGAGCCATTGAAACCGGAGCGCTAGCTTCGGTGGAGGCGCTGGTGGGATACCGCCCTGACTGTATTGAAATTCTAACCTACGGGTCTTATCGACCCGGGAGACAGTGTCAGGTGGGCAGTTTGACTGGGGCGGTCGCCTCCTAAAGTGTAACGGAGGCGCCCAAAGGTTCCCTCAGAATGGTTGGAAATCATTCGTAGAGTGCAAAGGCATAAGGGAGCTTGACTGCGAGACCTACAAGTCGAGCAGGGACGAAAGTCGGGCTTAGTGATCCGGTGGTTCCGCATGGAAGGGCCATCGCTCAACGGATAAAAGCTACCCCGGGGATAACAGGCTTATCTCCCCCAAGAGTCCACATCGACGGGGAGGTTTGGCACCTCGATGTCGGCTCATCGCATCCTGGGGCTGTAGTCGGTCCCAAGGGTTGGGCTGTTCGCCCATTAAAGCGGTACGCGAGCTGGGTTCAGAACGTCGTGAGACAGTTCGGTCCCTATCCGTCGTGGGCGCAGGAAATTTGAGAGGAGCTGTCCTTAGTACGAGAGGACCGGGATGGACGCACCGCTGGTGTACCAGTTGTTCTGCCAAGGGCATAGCTGGGTAGCTATGTGCGGAAGGGATAAGTGCTGAAAGCATCTAAGCATGAAGCCCCCCTCAAGATGAGATTTCCCATAGCGTAAGCTAGTAAGATCCCTGAAAGATGATCAGGTTGATAGGTTCGAGGTGGAAGCATGGTGACATGTGGAGCTGACGAATACTAATAGATCGAGGACTTAACCATATAATATGAAGCAAATGTTATCTAGTTTTGAAGGAATATACCTTCATAGTTTGGTGATGATGGCAGAGAGGTCACACCCGTTCCCATACCGAACACGGAAGTTAAGCTCTCTAGCGCCGATGGTAGTTGGGACCTTGTCCCTGTGAGAGTAGGACGTCGCCAAGCAAGCTAAAACACAAGTCTTTTGACTTGTGTTTTTTTGTTTTTAAACAGTACATGAAAGAAGTAAAGGGAATACATAAGTAATACAAACACGTTGCCCAAGAATAAATCATATTATATAAAAAATTGATGTATATTTTCCGGAAATTTGTTAAGGAATAGAGGTATATAATATGTTTATTTAAAAAGGGAGGAAAGATTATGAAATTACCAAGTGAAATTTGCATCGTTTGTGAGACAAAAAGAGGGGAAGGAATATATGTATATAATAATTTAATATGTTACGAGTGCGAAAGAAATCTGGTGAATACTGAGACAACTGACCCGAAGTATATACATTATTTAAAACAACTGCGAAAATTAGAAGTATCATATTTTTAAATAGGCATTATGCCTATTATTTTTTTTGCCCTAATATCTGTATAATAGATACAGAATGAATAATAAGGAAGAGATATATATGAATCAAAATCGTATGCCTTTATATGAGGCGCTAATGGAATTTAAAGAAAGGCGACTACTATCTTTTCATGTTCCGGGTCATAAGAATGGTTTAAACTTCCCTCAGAAAGCTTCAGGGGGGTTTAAGGACATATTATCAATTGATGTAACAGAGTTAACAGGATTAGATGATTTACATAGCCCGTTTGAATGTATAGATGAAGCACAGCAATTATTAGCTGAAGTATATGGCGTGCACAAAAGTTATTTTTTAATTAATGGTTCAACAGTTGGAAATTTAGCAATGATTTTGTCTTGCTGCGGCGAACATGATATTGTCCTCGTACAAAGAAATTGTCATAAATCGATCATTAATGGTTTGAAATTAGCAGGGGCTAATCCGGTCTTTTTAAATCCATGGATTGATGAAGTACATAACGTACCAGTAGGTGTTCATGATGAAATTATTAAGGAGGCAATTACAAAGTATCCAAATGCAAAAGCACTTATTTTAACACATCCTAATTACTATGGTATGGGAATTGATTTAGAGGCAAGTATCGCTTACGCACATGCACATAAAATTCCTGTTCTAGTAGATGAAGCCCATGGGGCGCATTTTTGTATAGGGGACCCCTTCCCGAAGTCAGCATTAGTTTATGGTGCGGATATTGTGGTTCATTCCGCACATAAAACATTACCTGCGATGACAATGGGATCTTATTTACATATAAATAGCCGTTTGGTGAGCGAAGAAAAAGTTTCCTCCTATTTAAGTATGCTACAATCTAGTAGCCCATCGTATCCAATTATGGCTTCTCTTGATATAGCACGTTTTGCAATAGCAGTTATAAAGGAAGAGGGTCATGATGAAATCGTTGAGTTTTTACGCCGATTTAAAGAAGGATTGCGATCTATCCCACAAATAGCCATTTTGCAATATCCATCGCAAGATGAATTAAAAGTTACGGTGCAAACTCGCTGTCAGTTATCGGGGTATGAATTACAGTCTGTATTTGAAAAAGTCGGTATATATACGGAAATGGCAGATCCATATAACGTCCTATTTATATTACCGTTACAAGTAAATGAGGGGTATATGAAAGCTATAGAGATCATTCGATTAGCTATGCAGCAATATAAGGTAAAAGACAAGACAGTATCAATTCGTTATACTTATAAAGGGGAGATTTCTCCTTTACCGTATACGTATAAACAATTAGAGAGATACGAAACGAAGTTAGTATCTATAGAAGAAGCCGTTGGTATGATAGCTGCAGAAATGGTGATTCCGTATCCACCTGGAATTCCATTGATCATGTATGGAGAGAGAATTACTCAAGAACATACAAAGCAAATTACTCATTTAGAGAAAACAGGGGCTCGTTTTCAAGGTAGTACGCAATATATGAACGTGTATGATATAGAAAGTAGGTTTTAGGATGAAGGGATTATTTGTAACAATTGAAGGGCCAGAAGGTTCGGGTAAAACAACATTAATTAAAAGTTTATTACCATATTTTGAGCAAAAGGAACAAAAGGTAATGGCGACCAGAGAACCGGGTGGTATTGCAATTTCTGAAGATATTAGAACAATTTTACATAAACAAGAGTATACGATGATGGAAGCACGTACAGAGGCGCTCTTATATGCTGCTGCACGTAGACAACATTTAGTGGAAAAAGTTATGCCAGCACTTGAGGAAAACTATCTTGTACTATGTGATCGTTTTATAGATAGCTCTTTAGCATATCAAGGATATGCAAGAGGCTTAGGTATGGATAAAGTATTTGAAATTAATCGTTTCGCAACGGAAGATTGTATGCCTAGTTTAACAATCTATTTAGATATTGAGCCAGAGGTAGGTTTAGCACGAATTGGAAAAGATGCAGGACGTGAAGTAAATCGACTAGATATGGAAGATATCTCTTTCCATAAACGTGTGCGTGAAGGGTATTTACAAGTTGTAGAGCGTTTCTCTAATCGCATTGTATTAGTAAATGCTGATCAACCAATGAAAAAACTTATAGAAGAAGTTGTTCAGATTATAGAAGGTAAATTGTTATAATAGAAGGAAAGAATGAAATAAGTGAGGTATGCAGTATGATAAATACGTGGGAGCAGCTTTCTGCTATACAGCCCATCGGTGTCAAAATGTTGATGAATAGCATTGCAAAAGAGCGTATATCCCACGCTTACTTGTTAGAGGGAGGGAAAGGGACTGGGAAGTTCGCCACAGCAATTCAAATGGCAAAAAGTTTTCTCTGTTCACAAAGAAATGGTGTAGAGCCTTGTCATGTATGTACGAATTGTCGCCGAATTGATTCAGGTAACTACCCAAACTTACATATTGTAAAACCAGATGGATTATCTATTAAAAAACAGCAAATTCATGATTTACAAGAAGAGTTTTCAAAAACAGGATTAGAAGCAAATAAAAAAGTATATATTATTGAGCATGCAGATCGTATGACAGCAAATGCAGCGAATACGCTCTTAAAGTTTTTAGAAGAACCAAGTAGTGATACAACAGCTATTTTACTTACTGAACAAAGTCATCAGATTTTAAATACAATCTTATCTCGTTGTCAAGTTGTTACGTTTAGGCCGTTGCCTACAGAATCTTTAATTAAGAGGTTAGAGGAAGAAGGTATTACAGTTTCTTTATCTACACTTGCTGCGCAGCTTACAAATAGTTTTGAAGAAGCTTTATTAATGTGTAATGATGAATGGTTTGCACAAGCGAGAGCTTTAGTGATAAAATTATGTGAAGCGCTCGAAAAAGATAAGGCCTCTATTTTTTTTGTACAAGAAAAATGGGGGAAGCACTTTGGAGAGAAAGAACAATTACAGCAAGGCTTAGATATGTTACTCCTTATTTATAAGGATTTATTATATGTTCAACTTGGAGAAGAAGATCGTCTTGTTTTTCATGAGCAGAAAGAGATGTTTGAATCCTTTTCTTATGCTCAGAAGCGCATTGTATCAGCTCTCTTTAATATATTAGAGGCAAAAAATAGAATCAACGCTAATGTAAATGCGCAGCTTGTGTTCGAACAGTTAGTGTTGCGGTTGCAGGAGGGATGACCGTTTTGTATGATGTAGTAGGTGTTCGCTTTAAGAAGGCCGGAAAGGTATATTACTTTGATCCGAATCAGTTCGATATCTCAGAAAATGAGTTTGTAATTGTAGAAACGGTAAGAGGTATTGAGTACGGAAAAGTAGTTATTACCAAAAAGCAAGTTGATGAAAATGACGTTGTATTACCGCTAAAAAAAGTTATTCGTATTGCAAATGAAAATGATCGTACCATTGTTGAAGAGAATAGGCATGCTGCGAAAGAAGCATATCAAGTTTGTCAACAAAAGGTAGGAGAACATAATCTTGATATGAAGCTTGTAGATGTAGAGTATACGTTCGATCGTAATAAGATTATTTTTTACTTTACTGCGGATGGTCGGATTGATTTCCGGGAACTAGTGAAAGACCTAGCGGCAATTTTTAGGACAAGAATTGAGCTGAGACAGATCGGCGTTCGTGACGAAGCAAAAATGCTTGGTGGTATTGGTCCATGTGGTCGTATGCTTTGTTGTTCTACTTTTTTAGGAGATTTTGAACCTGTATCCATTAAAATGGCAAAGGATCAAAATTTATCATTAAATCCTGCAAAAATCTCTGGTTTATGTGGTCGCTTAATGTGTTGCTTAAAATATGAGAATGATGAATATGAGGCAGCAAAGGAACAACTTCCTGATTTAGATCAACGTATACAAACACCGCACGGTACTGGCCGTGTTATCGGATTAAATATTTTAGAAAGATTAATTCAAGTGGAACTAGTAGACAAGGAACGGATAGTAGAATATACGTTAGATGAATTAATGAATAAAGGGGTCGTTTCGAGTCAAACCACAGATTAATGAGGTGGGTGCTTGTGGAGAAAAAGGATATTTTTGCATCGGTTTCTAGTATGGAAGAGCAAATTGGACATTTATACAAACAGTTGGGAGAATTAAAACAACATCTTGCAGAATTATTGGAAGAAAACCAACATATAAAAATGGAAAATGAAAATTTGCGACATCGTTTTGAAGAAGTGCAGAACAAGGAAAAGCAAAAAACTCAAAAACGCAAAGAAATGAAGGCGAAGACAGATATTGGTGAAGGCTACGATAATCTAGCGAGACTATATCAAGAAGGTTTTCATATTTGCAATCTACATTATGGAAGTGTACGTAAAGAGGGAGATTGTTTATTCTGTCTGTCATTTTTAAATAAAAAGTGAGATTACCTTTCCAATATAATTGGAAAGGTAATTTTTTATACATGAGAGTAGAATGAAATTTATTTTTACATTAATAGAAGATGAAATAGGGTAGGTTAAGTGTAAGAAAGGGAGCAATATATGAATTTATATGAAGATGAGCGTTTAGATTACTTATTAGCGCAAGATATGAAGATTGTACAAAGTCCATCAGTATTTAATTTTTCTTTGGATGCTGTTTTACTTGCAGATTTTGCTTGGGTGCCAATTCAAAAAGGTAATTTACTTGATTTGTGTACAGGTAACGCAGTTATCCCTCTTTTATTAAGTACAAGGACAAAAGGGAAAATTACAGGTGTAGAAATTCAAGAGCGCTTATATGATATGGGAATAAGAAGCGTTCAATACAATAATTTAGCAGAAAGAATTCATTTAATCCATGGAGATTTGAAAGATATGCCTGAGAAACTTGGACGTCATCAATATGATGTTGTAACATGTAATCCTCCTTATTTTCAAACACCACAAACTTCTGAGAAGAATATGAATGAACATTTAGCGATAGCTCGTCATGAAATTATGTGCACACTAGAAGATGTTGTATACGCAAGTAGTCAGCTAGTGAAGCAGGGTGGGAAAGTAGCGTTTGTACATCGTCCAGGTCGTTTGCTCGACATCGTCACATTAATGCGTAAATACAAAATTGAACCGAAACGTGTGCGATTTGTTTATCCTAAGGCTGGTAAAGAAGCGAATACATTGTTAATTGAAGGAATTAAGGATGGGAATGCTGATTTAAAAATCTTACCACCTCTTTTTGTATATGAAGAAAACAATGAATATACAAAGGAGCTTCGTTCAATTTTATATGGAGAAGAATAAGCATTGTTTTTATGTGGTGGAGTGTTCTGATGGAAGTTATTATGCTGGATACACGAATCATATAGAAAAACGGATTCAGACCCATAATAGTGGAAAAGGTGCTAGATATACACGCGCTAGACTTCCAGTTGTTTTAAAATATGTAGAGGATCATGAGGATAAACGAACGGCTATGCAAGCTGAGTATCACTTTAAGCAGTTAACGAGGAAAAAAAAAGAAGAATATATGCAAAAAGGAGAACGCTATGTGGCAGCAAAAAAGCTTTCAGCAAAATGAAAAGGGAGTTTTATATTTAGTACCGACTCCAATCGGAAATTTAGAGGATATGACATTTCGTGCAATCCGAATTTTAAAAGAGGCAGACATTATTGCAGCGGAAGATACAAGGCAAACGAAGAAACTTTGTAATTACTTTGAAATTGAAACACCAGTTATGAGTTATCATGAGCATAATAAAGGAGTAAGTGGACGGAAAATTTTAGATAAGTTAGAAGAAGGTAAGACTGTAGCCATTGTGAGCGATGCTGGTATGCCATGTATTTCAGATCCTGGTTATGATATCGTTGTAGAGGCTGTAGCAGAACAATATCATGTTATCCCGCTTCCTGGGGCAAATGCAGCCCTTACAGCATTGATTGCATCAGGACTTGAGACAAAACATTTTTATTTCTATGGTTTCCTGCAAAGAAATAAAAAGGGACGTAAGCTTGAATTAGAAAAACTACGCTATATTCCAACTACAATGATGTTTTATGAGGCGCCACATCGTTTAGATGATACTTTAATCTCTATGCAAGAAGTATTAGGAAATAGGGAAATCGTATTATGTCGTGAGCTAACGAAAAAATTTGAAGAATTTATTCGTGGAACAATTGAAGAAGCGATTGAGTGGACGAAGCAAAATGAAGTTCGTGGTGAGTTTTGTATTTTAGTAGCAGGTTCAACAGAAGAACCTACTCCAGAAGAACAATGGTGGGAAGCTATTTCAGTATATAATCATATTGAACATTATATAAATGAAAAAGGTATGAATTCAAAAGAAGCGATAAAAACAGTCGCTAAAGATCGAGATTTGTCGAAACGAGACGTATATCAAATCTATCATGTGGATAAAAAATAAGCTTCTCATAATTGAGAAGCTTATTTTGCTGTTTCGATATAATCTTGAAGTTCGTTTAAGACTTGTTCAGCGCCTTCTTTACTTAAGATAATTTTACCTTCAGCTAAAGATAGGTTACCATCAGATACTTCACCAGTTACTTGGCAAGTCATGTTTGGTTTATATTTCTTTAAGATGATTTTTTCATCATCAACGTAGATTTCAAGAGCATCCTTTTCTGCAATACCTAAAGTACGGCGTAATTCGATTGGAATTACTACACGACCCAATTCATCAACTTTACGAACGATACCAGTAGATTTCATAATTCTTTTCCTCCTAAATAAATAGTTTATAAGTTTCGAGTCTATTTTTTTGATTCGTCATTTTTCGACAAAATACCCTATGGACATATGATACCAATCATTTACATTTCCGTCAATTATTAAATTCTATATTTTTAAAAAAGATTTATAGATTTTTATACTTCTTATATATGATAGAATGTAAGTCATTTCTACAATTGTTTTGTGTTATTTTTTGTAATGTTTATACTTTTCGGTAAATATATTGTATATTTTTTTTGAATATGAGTAATAGATGATAAAGATATCGAGCATTAACTCGTTTTTATCCCGCTATTTGCGAGCAGTAAGACTCCCACTTTAAAATTTAGCCGGAGCAAAGAAGTTAAGTGGGAGTCGGGCTGCTCGTAAAAGCCCGATTGGTGTGGGCTAATAATCCATGGGGGTGAACCCTCCCCACGGATTAAAGTTTCACTTTATATATGAGTTTTTGATATACTGTTTATAAATACATATGAGGTTATTCGGGAGGTCCAAAACGATGAAAGAGGAAAATAAGTCCTTTTATATTACTACCCCAATTTATTATCCAAGTGGAAAGTTACACATTGGACATGCTTATACGACAGTAGCAGGAGATGCGATGGCACGATATAAGCGTATGCAAGGATACAATGTTCATTATTTAACAGGAACTGATGAGCATGGACAGAAGATCCAAAAGAAAGCAGAAGAACTAAATGTTACACCACAGGCATATGTGGATAACATTGTATCAGGGATTAAAGAACTTTGGGAGAAGATGGATATCTCTTATGATGATTTTATTCGTACAACTGAAGATCGTCATAAAGATGTTGTTGAGAAAATCTTCAAGCAGCTAGTAGATCAAGGCGATATTTATCTTGATGAATATGAAGGTTGGTATTCTGTACAAGATGAAACATTCTATACAGCGCATCAATTAGTAGATCCAATTATGGAAGGTGACAAAGTAGTTGGTGGAAAAAGCCCAGATAGTGGTCACGCTGTAGAACTTGTTCGCGAAGAGTCTTATTTCTTTAGAATGGGTAAATATGTAGACCGACTATTAAAGTTCTATGAAGATAACCCACATTTCATTCAGCCGGAGTCCCGTAAAAATGAAATGATTAATAACTTCATTAAACCAGGATTAGAAGATTTAGCTGTTTCTCGTACTTCATTTGACTGGGGAGTTCGTGTTCCAGGTAACCCAAAACACGTTATTTACGTATGGGTAGATGCGTTGTCTAATTACATTACTGCATTAGGATATGGAACAGAAAATGAAGAGAAGTATAAAAAATTCTGGCCAGCAGATGTCCATTTAGTTGGGAAAGAAATCGTTCGTTTCCACACAATTTATTGGCCAATTATTTTAATGGCTTTAGATTTACCACTTCCGAAGAAAGTCTTTGCTCATGGCTGGATTTTAATGAAGGATGGAAAAATGAGTAAGTCAAAAGGAAACGTAGTAGATCCAGTTACACTAATTGATCGTTACGGATTAGATGCATTGCGTTACTACTTACTTCGCGAAGTTCCATTTGGATCGGATGGAGTATTCACACCAGAAGGATTTGTTGAACGAATCAACTTTGATTTAGCGAATGATTTAGGTAACTTATTAAATCGTACAGTAGCTATGATTGATAAATACTTTAACGGGGAAATCCCTGCATTTAAAGCAAATGTAACTGAGTTCGATGAAACGTTAGTGACATTTGCCAAAGATACATTGAAAAAAGTAGAAGAGGCAATGGAGAATATGGAATTCTCTGTAGCGCTAAGTTCCATTTGGCAATTAGTTAGCCGTACGAACAAATATATTGATGAAACGCAGCCGTGGGTATTAGCGAAGGATGAGAATGATCGCGAAAAACTTGCGTCTGTAATGGCCCACTTAGCTGAGGTACTTCGTCAAACAGGTATTATGCTTATGCCATTCCTAACAGTAGCACCAAGTAAGATGTTTGCTCAACTTGGACTTACTGAAGAGGCGCATAAATCTTGGGAAAGCCTATCTACAATTGGATGTATTCCAGCTGGAACAAAAGTAGAAAAAGGAAACCCAATCTTCCCTCGTTTGGAAATGGAAGTAGAAGTGGGGTATATTAAAGAACAAATGCAAGGTTCTGCTCCTAAAGTAGAAGAGAAAAAAGCAGAAGAACCAAAGGCAGAAGAAATTACAATTGATGATTTCTTTAAAGTAGAATTACGAGTAGCTGAAGTAATATCCGCTGAACCTGTGAAAAAAGCAGATAAGTTGTTAAAAATTCAGCTTGATTTAGGTACAGAGAAGCGCCAAGTGGTTTCTGGGATTGCTAAATTCTATTCCCCAGAAGAACTAAAAGGTAAAAAGGTTATTTGTGTAACGAATTTAAAACCTGTAAAATTACGTGGTGAATTATCACAAGGTATGATTTTAGCAGGTGAAGAGAATGGCGTATTGTCATTAGCGTCAATTGACCAGAATTTACCAAATGGTACAAAAATCAAGTAATTGAGACAAGAAAAGAGATGTTTCACGTGTAACATTGGTGAAGCGTCTTTTTTCTTTTTACATTCCGTTTTTTGCATTAAAATTGAAGTATTGTTATCGTTAAGTTAGAAAGAGTGTAGTTTTTCTATGAGAGAATTGATTTCAATATAAAAGGAGTTATTTATTATGTTGTTTGATACACATTCACATTTAAATGCAGAGCAATTTGAAGAAGATTTACAAGAAGTTATCGCGAGAATGAAAGAAGCGGGAGTTACATATACAGTTGTTGTTGGATTTGATGAAGTAACGATAAAGAAAGCAATTGAATTAGCAGAGGGTTATGATTTTATTTACGCTGCAGTTGGATGGCATCCTGTTGATGCAATCGATATGAAAGAAGAACATTTAGCTTGGTTAGAAGAATTAGCGGCTCATCCTAAAGTAGTTGCAATTGGGGAAATGGGATTAGATTATCACTGGGATAAGTCTCCAAAAGAAATACAGAAGGAAGTATTCCGTAAACAAATTGCATTAGCGAAAAAGGTGAAATTACCGATTATTATACATAACCGCGATGCAACTCAAGATATTGTTGATATCCTAGAGGAAGAGAATGCAGCTGAAGTAGGGGGCATTATGCATTGCTTTAGCGGTAGTGTAGAAGTAGCGCAGCGATGTGTCGATATGAACTTTTTAATTTCATTAGGTGGGCCAGTAACATTTAAAAATGCCAAGAAACCGAAAGAAGTTGCTATGGAGATTCCGTTAGAAAAATTATTGATAGAGACAGATTGCCCGTATTTAACACCACACCCATTTCGAGGGAAACGAAATGAACCTAGTTATGTAAAACTGGTAGCAGAAGAAATTGCGAATTTAAAAGGAATTTCTTATGACGAAGTAGCACAAGTAACAACAAAGAATGCCAAATCCTTATTTGGTGTTGAATAAAAAAGAATGGGGAGTCCCATTCTTTTTTTGTTTTTTGAGAAGAGAGACAGTAGAAGTGATAAGAACCCACTATTTACTCATAACATAAGTGTAGAAATATTGCGGATAAATTAAGATGGAGATAGAAGTGTTACAATAAGGATAGTGAACAAAGATTTTTCTCTTCTACTTTTTAAAATGTACGATTGGGAAAATAATAATGGAAAAGTCGTCATTTTTTTGTTTTACTAAGTAGAGATGAAAAGAGTGTGGAGGCAAGCATGAAAATTAAAGAGATTATCGTTGTAGAAGGTAAAGATGATACAGTTGCGATTAAACGTGCTGTTGATGCGGATACAATCGAAACGAACGGTTCAGCAATCGGTGATCACGTTATTGAGCAAGTTAAATTAGCGCAGCAAAAACGAGGCGTTATTATTTTCACAGATCCGGATTATCCTGGAGAGCGTATTCGAAAAATTATTTCTGACAAGGTTCCTGGATGTAAGCATGCTTTTTTAACGAAGGAAGAAGCACTTGCTAAAAGGAAAAAAGGTGTTGGAATCGAACATGCTTCTAATGAGTCGATTCGCCGTGCTTTAGAGAATATACATGAAGAAATGGAAGCTTACACAAGTGAAATTAGTTGGAGTGATCTAGTCGATGCGGGCTTAGTGGGCGGAGAAATGGCAAAGAGTCGCAGAGAAAGAGTGGGTAAGCTATTAAAGATTGGTTATACAAACGCAAAACAGTTACATAAACGTTTACAAATGTTTCAGGTTTCAAAGGAATCATTTGCAGAAGCTTATAAGCAAGTAATACAGGAGGAAAAAAAATGAAGGATATCGCAACACCAAATCGTACGAAAGACATTGTTGAAAAGTATGGATTTTCATTCAAAAAAAGTTTAGGACAAAATTTTTTAATTGATACGAATGTATTAAATCGTATCGTTGATCACGCAGAAATCGGTTCAGAAAGTGGTGCAATTGAAATTGGACCAGGTATCGGTGCATTAACAGAGCAATTGGCAAAGCGTGCTAAAAAAGTAGTGGCTTTTGAAATTGATCAGAGATTATTACCAATTTTAGACGAGACGTTAGCTCCATATAGCAACGTTACAGTTATAAATAAAGATGTACTAAAAGCAGATGTACATGAAGTGTTTAGTGAGCAATTTGAAGAAGGACAAGATGTAATGGTAGTAGCTAACTTACCATACTATATTACAACGCCAATTTTATTTAAATTGCTTGAAGAAAAATTACCTGTTCGTGGATTTGTGGTTATGATGCAAAAAGAAGTTGGGGATCGTTTAGCTGCTAAACCAGGAACGAAAGAGTATGGTTCTTTATCAATTGCCATTCAGTATTATACAGAGGTAGAAACAGTTATGACTGTACCGCGTACAGTGTTTGTGCCACAACCAAATGTTGATTCTGCGATTATTCGTCTTCTAAAGCGTCCTAAACCAGTTGTAGAAGTGACAAATGAAACTTTCTTCTTTGAAGTAGTACGAGCGAGTTTCGCACAGCGTCGTAAAACTTTAATGAATAATTTATCAAATAATTTAAATGGTTTCCCGAAAGATAAAGAGCTGTTGGATCGAATTTTGACAGAAGTAGGAATTGATCCGAAGCGAAGAGGCGAAACGCTATCTATCGAAGAGTTTGCAACATTAAGTAATGCATTAATTCTTCATAAATTGTCATAAGGATATGAAAGGGACAGTTCAACTTGAGCTGTCCCTTTTGTCACCTTTCCTTTCCTAAATTCATACTTTAAAAACAGGTAAGATGGCCTAACGAGTTTGGAGTTTGGAGGTAGGAGAATGGATTTACATGTTGGAGAATTAGTTGAACGATATTCTCATAATAGGGATATTCTTTTTCGTATTATAGAAATAAAAGGCGATATGGCAATATTATTTGGAGAGGAAATTAGACTTGTGGCGGATGCACCACTTGCAGATTTGGTTAGTATAGATCAACGAGAACATAAAAATAGAGTGAAGCGTGAAAAAGAAACGATGGAGCGTACTTACCGGTTGTTTCAGCAAGATTACGTGTTGATGAAACAAAGACATGAACATAATTCAACTGGTGGATATACAAGTGAAGTGAATTATTTTCAAATGCCAGGACGTGTATTGCATATAGATGGAGATCCTTTATATTTGCGCAAGTGCTTAGATTTATATAATAAAATAGGCGTTCCTGTTCAAGGTATTCATTGTAAGGAAACGGAGATGCATGAAAAGGTAGTAGACTTAATAGATCATTTTCGCCCAGATATTTTAGTTATTACAGGACATGATGCATATACAAAGTCAAAAGGAGTTATGGGAGATTTAGCAGCATATAGACATTCTAGACATTTTGTACAGGCCGTTCGAGAAGTGCGGAAAAAGTATCCATCGTTAGATCAACTCGTTATTTTTGCTGGGGCTTGTCAATCACACTTTGAGGCGTTGATTCGGGCAGGTGCTAATTTTGCTAGTTCACCGTCTAGAATTAATATTCATGCTCTAGATCCTGTATATGTAGTTGGCAAAATTAGTTTCACTTCATTTATGGAAAGAGTAAATGTATGGGACGTTGTGCGTAATACAATTACTGGCGAAAAGGGACTAGGCGGAATTGAAACAAGAGGGATTTTACGAACAGGATTGCCCTTTCAACATTATGACGAATGAGCAAGGTACATACGTATCTTGCTTTTTTATATGGAAATGATTTAAATGAGTCTGGATAAAAAGCGGCAAGAACGTGCAGACTATACAATGATACTTTTAGAATATAGTATTTCTTCTATCTATTTGAACGCACGATGCTTTTATAATGATATTGTCTGTGAATTGCGGTTAATAATTGGGATAGATATATCGTGTTTTAAGTGTTCAATCTAAATTACAGCGAGGTGTAGCAAAGTATATGTCAAAACGTTTAGATGAAATTAAAAGCGAATTAGATCACCATCTTGGACAGCGACTTATGTTAAAGGCAAATAGTGGGAGAAGAAAAACTGTGGAGCAATCAGGTGTACTTGCAGAAACGTATCGTTCTGTGTTTGTTGTACAATTAGACCAGCAAGAAGATGCATTGCAACGTGTATCTTATAGTTATGCAGATGTTTTAACAGAGACAGTAGAGCTAACATTTTACGATGAATCTCAAAATGAAGTATTTTATAATTAATGTATTTTTTTGTTACATATATTCCCATAAATGAAAAGCTATATTATTTTGCATACTAATTATACCGTAGCAAAATAAGGAGGGACTCTGCATTGAGTAGACGAAGAGGAGTCATGTCAAATCAATTTAAAGAAGAGCTTGCAAAAGAGCTTGGCTTTTATGATGTTGTTCAGAAAGAAGGATGGGGCGGAATTCGTGCGAAAGATGCTGGTAATATGGTGAAACGTGCTATAGAAATTGCAGAACAGCAATTAATGAAACGAAACCAGTAGTTGTAAGATACTTTCTATGCTGCGGTAGCCGAGGAGAGATTCCTCGGCTTTTTGCACGCTAAAAGGTGCCATCATTTGACATAAGTAGTTTCATTCTGAATGCTTTTCGATATAATTAGGGAAGTGTCATCGTCTTACTATAAATTTATGGTAAAATAAACGATAAAAGATTGAGTACATAGAGTGGGTGAATAGATTGAAGCTACTAGTGAAAGCACCAGCAAAGATTAATCTGTCGTTAGATGTACTGGGAAAAAGACAAGATGGATATCATGAAGTGAAAATGATTATGACAACAATCGACTTGGCAGATCGTTTAGAGCTTACGGAATTAGCAGAAGACCGTATTGAAATTTTGTCCCATAATCGGTATGTCCCAGACGACCAACGCAATTTAGCTTATCAAGCAGCGAAATTATTAAAAGTGAAGTTTAATGTAAAAAAAGGTGTGTCTATTACTATTGAAAAAACGATTCCAGTAGCCGCTGGATTAGCAGGTGGAAGTAGTGATGCAGCAGCGACATTACGTGGCCTTAATAAGTTATGGAATTTAGGGCTAACAATCGATGAATTAGCAAAGCTTGGCGCAGAAATTGGGTCAGATGTATCGTTCTGTGTATATGGTGGAACTGCTATTGCCACTGGAAGAGGAGAAGAAATTGAACATATAAAGACTCCGCCTTCTTGTTGGGTTGTTTTAGCAAAGCCCCACATTGGTGTATCTACTGCTGACGTGTACGGAAATTTAAAATTAAATCGTGTTACTCATCCAAATGTAGATAAAATGGTTGAAGTCATTAACCATGGCGATTATAAAGGAATTTGTGATACTGTTGGTAACGTTTTAGAAGATGTGACGTTTGCGATGCATCCCGAGGTTGCACGTATTAAATCACAGATGAAACGCTTTGGGGCAGATGCCGTATTAATGAGTGGAAGTGGCCCAACTGTATTTGGTCTTGTACACCATGATTCGCGAATGCACCGCATATATAACGGGTTAAAAGGATTTTGCGAGCAAGTATATGCAGTGCGTTTATTAGGAGAGCGAGAAACGCTTGAATAAAGACGTATAATACGTTATGATTTGTTTAGAATATTCGTGATTTGAGGTGAGAGTATGAAAATTAGACGAAGTACAAGATTGGTCGATTTGACGTATTACTTGTTACAAAATCCTCGTCAGCTAGTTTCTCTCACTTTTTTTGCTGAAAGGTATCAATCGGCTAAATCTTCCATTAGTGAAGATTTAGTTATTATTAAGCAAACGTTTGAACAACAAGGTGTCGGCACATTGCAAACGGTACCAGGAGCAGCAGGAGGAGTGAAATATATTCCTTATATAAGTGAAGAAGAGGCAAATCTGATTATTAACGAGCTTTGTAGCTTATTTGAAAACCCAGACCGTATTTTGCCTGGCGGTTACTTATATATGACGGATCTTTTAAGTAATCCTCGCCAGATTAATGGCGCAGGTCGTTTATTTGCTTCTGTTTTTGCTAGGCAACCAATTGATGCGGTTATGACGGTAGCGACAAAAGGAATTCCGCTTGCTTATGCAGTAGCGAACTACTTAGATGTACCGGTAGTAATTGCGAGAAAAGATAATAAGGTAACAGAAGGACCCACTGTTAGTATTAACTATGTATCAGGTTCCTCTAAGCGAATCCAAACGATGACTTTAGCAAAGCGTAGCCTTCCAGAAGGGTCCAATGTTTTAATTATTGATGACTTTATGAAAGCAGGCGGAACCATTCAAGGTATGATGAGCATGCTAGAAGAGTTTAAAGCTAATGTTGTTGGGATTGGCGTATTAGTAGAGTCTACGGATATTGAAGAAAGACTTATTAATAACTTTGTATCATTAATTCGTCTGTCAGAAGTTGATGTGAAAGAAAAAGCAATTCAAGTGGAAAAGGGGAATTATGCACTTGCACCATTTGATAAAGGGCTTGTAGAGGCTGAGTAAAAAGGTAAAGCAGATAGCTTTACCTTTTTTTATTCCTATTTATAAATTACAAAATAGATGGACAAACTGCCTTTGGTACACTATTTTTAAAGAGTAAAAATAAATAATAAAAGGGTGAAAAGTATGAAAGTTGTTCAAACAAGCAAAGCACCACAGGCAATCGGACCATATTCACAAGGGATTATTGTAAATAATATGTTCTATAGTTCAGGACAAATTCCGTTAACGGCAAGTGGAGAACTTGTAACAGGAGATGTAACAGTACAAACAGAGCAAGTATTTGAAAATTTACAAGCGGTATTAGCAGAAGCAGGTGCTTCATTTGATACAGTGGTAAAAACAACAGTATTCTTGAAGGATATGGATGATTTTAATGCTGTTAATGAAGTATACGGTTCTTATTTCTCTACTCATAAACCAGCGCGTTCTTGTGTACAAGTAGCAAAATTACCGAAAGATGTTTCTGTTGAAATCGAAGTAATTGCCCTAGTTAAGTAACTCTTTGTAAGCGATAACCTCTACTAATCCTTATATTCAACTACAATAAAAATTTTTATCTTAAAAATTTTTAAAAAATTAAAGGAAAAATAGAAATTTTGTGGAATTTATACAAATATATCGCTTATTTAGAAAAGGGTGGTGAACACAAGATGGAAGTGACTGACGTAAGATTACGCCGCGTAAACACAGAAGGCCGCATGAGAGCAATTGCCTCTATTACTCTAGACCATGAATTTGTTGTTCATGATATTCGTGTAATTGATGGTAATAATGGATTATTTGTAGCAATGCCAAGTAAACGTACTCCAGATGGAGAATTCCGTGACATTGCACACCCAATTAATTCTAATACACGCTCTAAAATTCAAGATGCGGTTTTAACAGAGTATCATCGTTTAGGCGAGTTAGAAGAGGTTGAGTTTGAAGAAGCAGGCGCTTCGTAAAATTCGAATGAAAAGGGCTTTTGAAAGAAAGTCTTATAATTTTGTAGCAAACTCCTGTAAGCATTTACAGGAGTTTGTTTTTTTTTGAATAATACACGTTTCTAATTATAAAAATTCATATTTTGAAAAAATAAAGATGAAAAACTTCTAATTTTTTCAAAATCATTTAAAATAGTATAGCTTATTCCTTAAAAAAGATACTAAAGAGTAAAACATCTTATAAGAATTATGGTAAAATTTAATAGTTATAATGTGTTTCTTGAAATATATGATGATTTAGGATAATATCGTTAATGGATAAATAGGTTGCGATGGAGGGTCTATATGTCAAACAGATTTGCAGTGATTCTAGCTGCAGGTAAAGGCACACGTATGAAGTCCAAGCTATACAAAGTGCTGCATCCTGTATGTGGAAAACCAATGGTACAACATGTAGTCAATGAAGTATCTCAATTAGGATTGCAGAAACTTGTAACAGTCGTTGGACATGGTGCTGAAAAGGTACAAGAACAGCTAGGAAACGTAAGTGAGTTTGCATTACAAGCAGAACAACTTGGTACAGCTCATGCTGTCGATCAAGCTGCAAGTGTACTTGCAAATGAAGAGGGAACAACTTTAGTTATTTGTGGTGATACACCTCTAATAACTGCTGAAACGATGGAAGCATTGCTTCAGCAACACGAAGAAGCGGGAGCAATGGCGACGGTACTAACAGCGTACATAGAAGAGCCTGCTGGATATGGCCGTATCGTTCGTAATGAGAATGGTCATGTTGAAAAGATTGTTGAGCATAAGGATGCGAATGAAAAAGAATTAGCTATTAAAGAAATCAATACAGGTACGTATTGTTTTGATAATAAAGCTTTATTTGCTTCACTTTCTAAAGTTTCAAATGATAATGTACAGGGCGAATATTACCTTCCGGACGTTATTGAAATTTTAAAAAATGAAGGTCATATTGTATCAGCTTATCAAACAGAGCACTTCGATGAAACGTTAGGTGTTAACGACAGAGTCGCTCTATCGCAAGCGGAAATTATTATGAAAAATCGTATCAACAGAAAGAACATGGTAAATGGTGTTACAATTATTGATCCAAGTAACACATACATTTCTGCGGATGCAGTTATTGGTAGTGATACAGTTCTTCACCCAGGAACGGTTATTGAGGGGAACACTGTAATTGGTTCTGATTGTGAAATTGGACCGCATACAGTAATTCGCGATAGTGAAATTGGAGATCGTACGGTAATTCGTCAATCTACTGTACATGACAGCAAACTTGGTACAGAAGTATCAGTTGGTCCATTTGCACATATTCGCCCAGATTCAGTTATTGGAGATGAAGTGCGCGTTGGAAACTTCGTAGAAATCAAAAAAACTGTTTTTGGTAATAGAAGTAAAGCTTCACACTTAAGTTATATCGGGGATGCACAAGTTGGAGAAGACGTGAATCTTGGTTGTGGTTCAATTACGGTGAACTACGACGGCAAGAATAAATTTAAAACTGTAATTGGTAACGGGGTATTTATTGGATGTAATTCAAACCTTGTTGCGCCTGTAACAGTTGAAGATGGTGCTTATGTGGCAGCAGGCTCTACAATAACAGAGAATGTTCCATCAAAAGCATTATCAGTAGCACGTGCACGTCAAGTTAACAAAGAAGACTATGTTGATCAATTGCTGAATAAGAAAAAATCATAATGTGGAGGGTTAATCTAGATGTCGACTCAATATCTAAATTCTAATTTGAAAGTATTCTCTTTAAACTCTAATAAGGAACTTGCTGAGCAAATCGCAAAGCATATTGGAGTAGGACTAGGAAAATGTTCTGTTGATCGTTTTAGTGATGGAGAAGTTCAAATTAACATTGAAGAAAGTATCCGTGGTTGCGATGTATTCATTATTCAATCTACAAGCTTCCCAGTAAACGAACATATCATGGAATTACTTATTATGATTGATGCATTAAAACGTGCATCTGCAAAAACAATTAATATTGTTATTCCTTACTATGGTTATGCGCGTCAAGACCGTAAAGCGCGTTCTCGTGAACCAATTACATCGAAACTTGTAGCAAACTTGCTTGAAACAGCAGGTGCAACTCGTGTAATCACTCTAGATTTACATGCTCCACAAATTCAAGGATTCTTTGATATCCCGATCGACCACTTAATGGGTGTACCGATTCTTTCAGACTACTTTGAAGCAAAAGGCCTTAAAGATATCGTAATCGTATCTCCTGATCACGGTGGTGTAACTCGTGCTAGAAAAATGGCAGATCGCCTAAAAGCGCCAATCGCTATTATTGATAAGCGTCGTCCTCGTCCGAATGTATCTGAGGTAATGAACATTATCGGTAACATCGAAGGCAAAACAGCAATTTTAATTGATGACATCATTGATACAGCTGGTACAATTACATTAGCGGCAAACGCTCTTGTTGAGAACGGTGCTTCTGAAGTATATGCTTGCTGTACACACCCAGTATTATCTGGTCCAGCAATTGAGCGTATTCAAAATTCGAATATTAAAGAGTTAGTTGTAACGAACTCTATCGTATTACCAGAAGAGAAGAAAATTGATAAAGTACATGAACTTTCAGTTGCTCCATTAATCGGAGAAGCAATCATTCGTGTATACGAAGAAGAATCTGTAAGTGTATTATTCAATTAATTGGATAGAATGAGACGTAACCAAGCTTGGTTACGTCTTTTCGTATCGAAAAAAGAAAGTAGTGGTACAAGAATGAAATTAATAGTAGGACTTGGGAACCCAGGTAGAGAATATGAATTAACAAGGCATAATATTGGATTTATGGCAATCGATGAACTTGCAAAACGTTGGAGTATTTCTTTGAATGAACAAAAGTTTAAAGGGGTATTTGGCGCAGGTTTTGTTAATGGGGAAAAAGTAATCTTACTAAAGCCACTTACATATATGAATTTATCTGGGGAAAGTATCCGTCCACTCATGGATTATTATAAAATTGATGTCGAGGACTTCATTGTTATGTACGATGATTTAGATATTCCTGTAGGTAAATTACGCCTTCGCATGAAAGGTAGTGCGGGTGGACATAATGGTGTGAAATCAACAATTTCACATTTAGGAACACAAGAATTTCAACGTATCCGCATGGGAATCGATCGTCCGAAAAATGGGATGAAAGTAGTGGATTACGTATTAGGACGTTTTACATCTGAAGAAATATCTGGCGTTAATCAATCCATTGAAAATGCAGCAGATGCATGTGAGGAATGGTTAAATAAACCTTTTCTCCAAATCATGAATACTTTTAATAGTTAAGCGCACAATCTGGAATATTTTATTTTGTTTTATCCCATACTAGTAGCAATTGGATATTTAGGAGGCTAGTATGGAAGGTTATTATTACTGTAGACATTGTGGAAGTAATGTGGGCTCCATTATCGCAGAAAAAGTATATAGCGACGTTTTGTTTCAACTAACAGAGCAAGAAGTAGTGGATATGATTCATTTTCATGAGAATGGAAATATATATATAAAAACGATTTGTGAATCGTGTCAAGAAACGCTCGCATCTTATCCTGAGTATTATGAATATGAAAAATTTCTGCAATAAAATGTTGTCGCTTTGGCATGTCCAAAGCATTTTTCTGTTTTCTTTTTCCAAAATATTTGCATAAAATATAGTAACTTGCTCTTTATGTTGAGAGGAGTTTTGAAAATGATAGGTTTATTAGAGCAATTTTATAAAAATGAAGAAATACAATCGGTTATTAATGGGCTAGAAGATGGGTTGAAAGAACAACTTGTATCGGGTATGGCAACATCCTCTCGTTCATTATTAATGGCAGCTTTATATAAAAAGACAAAGCAATCACAACTTATCGTGACGCACAATTTATACCAAGCACAAAAAGTACATGAAGATTTAGTGGCGTTACTTGGTGAAAAAGATGTTTGGCTATATCCGGTAAATGAATTGATAGCATCGGAGGTTGGTGTTGCAAGTCCAGAATTGAAGGCACAGCGTATTGAAGTGTTAAATCGCTTAGCTGCAGGAGAGAATGGGATTATTGTAGCGCCAGTTGCAGGGCTGCGTAGGTTTTTACCAATAAAAGAATTATGGAAGCAAAGGCAAATTGAAATCAATCTAGGGCAAGAGATTGATTTAGATGCACTCTTGCATACTTTACATCATATTGGCTACGAGCGTAAGTCAATGGTAGAAGCTCCAGGAGAGTTCAGTTTACGCGGGGGAATATTAGATATTTACCCATTAACGGAAGAATTACCGTTTCGTATTGAATTCTTCGATACAGAAGTCGATTCTATTCGATTGTTTGATGTGGATGAACAGCGTTCTCAAGATAAAAAGGAAAGTGTTAAGTTCGGTCCAGCAACAGAGTTTTTATTTTCACAGGAAGAATTGAAATCGGGAATTAAGCATCTTGAAGAAGGTTTGACTAAGACGATGCAAAAGCTTTCCGATGATAAATTAAAGACTACTGTGCTTGAGACGGTTAGTCATGAAATTGAAATGTTGAAAAACGGGCAGAGTATAGAACAAATGTTTAAATATTTATCTATTTTCTATAAAGAACCTGCTAGTCTGATAGATTATTTACCAGAAAATGGTGTTGTGATTTTAGATGAGATTTCCCGTATTCAAGAAACAGCATCACATCTTGAAACAGAAGAAGCGGAATGGTATATCTCACTTCTTGGCGAAGGAACAATTATTCAGGATTTATCTTTCTCCCACTCGTTTGAGGAGTTTCTTCATAATAAAAAAAGAAGTTTTGTATATTTAACGTTATTCTTACGCCATATAGCACACACGCATCCTCAAAATATTGTAAATGTGACATGTAAAACGATGCAAGATTTCCACGGACAGATGCATTTGTTAAAAACTGAAATTGATAGATGGAATGAAGGTAATTTTACGACCGTTGTGCTTGGAACAGATGATGAACGTGTAAAAAAACTACAACATATTTTAAGTGATTATGATATTGATGCAGACATTGTAGAGGCGACAGATATCTTATTGCCTGGAAGGTTACAAATTGCTGTAGGTGATTTACATGCAGGCTTTGAAATGCCGATGCAAAAGTTTGTTGTCATTACTGAAAAGGAGCTTTTTCATAAGAAGGTTAAAAAATCACAACGTAAGCAAAAGTTATCTAACGCTGAACGTATTAAAAGTTATTCAGAATTAAAAGTTGGAGACCATGTAGTTCATGTAAATCATGGTATAGGTAAATTTTTAGGTATTGAGACATTAGAGATTAATGGTGTTCATAAAGATTATTTAAATATTAAATATCAAGGTAATGATAAGTTATACGTTCCAATTGAACAAATTGATCAAGTGCAAAAATACGTAGGGTCTGAAGGTAAGGAACCAAAAGTTTATAAATTAGGCGGAAATGATTGGAAGAAGGTCAAAACGAAAGTTGAAAAATCTGTACAAGACATTGCAGATGACCTAATTAAATTATATGCCGAGCGGGAAGCTTCGAAAGGTTATGCATATACACCAGATACGGCAGAGCAACAAGAGTTTGAATCTTTATTCCCATATCAAGAGACAGAGGATCAATTACGTTCTATTGAAGAGATTAAGAAAGATATGGAACGCGGACGTCCGATGGATAGGCTTCTTTGTGGTGACGTAGGATATGGAAAGACTGAAGTAGCTATTCGTGCGGCATTTAAAGCAATTATGGATGAAAAACAAGTTGCGATTTTAGTACCAACAACAATCCTTGCACAACAACACTATGAAACAATTCGAGAGCGTTTTCAAGATTATCCGATTAATATAGGGTTACTAAGTAGATTCCGTACACGAAAACAACAAAATGAAACGATTAAAGGTTTAAAAGATGGAACGGTGGATATTGTAATCGGAACGCATCGTATTTTATCTAAAGATGTTACTTATAAAGATTTAGGACTTCTTATTATTGATGAAGAACAAAGATTCGGCGTTACACATAAAGAAAAAATTAAACAATTGAAAGCAAATGTTGACGTGTTAACATTAACGGCAACTCCGATTCCACGTACACTTCATATGTCTATGCTTGGTGTGCGCGATTTATCTGTTATTGAGACACCACCAGAGAATCGTTTCCCAGTACAAACATATGTAGTAGAGTATAATCCAGCGTTAATGCGAGAAGCGATAGAGCGAGAGTTAGCAAGAGGCGGTCAAATTTACTTCCTATATAACCGTGTGGAGGATATTGAAAGAAAAGCAGATGAAATTTCGATGTTAGTTCCAGATGCTCGTGTAACATACGCACATGGGAAAATGAATGAAGGTGAATTAGAGTCTGTTATGCTATCGTTTTTAGAAGGGCAGCATGATGTTCTTGTAAGTACAACAATTATTGAGACGGGTGTAGATATTCCGAATGTAAATACATTAATTGTATTTGATGCAGATCGTATGGGATTATCGCAGTTGTATCAGCTTCGTGGTCGTGTTGGGCGTTCTAATCGCGTCGCGTATGCATACTTTGCATACAAACGTGATAAAGTGTTATCGGAAGTTGCAGAGAGGCGTCTGCAAGCAATTAAAGAGTTTACAGAGCTTGGATCTGGTTTCAAAATTGCGATGAGAGACTTATCAATTCGTGGTGCGGGTAATTTGTTAGGGGCAGAACAACATGGATTTATTGATTCTGTCGGATTTGATCTATATTCTCAAATGTTAAAAGATGCAATTGAGCAACGTAGAGGAACAGACGGAGTTGAAAATACCGTTAATGTTGAAATTGATTTAGAAGTAGATGCATATTTACCGGATGCGTACATTTCAGATAGTAAACAAAAAATTATGATGTATAAACAATTTAGAGGTATTTCTGCAATTGAAGATATTGAAGAGTTGCAGGAAGAGATGATCGACAGATTTGGTGATTATCCACAAGAAGTTGGTTATTTATTACAAATTGCAAACATTAAAGTGTTGGCAATGAAAGAACAAATTGAGTTAATTAAGCAAAATAAATTTGAAGTAACATTCCTGTTTTCTGAACAAGCGAGCCAAAATATAGATGGTGGAAAATTATTCATGCTAGGAAGTAGTTTTGGCCGTATGATCGGTCTTGGTATGGAGGGGTCACAATTGAAAATTGTGATGAAAACGAATGGATTAGAGACGTCGAAATGGTTAACAATTGCTGAAAATTTATTAAAAGGCTTGCCAGATGTAAAAAAAGAAGTAATAAATGCCTAATATAAGATAAAAAATACAATTCGACGTGCATAGAAGAACTAATGTGTAAAATACTATGTTTAATAGTTGGTGATTTTTACATGAACAGGTAAATTCACCACTTTGATCATCAGTAGAAAGTGAGGCAGCATTAGAATGAAAGCAACTGGAATCGTACGTCGAATTGATGATTTAGGCAGGGTAGTAATTCCGAAGGAAATTCGTAGAACTTTACGTATTCGTGAGGGAGATCCACTAGAAATATTTGTTGATCGCGATGGAGAAGTGATTTTGAAAAAATATTCTCCAATTAGTGAACTAGGTAATTTTGCAAAGGAATATACGGAAGCTTTATACGATAGCTTAGGACATAATGTGCTTGTATGCGATCGTGATTCTATTATCGCAGTAGCAGGCGCATCTAAAAAAGAATACTTAAATAAAAGTGTTGGCGATTTAATTGAGAAGACAATGGAAGAGCGTAAGTCTGTAATTATGACAGATGAAAGCGAAATTTCAATTATTGATGGAGTAACAGAAAAAGTGAGCTCTTATACAATTGGCTCGATTATTGCAAATGGAGATCCAATCGGAGCTGTCGTTATCTTCTCTAAAGAGGCTATTATAAGTGAAGTAGAGCATAAATCAGTAAATACAGCTGCAAGCTTTTTAGCGAAACAAATGGAGCAGTAGCGAAGTGTAATTTCTATAAGTAGCAATCTTTCCTAATTATGATATTTCTATTTGAGAAATTAACTACTTGGAGATATAAGTATATTGAACGAAGGTAGCGCTTTGCTACCTTTTTTCATTGAATATTTTTGCTGTTGAAAGAAGTCAGTGAATGTAAGGAATATGAAGGAGAGCCAGTTTTTCTTTGTGATATAATACGAGGGGTGAGAATAGAAAAAGGAGTTTTCTTGTATGGAAGCGAAGAAGTACCAAGCCTTTTGGCGTGGGGCTATTATATTAACAATCGCAAGTTTTGTTACGAAGGTATTAAGCGCTTTTTACCGTATTCCATATCAAAATATAGCGGGTGATGTTGGTTTTTATATTTACCAACAAATTTATCCGTTTTATGGATTTTGTTTGATTTTAGCTACTTATGGGTTTCCCATTATTATTTCAAAAATGGTCGCAGAAAGATTAGAACGAGGAAAACAAAAAGAAGCAGAAGAAATTATTTGTGTATCTTTTTGGTTTTTATTAGGAATTGGATTTATAGGGTTTTTCACATTATTCTTTGGGGCCGAAACAATTGCATCGGCTATGGGCGATATACATTTAGATAAATTATTACGTGTTATTTCGTTTTCATTCCTACTAATGCCGTTTTTATCTGTAGCGAGAGGATATTTTCAAGGTTTCAATAATATGATGCCGACGGCTGTTTCGCAAGTAATTGAACAAACGATTCGTGTTTCTATTATTGTATTTTTATCACTATTCCTTATTGCTCATGGATTTGATTTATATACAGTTGGTGCGGGTGCCATGCTAGGTTCAATTGCAGGCGGGCTTATTGGGATTATCGTACTTTTACTTTATATGCGTCATGATTTCCATGCTATTTTCTTCAAAAGATGGAAGGGAATTAGAAATAAAAAAGGGATTGTTCGAATCCTTTTTTGGCAGGGATTAGCGATTTGTGTTAGTAATTTAGTCCTTATTTTTATACAAATGGCGGATTCTATTTCCTTGTATACTTTGCTTATTCGTGCGGGAGAGCAAGTTGAAAATGCAAAGGTACTAAAAGGTGTTTATGATAGAAGTATCCCGCTTATGCAATTAGGTACTGTTGTGACAACTTCTTTCTCATTGTCACTTATTCCTATTATTACAGCGGCGAAAGAAAGAGGAGATCTTTCATTTATTCAAGAAAAGGTAAAGTTAGCAATGAAAATAACATTTGTTATTGGATCTGCAGCTGCTATTGGATTAACTTGTATTATTCAACCTACAAATATTATGTTGTTTGAAAATAGTGATGGATCAGATGTGTTATCGATTTTATCTTTATCTATTTTATTTAGTTCATTGTCAATTACAACTGCTTCCATTTTGCAAGGAGTGGGACAAACATTAAAACCAGCAATATTCGTTGTATTTGGAGGTTGTTTGAAGTTAGTTTTAAACTATATATTAATGCCGTATTTTGGTGTAAAGGGAGCTGCAATTGCAACTTTAGTTGCGCTTATTGTGATTGCCTTGCTAAATAGTGTGTTACTTATGCGAGCTGTATCGGAGCCGCTTATTGATAGGCGGAATATGTTAGGTGTAGCTATTAGTGGTATCGGTATGGGGTTTGTATTAATAATCTTTATGCGTATGTTACGAATGTCCGGATTAGTAATTGATACAGGACATAGAGGAATTGCGACGCTTGAAGCGCTGTTAGGTGTAGCTATCGGTGGATTAGCATATATGTTTTTAATTTTAAAATTACGTGTATTTACAAAAGAAGAATTAGGAACCGTTATGAAACAAGAGAAAAAAGAAGGTTCATTGAAGAAGAGTGGATAGAGGTGACTGGTTGTGAGTGGAATCATTACTATTTTAGGATTAGGTGCTGGTGAGTTAGATCAGTTAACAATGGGTGTATATCGAAAGATAAAAGAAGCAGACCATATGTTTGTTAGAACGAAGGAGCACCCAGTTATAGAAGAATTGGAGAAAGAAGCTATAAAGTATACGGCCTTTGATAATGTATATGAGGCACATGATACATTTGAAATCGTATATGAAACAATTGCGAATACATTGCTAGAACAAGCTAAAGGCGCAGAAATTATTTATGCTGTTCCAGGTCATCCGCTTGTAGCAGAAAGAACAGTTCAGCTACTTTTGGAAAAAGGAGAAGCAGCAAATATTGAAGTGCGAATTGAAGGTGGACAAAGTTTCCTTGATCCGATGTTTGCAAGTCTAAAAATTGATCCGATTGAAGGGTTCCAATTAATTGATGCTACATCATTTGAAAGAGGACAATTAGAATTACGTCAACATTTAATCTTTTGCCAAGTGTATGATGCATTCGTTGCTTCAGATGTGAAGCTAACGTTAATGGAGATTTTGCCAGATGATTACGAAGTGTATATCGTAACAGCTGCAGGGACTTCATTCGAGCAAGTGAAAAAGGTATCGTTATACATGTTAGATCACGAAACAGAATTAAATAATTTAACGAGTGTGTATGTACCGCCAGTTAAGGAACGTGCGTCCTTATATCAGCAGTTTGATGTGCTTAGAGCAATTATTGCTGATCTTCGTGGACCGAATGGTTGCCCATGGGATAAAAAGCAAACTCATCAATCTTTAAAGAAATACTTAATTGAAGAAGCGTATGAAGTGCTAGAAGCAATTGATGAAGAGGATGATGATCATTTAGTAGAAGAACTAGGTGATATATTATTACAAGTTATGCTTCATGCCCAAATTGGAGAGGATGAAGGTTGGTTCTCTATAGATGATATTATTCGGACTTTAGCTGAGAAAATGGTTCGTCGTCATCCGCATGTGTTTGGGGATACGGATGTAAATAATGCTGATGAAGTGATTGCAAATTGGGAAGAAATTAAAAAACAAGAAAAGGGATTCGTGAAAGAATCTGTTTTAGCGGGTATTCCAAAAAGCTTGCCACAACTAATGCGTGCTTATGAAATTCAGAAGAAAGCTGGAAAGGTTGGATTTGATTGGGTTGATGTGCAGCCGATGATAGAGAAGGCCTTAGAAGAATGGCAAGAATTCCAACAAGAAGTTGTAAACATGGATGAGAAAAAGATGCTAGGTGAATTTGGTGATTTACTATTTGCATTTGTGAATATAGCTCGTCATTATAAATTAGATCCAGAAGAAGCGTTACGTTCAACTAATGAGAAATTTATGGATCGCTTTTTATACATGGAAGCAAAAGTAGCTGAAATGAATAAGGAAATGCAAGATTTATCATTAGAACAGTTAGATATTTTATGGGAAGAGGCAAAACAAACAGAGCGTTAATAGGGGGATTTGATATGCGTCTAGATAAATTTTTGAAAGTATCACGTTTAATTAAAAGAAGAACATTAGCAAAAGAAGTGTCTGACCAAGGAAGAATTTCGATTAATGGCCAAGTGGCAAAAGCGAGTTCAGATGTGAAGGTAGAGGATGAATTAACAATTCGTTTCGGGCAAAAAATAGTAACTGTGAAAGTAAATGAATTGAAAGAAACAACTAAAAAAGAAGATGCAGCAAACATGTATAGTCTCGTTCGTGAGGAAAAAGTGAAAGCGGAAGAAGGCTTGTTCTAAAATAGGTTAGCCCTTCATACATTACTATTAGCTAGTATAAAGCTATGGGGGGATTTTCGTGAATAATGGTTACTCACCTATGTCTTCTAATCAACAAAATGTTTCTGTAGAGCATGATATTATTATGCGTGGCAGGCGTGTAATTGATATTACCGGTGTAAAGCAAGTAGAGAGTTTTGATAGCGAAGAGTTTTTACTCGAGACTGTAATGGGTTTTTTAACAATTCGTGGTCAAAATTTGCAAATGAAGAATTTAGATGTAGAAAAGGGTGTTGTATCAATTAAAGGGAAAGTTCATGAAATGCTGTATATTGATGAGAACCAAGGGGAGAAAACTAAAGGTTTCTTTAGTAAGCTGTTTAAATGAGCCTAACAATTCAGTTGTATACAATGCTTTCGATGATTGGAATGGGTGCTTGGATTGGTGCTTCTTTAGATACATACCAACGGTTTTTAAAACGCCAAGAGCGTAAACGTTGGCTTGTATTTATACATGATATACTATTTTGGATTGTCCAAGCATTATTCGTTTTTTATGTATTACTGCGTGTAAATGAAGCCGAACTACGTATATATGTATTTTTGGCGTTACTATGTGGTTTTGCAGCATATCAAAGCTTATTGAAAGCACTATACATGAAGATGTTAAATTTTCTCATCTATATTTTTGTACAAACAACACAATTTTTTGTTCGAATTATACAGCTACTCATGATAAAACCTGTTATTATTATAGCACAGCTATTTATTGCATTTATATTATTCTTATTTCGTATACTGCTTTCAATTGGACATGTGTTATGGAAAATGGTGATTTGGATATTACTTTTCATATGGAAAGTTTTTTTCTCGCCTGTTCGGTTTATTGCTTCGCTCATATGGAAACTTCTCCCTAATCGTGTTAAACTTTTTATAATGAAGCATGTAGGGTTCCTGCAATATGTAGCAAAATTGAAGGGACATATCTTCCAATTATGGGTGCGTATAAAAAAGAAGTTAGGGGGACCTCGGAAATGAGGGAACTGAGACAAAGAACAATCGACAAACAGAGTCCAAATCCTGTTAAAGAACATATAATACAAACGGATGAGAACAGGAAGCGACTTTATCGCCGTTTAGCGGTTTTTCTTGTCTTTGCTTTTACAATTATTGCTAGTATTAGTGTGACGTTTTATCAACAAAACAGTTCCATTAAAGCAAAAGAAGCAAAAGTTAAGGACATGAAAAAAGAACTGGATTCATTAACGAAAAAAGAAAAGAATCTAAAAGATGAAGTTCAAAAGTTGAATGATGAAGAGTACGTTTTAAAGATTGCTAGAAGGGATTATTTCTTCTCCGGAAAAGGGGAGATAATTTTTCCTGTTTCTAAGTAGAGTATGTCTTATTGACACTGTATTTTAGGATTATATATAATAAAGTAAAATTTGACTTTTTAACCACTAAGGAGGAGCATTTTTTTTATGTCAATCGAGGTAGGCAGCAAGTTACAGGGTAAAGTAACAGGTATTACAAATTTTGGGGCTTTTGTGGAGCTGCCAGAAGGCTTAACAGGTCTTGTTCATATTAGTGAAGTTGCTGATAATTATGTGAAAGATATTAACGATCACTTAAAAGTAGGCGACCAAGTAGAAGTAAAAGTTATCAATGTTGAAAAAGATGGCAAAATTGGCCTATCTATTAAGAAAGCGAAAGAACGTGAAAAAACAGAAGGAGATCGTCCACGCGGTGAATACCAACGTGGTGGTGATCAACAACGTTCTGGACGTCCACAACGTAATAATCGTTCTTCCAACAGAGATAACCGCGGTGGCGGTAACGAACGAGCTCCAAAAGAAACATTTGAGCAAAAGATGGCACGCTTTTTAAAAGATAGTGAAGATCGTTTAACTTCTTTAAAGCGTAACACAGAATCTAAACGTGGTGGCCGTGGCGCACGTCGCGGATAATAAGTCCGTTTAATTCTTAACATATAGAGAGGTACCCAGAGTAATTACTCGGGTACTTTTTTATGTGAGAGAATATATTTTTAAAAAAGTTTTTGAGATGTGTTGACTTTAAAATATATCTGATGTAATATACTAATTGTCCGTTAAATACGACGACATGGCGGTGTAGCTCAGCTGGCTAGAGCGTACGGTTCATACCCGTGAGGTCGGGGGTTCGATCCCCTCCGCCGCTATATTTAATTTAACGGCCCGTTGGTCAAGTGGTTAAGACACCGCCCTTTCACGGCGGTAACACGGGTTCGAATCCCGTACGGGTCATCTAAAAAGATCATGCAAATTTGCATGGTCTTTTTTTGTTAAATATAAATTAAGACGTACAATACTTCTACAAAATCACCCTATATTTTCTGAACATTCTTTCAACTCTCTTTAAATAAATTAAATACTATGTATATATGTAGATTTATTTCGAATAAAAAGTCGAACGATTATAAAAGTCAAAACTGTTGTTTTGACAAAAAAACCAATAATCATCTTTTATAATAACAGTAATTAAACTATGCAGGTGGTGTTAAAAATATGCCTAAAGCAGGAAGGAATACTATGAATACAAGTGCATTGGCGATGAATGAAAGTCAGCTTGGAACAATAAAGTGGACGAGTAAGTTGCGAATGAAGTTTGAAAAAGTTTTCTTTAGATGGGGATTCATTATTGCTGTTATTGGTTTTCTTTTGGGACGAGCATATATATTAACAAACATTTTACCGTTTGCATTGCCGTTTTTTGCTGCTGTTTATGTTATGAAGCGAGATAAAATGCCGCTCGCGTTCTTAGCCCTAATGGGGGGAGCACTTTCAGTTTCAATAGATAATTTATTTTTTACTTTTGCATCTATCTTTACCTTCTTTATTTATAATATCTTCTTTAGTCGGTTTACACGTAAAACTGTTGGACTTGTACCATTCCAAGTATTTATCTCCGCATTAACCGCACATTTAGTTGTTGTATATTTTGCACAGCAAACCGTCACCATGTATGATCTGCTCGTCAGTACGATCGAAGCGGGGCTTAGCTTCGTATTAACGATGATATTTTTACAAAGTGTTCCGCTTTTAGTGGAAAGGAAAGGGAAGCAACAAGCGTTAGAAACAGAAGAAATTGTTTGTTTAATTATATTACTAGCATCTGTTTTAACGGGCACAACGGATTGGTTTGTTTATGATGCTTCTATTCAACATATTTTCACTAGATATTTAGTATTAGTATTTGCCTTTATTGCAGGGGCAGCTACAGGGTCCACGGTAGGAGTTGTCACTGGGTTAATATTAAGTTTAGCAAATGTGGCGAGCTTGTCTCAACTTAGTCTCCTTGCCTTTTCAGGATTGCTTGGGGGATTGTTAAAAGAAGGGAAGCGTATAGGAGTTAGTTTAGGTTTATTAATTGGTACAAGCTTAATTACATTATATGTAGACAAGCAAACAAGTATTGTAACAACTTTAATTGAATCTGGTGTAGCGATTGTTTTCTTCTTATTAACACCGAAGCTTGTTATGGATCGTATTGCTAAATTTATGCCGGGTACACAGGAACATTCACAGGATCAACAACAATATTTAAGAAGAGTGCGCGATGTTACAGCAAACAAAATCAATCAATTTGCTAATGTATTTGCTGCTTTGTCTAATAGCTTTTCTGTATACGGGTATGTGGAGGAGGAAGATAAAGAAACAGAAGCTGATTTATTTTTAAGTACAATTACTGCAAAAACATGTCAAACATGCTTTAAGAAGGATCAATGTTGGGTAGTTAATTTTGATAAAACATACGATTATATGAAACAAATAATGAGTGAAACAGAAGAAGGAACGCTGCAGCATAATCGGAAGTTAGTTCGTGAATGGGACAAGCATTGTGTGAGAGGGAAGAAAGTAACGGATTTAGTAGCAGGTGAATTAGATCACTTCTATGAGGGGCAGAAATTAAGAAAACAAATGAAGGAAAATCGTAGAATTGTAGCGGAGCAATTACTAGGTGTATCAAAAGTGATGGAGGATTTCGCTAAGGAGATACAACGAGAAAGAGAGAACCATCAAGCGCAGGAGGAGCAAATTTTACAAGCGTTTCGTGATTTTGGTGTCGAAGTGGAGCATGTTGATATTTATTGTTTAGATAGAGGAAGTATTGATATTGAAATGTTGATTCCGGCTGCATCTAATGAACATGGGGAATGTGAGAAGTTGGTTGCTCCAATGCTTTCAGATATTTTAAAAGAGAATATCGTCGTTAAGCATGAAGAGAAATCCTCATATCCAAATGGGCACAGTTTAATATCATTTGGTTCAGCGAAGACGTATTCTCTTGATACAGGATTGGCCACAGCTGCAAAAGGTGGTGGGTTTATTTCAGGTGATTCCTACGCGATGATGGATTTGAGCGTTGGTAAATATGCACTTGCGATTAGTGATGGTATGGGAAATGGACAAAGGGCTCATATGGAGAGTAGGGAAACGGTAAAATTATTACAAAAGATACTTCAATCAGGTATTGATGAAGAAATAGCGATTAAGTCCATCAATTCGATTCTTTCTTTAAGGACGACAGAGGAGATGTATACAACGCTTGACTTGGCTATGGTAGATTTACGTGATGCGAGTGCGAAGTTTTTAAAGATTGGATCGACGCCGAGTTTTGTTAAACGCGGAAATAATATTTTGAAAATTGAGGCAAGTAATTTGCCGATGGGAATCATTGAAGATGTTGAAGTTGATGTGGTTGGTGAGCAATTAAAAACGGGTGATCTTCTTATCATGATGAGTGACGGCATCTTTGAGGGAGCGCAACATGTGGAGAATCACGAATTATGGATAAAACGTAAAATTAAAGAACTACAAACAGAGGACCCACAGGAAATCGCTGATATTATTATGGAAGAAGTAATTCGCTCTGGTGATGGTTATATAAATGATGATATGACTATTGTGGTGGCGAAAGTAAAGAAAAATATGCCGAAGTGGGCTACGATTCCAATAGTAGGAATGCAGGCGCAATAAAATAATCAAAAAACCTAGGTAGATGCCTAGGTTTTTTTGATTAAAAAGGTAATGTGATTACTTTGTTAAATATACAGGAGGGATGTAAGATAAAAATATGGATTTTGTACATCTTTTTTTTGCACAATGTTTGTAAAAGTTGTACCATTATATACAAGGTAACTAATGTTATTCTTGTTTAATGAAAGGTGATTGCGAAGTTGAAAGATGCATTTGTTGAAAAAGTAGATGACTTTGTAAAGCAGCATGATGTATTAAAGAAACATTCAACAATTGTTGTAGGGGTTTCTGGTGGTCCTGACTCTTTGGCTCTTTTATATTATTTGTTAGAAAAAAGGGCAGAAAAACAGCTAGAAATTGTAGTAGCACATGTGGACCATATGTTTAGAGGTAACGAATCTTATGAGGATTTACAGTTTGTACAGGGTATTTGCAAAGAGCTAGGAGTTATTTGTGAAACGCTAAGGATTAATGTGTCGCAATATCAACAGCAATATGGAATGAATGCACAAGTTGCAGCTAGAGAATGCAGATATGCATTTTTGGAAAGAATAATGAAGAAATATGATGCGAGATATGTAGCTCTTGGTCACCATGGAGATGATCAAGTAGAGACGATTTTAATGCGCCTTGTACGAGGGAGTACTCCGAAAGGATACGCAGGAATTGCAGTGAAGCGATCTTTTCATAATGGATATTTAATTAGGCCGTTACTTGGGGTAACTAAGGAAGAAATTGTTGATTACTGTAATAAATTAAAAGTTATTCCGCGTATAGATCCGAGTAATAAAAAAGAAGTATATACAAGGAATCGATTACGTAAATATGTCCTTCCTTATTTGAAAGAAGAAAATCCACAAATGCATGAGAAATTTCAAAAATTTAGCGTGCAGATGCAAGAGGATGAGGCTTATTTGCAGGAATTAGCTTTTGAGAAAATGAATAAAGTAATTACAAAAAAAAGCGATAAACAAATTAGCTTATCAATTCCTGCCTTTGAATCCATGTCTATGCCTTTACAAAGAAGAGGGATTCAACTAATATTAAACTATCTTTATGAATATAAGATTCCATCTTCGCTTTCTTCTATACATATTGACAAGGTGATTGGATTTTTTAAGCGGGCACAACCTTCAGGTTCACTAGATTTTCCAGGTGGTTTGAAAATTGTTCGCACATACGAAGAATGTGGTTTTGGATTTAAACAAGAAGTTGTTTCTCCTTTTTCGCAAGATTTATCAGTACCTGGGACAATTATATTGCCGAATGGGGATAAACTTGTAACAGAGGTGAGCGAAGATATACCGAGTAACATGAATGAAACAGTATTTGTTGCTAAGTATAATGATATATCGTATCCACTTCGTATTCGGTCTAGGGAAAATGGAGATCGCATGTCAATGCAAGGTATGGATGGTACAAAAAAGATAAAAGCTGTTTTTATCGAAGCAAAAGTACCAAAAGAAAAAAGAGAAGAATGGCCGATCGTTTGTGACGCAAGTGGAAATATTATTTGGGTACCCTTGTTGAAACGATCTGCGTTTGCTACTTCGAAAGAGCTAGCAAAGAAGGGTAAATACATGATTATTCACTACAAAAGCAAGGAGTCTTCCGGGAGGATAATGAAATGATGAATCAAGATATCGAAAAAGTATTAATTTCTGAAGAACAAATACAAGAAAAGGTGCGCGAACTAGGTGCAGTTATTGCAGAGGATTACAAAAATACAGTACCTCTTGCGATTGGTGTACTAAAGGGTGCAATGCCATTTATGGCAGATTTATTAAAGAGAACAGATACATATCTTGAAATGGATTTTATGGCTGTATCTAGCTACGGTCACTCTACAGTTTCGACAGGCGAAGTAAAAATCTTAAAAGATCTTGATACTTCGGTAGAAGGTCGCGATATTTTAATCGTTGAAGATATTATTGATAGCGGTCTTACACTAAGCTATTTAGTGGATCTGTTTAAATATCGTAAAGCGAAATCTGTAAAAATTGTTACTTTATTAGATAAGCCAACAGGCCGTAAGGTTGATCTGAAAGCAGATTATGTTGGATTTACTGTTCCTCATGAATTTGTTGTAGGATATGGATTAGATTATAAAGAGCAGTACCGTAATCTTCCTTATGTAGGAGTATTAAAACCAAGTGTTTACTCAAATTAATTAAATATAGGCGTTACAATTGTATAGGAAATTTTTTTTATGTTACGATTTACTATAGTGTTTATGCCGTGAGAGGAGGTTAGGAATGAATCGTATCTTCCGTAATACCATCTTTTATTTACTGATATTCTTAGTAGTAATTGGAATCGTGAGCTATTTTAATGGTTCGACGCAAAAAACGACATCAGTTAGCTACGATAAATTCATTACTCAACTTGAAAAAGGTGAAGTGCGTAATGTGCAGCTTCAACCGAAAAATGGTGTGTTTGAGGTAAAGGGACAATTCAAGACTTCTAGCCAAGGAGAACAATTTGTTACTTATGCACCAAATACTGAGGAATTACAAAAGAAAATTAATGATAAAGCGCAAGGGGCTGAAGTTAAGTATCAACCAGCAGAAGAAACAAGTGCTTGGGTAACGTTCTTTACTTCTATCATTCCGTTTGTCATTATCTTCATTTTATTCTTCTTCTTATTAAACCAAGCTCAGGGCGGCGGTAGTCGTGTTATGAACTTCGGGAAAAGTAAGGCGAAGCTATACAATGATGAAAAGAAAAAAATTCGTTTCAGAGATGTTGCTGGAGCGGATGAAGAGAAACAAGAACTTGTTGAGGTAGTTGAATTCTTGAAAGACCCTCGTAAGTTCGCTGAAGTTGGTGCCCGTATTCCGAAGGGTGTTCTATTAGTGGGACCTCCAGGTACAGGTAAAACTTTACTAGCACGTGCTGTTGCAGGTGAAGCAGGCGTTCCGTTCTTCTCTATTAGTGGTTCTGACTTCGTAGAGATGTTCGTCGGTGTCGGTGCATCCCGTGTACGTGATTTATTTGAAAATGCAAAGAAAAATGCTCCTTGTATCATTTTCATTGATGAAATTGATGCAGTAGGACGTCAACGTGGCGCGGGTCTTGGCGGTGGTCATGATGAGCGTGAACAAACGTTGAACCAATTGCTTGTTGAAATGGATGGATTCGGTGCAAACGAAGGTATTATTATCATCGCTGCGACAAACCGTCCTGATATTCTTGATCCAGCGTTATTACGTCCAGGTCGTTTTGACCGTCAAATTACAGTAGATCGTCCAGATGTAAATGGTCGTGAAGCTGTACTTAAGGTACACGCTCGTAATAAACCGCTTGATGAGAATGTCAACTTAAGAGCAATTGCAACTCGTACACCAGGATTCTCTGGTGCCGATCTTGAAAACTTATTAAACGAAGCTGCTTTAGTAGCTGCGCGTCAAGATAAGAAGAAAATTGATATGAGTGACATCGATGAAGCGACGGATCGTGTTATTGCAGGTCCAGCTAAGAAAAGTCGCGTTATCTCTGAAAAAGAACGTAATATCGTTGCATTCCATGAGGCTGGCCATACTGTAATTGGTGTTGTTCTTGATGAAGCAGATATCGTTCATAAAGTAACAATTGTCCCTCGTGGTCAAGCTGGTGGATATGCGGTAATGCTTCCGAAGGAAGATCGTTACTTCATGACAAAACCAGAGTTACTTGATAAAATCACTGGTTTACTTGGTGGTCGAGTAGCTGAGGAGATTGTATTTGGTGAAGCAAGTACAGGTGCTCACAACGACTTCCAACGTGCGACTGGTATTGCAAGACGTATGGTTACAGAATTCGGGATGAGTGATAAGCTTGGACCGATGCAATTTGGTAGCTCACAAGGTGGTCAGGTATTCTTAGGAAGAGACTTCCATTCAGAACAAAACTACAGTGATGCAATCGCGCATGAAATTGATGTGGAAATGCAAATAATTATTAAAGACTGTTATGCTCGCGCGAAACAAATTCTTACTGAAAAACGAGATAAGCTTGATATTATCGCAAAAACGTTACTTGAAGTAGAAACATTAGATGCAGAGCAAATTAATCATTTATATGATTATGGCAGATTACCTGAGCGTCCAACATCTTCAGATGATGTGAAAGTAAACATCAATATGAAGAAAGACGATGAAGATACAGAAGATAAGTAAGAAAAAAAGGAGTGACAATAGTCACTCCTTTTTTTGTGGAATGAATTTAAGTGGCAAAAAAAATTGAATGAAACTATTATTAAAAATTGAAATAGAGAGTAATCTTTTTGTACAATGATGAGTATAGAAAAACTGATTATATAAGTATGTGTGATATGATGTTTTTGTAAGTTTTATACATACTGCGCAAATATAGATTAAATAAGATAAGTGGTGAGAATATGATTTTTGTATTGGATGTAGGGAACACAAATGCGGTACTAGGTGTGTTTGAAGAGGGGGAACTTCGTCAGCATTGGCGCATGGAAACAGATCGTCATAAAACAGAAGATGAGTATGGGATGCTTGTAAAGCAGTTACTTGAGCATGAAGGTCTTTCTTTTGAAGATGTGAAAGGTATTATTGTGTCTTCAGTTGTACCGCCAATTATGTTCGCTTTAGAGCGTATGTGTGAAAAGTATTTTAAAATTAAACCGCTTGTAGTGGGGCCTGGGATAAAAACTGGCTTGAATATTAAATATGAAAATCCACGTGAAGTAGGCGCGGACCGAATTGTAAATGCAGTAGCAGGAATCCACTTATATGGAAGTCCGCTTATTATTGTTGATTTTGGTACGGCTACTACATATTGTTATATTAACGAAGAGAAGCATTATATGGGTGGCGTCATTACGCCGGGAATTATGATTTCGGCAGAGGCTTTATATAGCAGGGCAGCAAAGCTTCCTCGTATTGAAATTACAAAACCGGGTAGTGTTATCGGGAAGAATACAGTAAGTGCAATGCAATCAGGTATTCTTTATGGATACGTTGGACAAGTGGAAGGTATTGTTAAGCGTATGAAGGAAGAAGCTAAGCAAGAACCGAAAGTTATTGCAACAGGTGGATTAGCAAAATTAATTTCAGAAGAATCAAATGTAATTGATATTGTAGATCCGTTTTTAACGTTAAAAGGTTTGTATATGTTATATGAGCGTAATGCAAATTTACAACATGAGAAGGGTGAATAAATAAGTATGAAAGATTATTTAGTAAAAGCGTTAGCGTTTAATGGAGAGGTTCGTGCTTATAGTGTACGTACAACAAATACAGTAAGTGAGGCGCAAAAGCGTCATGATACATGGAGAACAGCTTCAGCGGCACTTGGTCGTTCTTTAACTGCGGGTACAATGATGGGTGCTATGTTAAAAGGCGAGCAGAAGTTAACGATTAAAGTAGAGGGTAACGGCCCGATTGGTCCTATCTTAGTCGATGCTCATGCAAATGGGGATGTACGTGGTTATGTAACGAATCCGCATGTTGATTTTGAAGGAACGGAACAAGGGAAATTACGTGTATATCAAGCGGTAGGTACAGAAGGATTTGTAACGGTAATTAAAGATATCGGTATGCGTGAACCGTTTATTGGTCAATCTCCCATTGTTTCAGGAGAACTAGGGGAAGATTTCACATATTATTTCGCGGTTTCTGAGCAGACGCCTTCTTCTGTAGGTGTTGGTGTTCTTGTAAATGGAGATGATAGCGTATTAGCGGCGGGTGGATTCATTCTTCAAATTATGCCAGGTGCGCAGGAAGAAACAATTTCATTTATTGAAGAGCGTCTTCAACAAATCCCGCCAGTATCACAATTAATCGAACAAGGTCTTTCTCCAGAAGAATTACTGTATGAAGTGCTTGGAGAAGATAAAGTGAAAGTGCTAGAAACAATGGATGTTCAATTTAATTGTACATGTTCACGTGAGCGTATTGAAAGTGTGCTAATTAGTTTAGGTAAAGCGGAGTTAGAACAAATTCGTGCAGAAGAAGAAGAGACGGAAGTTCACTGTCACTTCTGTAATGAACGACATAAATTCGCTAAAGAAGATATTACAAGTCTAATTGAGAAGCTGTAATAAAGAAGTTTAGGTGGAGAATCAGCCGCCCAAATAGATTGACAAATAGGGAATTTTCTGACAAAATCTAAATATAGATAAAACCAATAAAAATACTCGGTGTTAGGAGTGACAGGAATGCGAGTGGCACAATCAGTTTCAGAATTAATCGGGAAAACGCCGATCGTTAAGTTGAACCGCATCGTAGAATCAGGCAGCGCAGATGTATATTTAAAATTAGAATTTATGAATCCGGGGAGCAGTGTTAAAGATCGTATCGCGTTAGCTATGATTGAAGATGCTGAAAATAAAGGATTATTAAAAGAGGGCGATACAATCATTGAGCCGACAAGTGGTAACACAGGTATTGGCTTAGCGATGGTAGCAGCTGCTAAAGGATATAAGGCAATTTTAGTAATGCCAGAAACAATGAGTATTGAGCGTCGTAATTTATTACGCGCTTACGGTGCTGAATTAGTATTGACTCCAGGACCTGAAGGAATGGGCGGAGCAATTCGAAAGGCAACTGAATTAGCAGAAGAACATGGGTACTTTATACCACAACAGTTCCAAAATCAAGCGAATCCAGAAATCCATCGTATAACAACAGGTCCAGAAATTGTTGAACAGATGGGGGATCAATTAGATGCTTTTATCGCAGGTATTGGTACAGGTGGAACAATTACAGGTGCCGGTGAAGTGCTGAAAGAGGCTTATAAAGATATCAAAATTTACGCGGTAGAACCTGCGGATTCACCAGTATTATCTGGTGGAAAGCCAGGACCACATAAGATCCAAGGAATTGGAGCGGGGTTTGTTCCGGAGACATTGGATGTAGAGGTATATGATGAAATTATTCAAGTGAAAACGGAGCAAGCGTTCGAATATGCGAGAAGAGTGGCTAAAGAAGAAGGTATTTTAGTTGGTATCTCTTCGGGAGCGGTCGTTTATGCAGCGACAGAAGTTGCGAAGAAATTAGGTAAAGGGAAAAAGGTACTTGTTATTATCCCAAGTAACGGTGAACGATATTTAAGTACACCACTTTATCAATTTGAGTCATAAGTGAATGTGATTTGAAAAGCATCCTTAAAAAAGGATGCTTTTTCTTTTTTGATTGGAAAAAGGAAAAGAGTGAATGACTAGAAAACTTCATGTAAAATAAGAAGTAGTATAATTAATTTATTTTCACTAGCCCTCAAGTATAATCATTCTCTATATAAATAATTTTATGTAGTTTGATTTGATTGGCTTAAGAGGGTGGGATAACAGAAGACGGGGTGTTGATATGCAACGAAGAAAATCTTTAGCGCTTTCTATTCCATATCAGTTAGATTTCTTTAAGCAATATAAATTTCTTTCTCAGGATAAGCCGCAACATATTTTGTTAGAAAGTGGACGTGGTGGTCGTTATAATATTGTTGGGCTGGATCCAGTAGCGGTAATTCAGGGTAAGAATGAGACGTTACATATAAGTGAAAGTGGTAAGGAAACAATAAAGCGAGGGAATCCGTTAGATTTAATGCAAGCGTATATGGAGAAATGGAAAACGGATTATAATCCGGAGTACCCACCTTTTCAGGGTGGGGCAATTGGATACTTTAGTTATGATTGTATCCGTTATATTGAAAAACTTTCTTCTCTTGCGAAGGATGATATTAATATACCTGACATATTCTTTTTGTTATTTGATGACGTGTTTGTGTATGATCAACAGGAGAGAGTATTATGGATTATTACGCATTATGTAGATGAGTGTGAAGAGGCAGAAGAACGATTAAATGAATGGAAGGGTCTTTGGATGAAAGAAGCCCCCGAAGTGACTATGCCGTTTGAATCTCCTGAAAAGAAAAATGAAGCAGTCGCTTTTACGGAAGAGGGCTTTATGAAGGCCGTTGAACGTATTCAAGAATATATTGGAGCGGGTGATGTGTTTCAAGTAAACTTGTCGACAAGACAAGAAAGAACATTACAAACACATCCACTAGAAATATATACAAGTCTTCGTGAAATTAATCCATCTCCATATATGGGTTACTTGGAGTTTGGAGATTTTCAAATTGTTAGTGCTTCGCCTGAATTGCTAATTAAAAAGCAAGGAAAAGAAGTGAGTACAAGACCGATTGCTGGTACGCGCTCTCGAGGAGCAAGTGAGCAAGAGGATGAAGAATTAGCGAAAGAATTAATTGAAAATGAAAAGGAAAGAGCAGAGCATGTAATGCTTGTGGATTTAGAACGAAATGACTTGGGCCGGGTTTGTAAATATGGCACTGTTGAAGTAGATGAATTTATGGTGATTGAAAAATACTCACACGTTATGCATATTGTTTCTAATGTGCGTGGTGAGGTGGAAGCAGATAAAGATGCTTTCGATTTGGTGAAGGCTGTATTTCCTGGTGGGACAATTACCGGTGCCCCGAAAATACGTACGATGGAAATCATTGAAGAATTAGAACCTGTTCGCCGAGGGATTTATACGGGTTCAATTGGTTGGATTGGTTATTCTGGAGATACGGAATTGAATATTGTAATCCGAACACTACTTGCTAAAGATGGACAAGCGCATGTGCAAGCTGGAGCGGGTATTGTAATTGATTCAAATCCAAAAGATGAATATAAAGAGTCGTTAAAAAAAGCAATCGCTTTATGGCGTGCAAAAGAAAGTAGCGAAGAAACGGTTAGGTGAGAGAAATGATATTAATGATTGATAATTATGATTCTTTTACATTTAATTTAGTGCAATTTCTTGGAGAACTTGGACAAGAGCTTGTTGTTAAGCGTAATGATGAAGTTACTATTTCGGATATTGAGAATATGAAACCGGATTTTTTAATGATTTCGCCAGGTCCATGTAGTCCTAATGAGGCGGGAATCAGTATGGATGTTATTAAATATTTTGCAGGTAAGCTTCCGATTTTTGGGGTCTGTCTTGGACATCAATCAATTGCACAAGTATTTGGAGGGGATGTTGTCAGGGCAGAGCGTTTGATGCATGGAAAAACATCTTTAATGCATCATGATGGGCAGACGATTTTTTCTGATATCCCAAATCCATTTACCGCGACACGTTATCACTCTCTTATCGTTAAAAAAGAGACGTTACCGAATTGTTTAGAGATAACATCTTGGACTGAAGAAGGTGAAATTATGGCGCTTCGTCATAAAACGTTGCCGATTGAAGGGGTACAATTCCATCCGGAATCTATTATGACTTCTCACGGGAAAGAATTGCTACAGAATTTCATTCGCAAATATAGCCCAAGTGTGACATCGTGTTAATTTACGTAAATGGCGCGTATGTAGAAGCGAGTGAAGCGAAAATTTCTCCTTATGACCACGGTTACCTATATGGACTTGGGGTTTTTGAGACATTTCGTATTTATAATGGTCATCTCTTTTTATTGGATGATCATTATGAACGCTTAATGGATGCGCTCGATATATTGCAAATCAAATGGACAATGACAAAAGATGAAGTGATGCTTATTTTAAAGAATCTACTTGTTAAGAATGGGTTAAAGCATGCATATGTGCGCTTAAATGTATCGGCGGGTATAGATGAAATAGGATTACAAACGGAAGTATATGAAGAACCGTCTGTTATTGTTTTTATAAAACCTTTAGCAGCTCCAGGGAATGTAGTGGAAAAAGAAGGAGTTATTTTAAAGCAAGTGAGAAATACACCAGAGGGTGCATTTCGCTTGAAGTCCCATCATTATTTAAATAATATTTTAGGGAAACGCGAAATTGGAAATGTTGTGAATAAGGAAGGTATTTTTCTTACCGAAACAGGTTATGTTGCAGAGGGTATTGTTTCGAATCTCTTTTTTGTTAAAGGAGATATTTTATATACTCCTTCATTAGAAACAGGGATTTTAAACGGAATCACTCGTGCGTTTATTATAAAGGCTGCTGAAGAGCTAGATATAGAAGTAAAGGAAGGTTTCTTTACAAAAGATGAATTGCTTTCAGCGGATGAAGTGTTCGTAACGAACTCTATTCAAGAGATTGTCCCCCTTTATCGTATAGAGGAGAAAGATTTCCCGGGTAAAGTGGGAGTGGTTACAAAAAGACTTATGGATCTTTATGGAGTGCAGAGAGAGAAATTGTGGAGCAGAAATGAATTGCGAAGAGGAGATGTGTAGTTTGAAGTGGGATTATGATTTGCGCTGCGGCGAATATACATTGAACTTAAATGAAAAGACATTAATTATGGGGATTTTAAATGTAACGCCAGATTCATTTTCTGATGGTGGGAGTTACAACGAAGTAGATGCTGCGGTGCGACATGCGAAAGAAATGAAAAGTGAAGGTGTCCATATTATTGATATTGGCGGCGAATCTACCCGTCCGGGTTTCGCTAAAGTTTCAGTAGAAGAGGAAATAAAGCGAGTTGTTCCAATGATTCAGGCAGTGTCAAAAGAAGTAAAGCTACCTATTTCTATTGATACGTATAAAGCTGAGGTTGCGAAACAAGCGATTGAAGCTGGTGCTCATATTATTAATGATATTTGGGGAGCGAAGGCGGAACCGAGGATTGCTGAAGTTGCAGCCTATTATGATGTGCCCATTATCTTAATGCATAACCGAGATAATATGAATTACCGCAATTTAATGGCCGATATGATTGCTGATTTGTATGAAAGTATTAAAATTGCTAAAGATGCTGGTGTGCGAGATGAGAATATTATTTTAGACCCAGGTATCGGTTTTGCGAAAACACCTGAGCAAAATTTAGAAGCGATGCGCAATTTAGAACAGTTAAATGTACTGGGTTACCCAGTTCTCTTAGGTACTTCAAGAAAGTCCTTTATTGGCCATGTGTTAGATTTACCAGTGGAGGAACGTCTTGAAGGAACGGGAGCTACCGTTTGTCTTGGTATTGAAAAGGGCTGTGAGTTTATCCGTGTTCATGATGTGAAAGAAATGGCGCGTATGGCTAAGATGATGGACGCGATGATTGGTAAGGGGGTAAAGTAATTGGATAAAATTTATATCCATGATATGGAGTTTTACGGTTATCATGGTGTATTCCCAGAAGAGAATAAATTAGGTCAGAGATTTAAAGTAGATTTAACGGTGGAGTTGGATTTAAAACGCGCAGGAGAAAGTGACGACTTAGAGCATTCTGTCAATTACGGGGAACTTTTTGAGCTGTGTAGAAAAGTTGTTGAAGATAGAACGTATAAGCTTGTAGAGAGTATCGCTGAAAATATCGCTACAGATATATTGAAACAATATGAGAGTATTTCACGGTGTACAATTAAGGTAATTAAACCGGATCCGCCGATACCAGGACATTATCGTGCTGTAGCGGTAGAAATTACGAGAGAGCGTCCATGAATAATATAGCGTACATTGCATTAGGTTCCAATATTGGGGAGCGTTATACTTATTTAACTGAAGCAATTCAGTTTTTAAATAAAAACCAGCATATCCAAGTTGATGATGTTTCGTCTGTATATGAAACTGATCCGGTTGGCTATACTGACCAAAATTGCTTTTTAAATTTAGTTATAAAAATTTCTACCAATTTATCACCGCAAGAATTATTGAAAGTAACACAAAGGGTAGAGAATGACCTAGGAAGAAAAAGGGAAATTAGATGGGGCCCGAGGACCATCGACCTTGACATTTTACTATATAATCAAGAAAATATTGAAGCAGAGAATCTGATTGTTCCGCATCCGCGGATGTTCGAAAGAGCTTTTGTTATCGTTCCGTTGTTAGAAATCAATCAAGATATAAAACAAGATATTTCACGTTCACAAGTAGAAGAAATGAAAAGGCGAGAGGGAGTAACGGTATGGAAGCAGAAAAATGGGGAAGACGCATTCGTGCTTTTCGAAAGCTAAAAGGCTATACGCAAGAAGGTTTTGCGAAAGAATTAGGGGTATCTGTATCGGTTTTAGGTGAAGTTGAGAGGGGCAATAGATCACCTTCCCAAGATTTTGTAGTAGAAGTCGCTAAAACATTAAACGTTTCAATAGACGAATTGATGCCAAAGTGACCGTAAAGGAAGGAGTAAGTCGGGTGTTAAAGATTGCAAATATTGAGATGAAAAATCCAGTTGTACTAGCACCGATGGCGGGAGTGTGTAACTCTGCATTCCGTTTGACGGTAAAAGAATTTGGTGCAGGTTTAGTTTGTGCTGAAATGGTAAGTGATAAGGCAATATTACTTAATAACAAAAGAACATTAGATATGCTATATATCGATGAGAGAGAAAAGCCATTAAGTTTACAAATTTTTGGTGGAGAGAAAGAAACTCTTGTAGATGCTGCGAAATACGTAGATAAATATACGACAGCAGACATTATTGATATTAATATGGGGTGCCCAGTACCGAAAATCACTAAGTGTGATGCGGGAGCAAAGTGGCTTTTAGACCCAAATAAAATATATGAGATGGTAGCGGCGGTTGTAGATGCTGTTGAAAAGCCAGTTACAGTTAAAATGCGTATTGGTTGGGATGAAGACCATATTTTCGCAATAGAAAATGCTAGAGCTGTTGAGCGTGCTGGTGGACAAGCGATAGCGGTTCATGGGCGTACACGAGTGCAAATGTATGAAGGTAAAGCGGATTGGAATATTATTAAACAAGTAAAGCAGGCTGTGAATATTCCGGTTATCGGAAATGGTGATGTCGAAACACCACAAGATGCAAAGCGTATGCTTGATGAAATTGGTGTAGATGGTGTTATGATTGGTCGCGCTGCTCTTGGAGATCCGTGGATGATTTATCGTACGGTAAAGTATTTAGAGACAGGTGAGTTAATGCCGGAACCAACAGTGCGTGAGAAAATTGATGTATGTATGTTGCATCTAGATCGTCTTATCGATTTAAAGAACGAAAATGTTGCCGTAAGAGAGATGAGAAAGCATGCAGCTTGGTATTTAAAA
>NZ_JBBOXE010000001.1:85000-87500 GCF_038007445.1 Bacillus sp. FSL P2-0099
CAGAAGCAGCCACCATTTAAAGAGTGCGTAATAGCTCACTAGTCGAGTGACTCTGCGCCGAAAATGTACCGGGGCTAAATACACCACCGAAGCTGCGAATTGATACCAATGGTATCAGTGGTAGGGGAGCGTTCTAAGTGCAGTGAAGTCAGACCGGAAGGACTGGTGGAGCGCTTAGAAGTGAGAATGCCGGTATGAGTAGCGAAAGACGGGTGAGAATCCCGTCCACCGAATGCCTAAGGTTTCCTGAGGAAGGCTCGTCCGCTCAGGGTTAGTCAGGACCTAAGCCGAGGCCGACAGGCGTAGGCGATGGACAACAGGTTGATATTCCTGTACCACCTCTTTATCGTTTGAGCAATGGAGGGACGCAGAAGGATAGAAGAAGCGTGCGATTGGTTGTGCACGTCCAAGCAGTTAGGCTGATAAGTAGGCAAATCCGCTTATCGTGAAGGCTGAGCTGTGATGGGGAAGCTCCTTATGGAGCGAAGTCTTTGATTCCCCGCTGCCAAGAAAAGCTTCTAGCGAGATAAAAGGTGCCTGTACCGCAAACCGACACAGGTAGGCGAGGAGAGAATCCTAAGGTGTGCGAGAGAACTCTGGTTAAGGAACTCGGCAAAATGACCCCGTAACTTCGGGAGAAGGGGTGCTTTCTTAACGGAAAGCCGCAGTGAATAGGCCCAAGCGACTGTTTAGCAAAAACACAGGTCTCTGCGAAGCCGTAAGGCGAAGTATAGGGGCTGACACCTGCCCGGTGCTGGAAGGTTAAGGAGAGGGGTTAGCGTAAGCGAAGCTCTGAACTGAAGCCCCAGTAAACGGCGGCCGTAACTATAACGGTCCTAAGGTAGCGAAATTCCTTGTCGGGTAAGTTCCGACCCGCACGAAAGGTGTAACGATTTGGGCACTGTCTCAACCAGAGACTCGGTGAAATTATAGTACCTGTGAAGATGCAGGTTACCCGCGACAGGACGGAAAGACCCCGTGGAGCTTTACTGTAGCCTGATATTGAATTTTGGTACAGTTTGTACAGGATAGGCGGGAGCCATTGAAACCGGAGCGCTAGCTTCGGTGGAGGCGCTGGTGGGATACCGCCCTGACTGTATTGAAATTCTAACCTACGGGTCTTATCGACCCGGGAGACAGTGTCAGGTGGGCAGTTTGACTGGGGCGGTCGCCTCCTAAAGTGTAACGGAGGCGCCCAAAGGTTCCCTCAGAATGGTTGGAAATCATTCGTAGAGTGCAAAGGCATAAGGGAGCTTGACTGCGAGACCTACAAGTCGAGCAGGGACGAAAGTCGGGCTTAGTGATCCGGTGGTTCCGCATGGAAGGGCCATCGCTCAACGGATAAAAGCTACCCCGGGGATAACAGGCTTATCTCCCCCAAGAGTCCACATCGACGGGGAGGTTTGGCACCTCGATGTCGGCTCATCGCATCCTGGGGCTGTAGTCGGTCCCAAGGGTTGGGCTGTTCGCCCATTAAAGCGGTACGCGAGCTGGGTTCAGAACGTCGTGAGACAGTTCGGTCCCTATCCGTCGTGGGCGCAGGAAATTTGAGAGGAGCTGTCCTTAGTACGAGAGGACCGGGATGGACGCACCGCTGGTGTACCAGTTGTTCTGCCAAGGGCATAGCTGGGTAGCTATGTGCGGAAGGGATAAGTGCTGAAAGCATCTAAGCATGAAGCCCCCCTCAAGATGAGATTTCCCATAGCGTAAGCTAGTAAGATCCCTGAAAGATGATCAGGTTGATAGGTTCGAGGTGGAAGCATGGTGACATGTGGAGCTGACGAATACTAATAGATCGAGGACTTAACCATATAATATGAAGCAATGTTATCTAGTTTTGAGAGAATATAAAAAACTTATTGACTTTTAGAGTGAATAAGTTATAATAATGATTGTCTCAAAAGAATAATGTCTGGTAATGATGGCAGAGAGGTCACACCCGTTCCCATACCGAACACGGAAGTTAAGCTCTCTAGCGCCGATGGTAGTTGGGACCTTGTCCCTGTGAGAGTAGGACGTTGCCAGGCTATTTATATCATCGCGGGGTGGAGCAGTACGGTAGCTCGTCGGGCTCATAACCCGAAGGTCGCAGGTTCAAATCCTGTCCCCGCAACCAAATGGTCCCGTGGTGTAGTGGTTAACATGCCTGCCTGTCACGCAGGAGATCGCCGGTTCGACCCCGGTCGGGACCGCCATTTTAACTTCTGCTATATAGCAGTTGTTTTTTATTGGACATTATGGTAAAATAACATTTGTCTTTGAAAAGAAGATAACTATTTCGATGGGCTATAGCCAAGCGGTAAGGCAACGGACTTTGACTCCGTCATGCGCTGGTTCGAATCCAGCTAGCCCAGCCATTTACGAGCCATTAGCTCAGTTGGTAGAGCATCTGACTTTTAATCAGAGGGTCGAAGGTTCGAATCCTTCATGGCTCACTTTTGTTTTTTCCGCGCGGTCGTGGCGGAACGGCAGACGCGCTAGGTTGAGGGCCTAGTGGGGG
>NZ_JBBOXE010000001.1:90000-252500 GCF_038007445.1 Bacillus sp. FSL P2-0099
AGGGTAATAACCCCGTAGTCGAAACTTCGTTCTCTCTTGAATGTATCCTGAGTACGGCGGAACACGTGAAATTCCGTCGGAATCTGGGAGGACCATCTCCCAAGGCTAAATACTCCCTAGTGATCGATAGTGAACCAGTACCGTGAGGGAAAGGTGAAAAGCACCCCGGAAGGGGAGTGAAAGAGATCCTGAAACCGTGTGCCTACAAATAGTCAGAGCCCGTTAATGGGTGATGGCGTGCCTTTTGTAGAATGAACCGGCGAGTTACGATCCCGTGCGAGGTTAAGCTGAAGAGGCGGAGCCGCAGCGAAAGCGAGTCTGAATAGGGCGTTTAGTACGTGGTCGTAGACCCGAAACCAGGTGATCTACCCATGTCCAGGGTGAAGTTCAGGTAACACTGAATGGAGGCCCGAACCCACGCACGTTGAAAAGTGCGGGGATGAGGTGTGGGTAGCGGAGAAATTCCAATCGAACCTGGAGATAGCTGGTTCTCCCCGAAATAGCTTTAGGGCTAGCCTTAAGTGTAAGAGTCTTGGAGGTAGAGCACTGATTGAACTAGGGGTCCTCATCGGATTACCGAATTCAGTCAAACTCCGAATGCCAATGACTTATCCTTAGGAGTCAGACTGCGAGTGATAAGATCCGTAGTCAAGAGGGAAACAGCCCAGATCGCCAGCTAAGGTCCCAAAGTGTGTATTAAGTGGAAAAGGATGTGGAGTTGCTTAGACAACTAGGATGTTGGCTCAGAAGCAGCCACCATTTAAAGAGTGCGTAATAGCTCACTAGTCGAGTGACTCTGCGCCGAAAATGTACCGGGGCTAAATACACCACCGAAGCTGCGAATTGATACCAATGGTATCAGTGGTAGGGGAGCGTTCTAAGTGCAGTGAAGTCAGACCGGAAGGACTGGTGGAGCGCTTAGAAGTGAGAATGCCGGTATGAGTAGCGAAAGACGGGTGAGAATCCCGTCCACCGAATGCCTAAGGTTTCCTGAGGAAGGCTCGTCCGCTCAGGGTTAGTCAGGACCTAAGCCGAGGCCGACAGGCGTAGGCGATGGACAACAGGTTGATATTCCTGTACCACCTCTTTATCGTTTGAGCAATGGAGGGACGCAGAAGGATAGAAGAAGCGTGCGATTGGTTGTGCACGTCCAAGCAGTTAGGCTGATAAGTAGGCAAATCCGCTTATCGTGAAGGCTGAGCTGTGATGGGGAAGCTCCTTATGGAGCGAAGTCTTTGATTCCCCGCTGCCAAGAAAAGCTTCTAGCGAGATAAAAGGTGCCTGTACCGCAAACCGACACAGGTAGGCGAGGAGAGAATCCTAAGGTGTGCGAGAGAACTCTGGTTAAGGAACTCGGCAAAATGACCCCGTAACTTCGGGAGAAGGGGTGCTTTCTTAACGGAAAGCCGCAGTGAATAGGCCCAAGCGACTGTTTAGCAAAAACACAGGTCTCTGCGAAGCCGTAAGGCGAAGTATAGGGGCTGACACCTGCCCGGTGCTGGAAGGTTAAGGAGAGGGGTTAGCGTAAGCGAAGCTCTGAACTGAAGCCCCAGTAAACGGCGGCCGTAACTATAACGGTCCTAAGGTAGCGAAATTCCTTGTCGGGTAAGTTCCGACCCGCACGAAAGGTGTAACGATTTGGGCACTGTCTCAACCAGAGACTCGGTGAAATTATAGTACCTGTGAAGATGCAGGTTACCCGCGACAGGACGGAAAGACCCCGTGGAGCTTTACTGTAGCCTGATATTGAATTTTGGTACAGTTTGTACAGGATAGGCGGGAGCCATTGAAACCGGAGCGCTAGCTTCGGTGGAGGCGCTGGTGGGATACCGCCCTGACTGTATTGAAATTCTAACCTACGGGTCTTATCGACCCGGGAGACAGTGTCAGGTGGGCAGTTTGACTGGGGCGGTCGCCTCCTAAAGTGTAACGGAGGCGCCCAAAGGTTCCCTCAGAATGGTTGGAAATCATTCGTAGAGTGCAAAGGCATAAGGGAGCTTGACTGCGAGACCTACAAGTCGAGCAGGGACGAAAGTCGGGCTTAGTGATCCGGTGGTTCCGCATGGAAGGGCCATCGCTCAACGGATAAAAGCTACCCCGGGGATAACAGGCTTATCTCCCCCAAGAGTCCACATCGACGGGGAGGTTTGGCACCTCGATGTCGGCTCATCGCATCCTGGGGCTGTAGTCGGTCCCAAGGGTTGGGCTGTTCGCCCATTAAAGCGGTACGCGAGCTGGGTTCAGAACGTCGTGAGACAGTTCGGTCCCTATCCGTCGTGGGCGCAGGAAATTTGAGAGGAGCTGTCCTTAGTACGAGAGGACCGGGATGGACGCACCGCTGGTGTACCAGTTGTTCTGCCAAGGGCATAGCTGGGTAGCTATGTGCGGAAGGGATAAGTGCTGAAAGCATCTAAGCATGAAGCCCCCCTCAAGATGAGATTTCCCATAGCGTAAGCTAGTAAGATCCCTGAAAGATGATCAGGTTGATAGGTTCGAGGTGGAAGCATGGTGACATGTGGAGCTGACGAATACTAATAGATCGAGGACTTAACCATATAATATGAAGCAATGTTATCTAGTTTTGAAGGAATATACCTTCATCAGTTTGGTGATGATGGCAGAGAGGTCACACCCGTTCCCATACCGAACACGGAAGTTAAGCTCTCTAGCGCCGATGGTAGTTGGGACCTTGTCCCTGTGAGAGTAGGACGTCGCCAAGCAAAATAAAAACACAAGTCTTTTGACTTGTGTTTTTTCGTGTTTTTTTTTACAATTTATAGTAATTTAAAAAATCTTTACTTAAAGAATCGTCCTTTTGATTAAAGACAGGGAAATGTGGCTAGGATAGTGAATAAGCAAAAGAGTTGCAAATTTTTTTAATACGTATATAATTAAAGTCAAAGATAGTCAAAGTCAATAAAGGTGGCGGATAAATGAGAAATATATCTGATATCATTGAGAAATATCTAAAGCAAGTTATTGACTTAAGCAATAATAATGCGATTGAAATCAAGAGGAATGAGGTCGCTGATCGATTCGATTGTGTGCCGTCTCAAATCAACTATGTAATCAATACCCGTTTTACGTTAGAAAGAGGATTCGTAGTAGAAAGTAAACGAGGTGGAGGAGGTTACATTCGCATTATAAAAGTCAAACTGCATGATGATATAGACATTATTGATCAAATGCTTCATATGATTGATCATAGCGTTGCACAAGGAAATGCAGAAAGCATGATTATACGTTTAATAGAAGAGGGTATTATAACAAATCGTGAAGCTAAACTTATGTTAAGCGTACTAGATCGTTCTGTATTATTAATGGATGTTCCTTCTCGAGATGAACTTAGGGCTCGAATATTATGCGCAATGTTAAGAACACTGAAATATAAATAAATATAACTTTTGTTAAGAATGATAGCTAAGATAATGCAGTTTAATATTGTAGGGATTTTGAAAGATGACATGTGCTTTTACTAAATGGATTAAGGAAAGAGAACAATCTAGTAATGTATGAAAAGTATCATGAGATAGATCGTTCCTGTTGTAAAGGTGGGGGATAGCGATGACTTGTCAAAACTGTAATATAAGACCAGCAACTTTACATTATACAAAAGTAATCAACGGAAAAAAGGCGGAAGTTCATCTTTGCGAGCAATGTGCAGAACAAAGTGGCTATACGTCTTTCTTTCAATCACCGCAGTCTAATTTTTCATTCCATGACCTATTAGCCGGATTATTGCATAGTGAACCGGCAATGTTTGAAGAAGGGCAAGATGCATTTTCAAATACAAATATATCAAGATGTCCGAATTGTAAGATGACATATGAACAATTTACAAAAGTGGGACGCTTTGGATGTACTTCTTGTTACGATACATTTAAGGGGCACTTAAAACCATTGTTAAAACGTCTTCACGGTGGGCATACGGATCATTGTGGAAAAATTCCTGAACGTATAGAAGGAAATATCTACTTAAAGAAAGAATTAGATGAACTAAAACTAAATCTGAAACAATATGTACAGAAAGAGGAATTTGAGAAAGCGGCTGAAGTACGAGATAAAATTCGAGGTCTTGTAAATCAGCTTAGTGAGCATAGAGAGGGGGAATAATAGTTCTATGTCACTGGACAGAATCATGAATGAAGCGATTAGTCCATGGATGAAGGGAGATGGCCCTGATTCTGATATTGTTTTAAGTAGTCGAATTCGTTTGGCTCGTAATTTTAAAAAATATCAATTCTCTACTATGCAAAACGAGGAAGAAGCTAAGCAGATTCATGAGTTATTTAAGAAGAAGTTTATAAAAAAACCTGTAGAACCTTTTGGGGAGTTTGAACTATTAAAAATGAATGAATTAAATCCTCTTCAAAGGAGAGTTTTAGTTGAGAAGCATTTAATTAGTCCAAATCTTGCAGGAACAGAATACGGAGCATGCCTACTATCAGAAAGTGAACATATAAGTATCATGCTTAATGAAGAGGATCATGTTAGGATTCAGTGCCTATTTTCAGGTTTACAGTTATCAGAGGCGCTTCAAAGTGCCAATCAAATAGATAATTGGATCGAGGAGCAGGTTGAATATGCTTTTGATGAATCGCTTGGATATATTACGAGTTGCCCCACTAACGTCGGTACAGGATTAAGGGCTTCGGTAATGATTCATTTGCCGGGACTGGTTTTAACGAAAAGAATTAACCGTATTATACAAGTAATTCAAAAATTAGGGTTAGTAGTAAGAGGAATATACGGTGAAGGTAGCGAAGCGTTAGGTAATATATTTCAAGTGTCAAATCAAATGACACTAGGGAAATCAGAAGAAGATATTATTGCAGATTTAAAGAGTGTCATTCAACAAATCATCCATCAAGAAAAAACAGCTAGAGAATTAATTGTACAAAATTCAAGCATTGAGCTTGAAGATAAAGTATATCGTTCTTACGGAATACTAGCTAACAGTCGTTTAATTCAATCTGCAGAAGCAGCCACTTGCTTATCAGATGTACGGCTTGGTATTGACTTAGGATATATACAAGGTATATCGAGAAATATTTTAACTGAGTTAATGGTTCTTACTCAGCCAGGCATTTTGCAACAATATGCAGGAGGACCTTTAGGACCAGAAGAAAGAGATTATCGAAGAGCAACCTTAATCCGTGAGCGATTACGAATTGAACAAAATTAAGCGCAAGTAGGAGGCGATTTCTATGATGTTTGGAAGATTTACAGAACGAGCACAGAAAGTATTAGCTTTATCTCAAGAGGAAGCAATTCGCATTGGGCATAATAATATTGGAACAGAACATATTTTACTTGGGCTTGTACGCGAAGGTGAAGGAATTGCAGCAAAAGCGTTAATTGCTCTTGGATTAAGTCCAGAGAAAGTTCAAAAAGAGGTAGAAGCATTAATTGGACGTGGAACGGAAGCTTCTCAAACAGTACATTACACACCTCGTGCTAAAAAAGTTATTGAGTTGTCTATGGACGAAGCTCGTAAGCTAGGCCATTCCTACGTTGGAACAGAACATATTTTACTTGGTTTAATCCGTGAAGGTGAAGGTGTAGCAGCACGCGTTTTAAATAATTTAGGTGTAAGCCTAAATAAAGCAAGACAACAAGTGTTACAACTCCTTGGAAGTAATGAAGCTAGTTCAGGTCACCAGGGTGGTTCATCAACAAATGCGAATACACCTACACTTGACAGTCTAGCACGTGATTTAACAGTTGTTGCACGTGAAAATCGTTTAGATCCTGTTATTGGACGTAGTAAAGAAATTCAACGTGTAATTGAAGTGTTAAGCCGTAGAACAAAAAACAATCCAGTATTAATTGGAGAACCTGGTGTAGGTAAGACAGCAATTGCGGAAGGATTAGCACAGCAAATTGTAAATAATGAAGTTCCTGAAACTTTAAGAGATAAGCGTGTTATGACATTAGATATGGGTACAGTTGTTGCTGGAACAAAATATCGTGGTGAATTTGAGGATCGTTTAAAGAAAGTGATGGATGAGATTCGCCAAGCTGGTAACATCATTCTATTTATTGATGAGCTTCATACGTTAATTGGTGCAGGCGGGGCGGAAGGTGCAATTGATGCATCGAATATTTTAAAACCATCTTTAGCACGTGGTGAATTACAATGTATTGGTGCAACAACTTTAGACGAATATCGTAAATATATTGAAAAGGATGCGGCATTAGAAAGACGTTTCCAACCAATTCATGTTGATGAACCAAACTTAGAAGAATCAGTTCAAATTTTAAAAGGTTTACGTGACCGTTATGAGGCGCATCACCGCGTATCTATTACAGATGATGCAATCGATGCGGCTGTAAAACTTTCAGATCGTTACATTACAGACCGTTTTTTACCTGATAAAGCAATCGATTTAATTGATGAGGCTGCATCAAAAGTGCGCTTACGTTCTTATACAACACCGCCAAACTTAAAAGAGCTTGAAGTGAAGCTTGAGGAAATTAGAAAAGAAAAAGATGCAGCTGTACAAAGCCAAGAATTTGAAAAAGCTGCTTCCTTACGTGATATGGAACAACGTTTACGTGAAAAGTTAGAAGATACAAAGCGTCAGTGGAAAGAGAAACAAGGACAAGAAAACTCAGAAGTAACAGTAGAAGATATTGCAAATGTCGTTTCCACATGGACACGTATTCCAGTTTCTAAACTTGCACAAACAGAAACAGATAAATTATTAAACTTGGAATCAATTTTACATGATCGTTTAATTGGGCAGGATGAAGCAGTTGTAGCTGTGGCAAAAGCTGTTCGTCGTGCGAGAGCGGGATTAAAAGATCCGAAACGTCCAATTGGCTCATTTATTTTCCTAGGACCTACTGGTGTAGGTAAAACAGAACTAGCAAGGGCATTAGCAGAATCTATGTTCGGTGATGAGGATGCAATGATCCGCATCGATATGTCTGAGTACATGGAAAAGCATTCTACTTCTCGTTTAGTTGGATCTCCTCCAGGATATGTTGGATATGAAGAAGGTGGACAATTAACAGAGAAAGTTCGTCGTAAGCCATATTCAGTTGTCTTATTAGATGAAGTAGAGAAAGCTCATCCTGATGTGTTTAATATTTTACTACAAGTATTAGAAGATGGCCGTTTAACAGATTCTAAAGGACGTACAGTTGATTTCCGTAATACAATTGTTATTATGACGTCTAATGTGGGTGCAGACGCATTAAAACGTAATAAACATCTTGGATTTAACGTACAAGATGAGAGCCGCGATTATTCAGATATGAAAGGTAAAGTAATGGATGAATTGAAAAAAGCATTTCGTCCAGAATTCTTAAACCGTATTGATGAAATTATCGTGTTCCATATGCTTGAGAAAAAACATATTCAAGAAATTGTAACTCTTATGGTGAATCAGTTAGTGAATCGCTTAAAAGAACAAGAGATTGAATTGCACTTAACAGAAGGAGCAATTTCAGCAATTGCTGATAAAGGATTTGATCGAGAGTACGGTGCTCGTCCGCTTCGTAGAGCGATTCAAAAACATGTAGAAGATAGACTATCAGAAGAACTGTTAAAAGGTGCTATTGAGAAAGGACAAAAAGTTATCTTTGATATAGAAGGAGAATCATTTGTCATTCATAGTGCGGAAAAGGTAAAATAAGTATAGACAAACAAAGAGGGCTACGCGATAGCCCTCTTTCTTGTACGAGAAGGATAAACGTTTGTAGATGAAAGTGAAGTGAACTATAAAAGATATGGCTAAAAAGAAAACAAAATTTACATGTCAAGAATGTGGTTATCAGTCGCCAAAATATATGGGGAAATGTCCTGGATGTGGTCAATGGAATACGCTTGTTGAAGAGATGGAACCAGTTGTATCATCAAGACGCCTTAATTATGCCAATGCAATTCAATCAGAAGTAACAAAACCAAGACGCTTAACAGAGGTAGAAACAAAGTCTGAGGCGCGTATTGAAACGAAATTTCAAGAGTTTAACCGTGTACTTGGTGGCGGGATTGTAGATGGATCTTTAGTACTTATTGGTGGAGACCCTGGGATTGGGAAATCAACATTGTTATTACAAATTTCATCGCAATTAGCAGATTCTTCATATGATGTACTATACATATCAGGTGAGGAGTCAGCAAAGCAGATCAAACTGCGTGCAGATCGTTTGCATGTAAAGGGTAGTAATCTATTTGTTGTAGCAGAGACTGATTTACAGAGAATTGCAGCGCACATTGAAGAGATGAATCCAGCTTTTGTTGTTATTGACTCCATTCAGACGATACATTTACCTGAAGTGACGTCAGCCCCAGGGAGTGTAACACAAGTACGTGAATGTACAGCGGAATTAATGAAACTTGCAAAGACGAAAGGGATTCCTATTTTTATCGTCGGACATGTGACAAAAGAAGGTGCAATTGCAGGACCACGTATGCTAGAACATATGGTTGATGCAGTTCTTTACTTTGAAGGAGATCGTCACCATACATATCGTATTTTGCGAGCTGTGAAGAACCGTTTTGGTTCCACAAATGAAATGGGTATCTTTGAAATGAAGGAACTAGGTCTTGCAGAAGTACTAAATCCTTCTGAAATTTTCCTTGAGGAACGTCCAGTTGGAGTTGCAGGATCCACAGTGGTTGCTTCCATGGAAGGAACAAGACCGGTTTTAGTAGAAATACAAGCATTAATCTCCCCTACTAGTTTTGGAAATCCTCGAAGAATGGCGACGGGAATTGATCATAACCGCGTTTCACTTATTATGGCAGTGCTAGAAAAAAGAACAGGTTTATTGTTACAAAATCAAGACGCATATTTAAAAGTTGCGGGTGGCTTGAAATTAGATGAACCAGCAATCGATTTAGCTGTCGCCTTAAGTATTGCTTCAAGCTTCAGAGATAAAGCTACTGCACCAGCCGATGCGGTAATAGGAGAAGTAGGCCTAACTGGAGAAATAAGAAGAGTATCAAGAATTGAACAACGTGTACAAGAAGCAGCGAAATTAGGATTTCAACGTGCTATTATTCCTAGAAAAAATTTGGGAGGATGGACAATTCCAGATGGGATTGAGGTAGTAGGTGTTTCTAATTTAGGAGAAGCGCTTCGTTTGACATTAGGAGGCTAGGCTATGGAGGAAAACAAGCAACGTGTCAAAAGTATGATTAATATTCTACAGCTTGTTGCCCCAGGAACACCACTACGCGAAGGGATAGATAACGTACTTCGTGCGCAAACTGGAGGGCTAATTGTTCTTGGGTATAATGAGCAGATTAAAAGTATTGTTGATGGAGGGTTTCACATTAATTGTGCATTCTCACCGGCTAGTTTATATGAATTAGCAAAAATGGATGGGGCACTTATTTTAAATGAAACTGGGAGCAAAATTTTAATTGCAAATGCACAATTAGTTCCAGATCCATCCATTGATTCTATTGAAACAGGTATGCGTCACCGAACGGCAGAGCGTGTAGCAAAGCAGACGGCTAGCCTTGTTGTGGCTATTTCACAAAGACGTAACGTAATTACACTATATCAAGGGAACTTACGTTATACACTAAAAGATATAGGTGTAATTTTAACAAAGGCAAACCAAGCTATTCAAACGTTAGAAAAATATAAAGCTGTATGGAATGATGGGATTACGAATTTGGGCATTCTAGAATTTGAAGAGGTCGTTACAATGTCCGAGGTAGTCCACGTTTTACATAGTGTTGAAATGGTACTGCGTATTAAAAATGAAATAGTGAGCTACATTCATGAGTTAGGAACGGAAGGAAGGTTAATTCGTTTACAACTTACAGAATTACTAGCCGACTTAGAAGCAGAGGCAGCGTTATTAATTAAGGATTATTATCAAGAAAAAACGCAGGATCACCATCAAATTTTGAAAAAGTTACAAGATCTTGCAAATACACAGCTTTTAGAGGATAGCGATTTAGTTAAATTGCTCGGCTATCCAGGGCAAATGAGCTTAGAAGAAAGCGTGACACCGAGGGGATATCGAATCGCAAGCAAAATTTCTCGTGTTCCACCACTTATCATTGAAAATTTAATTAATCGATTTAAAACATTGCAAGGTGTTTGTCGTGCAACTATTAATGAATTGGATGATGTGGAAGGAATTGGGGAAGTTAGGGCGAAGAAAATACGAGAGGGCCTAAAAAGAATTCAAGAGCATCTCTATATGAGTAGACACAATTAAGAATATTACATTGATTCCATAATATAACGACACTAGAACATTTTTGTTATATGATATGGTATATTGGTAAATAAAACTATTTACAAAAAAACACGTCCGCTTTTGCATTCGGCGTTTTGATTAGCAAAACAATGGTTAATAATGAGTAGGAGGTGGTTGGATGTTAAAAAGGATCGTACAGCTCTTCTTTTTAGTGATCGGGGGAGCGTTAGGGATTTTTCTAATCCCAAAAGTTATTAATGTATTGGACGTTGGTGCTGTTCCTTTGCTTGAGGGATCGTACGTTCGTGCAATTATTGGTGCAATTATTTTATTTTTAACAACATTTTGGCTTGTGGATTATATTGTTCAACTTATTAAACATATCGAAGAAGCCCTTGTAAAGGCACCGGTAGCGGATGTTTTATTTGGTACATTAGGGTTGATCTCTGGTCTTATTGTTGCATATTTAATTTTGATACCAATTCGTGAATTCACGATTCCAGTCATTAGTACAGTATTACAAGTGTTCTTTACTCTTTTACTTGGTTATTTAGGATTCCAAGTAGGATTTAAAAAGAGAAATGAATTGCTAGGATTATTTACATTACCCCAGCGTGGAGGTAAGAAGAAAAACAATAGCGAGAACGAAGAGGTAGAGGTAGAAAAATCTACAACTCATTGGAAAATTCTCGATACAAGTGTAATTATTGATGGACGTATTGCGGATATTTGCCAAACGAAGTTTTTAGAAGGAACAATTGTGATTCCACAATTCGTATTAGAAGAGCTTCAGCATATTGCCGATTCTTCTGATGCTTTAAAGCGTAATCGTGGTCGCAGAGGATTAGATATTTTAAATCGTATTCAAAAAGAGCTACCAATTCCGGTGGAAATTTATGAAGGCGATTTTGAGGATATCCAAGAGGTGGATAGCAAGCTTGTAAAGTTAGCTAAAATCACTGGTGGAACTGTTGTAACAAATGATTTCAACTTAAACAAAGTTTCTGAATTACAAGGAGTAACAGTATTAAACATTAACGATTTAGCAAATGCAATTAAACCAGTCGTACTCCCTGGCGAAGAATTAAGTGTTTATGTTGTGAAAGATGGTAAAGAACAAAATCAAGGTGTGGCATATTTAGATGATGGCACGATGATTGTAGTAGAAGACGGTAGAGAATATGTCGGTTCGCAACTTAATGTACTAGTTACAAGTGTGTTGCAAACATCGGCTGGTCGTATGATTTTCGCAAAACGTAAATTATTAGAAAAAGCATTATAAGTAGAGGATTATTAATATGTATACGTTAATTATTCCAGCAGCGGGTCAAGGGAAACGGATGGGTGCTGGCAAAAACAAGTTGTTCTTACTTATAAATGGAGTACCTATCATTGTGCATACATTACGTGCTTTTGAAAAAGATAAAGCATGTAAACGTATTATCATGGCAATTAACGAAGAGGAACGCCCTTATTTTGAGGAGTTAATGCAGAAGTACCCGGTTGAAAAGCAGGTGCAATTTATTCAAGGCGGGGCCGAAAGACAAGATAGTGTGTATAATGCGCTTCAGTATGTGATTGGTGTTGAATATGTTCTCGTACACGATGGTGCGCGCCCGTTCGTAACGAATAAGATGATGCAAGATGTATTAACTGCAGCAGAGAAATATGGTGCTTCCATTTGTGCGGTGCCAGTGAAGGATACCATTAAGAAAGTAGAACAGGGTGTTGTTGTTGAAACGGTAGAACGTTCTCAGCTTAAAGCGGTTCAAACACCGCAAGGATTTTCTGTTCCTCTTTTATTAGAAGCTCATAGAAGTGCAAAGCAAAGTTGTTTTCTTGGTACAGATGACGCAAGTCTCGTAGAACGTGTAGGGAAGAAAGTAGGCGTAGTAGAGGGGAGTTACTATAATATTAAAGTAACGACTCCAGAGGATTTACTAATTGCTGAAAGTTTCCTTCATGTTCAGAAGAAATAGAAGTGATGGTATTATAGTAAAGAAAAGCTCGGCAGTTGCCGGGCTTTTCTTTATAGAGATAGCAATATAATATAGAATTCATAAAGTAGTTTAGATTGAGGAGGATGTAAAGAATGTTTCGAATTGGACAAGGTTTTGATGTACATGAATTTGCGGAAGGTAGACCGTTAATTATCGGTGGAATTACAATTCCTCATGAAAAAGGATTAATCGGTCACTCGGATGCAGATGTATTGTTACATACGATTGCTGACGCATGTCTAGGAGCAATTGCAGCAGGAGATATTGGAAAACATTTTCCCGATACAGATCCTGCCTTTAAAGATGCGGATTCAGCTGTATTGTTACAAAAGGTTTGGGAATTTGTGCGTGAACAAGGTTATGAGCTAGGGAACCTAGATTGTACAATTATTGCCCAAAAGCCAAAAATGGCACCGCATATTGAAAGCATGCGTAAACGCATTAGTGAACTATTAGAAACGTCTATTGATAATATTAATGTAAAGGCAACAACAACAGAAAAATTAGGATTTACAGGTAGAGAAGAAGGGATTGCTTCTCAAGCGGTTGTTTTATTACAGAAAAAATAGTGGTTTTTAATTCGTAAGATGGATAATCACGTTTTTTTGGTGTACAATTATAGAATGTGTTGACATTAAGATTGGAAGGTGTACCAACTATGGAAAAGCAAGTGAGAGTGCGCTATGCGCCAAGTCCAACAGGACACTTACATATCGGAAATGCGCGTACGGCATTATTTAATTATTTATTTGCTCGTCATCAAGATGGTAAGTTTATTATTCGTATTGAAGATACTGATGTGAAACGTAATGTTGCTGGTGGAGAAGAAAGCCAATTAAAATACTTGAAATGGCTCGGTATGGACTGGGATGAAGGTGTTGATGTTGATGGTGAATTTGGACCATATCGTCAAACAGAGCGTTTAGATATTTATAAAAAATTATATAAAGATTTATTAGAGCGTGATTTAGCTTACAAATGTTATATGACAGAAGAAGAGCTAGAAGCAGAGCGTGAAGGTCAAATCGCTCGTGGTGAAACACCGCGTTATGCAGGAAACCACCGTGATTTAACTGAGGAGCAAATTAAAGGATTTGAGGCTGAAGGCCGTATTCCAAGTATTCGCTTCCGTGTGCCGGCTGATAGCGACTACACGTTTAAAGATCTCGTAAAAGATGAAGTTGCATTCCATTCAAATGATTTTGGTGATTTCGTTATCGTGAAAAAAGATGGAATTCCAACTTATAACTTTGCGGTAGCGGTAGATGATCACTTAATGGAGATTACACACGTACTTCGTGGTGATGATCATATTTCAAACACGCCAAAACAAATGATGATTTATGAAGCTTTCGGTTGGGATATCCCGAAGTTCGGTCATATGACTTTAATTGTAAACGAAAGCCGTAAAAAGCTAAGTAAGCGTGACGAATCTATTATTCAATTTATTGAGCAATATAAAGAGCTTGGATATCTTCCAGAAGCAATTTTTAACTTTATTGCATTACTAGGTTGGTCACCAGTAGGTGAAGAAGAAGTCTTCTCTCAAGATGAGTTTATCAAAATGTTTGATGCAGCTCGTTTATCAAAATCACCTGCATTATTTGATTCCCAAAAACTAAAATGGATGAACAACCAATATATGAAAAAACAAGATTTAGATACGGTTGTTGAACTAAGCTTACCGCATTTAGTGAAGGCGGGTCGCGTAGGTGAAAACTTAAGCGAACAAGAACAAGCGTGGGTTCGTGATGTAATTGCTTTATATCATGACCAAATGAGCTTTGGAGCTGAAATTGTAGAGCTTTCTGAAATGTTCTTTAAAGATCATGTTGATCATGAAGAAGAGGGACAAGAAGTATTGAAAGGTGAACAAGTACCTGAAGTACTTCGTGCATTTGCCGATCAATTAGAAGCTTTAGAAGCAATGGAGCCAGCGGCAGTTAAGGCGGCTATTAAAGCAGTTCAAAAAGAAACAGGACATAAAGGTAAAAACCTATTTATGCCAATCCGTGTTGCTACTACTGGACAAACACATGGTCCAGAGCTTCCTAACGCTATTGCTCTTCTTGGAAAAGAAAAAGTTTTAAATCGTATTCAAAAAGTAATTGGTTAACATTTTCTAGGTTTAGCAATATAATAAGTATATCTAAAATCTAATAAGGAAAAGCGACGAGAAGGAGAAGTAAAAAATCAGGCTTTTTACAGAGAGAACCACCCTTAGGCTGGAAGTGGTTTATAAGCGGATTTTTGAAATGCCCCTTCGAGTCTTCTGTTGAACAGCGAAGTATTTCGCGGAACGTCTTAGGGCGCAAAGTAAACAGAAGCGGTGTAAACCGTTATCATGGATGAGTTTGAGGCTTCTTTAGCCTAAACAGAGTGGAACCGCGCTTAAAAGGCGTCTCTGTCTATATGACAGAGGCGTCTTTTTTTTATACCATGTAAATGGTGTGAGTATAAGTTTTATCCCCTTGTATAAAGATTTAGGGGGAAGTGGGGAGTTAGTTCACTCGAAAAAAGCAGCCCATAAAGGGGAGGGAACATCGATGTTTAAGAGGCTTCGGGAAGATATTGAAGTCGTTTTTGAACAGGATCCAGCGGCAAGAAGTTATTTCGAAGTCATTTTAACTTACTCTGGATTACATGCAGTTTGGGCCCATCGAATTGCACATGCTTTTTATAAAAGGAATTTTTTCTTTATGGCACGTTGGATTTCGCAAGTTAGCCGTTTTTTTACTGGCATTGAGATTCATCCAGGAGCAACTATTGGTCGTCGTTTTTTCATTGATCATGGAATGGGGGTTGTAATTGGAGAAACGTGTGAAATTGGCGAAAACGTAACAATTTATCAAGGTGTCACATTAGGTGGTACAGGTAAAGAAAAAGGAAAGAGGCACCCTACAATTCAGGATAATGTATTAATTGCAACAGGTGCTAAAGTACTAGGTTCTATTACTATTGGAGAGAATTCTAAAATTGGAGCAGGATCTGTCGTGTTAAAGGAAGTTCCTGCGCATTCTACAGTTGTAGGTATACCTGGCCGAGTCGTTATTCAAAATGGAGTAAAGATTGGTCAAGAATTAAATCATTCTGATCTTCCGGATCCGATTTTTGATAAATTAAAGGTTATGGAAGTAGAACTTGATAAATTGAGAAAGCAACTTGAAGTAAAGGTAGGAAGGAAGGATAAAAATGACTATTCACATTTATAATACGTTAACGCGTCAAAAAGAAGAGTTTATGCCATTAGAAGAAAATAAGGTAAAGATGTATGTGTGCGGACCTACAGTGTATAACTACATTCACATTGGGAATGCAAGACCACCTATGGTGTTTGATACAGTACGCCGTTACTTAGAATATAAAGGATATGATGTGCAGTATGTATCTAACTTTACTGACGTGGATGATAAATTAATTAAGGCGGCAAACGAATTAGGTGAAGATGTGCCAACAATTGCAGATCGTTTTGTTGAAGCTTACTTTGAAGATGTAACGGCACTAGGTTGCAAACATGCAACGGTTCATCCACGTGTAACGGAAAATATGGATATCATTATTGAATTTATTCAAGAACTTGTGAATAAAGGGTATGCATATGAATCAGAAGGTGATGTGTACTTTAAAACGAAAGAATTCGAAGGTTACGGTAAATTATCACATCAACCGATTGCAGACTTACGTCACGGTGCACGTATTGAAGTAGGAGAAAAGAAACAAGACCCTCTTGATTTTGCTTTATGGAAAGCTGCGAAAGAAGGAGAAATCTTCTGGGAAAGCCCTTGGGGGAAAGGACGCCCAGGGTGGCATATTGAATGCTCAGCAATGGCGCGTAAATATTTAGGGGATACAATTGATATTCATGCTGGTGGTCAAGATTTAGCATTTCCTCATCATGAAAATGAAATTGCGCAGTCTGAGGCGTTGACTGGAAAAACATTTGCGCGTTATTGGATGCATAACGGATATATTAATATTAATAACGAGAAGATGTCTAAGTCGCTTGGAAACTTCATTTTAGTTCACGATATCATTAAACAATATGATCCACAGTTAATCAGGTTCTTTATGCTATCGGTACATTACCGTCACCCAATTAACTTTAGCGAGGATTTATTGCAAAGTACTAATAATGGACTAGAAAGAATTAAAACAGCTTACGGTAACTTAAAGCATCGTATGGAAAGTAGTACGGATTTAACGGACCATAATGAAAAATGGTTAGCTGAAATGGAAAAGTTCCAGGTTGCATTCGAAGAAGCGATGGATGATGATTTCAATACGGCTAATGCGATTACTGAATTATATAACGTAGCAAATCACGCAAATCAATATTTGTTAGAAGAACATACTTCTAAAGTTGTAATTGAAGCGTATGTAAAACAACTTGAAACATTATTTAGTATTTTAGGATTAGAATTAGCACAAGAAGAGTTGCTTGATGAAGAAATTGAAGCACTAATCCAAAAGCGTATTGAAGCTCGTCAAAATCGTGACTTCGCACTATCTGATCAAATTCGCGATGATTTAAAAGGACGTAATATTATTTTAGAAGATACCGCTCAAGGTACAAGATGGAAAAGAGGATAAGAATGATTGATGCAAAGCAATTGAACAGCTTAGCTTTAGCATATATGGGTGATGCGGTATATGAGCAATATATCCGCTATCACCTCCTTCAAAAGGGGACAGTTCGCCCTAATCAATTACATCGCTTAGGGACGGGCTTTGTTTCGGCAAAAGCACAGGCGAAAGTTGTTTATCATTTATTAGAAACGGCATTTTTGACAGAAGAGGAAGAGGCGGTATTAAGAAGAGGGCGTAATGCGAATTCGGGTACTGTTCCAAAAAATACAGATGTACAAACATATCGACATAGTACAGCCTTTGAAGCGCTAATCGGTTATCATCACTTGTTGAATAATCGTGAAAGATTGGACGAGATTGTATATAAGGCGATTGACGTTTTGGAAGAAAAGGAAGGGAGCACATCATCATGAGTAGTGAATATATTATCGGACGTAACCCTGTAATTGAAGCTTTAAGAGCGGGGAGAGATATTAATAAAATTTTGGTAGCGGAAGGTGCTGCCAAAGGACAAGTGCAAATTGTACTAGCATTAGCAAAAGAGAATAAGGTTATTTTGCAACACGCACCAAAGAAAAAATTAGATCAATTGGTTGAGGGTAATCATCAAGGTGTAATTGCTCAAGTAGCTGCATATCAATATGCTGAGTTAGAGGATTTGTTTAAATTAGCAGAAAAACGCAATGAAGATCCGTTCTTCTTAATTTTAGATGAAATTGAAGACCCGCATAACTTAGGCTCTATTATGCGTACTGCGGATGCAACAGGGGCTCATGGGGTTATTATTCCAAAAAGAAGAGCGGTGGGGCTTACAGCGTCAGTTGCGAAAGCGTCGACTGGGGCAATTGAATATATTCCTGTTGCACGTGTAACAAATTTATCGCGTACAATTGATGAATTAAAAGAACGTGGACTTTGGATTGCTGGTACAGATGCCAAAGGGAAAACAGATTACCGTAATTTAGATGGTAATATGCCAATCGGACTAGTAATTGGTAGTGAAGGAAAAGGTATGAGTCGTATTATTGGTGAAAAGTGTGATTTCCTAATTACTTTACCGATGGTCGGTAAAGTTACATCCTTAAATGCTTCAGTAGCCGCAAGTTTGTTAATGTATGAGGTATATCGTAAACGTCACGAAATTGGTAAATAAAAAATGAACGATATTTTAATCGTTGACGGTTACAACATTATCGGGGCTTGGGGAGACTTGAAGAAACTGCGGGATGTAGATTTACAGTCATCAAGAGACGCACTTATTGATAAGATGGCGAATTATCAAGGGTATACAGGCACAAAGGTAATGATTGTCTTTGATGCCTATACAGTCTATGGTATTGAAAAAAAGATGAAACAATCACGGGTGGAAGTAATATTCACGAGAAAAAATCAAACTGCAGATGAAAAGATAGAACAACTTGCGATTGAGCTTAGAAATATAAATACACAAATATACGTTGCAACTTCGGATTATACGGAGCAGTGGATTATATTTGCGCAAGGTGCACTTCGAAAATCTGCGCGTGAATTAGAGTTAGAAGTGCAAGCGATGGAACAACAAGTAAGAAGGTGTACAAAAGACACGAAAGAAAAGCAACCCGCCATGCGAAAGATATTTAGTGAAGATATTACAGAAAAATTAGAAAAATTAAGAAGAGGAGAGCGTTGAAGCATTGACGCTCTTTATCTTTTTACTGTATAATATTGCTAAATATATAGCGGTCGGAGGGATCAGGGTGGAAGCAGGCTTCGTAAGTGTAGGCGACGTTACATTTCGTGATTTAGAGGATGAGGCAATCGTTGAGTTAGTTCGAAAAGGTAATACTGACGCTCTAGAATATTTAATTCACAAATATAAGAACTTTGTTCGCGCGAAATCAAGATCTTATTTCTTAGTGGGTGCCGATCGAGAAGATATTGTTCAAGAAGGCATGATTGGATTGTTTAAAGCTATTCGTGATTATAAAGGGGACAAGCTGTCTTCGTTCAAAGCATTTGCTGAACTGTGTATCACTCGACAAATTATTACCGCTATTAAAACAGCAACAAGGCAAAAACATATTCCGTTAAATTCGTATGTGTCTTTAGATAAGCCAATTTACGATGAGGAATCTGATCGAACATTATTAGATGTTATTTCGGAATCGAAAGTAACTGATCCAGAAGAGATGATTATAAGTCAGGAAGAATATACAGACATAGAATCTAAAATATCTGAATTATTAAGCGATTTAGAAAGAAAAGTGCTCTCTTTATACTTAGATGGTCGTTCCTATCAAGAAATTTCAGAACAGTTAAACAGGCACGTGAAATCTATTGATAACGCATTGCAGCGTGTAAAAAGGAAATTAGAAAGATATATGGAGATGAGAGAGAGCACAACTTTAAATTCATAGCAAGTGACGCAGGTGTAAAATAATTCACCTGTTTTCTTTTTGTTAAGAGAGTGAAAGTCATGACATTGACATTGTCTTTTGTTGTATGATACATTTTTAGGGACAATGTTACAAGGTTGGTGTAACTAATGAGGAAAAAAGTTGTACTCTCATGTGAAGAGTGTAAAAATCGAAACTACTCTACGATGAAAGATACGAGCTCAGTAGAGCGACTTGAGATAAAGAAGTTTTGTAAAACATGCAATAAGCATACAGTTCACAAAGAAACAAAATAAATAATTGAAATAATAAACTGGAGGTCCCGTAGATGCGTTTAACGAACTTTTTCGGCGATGTAGGTCGCGAAATGAAAAAAGTAAGTTGGCCTAAAAAAGATGAATTACTCCGATCAACAACGACTGTTATCGCGACAGTTGTGTTCTTTGCGATTTTCTTCGCAGTGGTTGATATGGGCATTTCTTCTTTAATTCGGTTAATTCTTGGTTAATTCTTGAATAAGAAGCACTTATCCATGATATAATGTTATTTATAAGAACTGTGTAAAAGCCCGGTGAACGGGTTTTTTCATTTGCGCAAAAAAATGTACGTCAGGGAGGGAAGGACGCTCGTCCTAAATGAATGGAAAAAAGTTGGTATGTTGTCCATACTTATTCTGGATATGAAAATAAAGTAAAAGCAAACCTAGAGAAACGTGTAGAATCAATGGGTATGCAAGATAAAATTTTCCGTGTTGTTGTCCCGGAAGAAGTAGAAGTAGAAATGAAAAATGGTAAAGAAAAAATAACGAAAAGAAAAGTGTTCCCAGGTTACGTATTAGTAGAACTAATCATGACTGATGATTCTTGGTATGTTGTTCGTAATACGCCAGGTGTAACAGGCTTTGTCGGTTCTTCTGGTTCAGGATCTAAACCATCGCCTCTATTAGAAGAGGAAGTTGTTACCATCATGAAGCATATGGGAATGGACAATGAAGTGGTTGATTTCGAATTTGAACTTCATGAAACAGTGCGTGTAAATGAGGGGCCATTCGCGGATTATACAGGTGCGATTGAAGAAATTGATGTGGAAAAGAAAAAAGTTAGCGTGCTTGTAGACATGTTCGGTCGCGAGACTCCGGTTGAACTTGATTTCCATCAAATTGAAAAATTATAAAATGAAACTTGAAATGAATTGTAAAAAGTGATAATATCTTTTAAGTCAGTACGTCTTCGGTAACGGAGACGTTTTTTGAAAAAGATTTTATCATTATGATAAAATATGAAGTGGGAGGGCAAATCACTGCCCAATTGACCACATCACGGACTTAAGGAGGTGTGTCTCGTGGCTAAAAAGGTAATTAAAATGGTAAAACTTCAGATTCCTGCAGGTAAAGCTAATCCAGCTCCGCCGGTTGGTCCAGCATTAGGACAAGCAGGTGTTAACATCATGGGCTTCTGTAAAGAGTTTAACGCTCGTACAGCTGATCAAGCTGGTCTTATCATCCCTGTTGAAATTACGGTATTTGAGGACCGTTCATTCACTTTCATTACTAAAACTCCTCCTGCTGCTGTTCTTCTTAAGAAAGTAGCTGGTATTGAGTCTGGTTCTGGTGAACCAAATCGTAATAAAGTGGCAACTGTTAAGCGTGATAAAGTACGCGAAATCGCTGAAACTAAAATGCCTGACCTAAACGCTGCTAGCGTAGAAGCTGCAATGCGTATGGTTGAAGGTACTGCGCGCAGTATGGGCATCGTTATCGAAGACTAATTCGATTTGTTTTTTGTAAAAAAGGTTGCGGGTCTGGAATTCCAATTCGCAACCTTTATTATCGTAAATGATCATCATTTTTAAATAAATGGATGGGCGCACATCCTCGGGGGTTCCCGGAATGAAGGCGTAAACGTGGGAGGTTATTCCGCTAAAACCACATTCAAGGAGGAAACAAACATGGCTAAAAGAGGTAAAAAGTACGTTGAAGCTGCGAAGCTTGTTGATCGTGCATCTGCTTACTCTGCAACAGAAGCAGTAGAATTAGTAAAGAAAACAAACACAGCTAAATTTGATGCAACTGTAGAAGCTGCATTCCGTTTAGGTGTTGACCCTAAGAAAGCTGACCAACAAATTCGTGGTGCAGTTGTTCTTCCACACGGTACTGGTAAAGTACAACGTGTATTAGTATTCGCTAAAGGCGAAAAAGCAAAAGAAGCTGAAGCTGCTGGCGCTGAATTCGTAGGCGATGCTGATTACATCGGTAAAATCCAAAAAGGTTGGTTTGATTTCGATGTAGTAGTAGCAACTCCTGACATGATGGGTGAAGTTGGTAAACTTGGTCGTGTATTAGGACCTAAAGGTTTAATGCCAAACCCTAAAACTGGAACAGTTACTTTCGATGTAACTAAAGCTGTTAACGAAATCAAAGCTGGTAAAGTTGAATACCGCGTTGATAAAGCTGGTAACATCCACGTTCCAATCGGTAAAGTATCTTTCGAAGATGCTAAATTAGTAGAAAACTTCAAAACAATTGCTGACACGCTACAAAAAGCTAAGCCAGCTGCTGCAAAAGGTACTTACATGAAGAACGCAACTGTTGCTTCTACAATGGGACCTGGCGTACGCGTAGACGTTTCTACACTTGCGTAAAAATTGGAAGTTGACTTCATAAAGAAGTTTTAATATAATCATTTATGTTGTGAATTTTAATAGTGTACCGTAGACAGTAGGAGTCGATTCGACTTAATTTCCTACCTAGGTGTTAATATACGAAGCGGAATCTTTTTTCTGTGACTATATGCCTCCATGTCTACAAGTTGGGCATGGAGGTTTTTAGTGCACTTTCGGTACATCTTCTATATAATCTACAGGAGGTGTAATAACATGAGCAAAGTAATCGAAACTAAACAACAAGTTGTAACTGAAATCGCTGAAAAACTTCGCGCGAGTAAATCTACAATTGTTGTTGACTACCGTGGTTTAACAGTTTCTGAAGCAACAGAATTACGTAAAAATTTACGTGAAGCTGGCGTTGAGTTCAAAGTTTACAAAAACTCTTTAACTCGTCGTGCTGCAGAGTCTGCTGAAATGGCTGAGTTAAACGAATTCTTAACAGGACCAAACGCAATCGCGTTCAGTAACGAGGATGTAGTTGCTCCTGCGAAAGTATTAAACGACTTCGCTAAAAATCATGAAGCTTTAGAAATTAAAGCGGGCGTAATCGAAGGTAAACTTGTAACACTTGATGAGGTTAAAGCTATCGCTACTCTTCCATCACGTGAAGGCTTACTTTCTATGCTTCTTAGCGTTCTTCAAGCTCCAATCCGTAACCTTGCACTTGCTACTAAAGCAGTTGCAGATCAAAAGGAAGAGCAAGGCGCTTAATTTTTTAAAAGATAATTACTTGTTATCTATAAAACAATACAAACCTATTTAAGGGAGGATATTTACAATGACTAAAGAACAAATCATTGAAGCAGTTAAATCTATGACTGTATTAGAACTTAACGACTTAGTAAAAGCTATCGAGGAAGAATTCGGCGTAACTGCTGCTGCTCCTGTAGCTGTAGCTGGTGGCGCTGGTGAAGCTGCTGCTGAGCAAACTGAATTTGACGTAGTACTTGCAAGTGCTGGCGCTCAAAAAATCAAAGTTATCAAAGCTGTACGTGAAATCACTGGTCTTGGCTTAAAAGAAGCTAAAGAATTAGTTGACAACACTCCAAAAGCAATCAAAGAAGGCGTTACTAAAGAGGAAGCTGAAGAAATGAAAGCTAAACTTGAAGAAGTTGGCGCTGCTGTAGAAGTTAAGTAATTAACTTTTGGTGCTTTAAAAAAAGCTCGCTCTTATGCGAGCTTTTTTTTTAACTGTAAAGAAAAGAGGTGGCCATATGGCAGACCATTATTTTTCTAACGACCCTTCTAGTAAAAGTGATCGTAAACGATGGGAAGTTACACTTCGTGAATCTCGATTTACTTTTTTATCTGACCATGGGGTGTTCTCGAAAAACGAAGTGGACTTTGGTTCTCGTCTTTTAATTGAAGCGTTTCAAATGCCAGATGTTAAAGGTAATGTGTTAGACGTAGGATGTGGGTACGGTCCAATCGGTTTGTCGTTAGCGAAAGAGTTTCAAAATCGTGAAATTCACATGGTGGATGTGAATGAAAGGGCCTTGGGACTTGCAAAAGAAAATGCCGCTAATAACAGAATTGAAAATATACGTATTTTGCAAAGTAGTGTCTATGAAAATGTAGATGGCAAGTATGCTGTTATTCTATCTAATCCTCCAATTCGTGCTGGTAAAGATATCGTGCATGAGATTTTAGAAAAGGCTGTGGAGTATTTAGTTTCAGGTGGAGAATTGTGGATTGTTATTCAAAAGAAACAAGGTGCGCCATCTGCGATGAAAAAACTAGAAGAAGTATTTTCTGAAGTTGAAGTTGTAGAAAAGAAAAAAGGATATTATATCATAAAATCAAAAAAGCGTTGACGGTTATTTTTGGCTATGTTAACATTATACAATGCCAATATATGATTTTCTGCGTTGAGAAAGATGTATATTTTTGCTTCTCTTGGAAAAGATAGTAAAATCAGCAGATTATGAAACAGAATGATGGTTTTCTTATAGAAGCCATTTTTCTTTTTTGAGCAGGTAGAAAGACTCAACGTATCTATCTTTAAGAGAAAAAAACTACGCTAATAGCAGTAGTTGTATTTATTTGTGATTTTGCACAAATTTTTTTGTGCATTTATAATACTCATGATTTGAGGGGTGAAGCAGTTGACAGGTCAACTAGTTCAATACGGACGCCACCGCCAACGAAGAAGTTATGCCCGTATTAGTGAAGTATTAGAGTTACCAAATCTTATCGAAATTCAAACCTCTTCTTATCAGTGGTTTCTTGATGAGGGTTTGCGAGAAATGTTCCAAGACATTTCTCCGATCGAAGACTTTACGGGAAATCTATCGCTTGAATTTATCGACTACAGCTTGGGTGAACCTAAATACTCTGTAGAAGAATGCAAAGAGCGTGATGTGACGTATGCAGCACCACTTCGTGTAAAAGTGCGTCTAATCAACAAGGAAACTGGTGAAGTAAAAGAACAAGATGTGTTCATGGGAGATTTCCCACTCATGACAGAGACTGGAACATTCGTAATTAACGGTGCAGAACGTGTTATCGTTTCCCAGTTAGTTCGCTCTCCAAGCGTATACTATAGTGGCAAAGTGGATAAAAACGGAAAACGTGGTTTTACTGCTACTGTAATTCCAAACCGCGGAGCTTGGTTAGAGTATGAAACAGATGCTAAGGATGTTGTATATGTGCGTATTGACCGTACGCGTAAACTTCCTGTAACTGTTTTGTTACGCGCATTAGGGTTTGGCTCTGATCAAGAAATCACCGAGCTTTTAGGTGATAACGAATACTTAAGCAATACGTTAGAAAAAGACAACACAGATAGCACAGAGAAAGCATTGCTTGAAATTTATGAGCGTCTACGCCCTGGTGAACCACCAACAGTAGAAAATGCAAAGAGCTTACTTGTGTCTCGTTTCTTTGATCCAAAGCGCTACGATTTAGCAAATGTAGGTCGCTATAAGATCAACAAAAAGCTACACATTAAAAACAGATTGTTTAACCAACGTTTAGCTGAAACACTGGTGGATCCAGAAACTGGTGAAATTTTAGCGGCAGAAGGAACAGTCTTAGATCGTCGTACACTGGATCGCATTCTACCTTACTTAGAGAAAAACATTGGATTCAAAACAGCGAAACCAATGGGTGGAGTGGTAGCAGGCGATGTTGAGCTGCAATCTATTAAGATTTATGCTCCAGAATCAGAAGGCGAACGATCTATAAACGTAATTGGGAATGCAAATATTACTCGTGATATAAAACACATCACACCAGGTGATATTCTTGCTTCTATTAGCTACTTCTTTAACTTGCTATATAAAGTAGGGGATACAGATGATATTGACCACTTAGGAAATCGTCGTCTGCGTTCTGTAGGAGAGTTACTACAAAACCAATTCCGTATCGGTCTTTCTCGTATGGAACGTGTTGTTCGTGAGAGAATGTCGATTCAAGATACAAATGCAATTACACCACAAGCGTTAATTAACATTCGCCCGGTTATTGCATCTATTAAAGAGTTCTTCGGAAGTTCTCAGTTATCTCAGTTCATGGATCAAACAAACCCATTAGCAGAGTTAACTCACAAACGAAGACTATCTGCATTAGGACCCGGTGGTTTAACGCGTGAGCGCGCAGGCTTTGAAGTACGTGACGTTCACTACTCTCACTATGGTCGTATGTGTCCAATTGAAACGCCAGAGGGACCAAACATCGGTTTGATTAACTCATTATCTTCGTTTGCGAAAGTAAATGAGTTTGGTTTCATTGAAACGCCATACCGTCGTGTTGACCCAGAAACTGGTCTTGTAACAGGGCAGGTTGATTATTTAACAGCAGATGAAGAAGATAACTATGTTGTAGCCCAAGCGAATATGAAATTATCTGAAGTAGGGGAATTCCTTGATGAAGATATCGTAGCTCGTTTCCGTGGTGAAAACATTGTCACAAATAAAGAACGCATCGACTACATGGATGTATCTCCAAAACAAGTAGTGTCGGCAGCGACAGCTTGTATTCCGTTCTTAGAAAACGATGACTCTAACCGCGCACTTATGGGAGCGAACATGCAACGTCAGGCGGTTCCGTTAATAAATCCGGAATCTCCGATTGTAGGTACAGGTATGGAGTACGTATCAGCAAAAGACTCAGGTGCTGCAGTAATCTGTAAACAGCCTGGTGTTGTTGAGCGCGTAGAAGCACGTGAAGTTTGGGTACGTCGCTATGTAGACGTTGACGGTCAAACAGTAAAAGGCGACTTAGATCGCTACAAAATGCAAAAATTCATTCGTTCTAACCAAGGAACTTGCTACAACCAACGTCCAATCGTAAGTGTTGGAGACCAAGTTGTAAAAGGTGAAATCCTTGCGGATGGTCCTTCTATGGAACTAGGTGAACTGGCGCTTGGACGTAACGTGCTTGTTGGCTTTATGACATGGGACGGTTATAACTATGAGGATGCGATCATCATGAGTGAGCGCCTTGTAAAAGATGATGTGTACACTTCTATCCATATTGAAGAATATGAATCAGAAGCTCGTGATACGAAGCTTGGACCAGAAGAAATTACACGTGATATCCCGAATGTTGGAGAAGATGCACTTCGTAATCTTGACGAGCGCGGTATTATTCGCGTCGGTGCTGAAGTAAAAGATGGAGATCTACTTGTTGGTAAAGTAACGCCAAAAGGTGTAACAGAATTAACGGCAGAAGAACGTCTATTACATGCAATCTTCGGTGAAAAAGCACGTGAAGTACGTGATACATCACTACGTGTACCACACGGTGGTGGCGGTATTATCTTAGACGTAAAAGTGTTTAACCGTGAAGATGGCGATGAATTGCCACCAGGCGTGAATCAACTTGTACGTGCATATATCGTTCAAAAGCGTAAAATTTCTGAAGGTGACAAAATGGCTGGTCGTCATGGTAACAAAGGTGTTATCTCCCGTATTTTACCGGAAGAAGATATGCCTTACTTACCAGATGGTACGCCAATCGATATCATGTTAAACCCATTAGGGGTACCATCTCGTATGAATATCGGTCAGGTATTAGAGCTTCATCTTGGTATGGCGGCAAGATACCTTGGTATTCACATTGCAACACCGGTATTCGATGGTGCTCGTGAGGAAGATGTATGGGGCACAATTGAAGAAGCTGGTATGGCAAATGACGCGAAAACAATCCTGTATGACGGACGTACTGGTGAGCCATTCGATAACCGTGTATCTGTTGGTGTCATGTATATGATCAAACTTGCGCACATGGTTGACGATAAACTTCATGCTCGTTCTACTGGACCATACTCACTTGTAACGCAGCAACCTCTTGGAGGTAAAGCTCAGTTCGGTGGACAGCGTTTTGGTGAGATGGAGGTTTGGGCACTTGAAGCTTATGGTGCTGCTTATACTCTTCAAGAAATCTTAACAGTGAAGTCTGATGATGTTATTGGACGTGTTAAGACGTATGAAGCAATTGTTAAAGGTGAAAATGTTCCAGAACCAGGCGTTCCTGAATCATTCAAAGTATTGATTAAAGAACTGCAAAGTTTAGGTATGGACGTTAAAATGATGTCTATCAACGATACAGAAATTGAAATGCGTGATACGGAAGATGACGATGATCATCAATCAGCAGATAAATTGAATGTTGAAGTTGAGACAACTAAGGAATAATTGGGATAACCTGTAGACTAAAAGGGAGGTAGGCCCCTTGATAGATGTAAATAACTTTGAATATATGAAGATTGGACTTGCTTCACCTGACAAGATTCGTTCTTGGTCATACGGTGAAGTTAAGAAACCAGAAACAATTAACTATCGTACGTTAAAGCCTGAAAAAGATGGCTTGTTCTGTGAGCGTATTTTCGGACCACAAAAGGACTGGGAATGTCATTGCGGGAAATATAAACGTGTACGTTATAAAGGTGTAGTTTGTGATCGATGTGGCGTTGAAGTAACGCGTGCAAAAGTTCGTCGTGAACGTATGGGTCATATCGAATTAGCTGCTCCTGTATCTCATATTTGGTATTTCAAAGGTATCCCGAGCCGCATGGGACTTGTCTTAGACATGTCCCCTCGCGCGCTTGAAGAAGTAATTTATTTCGCTTCTTATGTTGTAACAGAAAGTGGAGATACACCACTTGATAAGAAGCAATTACTTTCTGAAAAAGAATACCGTGCATATCGTGATCGATATGGCAGTACATTCCATGCTGCTATGGGTGCAGAAGCGATTAAAAAATTACTGCAAGACATCGATTTAGATAAAGAAGTAGACTTCTTAAAAGAAGAATTAAAAACAGCACAAGGACAACGCCGTACTCGTGCTATTAAACGTCTAGAAGTATTAGAAGCATTCCGTAACTCTGGAAATCACCCATCTTGGATGATCTTAGAGGTTCTTCCAGTTATCCCACCAGAACTACGCCCAATGGTACAGTTAGATGGTGGACGTTTTGCTACTTCTGACTTAAACGACTTATATCGTCGTGTAATTAACCGTAACAACCGTTTAAAACGTCTATTGGACTTAGGTGCACCAAGCATTATCGTTCAAAACGAAAAACGTATGTTACAAGAAGCTGTAGACGCATTAATCGATAATGGTCGCCGTGGCCGTCCAGTTACTGGACCAGGTAACCGTCCATTAAAATCACTATCTCACATGCTTAAAGGTAAACAAGGACGTTTCCGTCAAAACTTATTAGGTAAACGTGTTGACTACTCTGGCCGTTCTGTAATCGTTGTAGGACCGAACTTAAAGATGTACCAATGTGGATTGCCGAAAGAAATGGCACTTGAATTGTTTAAACCTTTCGTTATGAAAGAGTTAGTTGGAAAAGGATTAGCACACAACATTAAGAGTGCTAAACGTAAAATCGAGCGTGTACACCCTGAAGTTTGGGACGTTTTAGAATCTGTGATCAAAGAGCATCCAGTACTTCTAAACCGCGCACCAACACTTCACCGTCTTGGTATCCAGGCGTTTGAACCTACACTAGTAGAAGGTCGTGCAATCCGTCTTCACCCACTTGTATGTACTGCATACAACGCGGACTTTGACGGTGACCAAATGGCGGTTCACGTTCCGTTATCATCAGAGGCACAAGCAGAAGCTCGTATCCTTATGTTAGCGGCACAAAACATCTTGAATCCAAAAGACGGAAAACCAGTTGTTACTCCATCTCAGGATATGGTATTAGGTAACTATTACTTAACACTTGAGCGCGAGGGTGCAATCGGTGAAGGTATGGTCTTCAAAGATGCAAACGAAGCAATACTTGCATACCAAAATGGATATGTACATCTGCACACACGTGTTGCAGTTGCTGCGAGTTCGGTAAATAATGTAACGTTTACTGAAGAGCAAAAGAGTAAGCTTCTATTAACAACAGTTGGTAAATTAATATTTAACGAAATCTTACCAGAGTCGTTCCCTTATATTAATGAACCAACAAACTCAAACCTTGAAAAAGAAACACCAGCGGAATATTTCGTTGAAAAAGGTGCGAACATTAAAGAAATTATTGCTAGTCGCGAAGAAGTGGCACCATTTAGCAAGAAAATCCTTGGTAATATTATTGCGGAAGTATTCAAACGTTTCCAAATTACAGAAACGTCTCGCATGCTTGACCGTATGAAAAACTTAGGATTTAAATACTCTACAAAAGCTGGTATTACAGTTGGGGTATCAGATATTCTTGTATTAGGTGAAAAAGATGAAATTCTCCATGAAGCACAAGCAAAAGTAGATAATGTAATTAAACAATTCCGTCGCGGTTTAATCACGGAAGAAGAACGTTACGATCGCGTTATCTCTATTTGGAGTAATGCAAAAGATGTTATCCAAGGAAAGCTGATGAAATCCTTGAATAAACGCAACCCAATCTTCATGATGAGTGATTCCGGTGCCCGTGGTAACGCATCGAACTTTACTCAGCTTGCTGGTATGCGTGGTCTGATGGCCAATCCATCTGGTCGTATCATTGAGCTTCCGATCAAATCGAGTTTCCGTGAAGGTTTAACAGTACTTGAGTACTTCATCTCTACGCATGGTGCGCGTAAAGGTCTTGCCGATACAGCACTTAAAACTGCCGATTCTGGTTACTTAACACGTCGTCTTGTAGACGTTGCACAAGATGTAATTGTTCGTCAAGATGATTGTGGAACAGATCGCGGTTTACTAATTGGTGCGATTAAAGAGGGTAATGAAGTTATTGAGTCACTATATGATCGTCTTGTTGGACGTTTTGCAAGAAAAACTGTAAAACATCCTGAAACAGGTGAAGTATTAGTTGTTGAAAATCAATTAATTACTGAAGATATTGCTCATATCGTTGAAAAGTCGGGTGTTGAAACTGTAAACATTCGTTCAGCGTTTACGTGTAATACTCGCCATGGTGTATGTAAGAAGTGTTACGGTCGTAACTTAGCAACTGGTACAGACGTAGAAGTAGGAGAAGCGGTAGGTATTATCGCAGCTCAATCTATCGGTGAGCCAGGTACACAGTTAACGATGCGTACGTTCCATACAGGTGGGGTTGCCGGAGATGATATCACACAAGGTTTACCTCGTATCCAAGAGATCTTCGAAGCTCGTAATCCGAAGGGTCAGGCAGTTATCAGTGAAATTGACGGTGTTATCGCAGCGATCAACGATGTTAAAGATCGCCAAGAAGTAGTTGTACAGGGTGAAGTTGAAGCTCGTACGTATGCTATTCCTTACGGTGCTCGTCTGAAAGTAACTCTAGGACAGCCAATTAGCCACGGTAAAGAGTTAACAGAAGGTTCTATTGATCCGAAGGAATTACTAAAAGTAACGGACATTACAGCAGTTCAAGAATACTTATTACGTGAAGTTCAAAAAGTATACCGTATGCAAGGGGTAGAAATTGGTGACAAACACGTAGAAGTAATGGTACGTCAAATGCTACGTAAAGTTCGTGTAAGTGATGCGGGTGAAACAGATGTATTACCAGGAACATTACTAGATATCCATCAGTTTACTGATGCGAATGCGAAGGTGTTACTGAAAGGTAAACAACCAGCAACGGCTAGACCGGTTCTACTTGGTATTACAAAAGCTTCACTTGAGACAGATTCGTTCTTATCTGCGGCGTCATTCCAAGAAACAACTCGTGTTCTAACAGATGCAGCAATTAAGGGTAAACGCGATGAGCTTCTAGGATTGAAAGAGAATGTTATTATCGGTAAGCTTGTTCCTGCTGGAACAGGTATGAATCGTTATCGCAAAGTGGATCTTGTAAAAACAACACAAGATAACATGAATGTAGAAAACGATGAAGTTTATGTGGAACAGTAAAATTTTCCGTCGTAAATTTTGTATAAAAACAGCTGATCCTAGTTGACATTGTATGAGACAAAATGTTACTATAATCAAGGTTGCTCCTGAATGATGCTTTGGAGGATATTTAAATGTCTTATCAAAAAGTGTCAAATGCTGAAAATGTAGTCGTTGGTCATAAACGAACATTGGAAGCAATCAAAAATGGTATAGTTAAAGAAGTTGTTATTGCGGAAGATGCTGATGTGCGGTTAACCCATGTTATCATTCGTACTGCCTTGCAACATAACATACCCATAACCAAAGTTGAATCAGTTCGTAAGCTTGGAAAAGTTTCGGGGATTCAAGTGGGAGCTTCAGCAATAGGAATAATAAGTTAAAACTGTTTTTGTGAGGAGAGAGCATTTGCTCTTCCTTGCAAAAACTTTGTTTTCAACTAATAATGAACCACCTGGATATGTGGTCATACAAACATGCGAAGGGAGGATAATCAAATGCCTACTATTAACCAATTAGTGAGAAATGGTCGTACTGATAAAGTATGGAAGTCTAAATCACCTGCGTTAAACAAAGGTTTTAATTCTTTAAAGAAAAAATCAACTGATATCTCTGCACCTCAAAAACGTGGTGTGTGTACTCGTGTTGGTACAATGACTCCGAAGAAACCGAACTCAGCGTTACGTAAATACGCTCGTGTACGTTTAACAAACGGTATTGAAGTTACAGCTTACATCCCAGGTATCGGTCATAACCTACAAGAGCATAGCGTAGTATTAATTCGCGGTGGTCGAGTAAAGGATTTACCAGGGGTACGTTACCACATCGTTCGTGGTGCGCTTGATACAGCTGGTGTTGACAAACGTATGCAAGGACGTTCTAAATATGGTACTAAGCGACCAAAACCTGCTAAAAAATAATAAACTTATAATGAAAGGAGGAACTCAATATGCCTCGTAAAGGACCTGTTGCGAAACGTGACGTGTTACCAGATCCAATGTACAATTCTAAACTTGTAACACGCCTAATCAACAAAATGATGGTTGACGGTAAAAAAGGTAAATCTCAAACAATTCTTTATAACGCTTTCGATATCGTTCGTGAACGTTCAGATAAAGAACCAATGGAAGTATTCGAGCAAGCTCTTAAGAACATCATGCCTGTTCTTGAAGTACGCGCTCGTCGTGTTGGTGGTGCTAACTACCAAGTTCCAGTTGAGGTTCGTCCAGAACGCCGTACAACTTTAGGTCTTCGCTGGTTAGTAAACTATGCTCGTCTTCGTGGTGAAAAAACTATGGAAGAGCGTCTAGCTTACGAAATCTTAGATGCAGCTAACAACGCTGGTGCATCTGTTAAGAAACGTGAAGACACTCATAAAATGGCAGAAGCTAACAAAGCATTTGCTCATTACCGTTGGTAGGATTCAACGTAAAATAAATGTAAGCATAAACCGCTTTATTTGTCGCTTATGGAAGTGTGGAGAGGGAGAATGCCTCTCCCTTTCGTTGGGCGCTCGTTTTACATAATGAGGGTACTGGACACTGGCATATGTAACAATATAAAGTGGCTTTTTTGCTACTTAAAATAAAATAATCCAATCCATATATGGAAGGAGCAAGACACCAAATGACTAGAGAGTTCTCTTTAGAAAACACTCGTAATATTGGTATCATGGCTCACATCGATGCTGGTAAAACAACAGCAACTGAGCGTATTCTGTATTACACAGGACGTATTCATAAAATCGGTGAAACTCATGAAGGTGCATCTCAGATGGACTGGATGGAGCAAGAGCAAGAACGTGGTATCACAATTACTTCTGCTGCAACTACAGCACAATGGAAAGGTCACCGTGTAAATATCATTGACACTCCAGGACACGTAGATTTCACAGTAGAAGTAGAACGTTCTTTACGCGTACTTGATGGCGCAGTAGCAGTACTTGATGCACAATCTGGTGTAGAACCACAAACAGAAACTGTTTGGCGTCAGGCTACTACTTATGGTGTACCTCGTATCGTATTCGTTAACAAAATGGATAAGATTGGTGCAGATTTCTTATACTCTGTAGGAACAATCCACGATCGTTTACAAGCAAACGCACATCCAATTCAGTTACCAATCGGTGCTGAAGATGAGTTCAATGGTATCATTGACCTTGTTGAAGAGTGTGCTTACATGTACGCTAACGATTTAGGAACAGACATCGAGCGTGTCGAAATTCCTGAAGAGCATAAAGAATTAGCTGAAGAATACCGTGGAAAACTTATTGAAGCGGTAGCTGAGCTTGATGAAGAAATGATGATGAAGTACCTAGAAGGTGAAGAAATCACTGTAGAAGAGCTTAAAGCTGGTATCCGTAAGGCTACAACTTCTGTAGAATTCTTCCCAGTAATCTGTGGTTCTGCATTCAAAAATAAAGGTGTTCAAATTCTGTTAGACGCAGTTATCGACTACCTACCATCTCCATTAGATGTACCTGCTATTAAAGGTACTCTTCCGGATACAGATGAAGCTATCGAGCGTAAGTCTAGCGATGAAGAACCATTCGCAGCTTTAGCATTCAAAATCATGACTGATCCTTATGTTGGTAAGTTAACGTTCTTCCGTGTGTACTCTGGTGTGTTAAACTCTGGATCATACGTGAAAAACTCAACTAAAGGTAAGCGTGAGCGTGTAGGTCGTATCCTACAAATGCACGCTAACAGCCGTGAAGAGATTTCAACAGTTTACGCTGGTGATATCGCTGCTGCTGTAGGTTTAAAAGATACTACTACTGGTGATACTCTTTGTGACGAGAAGAGCCTTGTTATCCTTGAGTCTATGGAATTCCCAGAACCAGTTATCTCTGTAGCTATCGAACCAAAATCTAAAGCTGACCAAGATAAAATGGGTACAGCATTATCTAAGCTTTCTGAAGAAGATCCAACATTCCGTGCTCACACTGACCAAGAAACTGGCCAAACAATCATCGCTGGTATGGGTGAACTTCACCTTGATATCATCGTTGACCGTATGCGCCGTGAATTCAAAGTGGAAGCAAACGTTGGTGCTCCTCAGGTAGCATACCGTGAGACTTTCCGCGCTGCTGCGAAAGTTGAAGGTAAGTTCGCTCGTCAATCTGGTGGTCGTGGACAATTCGGTCACGTTTGGATTGAGTTTGAACCTAATGAAGAAGGTAAAGGTTTTGAATTCCAAAACAAAATCGTCGGCGGTGTAGTTCCACGTGAATACATCCCAGCTGTTGGAGCGGGTCTTGAAGACTCACTTAAAAATGGTGTACTAGCTGGTTACCCACTAGTTGACATCAAAGCTGCGTTAGTTGACGGATCTTACCATGATGTCGATTCATCTGAGATGGCGTTCAAAATCGCTGCATCTATGGCGCTTAAAGCTGCGGTTTCTAAATGTAGCCCAGTAATTCTTGAGCCAATGATGAAAGTTGAAGTTGTAATTCCTGAAGAGTACATGGGTGACATTATGGGCGACGTAACATCTCGTCGTGGACGTGTAGAAGGTATGGAAGCTCGCGGTAACGCTCAAGTTGTTCGCGCTATGGTTCCACTTTCTGAAATGTTCGGTTATGCAACGGCATTACGTTCTAACACTCAAGGACGCGGAACATTCTCAATGACATTTGATCATTATGAAGAAGTACCGAAGTCTGTTTCTGAAGAAATTATTAAAAAAAATAAAGGTGAATAATTGATTTTTATCGATTGTTCAAGTATAACTACTTATGTAAGCTTAGAAAGTGAGACGCAAGTTTCACTTTCTAGTCTAAATATAAAATAACCCATATAAACTAAGGAGGAATTTAGAATGGCTAAAGCTAAATTCGAACGTTCTAAACCCCATGTTAACATCGGTACAATCGGCCACGTTGACCATGGTAAAACTACATTAACTGCTGCGATCACTACAGTTCTTGCAAAAGCTGGTGGTGCTGAAGCACGCGGATACGATCAAATCGACGCTGCTCCAGAAGAAAGAGAGCGCGGAATCACAATCTCAACTGCACACGTTGAGTACGAAACTGAAACTCGTCACTATGCACACGTTGACTGCCCAGGTCATGCTGACTATGTTAAAAACATGATCACTGGTGCTGCTCAAATGGACGGCGGTATCTTAGTAGTATCTGCTGCTGATGGTCCAATGCCTCAAACACGTGAGCATATCCTTCTTTCTCGTCAAGTAGGTGTTCCTTACATCGTTGTATTCTTAAACAAATGCGACATGGTAGATGACGAAGAATTATTAGAATTAGTAGAAATGGAAGTTCGCGACCTATTATCTGAATACGGATTCCCAGGCGACGATATTCCTGTAATTAAAGGTTCTGCTCTTAAAGCTCTTCAAGGAGAAGCTGAGTGGGAAGAAAAAATCATCGAATTAATGACTGAAGTTGATGCTTACATCCCAACTCCAGAACGTGAAACTGACAAACCATTCTTAATGCCTATCGAGGATGTATTCTCTATCACAGGTCGTGGTACAGTTGCAACTGGTCGTGTTGAGCGTGGAATCGTTAAAGTTGGTGACGTAGTAGAAATCATCGGTCTTGCTGAAGAGAATGCTACTACAACTGTAACTGGTGTAGAAATGTTCCGTAAGCTTCTTGACCAAGCTCAAGCTGGAGACAACATCGGTGCTCTACTTCGTGGGGTTGCTCGTGAAGACATCCAACGTGGACAAGTTCTTGCTAAAACTGGCTCTGTAAAAGCACACGCTAAATTCAAAGCTGAGGTTTTCGTATTATCTAAAGAAGAAGGTGGACGTCATACTCCATTCTTCGCTAACTACCGTCCACAGTTCTACTTCCGTACAACTGACGTAACTGGTATCATCCAATTACCAGAAGGTACTGAAATGGTAATGCCTGGTGACAACATCGAAATGACTATCGAACTTATCGCTCCAATCGCTATCGAAGAGGGAACTAAATTCTCTATTCGTGAAGGTGGACGTACAGTAGGTTACGGTGTAGTTGCTACAATCGTTGCTGAGTAGTCTTTAATTAGATTATTAAAAACTCAAGGGATTCTCCCTTGAGTTTTTTTATTGCTTATTACTATAGAAGAAAGAGATGTATTTTCTATTTTTGGATGAGTTTCTTCTATAGTATATAAAACGAAAATAACACCCAAAAACTGTAAGTTGAATAAGAGTAGATGAAAACTTGATATTCTTTAAAGTGCCATGTATAATAGCAAAAGTAGAGAAAAGCAGATGCGAACAAAAAGATGCTTGCATCTAGACGAATAACATTGTATAATAGACAATGTTGGTCTTTGACTGCGATGAAGTGGAAGGTTGCTGACACACCCGGCCGCTTTGCCATGGCATGGTGTGGGGAAATTTCCATGGAGAAGGTCTATTTTAGAAATAGGCGAACGAAGGAGGGAAAATAATGGCAAAAGAAAAAATTCGTATCCGTTTAAAAGCTTATGATCACCGTATTCTTGATCAATCAGCTGAGAAAATTGTAGAAACAGCTAAGCGTTCTGGGGCAACAGTTTCTGGTCCGATCCCATTACCAACTGAGAAGACTATTTACACAATTCTTCGTGCTGTTCATAAGTACAAAGATTCTCGTGAACAATTCGAAATGCGCACACACAAACGTCTAATCGACATCGTGAGTCCTACTCCGCAAACAGTAGATTCATTAATGCGTTTAGATTTACCATCTGGTGTAGATATCGAAATCAAACTATAATTCATATAACTTAAAAATGTAGGAGGTGTAACTCATGACCAAAGGAATCTTAGGAAGAAAGATCGGTATGACTCAAGTATTTGCTGAGAACGGTGAGTTAATCCCAGTAACGGTAATCGCTGCTAATCCAAACGTTGTTCTTCAAAAGAAAACAACTGAAACTGATGGCTACAACGCAATTCAGTTAGGATTTGAAGATAAACGTGAAAAGTTAACTAACAAACCTGAACAAGGCCACACTGCTAAAGCATCTACAACTCCTAAGCGCTTCATTCGCGAAATCCGCGATGCAGACGTGGACGGATTAGAGGTTGGTCAAGAGGTAAAAGTTGAAGTTTTCGCTGCAGGTGAAATCGTTGACGTAACAGGAATTTCTAAAGGTAAAGGTTTCCAAGGTGTTATTAAACGCCACGGACAATCTCGCGGACCTATGTCTCATGGTTCTCGCTATCACCGTCGTCCAGGTTCAATGGGGCCAGTTGCTCCGAACCGTGTATTCAAAGGCAAAAAACTTGCTGGACGTATGGGTGGAGACCAAGTTACTATCCAAAACTTAGAAATCGTTCAAGTTGACACTGAGCGCAACTTATTACTAGTAAAAGGTAACGTTCCAGGTGCTAAGAAATCTCTTGTAGTTGTTCAAGGCGCTGTGAAGGTTAGCAAATAATTCACAATAGGAAGGAGGAATTCCAATGCCAAAAGTTACTGTATATAACCAAACTGGTTCACAGGTTGGTGAAATCGAATTAGCTGAAGCTATTTTCGGTATCGAACCAAATGAAGCTGTACTATTTGAAGCTGTAATGATGCAACGTGCATCTTTACGTCAAGGTACACACAAAGTAAAAACTCGCTCTGAAGTTCGTGGTGGTGGTCGTAAACCATGGCGTCAAAAAGGAACTGGACGTGCTCGTCAAGGTTCTATCCGCTCTCCTCAATGGCGTGGTGGTGGTACGGTATTCGGACCTACACCAAGAAGCTATGCGTACAAACTTCCTAAGAAAGTTCGTCGTTTAGCAATCAAATCTGCATTAGCTACTAAAGTAGTTGAGAACAACATTGTAGTTCTTGAGGACCTAGTGTTAAATGCACCAAAAACAAAAGACATGGTAGCAGTACTTAAAGGATTAACTGTTGAGAAGAAAGCTCTTATCGTAACTGCTGATGCAAACGAATCTGTAGAGTTATCTGCTCGCAATATCCCTGGAGTAACAGTAATCACTGCTGATGGCGTAAACGTGCTAGATGTGCTTCATCATGATAAGCTAATCATGACAAAAGCGGCAGTGGAAAAAGTAGAGGAGGTGCTTGCATAATGAGAGATCCTCGTGATATCATTAAGCGCCCAGTTATCACTGAACGTTCTATGGAAATGATGGCTGAAAAAAAATACACGTTCGACGTGGACGTTAAATCTAATAAAACAGAGGTTAAAGACGCTATAGAAGCGATCTTTGGTGTTAATGTAGACAAAGTAAATATCATGAACTACAAGCCGAAAGCAAAACGTGTTGGTCGTCACGCTGGTTTTACTAGCCGTCGTCGTAAAGCAATCGTTAAGCTAACTGCTGACAGCAAAGAAATCGAAATCTTCCAAGGCGTTTAATTCTTACTAAAGAAGGAGGGAAATTGAGATGGGAATTAAAAAGTATAATCCAACTACTAACGGTCGTCGTAACATGACTACGAATGATTTCGCTGAAATCACGACTGACAGACCAGAAAAGTCTTTACTTGCTCCTTTAAGCAAAAAGGCTGGTCGTAATAACCAAGGTAAAATTACTGTACGTCATCAAGGTGGCGGACATAAGCGTCAATACCGTATCATCGACTTTAAGCGTAACAAAGATGGAATTCCAGGACGCGTTGCTACGATCGAATACGATCCAAACCGCTCTGCGAATATCGCATTAATTAACTACGTTGACGGTGAAAAACGTTACATTCTTGCTCCTAAAACTTTAGAAGTAGGTATGGAAGTTATGTCTGGCCCTGAAGCTGACATTAAAATCGGTAACGCATTACCATTAATCAACATTCCAGTAGGTACTGTTGTTCATAATATCGAGCTTAAGCCTGGTCGTGGAGGACAATTAGTCCGTTCTGCTGGTACGTCTGCTCAAGTACTTGGTAAAGAAGGAAAATACGTACTTGTACGTTTAACTTCTGGTGAAGTACGTTTAGTATTATCTGCTTGTCGCGCTTCAATCGGTCAAGTTGGTAACGAACAACACGAACTTATCAAAATCGGTAAAGCAGGTCGCTCTCGCTGGTTAGGTAAGCGCCCAACAGTTCGTGGTTCTGTAATGAACCCGGTTGATCACCCACACGGTGGTGGTGAAGGACGCTCTCCAATCGGACGTAAGTCTCCAATGTCTCCATGGGGTAAACCAACTCTTGGATTCAAGACTCGTAAGAAAAACAAAGCGTCTGATAAATTTATCGTTCGTCGTCGTAAAAAATAATGGGATTGTAGTACGGTTCATTTCAAGAACCGTACGCCAATCACGAAGGGAGGCACCAAAATGGCTCGTAGCTTAAAAAAAGGACCATTTGTCGATGATCACTTAATGAACAAAATGGAAAAATTAGTTGCATCTGAGCAAAAACAAGTTGTTAAAACTTGGTCTCGCCGTTCAACAATCTTCCCTCAGTTCATCGGACATACAATTGCTGTATATGATGGTCGTAAACACGTACCTGTGTACATCACTGAGGATATGGTTGGCCATAAGTTAGGTGAATTCGCACCAACTCGTACGTATAAAGGTCACCTTGCTGACGATAAGAAAACTAGAAGATAATGAGAGGAGGCACTTCAATGCAAGCTAAAGCAGTAGTGAGAACAGTTCGTATTGCTCCTCGTAAGGTTCGTTTAGTAGTAGACTTAATCCGAGGTAAGCAAGTGGGTGAAGCGATTGCTATCCTTAACCACACACCAAAAACTGCTTCTCCAGTTGTAGAAAAAGTTTTAAAATCTGCAATCGCAAATGCAGAGCACAATTATGAGATGGATATTAACAACCTAGTTGTTGAAAAAGTCTTCGTTGACGAAGGTCCAACGTTGAAACGTTTCCGTCCACGTGCAATGGGTCGTGCAAGCCAAATTAACAAACGCACAAGCCACATCACAGTTGTGGTATCAGAAAAGAAGGAGGGATAATCGATGGGTCAGAAGGTTAATCCAATTGGTCTTCGTGTCGGTATTATCCGCGACTGGGAATCTCGTTGGTTCGCTGAGAAAGATTATGCTACGTTATTACATGAAGACATCAAAATCCGTGAGTACATTACTGTACGCTTAAAAGATTCTGCTGTTGCTAAAGTAGAAATCGAACGTGCAGCAAATCGTGTAAATGTTACAATTCACACTGCAAAACCTGGTATGGTAATTGGTAAAGGTGGTACTGAAGTTGAAGCACTTCGTAAAGCTCTTAACCAATTAACAGGCAAGCGTGTACACATTAACATTTTAGAAGTTAAGAGAGCTGATCTTAACGCTAAATTAGTGGGCGAAAACATCGCTCGTCAATTAGAAAACCGTGTATCATTCCGTCGTGCACAAAAGCAAGTTATTCAACGTGCTATGCGTGCAGGAGCAAAAGGTATTAAAACACAGGTTTCTGGTCGTCTTGGCGGGGCTGATATCGCTCGTGCAGAATCTTACAGTGAAGGAACTGTTCCACTTCATACACTTCGCGCTGATATTGACTATGCAGCAGTTGAAGCTGATACAACATACGGTAAATTAGGCGTAAAAGTATGGATCTACCGTGGAGAAGTCCTTCCTACAAAAAAGAAAGCTTCTGAGGAAGGAGGAAAATAATATGTTAATGCCAAAACGCGTAAAATATCGTAGAGAGCATCGTGGTAAAATGCGTGGTCGTGCAAAAGGTGGAACTGAAATTGCTTTCGGTGAATTCGGTTTACAAGCACAAGCTGCTTCATGGATTACAAACCGTCAAATCGAAGCTGCTCGTCGTGCAATGACTCGTTACATGAAACGTGGCGGTAAAGTATGGATTAAAATTTTCCCTTCTAAACCTTACACTGCAAAACCTCTAGAAGTACGTATGGGTTCCGGTAAAGGGGCACCAGAAGGCTGGGTAGCAGTAGTAAAACCTGGGAAAATTATGTTTGAAATCGCGGGTGTATCTGAAGAGGTAGCACGCGAAGCATTACGTCTTGCAGCTCACAAACTACCTGTGAAATGTAAGTTCGTAAAACGTGAAGAAAATGGTGGTGAATCTAATGAAAACTAATGATATTCGTGAATTAACCACTGCCGAAATCGAAACAAAAGTTAAAGCTTTAAAGGAAGAATTGTTCAATCTTCGCTTCCAACTTGCTACAGGACAATTAGAGAATCCAACTCGCATCCGTGAAGTGCGTAAAGCGATTGCTCGTATGAAAACTGTAGTTTGTGAAAGAGAGATCGGAATTAATCGATAAATTGAGGGGAGGTTTGCATAGTGAGCGAACGTAACCAACGCAAAGTTTATACTGGTCGTGTTGTGTCTGATAAAATGGACAAAACGATTACAGTTTTAGTTGAAACTTACAAAACTCATTCCTTGTACGGAAAACGTGTTAAGTATTCTAAAAAGTACAAAGCCCATGATGAGCAAAACCAAGCAAAACTTGGCGATATCGTTAAAATCATGGAAACTCGCCCGCTTTCTGCTACTAAGCGTTTCCGTTTAGTTGAAATCGTTGAAGAAGCGGTTGTTATCTAAATAGACGAATCGGAATTTTTAGTCCGAAGGGAGGTTTCATAACATGATCCAACAAGAATCTCGTTTGAAAGTTGCTGACAACTCTGGTGCACGTGAACTTTTAACAATTAAAGTATTAGGCGGCTCTGGTCGTAAATATGCTAATATTGGTGATATTATCGTTGCTACGGTAAAACAAGCAACACCAGGTGGCGTTGTTAAAAAAGGTGACGTTGTTAAGGCAGTAGTGGTACGTACGAAGAGCGGAGCTCGTCGTCCGGACGGTTCTTATATTAAATTTGATGAAAACGCAGCGGTTATCATCAAAGACGATAAGAGCCCACGTGGTACTCGTATCTTCGGACCAGTAGCTCGTGAATTACGTGATAGCAACTTCATGAAGATCGTTTCTTTAGCTCCAGAAGTTCTATAATTTAAGGTATTGCCTTGCTAAGGAGGTGCAGAATTAAGATGCATGTAAAAAAAGGTGATAAAGTTCAGGTAATCACTGGTAAAGACAAAGGAAAACAAGGCGTTATCCTTGTGGCTTTCCCAAAGCAAAACCGTGTTATCGTTGAGGGTGTTAACATCGTTAAAAAACACTCTAAGCCATCTCAATTAAATCCACAAGGTGGAATTATTACGAAAGAAGCACCTATTCACGTTTCTAATGTTATGGTATTAGATCCGAAAACAGGCGAACCTACTCGCGTAGGCTTCAAAGTAGAAGATGGTAAAAAAGTTCGTATTGCAAAAAAATCTGGTGAATTATTAGATAAATAATTTTCTTAAGAAAGGAGGTCACTTCATTGAATCGCCTTAAAGAGAAGTTCCAAAAGGAAATTACTCCTGCTCTAATGAGCAAGTTTAACTATAAATCTGTGATGGAAGTACCGAAAATCGAAAAGATCGTAATCAACACTGGTGTTGGTGACGCGGTATCTAACTCAAAAGCTTTAGACAATGCAGTAGAAGAATTAACGCAAATCGCAGGTCAAAAACCTGTTGTAACTCGCGCTAAAAAATCAATCGCTGGTTTCCGTCTTCGTGAAGGTATGCCAATCGGTGCGAAAGTAACTTTACGCGGACAACAAATGTATGAGTTCTTCGACAAATTAGTATCAGTTTCTTTACCACGTGTACGTGATTTCCGTGGTGTTTCTAAGAAATCATTCGATGGTCGTGGGAACTACACATTAGGTGTTAAAGAGCAACTAATTTTCCCTGAGATTGATTATGATAAAGTAAGTAAAGTCCGCGGTATGGACATCGTAATCGTTACTACAGCGAAAACTGATGAAGAAGCTCGTGAACTTTTAACACAATTCGGTATGCCATTCCAAAAATAATGGAAGCCAACGCTAAGTAGAGGAGGCGAAAACGTGGCTAAAAAATCTATGATCGCGAAACAAAAGCGTACTCCTAAGTTTAAAGTACAAGAGTATACACGTTGCGAACGCTGCGGTCGTCCGCATTCTGTATACCGCAAATTTAAGCTTTGCCGTATTTGTTTCCGTGAACTTGCATATAAAGGTCAAATTCCTGGTGTTAAAAAAGCTAGTTGGTAAAACCCACAAATGGGAAGGAGGTAAAACACATGGTGATGACAGATCCAATTGCAGACATGCTTACTCGCATCCGTAATGCGAACATGGTACGTCATGAGAAATTAGAGGTTCCTGCTTCTAAAATCAAAAAAGAGATCGCTGAACTTTTAAAACGTGAAGGTTTCATTCGTGATGTAGAATACATTGGGGATAACAAACAAGGTATCCTTCGTATTTTCCTGAAATATGGTGCAAACAATGAACGTGTAATCACTGGATTAAAACGTATCAGTAAACCTGGCTTACGCGTTTACGCAAAAGCTGATGAAGTACCACGTGTACTTAACGGATTAGGTATCGCTCTTGTTTCTACATCTAAGGGAGTAATGACAGACAAAGACGCTCGTCAATTACAAACTGGTGGAGAAGTAGTAGCATACGTTTGGTAATATATATTTAAAACGAACGGAGGTGTGACCACATGTCTCGTATTGGTAAAAAGATTCTTGAAATCCCTGCAGGTGTTACTATTACAGTTGCAGAAGACAATACTGTAACAGTAAAAGGCCCTAAAGGTGAATTAACTCGTACTTTCAAAACTGATATGTCTATCAAAATTGAAGAAAATACACTAACAGTTGAGCGTCCATCTGAACAGAAGGAACACCGTGCATTACACGGTACAACTCGTGCTTTAATCGGAAACATGGTTGAAGGTGTAACTACAGGTTTCGTACGCGGACTTGAATTAGTCGGTGTTGGTTACCGTGCTCAAAAACAAGGAGATAAACTTGTTTTAAGCGTAGGTTATTCTCATCCAGTAGAAATGACTCCAGAAGCAGGACTTGAAGTTGAAGTACCTGTACCAACTAAAATCGTAATTAAAGGTATCGACAAGCAACGTGTTGGCGAATTTGCTGCTAACATCCGCGCTGTACGTGCTCCTGAACCATATAAAGGTAAAGGTATTCGTTACGAAGGCGAAGTTGTTCGTCGTAAAGAAGGTAAAACTGCTAAGTAAACCCGTTAGGTGAAAGAAAGGAGTGACAAGAATGATCACTAAAGCTGCTAAAAATGCGACTCGTAAGAAAAGACATGCACGTGTACGTGCTAAACTTACTGGTACTGCAGAACGTCCACGTTTAAACGTGTACCGTTCTAACCAACATATTTACGCTCAAGTTATTGATGATGTAAATGGTGTAACATTAGTAAGTGCATCTACTCTTGATAAAGACCTTGCTCTTAACGGTACTAGCAATACTGAAGCTGCTACGAAAGTTGGAGAATCAGTTGCTAAGCGTGCTGTAGAGAAAGGCGTTAAAGAAGTAGTATTTGATCGCGGTGGTTACTTATACCATGGCCGTGTTAAAGCTCTAGCTGAAGCTGCTCGTGAGGCTGGATTACAATTTTAATGGTCAAAGGAGGGAAAATTGATGCAACGCATTGACCCAAGTAAATTAGAACTTGAAGAACGTGTAGTTACGATAAATCGTGTCGCGAAAGTTGTTAAGGGTGGTCGTCGTTTCCGCTTTGCTGCACTAGTTGTAGTTGGCGATAAAAACGGTCATGTTGGATTCGGTACTGGTAAAGCACAAGAGGTACCAGACGCAATCCGCAAAGCTATCGAAGACGCTAAGAAAAACCTAATCGCTGTACCATTAGTTGGTACAACAATTCCTCACACAATCAACGGTCATTTTGGAGCTGGTGAAGTATTCTTAAAACCTGCTGCTGAGGGTACTGGTGTTATTGCTGGTGGACCTGTTCGTGCGGTACTAGAATTAGCTGGTGTACAAGATATTCTTTCGAAATCTCTTGGTTCTAACACACCAATCAACATGATTCGCGCTACTGTGAACGGATTAAGCGAACTTAAGCGCGCTGAAGATGTTGCAAAATTACGCGGTAAATCTGTAGAAGAGCTACTAGGTTAAGGAGGGAAAACAAATGGCGAAAAAGTTAGAAATTACCCTCACTCGTAGTGTAATTGGTCGTCCACAAGATCAACGTGCGACGGTAGAAGCTTTAGGTCTTAAAAAGTTGAATTCAACTGTAGTTAAGGAAGAAACTCCTGCTATTCTTGGTATGATCAACAAAGTTTCTCACCTTATCTCTGTAAAAGAAGCTTAAGGATAACTCATTAATATAAGGAGGTGCCTGGGAATGAAACTTCATGAATTAAAACCTGCAGAAGGTTCTCGTAAAGTACGTAACCGTGTCGGTCGTGGTATCGGTTCTGGTAACGGTAAAACTGCTGGTAGAGGTCATAAAGGACAAAACGCACGTTCTGGCGGCGGTGTTCGTCTTGGCTTCGAAGGTGGTCAAACTCCACTATTCCGTCGTTTACCAAAACGCGGCTTCACAAACATTAACCGTAAAGAGTTTACTATTGTAAACTTATCAACGTTAAATCGTTTTGAAGATGGTACAGAAGTAACACCTGAATTATTGCTGGAAACTGGCGTTATCAGCAAATTAAACGACGGTGTTAAAATTCTTGCAAGCGGAGCAGTAGAGAAAAAATTAACTGTTAAAGCGCACAAGTTCTCTTCAAGTGCTAAAGAAGCAATTGAAGCAGCTGGCGGATCAGTTGAGGTGATCTAATGTTTCGTACAATCTCCAACTTTATGCGCGTTGCTGAGATAAGACGTAAAATATTATTCACTTTAGCGATGTTAGTCGTATTCAGGATTGGCACGTTTATCCCAGTGCCATTTACAAATGGAGACGTACTGAAAGCACAAGATCAATTAAATGCCTTAGGTATCCTAAATACATTTGGCGGTGGCGCCTTGAAAAACTTCTCCATCTTCGCGATGGGAATCATGCCGTATATTACAGCATCCATCATCGTGCAATTATTGCAGATGGATGTTGTTCCTAAATTTTCGGAATGGTCGAAGCAAGGCGAAATGGGCCGTCGTAAACTAACGCAATTCACGCGTTACTTTACAATTGTTCTTGCGTTTATTCAGGGGTTTGGTATGTCAATCGGTTTTAACGGTATGGTAGGTGGGCAATTAATTTTGAATCCAGGTTGGAGCACTTATTTATACATTGCTACGGTACTGACTGCTGGTACTGCATTTTTAATGTGGTTAGGTGAACAGATTACAGCTAAAGGTGTAGGTAATGGTATTTCCATTCTTATCTTTGGTGGTATTGCCGCAGCGATCCCAAGTGTTATATCTCAAGTGTATCAACAACAGTTTCAAAATATCGGAGATCAATTGTTCATGAGTATCGTTAAAGTTGCATTGATTTTACTAGCTGTGCTAGCGGTTATTGTTGGTGTTATTTTCATTCAACAGGCTGTTAGAAAGATCCCAATTCAATACGCGAAGCGTGTAACAGGAGGGAATGGGAATCATGCTGGAGCACAAAACACTCATTTACCACTTAAGGTAAATAGTGCGGGTGTTATTCCAGTCATTTTTGCTGTTTCATTCTTAATTACGCCTCCAACTATTGCACAGTTCTTCCCGAAACATGATGTGTCGCAGTGGATTATTGCAAACTTTAACTATTCTCACCCAGTGGGAATGATCATATATGTTGCGCTCATTGTAGCCTTCACATATTTCTATGCATTTGTTCAGGTTAATCCAGAGCAAATGTCAGAGAATCTAAACAAGCAAGGTGGATATGTTCCAGGTATTCGTCCGGGTAAGAATACAGAACAATATCTAACAAAAATCTTGTATCGTTTGACCTTTGTGGGATCAATTTTCCTAGCAGCGATTGCAATCTTACCAGTTATCTTTACGAAATTGGGAAATCTTCCTCCATCTGCACAGATTGGTGGAACGAGTATGTTAATCGTTGTCGGCGTTGCTTTAGAAACAATGAAGCAGCTAGAAAGCCAATTGGTAAAACGCCATTACAAAGGGTTTATCAAGCAGTGAGTAAGTGGGAAGAACTGTCTTCCCTACATGCTCATGTACTGAGGGGGAACAAGGATGAACTTGATTTTAATGGGGCTTCCTGGTGCTGGTAAAGGTACACAAGCCGAACAGATTATTGCCAAGTATAACATCCCTCACATCTCAACAGGAGATATGTTCCGTGCAGCTATGAAGGCTGAAACTGAACTTGGTTTACAAGCAAAATCTTTTATTGATAAAGGTGCGCTTGTTCCAGATGAAGTTACAATTGGAATTGTTCGTGAACGTTTAAGCCAAGAAGACTGTATTAAAGGCTTCTTATTAGATGGTTTCCCACGAACTGTTGCACAAGCATCAGCTCTTGAAGAGATTATGAAAGATCTTGGCAAAAAAATCGACTATGTTTTAAACATTAATGTGGATTCAGGGTTGTTATTAAAACGCCTTACAGGCCGTCGCATTTGTAAAGAATGCGGTGCGACTTACCACTTAGAATTCAATCCGCCAGCAAAAGCTGATGTGTGCGATAAATGTGGTGGCGAATTATATCAACGCTCTGATGACAATGAAGAAACTGTAGCAAATCGTTTAGATGTAAATATTAAGCAAACAAAACCTTTGCTTGATTTCTACGAGGAGCTTGGCTACTTACAAAGCATTAATGGTGAGCAAGATATCAATAAAGTATTTGCTGATATCGATGTTCTCATCGGAGACTTAGCGTAATGATCATCTGCAAAACTCCTCGCGAGATAGAAATCATGCGAGAAGCTGGCAGGATCGTTGCTTTAACTCATCAAGAGTTGAAACAACATATTACTCCAGGAATTACAACGAAAGAGCTCGATCAAATAGCGGAAAAGACGATTCGAAAATATGGTGCTACGCCATCTTTTAAAGGATACAACGGATTTCCGGGGAGCATTTGTGCTTCTGTAAATGAAGAGCTTGTACACGGGATTCCAGGGAAGCGTAAGCTCGAAGAGGGCGATATCATCAGTATCGATATTGGTGCGAAATACAATGGGTACCATGGTGATTCTGCATGGACGTATCCAGTTGGAAACATTTCTGAATCTGTTCAAAAGCTACTTGATGTCACAGAAAAATCGTTGTATCTTGGTCTAGAACAAGTAAAACCAGGCGAAAGATTATCAAATATCTCGCATGCGGTTCAAACACATGCTGAAGAGAATGGGTTCTCGATCGTTAGGGAGTATGTTGGTCACGGAATCGGGCAAGACTTACATGAGGACCCTCAAATCCCGCACTATGGTCCACCAAATAGAGGCCCTAGATTAAAGCCGGGAATGGTCATCTGTGTTGAGCCGATGGTGAATCAAGGAAGACGATATGTAAAAACACTATCTGATGACTGGACAGTGGTAACGGTAGATGGTAAATGGTGTGCCCATTTTGAGCACACGATTGCTCTTACAGAAGCAGGATACGAAATCCTTACCACTTTATAAGTAGCTGGCTCTCCGGGATTTCAGAGCAGTGTAAAATGTTACTGATTTGAAGAAGGGAGAACTATTGAATGGCTAAAGATGATGTAATTGAAGTCGAAGGTACCGTTCTTGAAACGTTGCCAAATGCTATGTTCAAAGTAGAATTAGAGAATGGGCATGTCGTATTGGCTCACGTTTCTGGTAAAATCCGTATGAACTTCATTCGTATTTTACCAGGAGACAAAGTTACGGTAGAATTATCTCCGTACGATTTAAATCGTGGTCGTATTACGTACCGTTTTAAATAATATAGCACTCCGTAATCTTTAAGGAGGTTCGAGACATGAAAGTAAGACCGTCAGTTAAACCAATCTGCGAAAAATGTAAAGTTATTCGTAGACGTGGAAAAGTAATGGTTATTTGTGAAAACCCTAAACATAAACAAAAACAAGGTTAATCAGAAGGAGGTGCATTCAAAATGGCACGTATCGCAGGTGTAGATATTCCTCGTGACAAGCGCGTTGTTATTTCTTTAACTTACGTATTCGGCATTGGTCGCACAACTGCTGAAAAAATTCTTACAGAAGCTGGTATTTCTTCGGAAACACGAGTTCGTGATTTATCGGAAGATGAATTAGGACGTATCCGTGATATCATCGATCGTATTAAAGTTGAGGGAGACCTTCGTCGTGAAGTATCTCTTAACATTAAACGTCTAATGGAGATCGGTTCTTACCGTGGTCTTCGTCACCGTCGTGGTTTACCAGTTCGTGGTCAAAACTCTAAAAACAATGCTCGTACACGTAAAGGTCCACGTCGTACAGTAGCAAATAAAAAGAAATAATAAGTAAAGGAGGTTGAACTAACAATGGCACGTAAAACAAACACTCGTAAAAAACGTGTGAAAAAGAATATTGAAGCTGGTATAGCTCATATTCGTTCTACTTTCAACAACACAATCGTAACACTTACAGATACTCATGGTAACGCACTTTCTTGGTCTAGTGCTGGTGCACTTGGTTTCCGTGGATCTCGTAAATCTACTCCATTCGCTGCGCAAATGGCTGCTGAAGCTGCTTCTAAAGTTGCAATGGAGCATGGTTTAAAAACTTTAGAGGTTACTGTTAAAGGTCCTGGTGCTGGTCGTGAAGCTGCAATTCGTGCTCTTCAAGCGGCAGGTCTAGAAGTAACAGCAATTAGAGATGTTACTCCAGTTCCTCATAATGGATGTCGTCCACCAAAACGTCGTCGTGTGTAATTTTTCTGTATAGAATTTTCCCTTTTGTCTATAATGGATATGATGCATTATCGAGAAATTTCGTACAGAAACATCGCTTGTTGTGCACAATCGGGAACTGCCTAAGGGGGACTTTCGGTTAAACAGAGGTTCTTCCTTTGTTTAACCGGGGTTTCGACGTTTTGAAGGAGGGTTTAGTTAATGATTGAAATCGAAAAACCGAAAATCGAAACGGTTGAACTTAACGAAGATGCTAAGTATGGCAAATTCGTGATTGAACCGCTTGAGCGTGGATATGGTACTACTTTGGGTAACTCCTTACGTCGTATTCTTTTATCCTCACTCCCTGGTGCCGCTGTAACTGCTATCCAAATCGATGGCGTTTTACACGAATTTTCAACAGTTGAGGGCGTAGTAGAAGACGTTACGACGATGATCTTAAACTTGAAAAAGTTAGCTCTTAAAATCTACTCTGATGAAGAGAAGACGTTGGAAATCGATGTACAGGGCGAAGGTATTGTCACAGCTGCTGATATTACTCACGATAGTGATGTTGAAATCTTAAATCCAGATTTACACATTGCGACGTTAGCAAAAAATGCGCATTTCCGCATGCGTTTAACTGCAAAGCGTGGCCGTGGGTATACGCCAGCTGATGCAAATAAAAGCGAAGATCAACCAATAGGAGTAATTCCTATTGATTCTATTTATACTCCAGTATCACGTGTGACTTACCAAGTGGAAAAGACACGTGTCGGACAAGTGGCTAATTATGATAAGCTTACGCTTGATGTATGGACGGATGGAAGCATCGGGCCAAAAGAAGCTATCTCTTTAGGTGCCAAAATCTTAACTGAGCATTTAAATATCTTTGTTGGTTTAACTGACGAAGCACAAAATGCTGAGATTATGGTCGAGAAGGAAGAAGATCAAAAAGAAAAAGTTCTTGAGATGACTATCGAAGAACTAGATCTTTCTGTTCGTTCTTATAATTGCCTAAAACGTGCAGGAATTAATACTGTACAAGAGCTTGCGAACAAAACAGAAGAAGATATGATGAAAGTTCGTAACTTAGGACGTAAATCCTTAGAAGAAGTTAAACATAAACTTGAGGAATTAGGTTTAGGTTTACGTAAAGACGACTGAGGATTTAAACCCATCAACAAAGGAGGGAACTACGAATGGCATACAGAAAATTAGGCCGTACAAGTGCGCAACGTAAAGCTATGTTACGTGATTTAGCTACTGATTTAATTATCAACGAGCGCATCCAAACGACAGAAACTCGTGCAAAAGAACTTCGTTCTGTAGTGGAAAAAATGATCACTTTAGGTAAACGCGGAGATCTTCATGCTCGTCGTCAAGCAGCAGCTTTCATCCGTAATGAGGTTGCTAACGCTGAGACTGGTCAAGATGCACTTCAAAAATTATTCGCTGATGTAGCTCCACGCTATGCTGAGCGCCAAGGCGGATACACTCGTATTGCAAAAATTGGTCCACGTCGCGGAGACGCAGCACCAATGGTAATTATCGAGTTAGTATAATGATGATTAAAAGGGCAGGACAGTTCTTTTCAAGTAACTGGTCATGGCCCTTTTTTTTTAAGTATAAAAATAGGCTAACTTGACGAAAGAAAGGGTGCCTTGTATTGAAAAAAGAGAAACTTCGGACAGAAAATATATCATTTCAATATCCTGGGGCAGCCTCTTATGCATTAAAAGATGTTTCGTTTTCCTTATATGAAGGAGAATGGGTATCTGTTATTGGACAAAATGGTTCAGGGAAGTCTACACTTGCAAAATTATTGAATGGCTTATTTTTACCGGAATCAGGGAAAATTACTTTAAATGATACAATGATTTTATCAGAGGAAACAGTATGGGATGTTCGAAAGCAAATTGGCATGGTATTTCAAAATCCAGATAATCAATTTGTTGGAACGACAGTACAAGATGACGTTGTATTCGGCCTAGAGAACATCGGAATGCCAAGGGAGCAGATGATAGAAAGACTAGAACAAGCTCTGCAACTTGTCCGTATGGAAGATTTTTTAAATGAAGAACCCCATTCGTTATCTGGTGGACAAAAGCAGCGAGTCGCAATAGCAGGTGTTTTAGCACTTCAACCATCTATTTTAATACTAGATGAAGCAACTTCAATGTTAGACCCTCAGGGGAGACGTGAAGTAGTAGAAACGGTCAGACAACTTGTTGATCAAAAGGGTATTACGGTATTATCGATTACGCACGATTTAGAAGAAGCGGCACAGTCAGACCGTATTATTATTTTGAACAAGGGAGAAATATTAGAGGAAGGTACTCCAGAGCAAATTTTCAAATCCTCTCATATGCTCCAAGAGATTGGATTAGATGTACCTTTTTCGGTGAAAATAGCAGAATTATTAAAAAGAAATGAAATTCACTTGCAAAATACGCATCTTACAATGGAAAGCTTGGTGAACGAACTTTGGAGATTACATTCCAAAAAGTAGAACATCGTTATCAATATAAAACTCCATTTGAAAGACGCGCACTTTATGATGTAGACGTGTCGTTTCCAAGTGGGGGCTATTATGCCATTATCGGTCATACTGGTTCAGGTAAGTCGACGATGATTCAACATTTAAATGGTTTATTGCAGCCGACAAATGGTACGGTTCAAATTGGTGAACATTTAATTTCAGCAGGGAAGAAAGAGAAAAAGCTTAAGCCGCTACGAAAAAAAGTAGGGGTTGTCTTTCAGTTTCCAGAACATCAACTATTTGAAGAAACAGTTGAAAAGGACATTTGTTTTGGACCGACTAATTTTGGTGTATCTGAAGAAGAGGCAAAACAAAAGGCGAAAGATGCAATCCAGCTTGTTGGATTGGACATAGAGTTATTAGCACGTTCTCCGTTTGAATTAAGCGGTGGGCAAATGAGGCGTGTTGCAATAGCAGGCGTACTTGCGATGGAACCCGAAGTGCTTGTATTAGATGAACCTACAGCAGGGCTTGATCCAAAAGGACAGCACGAGCTCATGGAGATGTTTTACAATTTGCATAAGGAACAGGGGCTTACAGTCATTCTTGTTACCCATAATATGGAGGATGCCGCTAAGTATGCAGATCAAATAGTGGTCATGCATAAAGGAACGGTCTTTTTGCAAGGAAGAGCAGAGGAAGTATTTTCATATGCTGATGAATTAGAACAAATCGGTGTGGATCTTCCAATGTCTTTAAAGTATAAACGTGCAATTGAAGAGAAGTTTGGTATTTCAATTTCGAAGGCTACCTTATCTTTAGAGGATCTTACTCATGAAGTTGTACAGGTGTTACGAAAAGGTGGTCATGAATCATGCAGCAGTTGATTATTGGGAGATATATTCCAGGTCAGTCACTCATTCATCAACTTGATCCTCGTACGAAGCTGTTGATTGTCTTTTTATATGTATTTGTTGTTTTCTTAGCAAATAATGCGATTTCATATGGATTTTTATTTTTATATGCACTCATTGCTTTATTTTTTGCAAAAGTGCCGATTCGTTATGTACTTTCGGGCTTAAAACCAATTCTGTGGATTTTTCTTTTTACATTTTTCCTGCATATTTTTACAAATAAAGAAGGGGAAGTACTATTCCAGCTTGGTTGGTTTTCGATACATGAAAAAGGATTAGAGCAAGGGATATACATTTCTATACGATTCTTCGTTATTATTTTAATGACGACATTATTAACGTTAACGACGACACCTATTGAAATTACAGATGGGTTGGAGACGTTATTAAAGCCGTTCAAGCGTATAAAAGTTCCTGTTCATGAAATCGCATTAATGATGTCAATTTCACTACGTTTTATCCCGACATTAATGGATGAAACGAGTAAAATTATGAAAGCACAAGCGTCACGTGGCATTGATTTCGCCGGGGGACCGATAAAAGATAGGATGAAAGCTATTATCTCACTACTCGTTCCATTATTTATCAGTGCTTTTAAGCGTGCAGAGGACTTAGCGATTGCGATGGAATCTCGTGGATATAAAAGTGGCGAAGGACGTACTAAATTTAGGCAACTACGCTGGAAAATAAGTGATACAGTAACAATTGTAAGCTTACTTTGTTTAGCTTGTATTTTGGCATGGGTGCGGTCGTAATGGAGAATAGAGAAATGGAAAGAATAAAATGTACAGTTGCATATGATGGCATTCATTTTTGTGGTTACCAAATTCAACCACAGCATCGGACTGTTCAACAAGAAATAGAGAAAGCATTGCAGAAGTTGCATAAAGGAGAACTTGTTCGTGTGCAGGCATCAGGCAGAACGGATTCTACCGTTCACGCCAAAGGACAAGTGATACACTTTGATACACCTTTGTCTCTTGAAGAGTGGCAATGGAGTAATGCTTTAAATACAATGTTGCCGGATGATATTATTATCAGGCAGGTAGAGAAGAAAACAGAAGAATTTCATGCACGTTACGGTGTCGAGAAAAAAGAATATCGCTATCGTGTATTATTATCAAAGACTGCGGATGTATTCCGTAGAAATTACGTATATCAATATCCATATCCACTCGAAATAAACTCTATAAGAAAAGCGATTCCTTATTTTATTGGAACGCATGACTTTACTTCTTTTTGTTCGGCAAAAACTGACAAAAAAGATAAAGTACGAACAATTTATGAAATCGAATTAATTGAGCAAGACGATGAATTAATTTTTCGCTTTGTAGGTAATGGATTTTTATATAATATGGTCAGAATTATTGTTGGTACGTTACTTAGCGTAGGTCAAGGAAAGCTTGATCCGGATAGTATTCCAGAGATTTTAGCGAAACAAAATCGCCAGTTTGCTGGAAAGATGGCTCCAGGTCATGGACTTTACTTATGGCAGGTAAACTATAACAACTAATCCTGGTGTAACATTTGCTTGACATTAGAAACTCAAAAGTATATCATAACATATGGTATTGTTTCTAAAACCACGATTAGCCCCGGAAGGAAATCGTGTTTAAGATAAACAATAGATTTTTTCTATGGAAAAGATAACGAGGAGGGAAACACATGCGTACGACTTTTATGGCAAAAGCTAACGAAGTTGAGCGTAAATGGTATGTGGTTGATGCTGAAGGTCAAACTTTAGGTCGCCTATCTACTGAAGTAGCATCCATTTTACGTGGTAAACACAAACCAACATTTACACCACACGTTGACACGGGTGATCATGTAATTATTATTAACGCTGAGAAAATTCATTTAACAGGTAATAAATTAAACGATAAAATTTACTACCGTCACACTAACCACCCAGGTGGACTTAAGCAAAGAACAGCTCTAGAAATGCGTACAAACTACCCTGTACAAATGTTAGAGCTTGCAATTAAAGGCATGCTTCCAAAAGGACGTTTAGGACGTCAAGTGTCTAAGAAATTAAACGTGTATGCTGGAGCAGAGCATCCACACCAAGCACAACAACCAGAAGTTTACGAACTTCGCGGATAATTAATTAAAGGAGGGCTTACTTTGGCACAGGTTCAATACTATGGCACTGGACGTCGTAAGAGTTCAGTAGCGCGCGTACGCCTAGTTCCAGGCGAAGGACGCGTTATTATTAACGGTCGTGATTTTGAAAACTATATCCCATTTGCTGCATTACGTGAAGTAGTGAAACAACCTCTAGTTGCAACAGAAACTTTAGGTAACTACAATGTACTTGTAAACGTAAATGGTGGTGGATACACTGGTCAAGCTGGTGCTATTCGTCACGGTATTTCTCGCGCTTTATTAAAAGCTGATCCAGAATACCGTCTAACATTAAAACGTGCGGGTCTATTAACTCGTGACGCACGTATGAAAGAGCGTAAAAAATACGGTCTTAAAGGCGCACGTCGTGCACCTCAGTTCTCAAAACGTTAATTTTTGCGAACTACAAACCCCAACCATTTTGGTTGGGGTTTTTTTATGTTTAATTCTTCTTTTGTAATTTTTTTAGCTTGGAATATTTTAGTGCTACCGTCCTACGTATGCTTCTTCTTTAGAAGTTTAGACTAATACGTATTAGGGAGGTTTATAAGTACTATGAATGTCATTGTCAGCTTACAAGAAAAACAAAAAGAAAAGCAGTTAAAATACGAGCGGAAGATGCTGCGAGAATTATCATTAAAAACATTGCGTTTAAATATTCGTGATGCCTTTCAAATGCAAGAACTTCATCGTCAGTATGAAGATTATTGCATTGAACTAGGGATAGAATCTTATTTATTAGGAGCGAGATACAGTAAATTTGGTTATCATGGCGAATCATTCTTTGATGTGAAATATAGGGCTTTAGAAGAAGAACAACAATTAACTGAAACGTTATTTCAATTTTTAACGAGTATGACTATACGTGAAATTAAGTTGCAAGACGAGGAATTGCTTTTTGAATCTTGCCAGCAGTTTATCGGCTTGTGGTGGCAGGAAGGCTATGAAAAAGGCGAAAGAAGATATCGATTAAAGCTACACTAAGACAAGCATAAACTTTCCTCTTGTCCCATATAAGTAATTAGAGGGACTAGCTGGAGGAGGAAAGGTATGAAGAGAATTCGAATTATCTCTTTTGCGCTCGCTGCGGTTGTTTTGTTTTTTTTAGTTAAACAAGAATTTCAAATTACAAAATCGTGGCGAGCTTGGAATTTACCCTTATCAGGGAAAGTGATTGTACTAGATGCTGGGCATGGTGGGCCAGACGGAGGGGCTGTTGGTGGAAAGGATATTGTAGAAAAAGATATTACACTTGAGATTACAAAAAAGGTACAAGATTATTTACAAGAACAAGGTGCTTTAGTTATTTTAACGCGTGAAGGAGATTATGATTTAGCTAATAAAGATACAAAGTCATATAGTAGACGTAAAGCAGAGGATTTAAAAAAGCGTGTTGAGATCATTAATAAGCCTGATGTAGACTTTTTTGCGAGTATTCATTTAAATGCCCTAACTAGTAGTGGATCTAAGGGCGCACAAACTTTCTACTATCGTTCTTCGATTGAAAATGAACGGGCTGCGAAATTTATACAAGCTGAATTGAGAACAAGCTTAGAAAATACGAATCGTTCTGCTAAAACAATTCCTCACGTGTATTTATTGAAGTATGCCAAAACACCAGGTGCTTTAATTGAGGCTGGCTTTTTATCGAATGTGAATGAAAGATATATGTTAAATTCGGAGAAATACCAACAAAAAGTAGCTGCTGCAATATATCGTGGTATATTACGTTATTTTACGGAAAAAGGAAATCCTCCAGAATAAGGAGGATTTTTTCGAGTTTCTCTCGTTAACGAAGTTTTCCGAAAATATGTTATACTGGAAATGTAAACGCATTTATTTCAAAAATAAAGATAGATAAATTTAATTAACAATACGTTATTTTTCATACAGGGGGCTGGGCTAATTATGGTAACAAAAGAGCAGGTAGTGGAAGCATTGGAAGGGATTGTAGATCCGTTTATACATAAAACGTTAAAAGAAACAAATGCAATTAAAGAGGTGACAGTCAAGCCTGAGAAGGAACATGTAAGTGTTAAAATTGCAATTGTAAAGACGGGTACAGCGGAACAAATGCAGTTGCAGTCTGGAATTGTAAAGTTAGTAAAAGAACTTGGAGCAACAACAGTTGGACTTCGTTTTGCAGAATTTACAGAAGAGGAATTAGCTCAGTTTGCACCACCGCAAGAGGAAGAGAAAAGTGAATCCTTATTATCACCGAACTCAAATACAACATTTTTAGCAGTGGCAAGTGGAAAAGGTGGAGTAGGGAAATCAACTGTTTCTGTTAACCTTGCAATTGCTTTAGCTCGTTTAGGCAAAAAGGTTGGTATCATTGACGCGGATATTTACGGTTTTAGTGTACCGGATATGATGGGTATAGAAAAACGTCCAATCGTAAGAGGTGATAAGATAATACCAGTGGAGCGTCTAGGCGTGAAAGTAATCTCAATGGGATTCTTTGTAGAAGATAACGCACCTGTTATTTGGAGAGGACCGATGCTTGGGAAAATGTTAAATCACTTTTTCACAGAAGTAGAGTGGGGTGATTTAGATTACTTAGTATTGGACCTACCACCAGGTACGGGTGATGTTGCTTTAGATGTACATTCGATGTTGCCGGCTTGTAAAGAGATTATTGTAACAACGCCGCATCCAACAGCGGCATTTGTAGCAGCGCGCGCTGGAGCCATGGCTTTACGTACAGAACATAGCATTCTTGGTGTTGTTGAAAATATGGCGTATTTTGAAAGTAAAGCAACTGGTGAAAAAGAGTATGTGTTTGGAAGAGGTGGAGGAGATAAATTGGCTACGGAACTCCAAACGGATATACTTGGCCGAATTCCACTTCAACAACCTGATTGGAATAAAGAGGACTTTGCGCCGTCAGTATATGAAGATACACATACAACGGGTCTCATTTATCGTACGATAGCTGAGACAGTTATTGATAAAACAGCTGTCACGCAAAACTAAAGTAGTAATGAGTGGACAATATATACATTGTCCACTCAGTGCTATAATTTTTATTATTGTTCTTTGTTCCCATCTTGAGAACCGCCTTCACCACCTGCGCCTTTCTTATCAGACCCACCTTTTTCGGCTTTTTGTACACCTTTACTAATGATGTCAATCATCTTAGCTTGGAAGAGAGGACTTTCGGCAGTTTCAGTTAGTACTTGCTGTAAATATTGACGATATTCTTTACTCTTCATTGTTTGTAACATAATTTTCTCTACTTCAGGATTTTTCATAATCTCTATAACACCTGATTGGTATTCAGGATCTTTTAGTAAAGTTTTCATTAAGTTTGTTTGTTCTTTTCCCATACTTTTAGCAAATTTCGATGAGAACTCAGGGTCTTTAAAGAGCTTTTCCCAGAATTGTTGCCCTTTTTCAGATACCAGTGCATCTTCAATCGTTTTTTTTACTACTGTTTCATCTAGTATGAGTGCTTGTTTCATTTTTTCATCAGTTAATACATCTTGGATCGCTTTTTTTCCTTGATCGGTTTTTAAAATATCAACAATCATTTTTTTTGTTTGATCATAATCAAGTTCGGATTTTGCTTCTTTTTCTTGTGCACATGCCGCTAGTGCTATAAATAGAAAAGAAGAAATCAAAACGAGCAGCATCCGTTTCATAAGTTGGAGCTCCTTTCAGCAAAGTTCTCTTTTTTTAATATAAATCTCTTTAAGGAATTTATACATTAACATGGCTAGCTTTTTGAAATTGTCATTGTTACAATTTAATTAGAAATATAAGAATAATGGGGGATGTGTTGTGAATAGCCGCAAGTGGGTACGACTGTTTTTTACGACGTTGTTTCTTGGTGGGATTAGCACAGTCTTTATTGGTTTTGTTTTAGAGTGGGACAAGTACGCTAAATTTTTTCAAAATTTCGACGGAAAAGAGATTTTAGCAATTTCCTTTTGGTTGATGGGCGTAGGATTTATTTTTAGTGTTATAAGTCAAATGGGGTTCTTTGCGTATTTAACGATCCATCGTTTTGGATTAGGGATGTTTCGGTCATCTTCTTTATGGAATACAGTGCAACTGTTCTTTATTGCGTTCGTATTATTTGATTTCGTTTATTTAAGGTCAGTACTTGTTGCAAATGGGGAAGTTTCATTAGGGAATAACATACTTGTTGCTGGGATGTTATTTGTGTTTGGGGCAATTGTCGCTTATATAAAGAGTAAAGAAACGAATAAAAAAGCATTTGTTCCCGCTCTGTTCTTTATGGTTGTTGTAACAATTCTTGAATGGGTACCAGCGCTCCGGATTAATGATACAGATTGGTTATATTTAATGGTGATACCACTTTTATTATGTAATTCATATCAGTTACTTGTATTGCATCGTTTAATTGGACAAAAGAGTAAGTCAGCTTAATGAGGAGAGTGGATTTTTAATTATCCAGATTCTTATCGTCTGTAAATGCTAGGATAAAAAAGCTCTGCTATCTTAACAAAAGATAGCAGAGCTTTTTATGTGTGAAGGACCGTGTAGAAAGGAACTACTTAATATCTTCACTTTTTGTACTTGTGTTGGAAATAAGTTGTGATACAGAGGTTTGTTCATATCCGTCGCTCTTTAATTTTTGTAAGAGTAATGGTAAAGCCTTATTTGTTTGAAGGGCAGAATCAGAAGCATGTAATAAGACGATATCTCCACCCTTTAAATTGCTAGAGACTGTGGAAATGATTTTATTTACGCCGGGATTTTTCCAGTCATTTGAATTGTTACTCCAATGAACGATGGTGTATCCGAGTGATTCCGCTATTTTAAGAGTTGTTTTGTTAAAATCGCCACTAGGTGGACGTAATAGCTTGACTTGTTTTACGCCAAGTTTCGTAAAAACATCTTGTGCCCGCAAAAGATCTCGTCGTATTTCATTTGCTTCTAGTGAAGTGTAGGATGTGTAATTATAGCCCATACTACCAATCTCATGTCCATCTTTCATGATGCGTTCGACAATATCAGGGTGTCTTTCAGCCCATGCAGCAGAGAGAAAGAAGGTTGCATTCTTAATTTCTCTTTCTTTGAGTGTATTAAGGATTGGAATAGCTTTTTTGTCCCCCCAGCTAATGTCAAACGTGAATGCAACTTGTTTTTTTGCAGTGTCCCCTTTGTAAATCACTTTAGGGCCAGTAGCAGTTGAAAAAGCAGATTCATGTGAATATGTTTTTAAAAAGAGTAGCCATGCTGTAAATAAGGAAAGTACGACTATTAAGCTAATGTGTTTAAATGTTCTTTTACTCGTAATAAAAAAGAAAAACATAATATTACGCCCCTTTGTCCAATCCTTTTCAGTTACATATATGCTTTAAATTAAAAAAAGAGAACAAGGGATTAATATCGTAAGTGGTGGATATAATGAGTGATAGAATTTTGTTTTTTGATGATACAGTATTGATAATTGAAAATGAGTGGGGCGTTTATCGGTACACGTAAGGCGTTATTGGGGTGATAATTTGCTTGGGATTATGTTGACGAAGGAAGAGAGAAAAGAAATTGAATACATACTGAAGAGAGAGTTAGAGGAACTTTTATTTGATTTTGAAGATGAGCGTATACATAGCGTTGTAAAAAAGGCGATGGAAGAAAGGTATAAAATCATTTTTTGTTTATTTCGGAGAGTTGCTAATAGGGAAGAATGTATTCGTTATGTAAGAAAAAGAATTTTTTATTAAAAAGTGTTGACGCTAAGAGTAAGGATATGATAAATTAATAAACGTCGCTGATGCAGAAACGCAGAAAACGACAAAAAATAAATTAAAAAACTTAGTTGACATCGAAAAATGAAGATGTTAACATAAGGAAGTCGCAAATGAGCGACTAAGTAGTTCTTTGAAAACTGAACGAAACAAACAACGTGAACGTCAATTTTTATTTTTAGATGCTAGACAAACTAACTTTATTGGAGAGTTTGATCCTGGCTCAGGATGAACGCTGGCGGCGTGCCTAATACATGCAAGTCGAGCGAATGGATTAAGAGCTTGCTCTTATGAAGTTAGCGGCGGACGGGTGAGTAACACGTGGGTAACCTACCCATAAGACTGGGATAACTCCGGGAAACCGGGGCTAATACCGGATAATATTTTGAACTGCATAGTTCGAAATTGAAAGGCGGCTTCGGCTGTCACTTATGGATGGACCCGCGTCGCATTAGCTAGTTGGTGAGGTAACGGCTCACCAAGGCGACGATGCGTAGCCGACCTGAGAGGGTGATCGGCCACACTGGGACTGAGACACGGCCCAGACTCCTACGGGAGGCAGCAGTAGGGAATCTTCCGCAATGGACGAAAGTCTGACGGAGCAACGCCGCGTGAGTGATGAAGGCTTTCGGGTCGTAAAACTCTGTTGTTAGGGAAGAACAAGTGCTAGTTGAATAAGCTGGCACCTTGACGGTACCTAACCAGAAAGCCACGGCTAACTACGTGCCAGCAGCCGCGGTAATACGTAGGTGGCAAGCGTTATCCGGAATTATTGGGCGTAAAGCGCGCGCAGGTGGTTTCTTAAGTCTGATGTGAAAGCCCACGGCTCAACCGTGGAGGGTCATTGGAAACTGGGAGACTTGAGTGCAGAAGAGGAAAGTGGAATTCCATGTGTAGCGGTGAAATGCGTAGAGATATGGAGGAACACCAGTGGCGAAGGCGACTTTCTGGTCTGTAACTGACACTGAGGCGCGAAAGCGTGGGGAGCAAACAGGATTAGATACCCTGGTAGTCCACGCCGTAAACGATGAGTGCTAAGTGTTAGAGGGTTTCCGCCCTTTAGTGCTGAAGTTAACGCATTAAGCACTCCGCCTGGGGAGTACGGCCGCAAGGCTGAAACTCAAAGGAATTGACGGGGGCCCGCACAAGCGGTGGAGCATGTGGTTTAATTCGAAGCAACGCGAAGAACCTTACCAGGTCTTGACATCCTCTGAAAACTCTAGAGATAGAGCTTCTCCTTCGGGAGCAGAGTGACAGGTGGTGCATGGTTGTCGTCAGCTCGTGTCGTGAGATGTTGGGTTAAGTCCCGCAACGAGCGCAACCCTTGATCTTAGTTGCCATCATTAAGTTGGGCACTCTAAGGTGACTGCCGGTGACAAACCGGAGGAAGGTGGGGATGACGTCAAATCATCATGCCCCTTATGACCTGGGCTACACACGTGCTACAATGGACGGTACAAAGAGCTGCAAGACCGCGAGGTGGAGCTAATCTCATAAAACCGTTCTCAGTTCGGATTGTAGGCTGCAACTCGCCTACATGAAGCTGGAATCGCTAGTAATCGCGGATCAGCATGCCGCGGTGAATACGTTCCCGGGCCTTGTACACACCGCCCGTCACACCACGAGAGTTTGTAACACCCGAAGTCGGTGGGGTAACCTTTATGGAGCCAGCCGCCTAAGGTGGGACAGATGATTGGGGTGAAGTCGTAACAAGGTAGCCGTATCGGAAGGTGCGGCTGGATCACCTCCTTTCTATGGAGAATTGATGAACGCAGTTCATCAATAAACGTTGACTTGTTTTGTTTCGTTCAGTTTTGAGAGAACTATCTCTCAAGTTTAAATGTATGTTCTTTGAAAACTAGATAACAGTGTAGCTCATATTTTTTAATTTTAGTTTGGTTAAGTTAGAAAGGGCGCACGGTGGATGCCTTGACACTAGGAGTCGATGAAGGACGGGACTAACGCCGATATGCTTCGGGGAGCTGTAAGTAAGCTTTGATCCGAAGATTTCCGAATGGGGAAACCCACTATACGTAATGGTATGGTATCCTTACCTGAATACATAGGGTATGGAAGACAGACCCAGGGAACTGAAACATCTAAGTACCTGGAGGAAGAGAAAGCAAATGCGATTTCCTGAGTAGCGGCGAGCGAAACGGAATCTAGCCCAAACCAAGAGGCTTGCCTCTTGGGGTTGTAGGACATTCTATACGGAGTTACAAAGGAACGAGGTAGACGAAGCGACCTGGAAAGGTCCGTCACAGAGGGTAATAACCCCGTAGTCGAAACTTCGTTCTCTCTTGAATGTATCCTGAGTACGGCGGAACACGTGAAATTCCGTCGGAATCTGGGAGGACCATCTCCCAAGGCTAAATACTCCCTAGTGATCGATAGTGAACCAGTACCGTGAGGGAAAGGTGAAAAGCACCCCGGAAGGGGAGTGAAAGAGATCCTGAAACCGTGTGCCTACAAATAGTCAGAGCCCGTTAATGGGTGATGGCGTGCCTTTTGTAGAATGAACCGGCGAGTTACGATCCCGTGCGAGGTTAAGCTGAAGAGGCGGAGCCGCAGCGAAAGCGAGTCTGAATAGGGCGTTTAGTACGTGGTCGTAGACCCGAAACCAGGTGATCTACCCATGTCCAGGGTGAAGTTCAGGTAACACTGAATGGAGGCCCGAACCCACGCACGTTGAAAAGTGCGGGGATGAGGTGTGGGTAGCGGAGAAATTCCAATCGAACCTGGAGATAGCTGGTTCTCCCCGAAATAGCTTTAGGGCTAGCCTTAAGTGTAAGAGTCTTGGAGGTAGAGCACTGATTGAACTAGGGGTCCTCATCGGATTACCGAATTCAGTCAAACTCCGAATGCCAATGACTTATCCTTAGGAGTCAGACTGCGAGTGATAAGATCCGTAGTCAAGAGGGAAACAGCCCAGATCGCCAGCTAAGGTCCCAAAGTGTGTATTAAGTGGAAAAGGATGTGGAGTTGCTTAGACAACTAGGATGTTGGCTCAGAAGCAGCCACCATTTAAAGAGTGCGTAATAGCTCACTAGTCGAGTGACTCTGCGCCGAAAATGTACCGGGGCTAAATACACCACCGAAGCTGCGAATTGATACCAATGGTATCAGTGGTAGGGGAGCGTTCTAAGTGCAGTGAAGTCAGACCGGAAGGACTGGTGGAGCGCTTAGAAGTGAGAATGCCGGTATGAGTAGCGAAAGACGGGTGAGAATCCCGTCCACCGAATGCCTAAGGTTTCCTGAGGAAGGCTCGTCCGCTCAGGGTTAGTCAGGACCTAAGCCGAGGCCGACAGGCGTAGGCGATGGACAACAGGTTGATATTCCTGTACCACCTCTTTATCGTTTGAGCAATGGAGGGACGCAGAAGGATAGAAGAAGCGTGCGATTGGTTGTGCACGTCCAAGCAGTTAGGCTGATAAGTAGGCAAATCCGCTTATCGTGAAGGCTGAGCTGTGATGGGGAAGCTCCTTATGGAGCGAAGTCTTTGATTCCCCGCTGCCAAGAAAAGCTTCTAGCGAGATAAAAGGTGCCTGTACCGCAAACCGACACAGGTAGGCGAGGAGAGAATCCTAAGGTGTGCGAGAGAACTCTGGTTAAGGAACTCGGCAAAATGACCCCGTAACTTCGGGAGAAGGGGTGCTTTCTTAACGGAAAGCCGCAGTGAATAGGCCCAAGCGACTGTTTAGCAAAAACACAGGTCTCTGCGAAGCCGTAAGGCGAAGTATAGGGGCTGACACCTGCCCGGTGCTGGAAGGTTAAGGAGAGGGGTTAGCGTAAGCGAAGCTCTGAACTGAAGCCCCAGTAAACGGCGGCCGTAACTATAACGGTCCTAAGGTAGCGAAATTCCTTGTCGGGTAAGTTCCGACCCGCACGAAAGGTGTAACGATTTGGGCACTGTCTCAACCAGAGACTCGGTGAAATTATAGTACCTGTGAAGATGCAGGTTACCCGCGACAGGACGGAAAGACCCCGTGGAGCTTTACTGTAGCCTGATATTGAATTTTGGTACAGTTTGTACAGGATAGGCGGGAGCCATTGAAACCGGAGCGCTAGCTTCGGTGGAGGCGCTGGTGGGATACCGCCCTGACTGTATTGAAATTCTAACCTACGGGTCTTATCGACCCGGGAGACAGTGTCAGGTGGGCAGTTTGACTGGGGCGGTCGCCTCCTAAAGTGTAACGGAGGCGCCCAAAGGTTCCCTCAGAATGGTTGGAAATCATTCGTAGAGTGCAAAGGCATAAGGGAGCTTGACTGCGAGACCTACAAGTCGAGCAGGGACGAAAGTCGGGCTTAGTGATCCGGTGGTTCCGCATGGAAGGGCCATCGCTCAACGGATAAAAGCTACCCCGGGGATAACAGGCTTATCTCCCCCAAGAGTCCACATCGACGGGGAGGTTTGGCACCTCGATGTCGGCTCATCGCATCCTGGGGCTGTAGTCGGTCCCAAGGGTTGGGCTGTTCGCCCATTAAAGCGGTACGCGAGCTGGGTTCAGAACGTCGTGAGACAGTTCGGTCCCTATCCGTCGTGGGCGCAGGAAATTTGAGAGGAGCTGTCCTTAGTACGAGAGGACCGGGATGGACGCACCGCTGGTGTACCAGTTGTTCTGCCAAGGGCATAGCTGGGTAGCTATGTGCGGAAGGGATAAGTGCTGAAAGCATCTAAGCATGAAGCCCCCCTCAAGATGAGATTTCCCATAGCGTAAGCTAGTAAGATCCCTGAAAGATGATCAGGTTGATAGGTTCGAGGTGGAAGCATGGTGACATGTGGAGCTGACGAATACTAATAGATCGAGGACTTAACCATATAATATGAAGCTAATGTTATCTAGTTTTGAAGGAATATATATTTAAAATTCCTTTGGACATTCTCAAAAGAATGTGTATAATGATAAAAGTCTGGTAATGATGGCAGAGAGGTCACACCCGTTCCCATACCGAACACGGAAGTTAAGCTCTCTAGCGCCGATGGTAGTTGGGACCTTGTCCCTGTGAGAGTAGGACGTTGCCAGGCTTATATTATTCCGCAGTAGCTCAGCGGTAGAGCTATCGGCTGTTAACCGATCGGTCGTAGGTTCGATTCCTACCTGCGGAGCCATTATGCTTCCATAGCTCAGCTGGTAGAGTACTTCCATGGTAAGGAAGAGGTCACCGGTTCAAGCCCGGTTGGAAGCTTGGGAAAAGTTTTGTTTTTTTTTGGCCCGTTGGTCAAGTGGTTAAGACACCGCCCTTTCACGGCGGTAACACGGGTTCGAATCCCGTACGGGTCACCACTTTTGGAGGATTAGCTCAGCTGGGAGAGCACCTGCCTTACAAGCAGGGGGTCGGCGGTTCGATCCCGTCATCCTCCACCATATATTTTTAAATGTCGGAGGGGTAGCGAAGTGGCTAAACGCGGCGGACTGTAAATCCGCTCCTTTGGGTTCGGCAGTTCGAATCTGCCCCCCTCCACCATTTTCTTTAAAATAACCTGAGAGGGTTTATTTTTTTGAAAAGATAACCATACTAGTAAATATTAATGGGCTATAGCCAAGCGGTAAGGCAACGGACTTTGACTCCGTCATGCGCTGGTTCGAATCCAGCTAGCCCAGCCATTTACGAGCCATTAGCTCAGTTGGTAGAGCATCTGACTTTTAATCAGAGGGTCGAAGGTTCGAATCCTTCATGGCTCACCATTTTCGCGGAAGTAGTTCAGTGGTAGAATACAACCTTGCCAAGGTTGGGGTCGCGGGTTCGAATCCCGTCTTCCGCTTAATTACTAAGGGGCCTTAGCTCAGCTGGGAGAGCGCCTGCCTTGCACGCAGGAGGTCAGCGGTTCGATCCCGCTAGGCTCCATATAAATAGGAAAAGCTTACATCAAATGATGTAAGCTTTTTTTGTGTTTAAATTCCACTCAAAAAGGAAACTTTTCCGTATATCGTTTAAAATGAAAAAAGGGATTGAATAAGGGGGGATAATTATGAAAGTTGTCATTGCATCGGATTCATATAAAGAAAGCCTGAAAGCTATAGAGGTATGTGAAGCTATTGAAAGGGGCTTTGCAGCAGTTTTTCCTAAAGCAGAGTACGTTAAAGTACCAATTGGAGATGGAGGTGAAGGAACGGTCGAATCTCTTGTTGGTGCTACAATGGGGGGAATTATATCACTTAATGTGACAGGGCCGCTTGGGGAGAGTGTGCAAGCCTATTATGGTATGTCTAAGGATAAGGAGACAGCATTTATTGAAATGGCGGCAGCATCAGGATTACAACACGTTCCAATTGAAAAGAGAAACCCACTTATTACAACGACAAAAGGGACAGGTGAACTGATATTACATGCATTAGATCAAGGAGCTAAACAAATTATTTTAGGGCTTGGAGGAAGTGCTACAAATGATGGTGGGGCAGGTATGTTGTCTGCTTTAGGCGTAGAGTTTATTAATAGGAAAGGTGAAGTAATTGAGCCCTCTGGAGGAACATTACATTTGATTACTGCTCTTAACCTTTCTCGTATGGATACACGTTTGAAGGATATAAAGCTAGAAGCAGCATGTGATGTCGACAATCCATTAGTTGGACCAAAGGGAGCATCTTTTGTATTTGGGAGACAAAAGGGTGCGAATGTAGAGATGATGAAAGAGCTAGACGGGAATTTAAAACATTATGCTAATATACTTAAACAGTACGTATCTTTTGATGTGTCCCTAATACCTGGTGCAGGGGCAGCTGGAGGAATGGGAGCCGCTGTCGTTGCAGTATTAAAGGGACAGCTAAGAAAAGGGATTGAAATTGTATTAGATTATACAAATTTTGATAAGTGTATAGAGGGTGCCGATCTTATTGTAACTGGTGAGGGAAGGATAGATGAACAAACAGCTTATGGAAAAGCTCCTGTTGGTGTCGCGAAGCGGGCGAAATGTCGTCATATTCCTGTAATTGCTATTGGTGGATCTGTATCCTCGAATTATACGACTGTTTACGAAAAGGGAATTGATGCAGTGTTTAGTATTACGGCTAGCCCAATGACATTAGAAGAAGCATATAAAGCGGCAGAAGAGAATATCGAAATGACAGCAAAAAATATTGCAGCAGTGTGGAAACTAGCATCAGAAAAACGCTTCTAAGTGTAGAAGTGTTTTTTAAATTCAGTTATTTGAGGATATTTTGTGTAATTCTAGGTATTGATGGAGAAAGGCACGGATAAAAATATTAGCTGATAGAAAAGTTAGTTGGTTCATTAAGTTAACTTTATACATAGAATAGTTTAAAATCGGGAATCCAACGTAAATATAAGTGAATAAAATGTATATCCATGCAGAAAAATGTCGAGTTGAGTCAGACTATATAAAAGATTTAAAATATTTAGTGAAGGCATAAAAGGGGGATACTATCTATGAAAAAAGAAATCTCAGTTATTGGAGTTCCAATGGATTTAGGACAGATGCGTCGCGGGGTTGATATGGGACCAAGCGCGATCCGTTATGCAGGGGTAGTTGAAAGAATTGAACAAATTGGATATGACGTAAAAGATATGGGAGATATATGTATAGAGAGAGAAAAAGAAGTAGATGAAAATACAAAGTTACGAAACCTTACTCAAGTTGCAACTGTATGTAATGAACTAGCGACTAAGGTTGATCATATTATAGAAGAAGGCCGTTTTCCACTTGTATTAGGCGGTGATCATAGTATTGCTATTGGTACGCTAGCTGGTGTGGCGAAACATTATAAAAATTTAGGTGTTATTTGGTATGATGCACACGGTGATTTAAATACAGAAGAAACATCACCATCTGGAAATATTCACGGTATGTCACTTGCTGCAAGTTTAGGTTATGGACATTCTTCACTTGTAGATTTATACGGGGCATACCCGAAAGTAAAAAAAGAGAACGTTGTAATTATAGGTGCACGTGCATTAGATGAAGGGGAAAAAGACTTTATTCGTAATGAAGGCATTAAAGTATTTTCAATGCATGAAATTGATCGTATGGGTATGACGGCTGTTATGGAAGAAACAATTGCTTACTTATCTCATACTGACGGTGTTCATTTATCATTAGATTTAGATGGTCTTGATCCTCATGATGCACCAGGAGTTGGGACGCCTGTAATTGGTGGTTTATCGTATCGTGAAAGCCACCTAGCGATGGAAATGTTAGCAGAAGCTGATATTGTTACATCTGCTGAATTTGTTGAAGTAAATACGATTTTAGATGAGAGAAATAGAACAGCAACAACAGCGGTTGCTTTAATGGGTTCTTTATTCGGTGAAAAACTAAAATAAATGTAAGAAAAGCAACTGAGAAGTTGCTTTTTTTATTTGAAAATAGGCGTATAATAATGACTTATATTATACTGTAGGATAAGAAAGTTTGACATCTTACCAATTTAAGCTAAAGGGGGGGCGTTTGTAATTGTCGTTTGGTTCATGTATGGTATAATTAACTAGTTGTTGGAAATACATACAGATAGAGCATAAAATAATATTTCAATATATGGATAGAATTGCTCGTAAGTAGGAGGAAGGGTTAGCATGCCTTTTGAAGATACGACCATTTTGAAATATCTTAGTACGGCATTAGATATTGCTGTTGTATGGTTTATTATATATAAGCTAATTCTTATAATTCGGGGCACGAAGGCTGTGCAACTTTTAAAAGGTATTACAGTTATTATTGTCGTCCGGATGATTAGTATTTTACTTGAATTGCATACGCTATATTGGCTAACGGAACAAGTATTAACGTGGGGATTTTTAGCCGTTATTATTATCTTCCAGCCAGAATTGAGAAGAGCACTTGAGCAGCTAGGACGGGGTAGCTTATTTTCGCGTATGGGAACTCACGAGGACGATGAACCTGAAATTGTTGCAACAGCGATAGCGAAAGCAACGGAATATATGGGAAAACGTAGAATTGGTGCACTAATTACTTTGTCAAAAGAGACTGGGGTGGATGATTATGTAGAAACGGGTATTCCGCTAAATGCAAATGTGTCATCGGAATTACTCATTAATATTTTTATCCCTAATACCCCTCTTCATGATGGAGCAGTAATTATGCAGGGAAGTACAATTAAAGCAGCAGCATGTTACCTTCCGTTATCAGAAAGCCCATTTATTTCTAAGGAGTTAGGAACTAGGCATCGCGCTGCAATGGGAGTTAGTGAAGTCACTGATAGTATTACAGTAGTTGTGTCGGAAGAAACAGGCCAAATTTCTTTAACGAAAAACGGGAAGTTACATCGTGATTTGAAGACAGAACAGCTGAAGGACATGTTGTTAGCAGAATTTAGTGGGAATGAAAAAACGACTTCTTCGTCTTTATGGAATTGGAGGAGAAAGCGTCATGGATAAGTTAATGGAGAATCATTGGTTTTTAAAAGGAATCTCATTACTATTGGCGTGTATGCTTTTCATGTCAGCAACTTTAACTGAAAAAAATACGACATCGAGTATATTACCTTTCGTAAATGAAACGAAAGAAACATTAACTGATTATCCTATTACCCTGAAGTATGATGAAGAGAAATATATTGTAAGTGGTATTCCATCAGGTGGAGTCAAGGTGAAGTTGGAAGGTCCAAAATCAGCAGTTGCTACAGCAAAAGCAAAAAAACAATTTGATATACCAGTTGATTTGAGAGATAGCGAAAAAGGGACTTATGAAGTTTCTTTGAAAACGAATGGGCTTCCAGATGATGTGAAAGGAACAGTTCAGCCATCAACAATTAAAATTACTCTACATGAAAAAGCGAGAAAATACGTTCATGTAGACTTAAAATTATCAAATGAGGATCAAATGCCAGCGGGTTCTACTCTCGAAAAATCAAACATTAAACCTGATACTGTTGAGGTAGTTGGGACGAAAGAAGAAATTGAAAGTATTTCATCTGCTAAGGCGTATATTGATTTAAAAGGTGTTAATAAAACTGTTACAAAAACAGCCGAAGTTACATTATACAATAAAGAAGGAAAACGTTTAAATGTAAGAACGAGTCCATCTAAAATTAGTGTAACATTGAATGTGGCGACGCAAGCTACGGCCAATAATACTGAAAAAACTGTTCCTGTGACGTATACGAAAAAGGGGAGTTTGCCAGAAGGATTGACTGTTACAAATATTAGCGTTGAGCCAAGAGAAGTAACGATAGCAGGTCCAAAAGACATTTTGGATAATATACAATCTATAGAGGGGGTCGAGGTAGATTTTAGTCAATTGACGGATTCTACAACATTCGATGCCTCTGTTTTATTGCCAAAAGGTGTAACAAGTGCAAAACCAAATCAAGTGAAGGTTTCCGTAGGGGTACAAAAGGTAAAACAAACGAAAAGTAAAACTATTGATGGTATCCCGATTCAAAAAAGTGGAATTCCGAATGATGTTACTGCGCAGCTACTTTCGCCACAAGATGGAAAGATAAGCGTTGATATTTCAGGAGAAGCAAGTATAGTAGATAAAATAACAGCTGCTCAAATAACAGCGGCGATTAATCTGCAAAATGTATCTCCGGGGACGAAAGATGTTTCTATTCAAGTGAGTGGTCCTGGTAATATTTCGATAGAAGCAAAACAAAAAAGTGCTAAAGTCACAATTGTGAAGAAAGAAAAGCCGGATAAAGAAGTACAGGGTAATATTGAACAACCAGATTCAAAAAACAATCAAGAAAATCAAACTGAAAAACCAAAAAATCCTGAACCAGATCCAGAAAAGGATCAGGAAAAAGATAAAGAAAAAGACAAAGACAAAGAAAAAGACAAAGACAAAGAAAAAGACAAAGACAAAGAAAAAGAAAATGGCCAAGAACCAAGCCAAGAACCAACAGTAGATAATCAAAAAGAGCACGAAAAAGGAGCGAATAATAATGGGTAAATATTTTGGTACAGACGGAGTACGTGGGGTTGCAAATAAGGAATTAACACCTGAATTAGCTTTTAAAATAGGACGTTTTGGCGGCTATGTATTAACAAAAGATACAGATCGTCCAAAAGTAATTATTGGCCGTGATACACGTGTATCTGGACATATGCTAGAAGGAGCTTTAGTAGCAGGCCTATTATCAACTGGAGCGGAAGTAATGCGCCTTGGTGTTATTTCTACACCAGGTGTGGCTTATTTAACAAAAGCTTTAGGGGCGCAAGCAGGTGTTATGATCTCTGCATCTCATAACCCAGTACAAGATAATGGAATTAAGTTCTTCGGTTCAGATGGATTTAAATTAACAGATGAGCAAGAAGCAGAAATTGAAGCGTTATTAGACAAAGAAGTTGATGAGCTACCACGTCCAACAGGTACTAACCTTGGACAAGTGAGTGATTACTTTGAAGGTGGACAAAAATATTTACAATACATTAAACAAACTGTAGAGGAAGATTTCTCTGGTTTACATATTGCTTTAGATTGTGCACATGGTGCTACATCTTCTTTAGCTCCATATTTATTTGCAGATTTAGAAGCTGATATTTCAACAATGGGAACTTCACCGAACGGTATGAATATTAACGCTGGAGTAGGTTCTACGCATCCAGAAGTGTTAGCTGAATTAGTAAAAGAAAAAGGTGCTGACATTGGTCTTGCTTTTGATGGTGACGGAGACCGTTTAATCGCAGTAGACGAAAAAGGAAACATCGTTGATGGCGATCAAATTATGTTTATTTGCGCGAAGTATATGAAAGAAACTGGTCAATTGAAACATAATACAGTTGTTTCAACAGTTATGAGTAACTTAGGTTTCTACAAAGCGCTTGAAGCAAACGGTATTACAAGTGATAAAACAGCAGTTGGTGATCGCTACGTAATGGAAGAGATGAAACGTGGTGGATATAACCTGGGCGGAGAACAATCAGGTCATATTATCTTACTTGATTACATTACAACTGGTGATGGAATGTTAAGTGCACTTCAACTTGTAAACATCATGAAAATGACGAAAAAGCCATTATCTGAGCTTGCAGGTGAGATGACAAAATTCCCACAATTACTAGTAAACGTTCGTGTAACAGATAAAAAACTAGCATTAGAAAATGAGAAAATTAAAGAAATTATTCGTGTTGTAGAGGAAGAAATGAATGGAGACGGTCGTATTCTTGTTCGTCCATCTGGAACAGAACCACTTATTCGTGTAATGGCAGAAGCACCGACACAAGAAATTTGTGATGGGTATGTACATCGTATTGTAGAAGTTGTGAAAGCTGAAGTTGGCGTTGAATAATTAGCTGGTTTTATTTAAAAGGAGCACAAAAAGTGCTCCTTTTTCATATGTTTTATAGACAATGAAAAAAATTTCATTGACGATTTATATTGTTTGTTATACGATGGTCTTGTTCTTTTTCTCAAAGGAAATATTGTAAATTATAAAAGCGCCAGAACTACAAGTAGTGTAGTTGACGAGGTGGAGTTTATCGAGATTTCGGCGGATGACTCCCGGTTGTTCATCACAACCGCAATCTTTTACTTAAAACATTAAGGTGACTTAGTGGACAAAGGTGAAAGTGTGATGAGAGAAAAGGAACGGATGAATACTAGCTGTATAAGTATATACGGACTTTAACCCAATCGAGAGGAAGGTGAAAGCCGTTACAAGCTTACAGGGCTAGCAATATGTAATCCGTTTTTTTAATATAAATAAATGGTATCGGACTATGTCGTTACATGTTCGCAAAGCAGTGTAAGCATTTGTAACGGCGACTAAACATGTGTGGAATCGTAGGATTTATTGGAGAGCAAGATGCAAAGGAAATTTTATTAAAAGGTTTAGAAAAGCTAGAATATCGCGGATATGATTCAGCAGGTATTGCAGTACAAGCAGAGAACGGTGTTGTTGTATACAAAGAAAAAGGCCGTATTGCAAAACTTCGCGAAGTCGTAGAAGAGAACGTAGCAGCAAGCGTGGGAATCGGTCACACACGCTGGGCTACACACGGTGTTCCAAGCAAACTAAACGCGCATCCGCATCAAAGTACATCAAAACGCTTTACACTAGTTCATAACGGTGTAATTGAAAACTATGAGTTAGTGAAAAAGGAATATTTACAAGATGTAACGTTCGTAAGTGAAACAGATACAGAAATTATCGTGCAACTTATGGAACAACAAGTGAGCACAGGACTAAGTGTAGAAGAAGCGTTCCGTAATACGCTATCTCTTTTACATGGCTCTTATGCAATCGGATTACTTGATGCTGAAAATCCAAACATGATTTATGTTGCTAAAAACAAAAGCCCGCTATTAGTAGGTGCTGGTGATAACTTTAATGTTATTGCAAGCGACGCTATGGCGATGTTACAAGTTACAGATCAATTTATCGAGTTAATGGATAAAGAAATGGTAATCGTAACAAAAGAAAGCATTACAATTAAAAACTTACAAGGTGAAACGATTGAACGTGCACCGTTTACAGCGGAATTAGACGCAAGTGATATTGAAAAAGGAACGTATCCTCATTTCATGCTAAAAGAAATCGACGAGCAACCACTTGTAATCCGTAATATTATTCAAAAGTACCAAGATGAAAATGGGGAAATTGAATTAGATCAAGATATCCGTAACGCAATTTTAGATAGCGATCGCATTTACATCATTGCATGTGGAACAAGTTATCATGCAGGTCTTGTTGGAAAGCAATTCATTGAGAAATTTGCGAAAGTACCAGTTGAAGTACATGTAGCAAGTGAATTCTCTTACAACATGCCATTATTAACAGAAAGACCATTCTTCATTTACATTTCACAAAGTGGTGAAACAGCTGATAGCCGTGCAGTACTTGTGCAAACAAATGAAATGGGTCATAAAGCATTAACAATTACAAACGTACCTGGTTCTACGCTTTCTCGTGAAGCTGATTATACACTTCCGTTATATGCGGGACCAGAAATCGCAGTTGCATCGACGAAAGCATACACAGCACAGCTTGCAGTACTTTCAATCTTAGCGGCTGACATTGCAAAAGCAAAAGGTGAGGTTCTTGATTTCGATTTAACACATGAATTAGGACTTGTAGCAAATGCAATGGTAGTACTTTGTGATCAAAAAGAAGAGATGGACGCATTAGCAAAACAATTTTTAGCAACAACGCGTAACTGCTTCTTCATCGGACGTAGCGTAGACTTCTTCGTAGGTTTAGAAGGTGCGTTAAAACTAAAAGAAATCTCTTACATCCAGGCAGAAGGATTTGCTGGAGGAGAATTAAAACACGGTACAATTGCCTTAATCGAAAACGGTACACCAGTTATCGCACTTGCTACACAAGAGCACGTAAACCTTGGAATTCGTGGTAACGTGAAAGAAGTAGTAGCACGCGGAGCTAACCCATGTATCATCTCAATGAAAGGCTTAGAAATGGAAGGTGACAGCTTCGTATTACCAGCTGTACACGAAGCACTAGCACCGCTAGTAGCAGTTATTCCATTCCAACTTATCTCATACTACGCAGCGCTTCACCGCGAATGTGACGTTGATAAGCCACGTAACTTAGCTAAGTCTGTTACTGTTGAGTAGGAGATTGGTAGAGTAACTAGATTATTGTAAATTTAAAATAAAGTCACGACGTTTATAAAAAAGTTGTGAAGCTTTGCCCCTTTGGATATGATTATCTAAAGGGGCATTTTTGTGTCGAAAAAAAGAACATCTAAAATCGATAAGTGGATTAAAGAGGGGCAAGGAACTGGCAGTGGGAGAGATTATCAGCCTTGTCTTGAAATTCAAGATGATCCCTCATTAGATCGGTCAGTGGGATTTGAAAAGTATAAAAACCGGCAGACAGCATGAGGTTTTATCGGATTTGGGACGGAACTACTTTTATTTAACTGAATTTTCTGTTGTTATTTCAGATATTCGTTGATGGAAAAAAACACTGATTAAAGTTTCACTTTATTGAACAAATTAGATTACTAGACATTACAAGGGGGTTTATTAATGAAGGTGAAAGAAAAAACATATTTAAGTATAGAAGAGATTATTTCATTACCAACCTTATCAGGTGCAAATATAAGTGATGACGGCAAAAACGTAGCATTTGTTAAGAAGACAGCTAACTGGAAAGACAATACATATAGGAATCATGTATGGATATATGAAAAAGATAAGAAGCAGAGTTACCTATTAACAACTGGGGATATAGATAGTATACACCCATTATGGTCCCCAGATTCTAGGGATATCGCATACCTTAGCCCAGTTGGTGACGGAGATAATAAGAAAAATCAAATCTTTGTTAAGTCAATAGATGGTTATAGTGAGTTACAAATTACTGATGAGAAAGAAGGGGTCAGTACATTCAAATGGGAGCCTACTGGTAAAGGTTTTTATTATGTTGCACAGTCAAAAGAATGTGAGGAAATAAAGAAACGTAAGGAACTATATGGGGATTTTCAACATATAGGTAAGGAACATCAGAATAATTGTTTATATTACATTGAAATAGAAAAAGTGATACAAAATGATAAAGGGGAACGCGAGATTAGCGGTGTTTATCAATTAACTGATGGTAAGGATTTTCATATCCATGAATTTGATATTTCAAATGATGGGAAAAAGGCTGTGTTTATGGCTACACCAAGCTCAAATATGGGAGATTATATGAATGGTGATCTATACATATTAGATATTGAAGCTGGAGAACTACAAAAGATGAATATAGATAAGTTGTTGGGAGGGAGCGTTTGCTTTTCTCCTGAAGGCAGCAAAATATGCTACTCAGCAAGCGTAAGAGAGAAGGATTACTATAGAAATCATATACAAGAAAGTATATTAGAGATATATGATATGAATACTGGAGAGGTAACTCAGCCTCTAACAAACTTTGATAGTACGGTTATGCCATTACAGTGGACAGATAAGGGGATTTTAATTAAATGGCAGGATAAAACTAACTATCGTATTGGATTGCTATGTGAGGATGGCACTGTGGAAATGTTAAGTGACAAAGTAGATGGCTTTATAATGGATGCTTCTATAACAAGGGATGGAAATCATATATCCTATAGTAAGGCTATAACAAATGAAACCTTTGAAATCTATTTAGACGATAAAAAAATAACGGATGAAAATAGTTTTTTTAAAGGGAAGCTGAAAAGTAACAGGGAAATAATCTCATGGCAAAGTAGTGATGGTCTTGAAATAGAGGGTGTTTTATCAACCCCAGTAGATTTTGATGCCAACAAGAAATATCCTTTATTAGTAGTAATCCATGGTGGACCAGCTTGGGCATCTTTTCCGATATTCTCAGACTGTTTTAATGAGAAATATCCGATTGAGCAGTTTATCGAAAAAGGCTTTATAGTTTTAGAGCCAAACTATAGAGGAAGTTCTGGCTATGGTAATGAGTTCTTAAAAGCCAACTATAGAAAACAGGGAATTGCTGACTACGAGGATGTTATATCTGGAGTGGATAAACTAGTTGAGCAAGGGATTGCAGATAAAGATAGAGTAGGGGTTATGGGATGGAGCAACGGGGGATATATATCAGCTTTCTGTTCTACATTTAGTAATAGATTTAAGGCTATTTCAGTTGGAGGTGGAATTACTAACTGGAGTACCCATTATGTGAATACAGATATACCTTACTTTATTAGAATGTATTTAGGAAATACTCTATGGAATGATCCAGAGATATATACGAAAACATCACCAATGACGTATATTAAATCAGCCTGTACGCCTACCTTAATCCAACATGGCGAAAAGGATGCAAGGATTCCAACTTCCAATGCATATGAGCTATATCAAGGGTTAAGGGATATGGAAGTTGATACAGAATTAATTATTTTTAAAGGAATGGCATATAGTTCTGATCAGCCAGGAATTAATGTGGCTATTATGAAGCAGAATTTGATGTGGTTTTCACACTATATTCTTGGAGAAAGTATGAAAGGTTTTAGGGTTTTATAATGGCTTGTTTTAGTCTTTAAGCTTTTTAGGTGCTTGAAATAAAGTCGTACACATTTATCCGGTTATATATGATTGAGTTTAACATCTCGGATAAGGCAAACTGTGAAATATTTTGGTGTAAATGAGAAAAGAGCCTGAATGTAGGCTCTTTCCTTATTTATATTTAAAAGATGAACTATTCTTATGCAGTTTTACTTAATTTATATGCTTCACGGTTATTTTTTTTGAAAAGTTTTGGGAAAACATAACCATCTAATCCAATACGTCCAGCATTATGTCCTGCAACTAAAATGAACATAGTTAAAATAAGTAGGTTTGGGTTTACACTAACAGTTCCGCTTAATAAAAATGAAAGGTTCATTATGATGCCGAAAAATGCAGCTGTTTTTGTTAATCCACCTAAAATCAAACCTAGACCTACTAAAATTTCTCCCCATTGAACTAAAAAGCTAAATAGGTCTGCGTTTGGAAGAACAAAATGTTGAAGAAAATCTGCCCACCAACCTTGTACTGCAGGGTGGTCACCTGATGCTTGAGCGATAGCTCCTTTTAGAAAACCACTTGCATCAAAAGACTGTCCAAAAACTTTTCCTATTCCAGCAGCGAGCCATGCATATCCTATGTAAAGTCGTAAAAATAATAATATGAAAGTAGCGCGTTTATCAGTTCTTAAAAAATTGATAACCATTGAAATCCCTCCAATGTATTGTATTTACATGTTTATTATATATCCATTGTGAATAAATTCACAATGGATAAAGTGTGAACAAAAATTATGATTTTTCATTTGTACATAAAGTATTTGGAAATATATTGTTTGGAGGATGAATAATACATGAAGGGAGCTCTCCACTAAAATAGGTTGCTCCCATAGTAAACTGATTCATGTACGTTCTTTTAACTAGCTACTATTAGTTTATCTTGTCTTTTCCTTATTATTTCTCTGGTTTTATATAAGGAACAACTTGTGCAGTAGCCCCTACAGAAGCACCGCGAATAAAGTCTTGGTTTTCTAATTCCTTAAAGTTTTCCGTTTTTCCTGTTAGCATAACCCCTAAGATTTTCACTTGATCGAATGGTTTGTTTTCGTTTGATTTTAAAAATTTTTGAATGTCCTTGTCATACCCATCATTATATTGTTTAAGGGAATCAAAGAACCTTTTGTACGATTCTTCGGGAGGGGTTCCTGGCTCAAATCCGTAAACTGGCATACCAGCAGGGCCTCCGCTCTCATCTCTAATAGGTGAGACCATATATAGCCATACGATATTTAAGCTATCCGGTATTTTTGTTTGAATTTCTTTTAATGTATAAGGTTGATCGAAAGAGATAGCGACTTCCGCAACATAGTTTTCCATTTTGGAAACTGCACTTAATTCATTTTTGACTCCATCGTAATATTCCTTGATGGCCGGATTATAAAATGTAGCAACTTTATTTTTCGTTTGTTTATCGTAATTATAAGACTCTTTATTAGATCTACCCCAATGAGTTCCTGGTATTAACTCATTGTAATCGATGTTAGAGCGAAACCAATCGTAAGGGCTTGTCAGTGTATTCCATCGCACTACGTAACCATTAATGTTTTTAGAACGATTGGATGTGATATTGCCGCCAAACATAGATGAACTACTCGTTACTTGAGAATCAATTTGTATATTCGGTTCTGCAATTGCGTTATGTAAAAAGAGTTTTTCGTGAAGCTTCGTAGAGCTTTTTGCTGCGAAGTAATTGCCAACTTTATAAAATATAGGGATAAGTATGATTACAACGATAATAGAGGTAATAATATTTTTAAATAACTGTTTTCTTTTAGCTTTTTTTAATGCATCTTTTAAAGAAGTATCCATTAAGATTGTCCTCCTACTTTAGAATGAATTTTCTTACGTGCGCGATGTAATTTTTGTTTGACGCTGTTTACTTGAATATCTAGTATTAGAGCGATTTCTTCATATGTAAAATCGTAATAATATTTTAAAAAGAAGGCCTCTTTATATTCTAGTTTTATATCTTTTAATAAATAGAAAATCTCATCTTTATTTAAAACGACATCCAATTCACGGTCTGTATATTGTAGTTTTGAATAAATCTCCTCAGTTAAGTAGATGTTTTGCTGTTCTTTTTTTCTCTTTAAGTCAATGTATTCGTTTAGTGCGACTCTGAAAAACCATGGACGTATGTTACTCTCGGTTAGATCATCTAGCAATGTGTATACTTTATAGAAGGTATTTTGGATGATGTCTTCTGCATCTTCTTTTATAGCCCCTTTCGCTAATAGTAGTTTGAACACTTCCTCTCCTAAATTGATAAGATAGGAGGTCAATATATTTTCTTTTCCCATCACTTTTCCTCCCTACACTTATACAACGGATAGGTAATGATAAATGTATACACTTAAATTAAAATTTTGTTCTTTATACAAATAGAAAAGGCATATAACAATCATATGTTATATGCCTTTTCTATTATATGTTTAGTAATCTATTTAGGTAATGTAAATTTAGCTTTTTTACCCTGTGAAATATCTTTTGCTTCTTTATTTCTCATAGGTCCTAACTCAATCTCGAAGCTTTTGTCTTTCAAAATCTTTTCATACTGCTCTTGGTCTAAAATATATACTTGCAGTAACTCTCCAGATGTTCCTGTTTTGACTGAAGCGTTATAGTCGTAATTTAATAGCATACCTTCATTAATCGTATATTGTGTACCATCATTCACTCTTAATGTAGAGCTTATAGGAGATAGTGAAACGTCTTGAGCATCTTTGTTATCAAGCTTGAATTTTACTGTTAACAGAACAAGACCGTTTTTAAAATTTGCAAAGCGTGGAGCTTCGACGGAATTTGGTGTGAATTGAGTGAATTGGTATCCGTCTAATGTAACATTAACAGCGCCTAATTCTTGGCTGTTATTAATACTTGATTTCTCTTTTAACATTTTTTTATCGCCCATGTTATTAGCTGTAGCTTTATCTTGGTAGAAAGTGTTATCTGTTGCAACCTTTTCAGCACCTTGTTTGTTTAAACTTAATGAAAAGCTTCCAGGACTTCCGATTGGAGCATCAAATTTTCCTTTATTAGCTTGTGCAGTTGGGACTGTGACTGAGACCGTTGAGAGATTTGAAATTTTCGCTAGATCATCTTTTCCGAATGGATAAGCGATATAACCAGAAATAGTTTCTCCTGCTTTTACTAAGTAATCATTCGTTGGAGCAAGCTTAGTTGGTAGCTGATCTTCTGTTGGAATTAAATCTCTATAGTTACTATATGCTTTCTGAGCACCAGTAAATGACATGTCCAATGCTGGCATATAATAAATATCTTTAGCTGAACTATTTTTTACGCTGTAGTTCACAAGAATAACTCCGCCCTCTGTTTGACGATTAAACGGAATGTCGAAGTTTGTATGGAATCCATTTAATTCAACTAATGTATAACCATTCATTGTTACTGAAACATCTTCAGCTTTATAGACTTGTGGTTCCTTATTTTCAAAAAGAACTTTTGTTTTACCACCTGTTTCTTTTTCCATATAGGAAATCAGCTTAGAGTAATCGCTTGAGCTAGTAGCTGTATTTTCAGGCTTTTTATCTTCAGCTTTTTTATCTTCGGATTTTTTTTCTTCAGGTTTATTTTCTTTCGTTGTATCCGTTTTTTCTGTTTTGTTTTCTTGCGTTACATCTTCTTTTTGTTCTTTATTTGTCGTATCGCTTTGACCACAGCCAGTTATTACAAAAGCTGCTACGATTAGTGTAGAAAATAAAGAAAGTAATTTTTTTGACATGTTTCTTCCCCCTATTTGTTTAAAACCAGTTGGGTCTGTATAATCAGACCCTTTATATCTCTCACATTAGCCCCACGTTTTATTATAAGAAAGTGAACCAGTATTTACCAGTGTTTTTCTGATTGTTTTTATTATTTTGATATCTTAATGGTTATTTTTAATAGAAACATAGTTAAAGCTTATATAGGTAATTACAATATTTTTCCGCCAAAAGAGAGAGAAGATTATCTTTTCTATTTTAAATATTGAATCTTTTTGTTAGAGTAAATAATAGAGATATATTGAAAGGGGACAAAGACTCGATATGTGGATGAACTTGTAATGATTAGAAATTAGATAGATGAATTTTTCTCTCATAAGTGAGGGTTTATTTAGCTATCTGTAAATCATTCAAGGACTGCATATTTAGCTTGTACATCCCCTTTGTAAGGGTAGATGCCTATGTGGGGAAATTTATATCTCTTATATAAAATATGCGTCCTTTAAACTTGGAGGAGTATATGATGAATCAATTGAAAAATAAAGTAGCTGTTGTTACAGGTGTTAGTCGTCTAGACGGTATAGGAGCAGCTATTTGCACGGAGTTAGCAGAGGCTGGATACGATATATTTTTTACGTATTGGACAGAATACGATAAAGAGATGCCTTGGGGCGTTGATAAAAATGAACAAATACAATTAAAAGAAAAGTTGATACAAAACGGTGTCAAAGTATCGAGCATGGAGTTAGATCTAACTCAGAATGATGCATCAAATCAGCTTATAAATAAAGTTACTGAACAATTAGGGTACCCGCATATATTAATTAATAATGCAGCATATTCTACAAATAATGATTTCTCTAATTTGACTGCTGAAGAACTAGATAAGCACTACATGGTAAATGTTCGTGCGACTACATTGTTAAGTAGTCAATTTGCCCAAGGTTTTGATAAGAAATCTGGTGGTAGAATTGTGAATATGACGTCGGGACAATTTAAAGGACCTATGGCAGGAGAATTAGCGTATGCAACAACGAAGGGAGCAATTGACGCTCTTACTAGTACGTTGTCAGCGGAAGTGGCCCATTTAGGGATAACAGTGAATGCAATTAATCCAGGTCCAACTAGTACAGGATGGATGACTGAGGAGATAAAGCAAGGATTAAGACCGATGTTTCCTTTCGGCAGAATTGGTGAGCCAAAGGATGCAGCAAGACTTATTAAGTTTTTAGTGAGCGAAGAAGCCGAATGGATTACAGGGCAAGTTATTCATTCAGAAGGTGGATTTAAGAGATGATTTTATAATTAAAAAGAAGGTATCTCATTTCAATGAGATACCTTCTTTTTAATCTTTCTTCAATCTTCGTGCAACACCATTCCCTAAAGACTGTAATCCTTGAACGAGGATAATCAAAATAAAGACCGTTGCATACATTACTTCAGGTTCGTAGCGTAAATGTCCGAATCGATATGCTAAATCACCAAGGCCGCCAGCACCGACAAGTCCAGCCATTGCTGTTGCACCGATTAAGCCGATCGTTGCGATTGTTAATCCAAGTACGAGAGACGGGCGAGCTTCTTTAACCATAACGTGCCAAATGATTTTTAAAGTAGAGACTCCCATTGCTTGATATGCTTCAATGACACCGCGATCCACTTCTAATAAAGCAGTTTCCATTAAACGGGCAATGTAAGGGGCTGTGAAGACAACAAGTGGTACGATAACACCTTGCACGCCAATGGACGTTCCCATTAGAAACTTTGTAAAAGGCAAAATGAAGAATAATAGAATGATAAATGGAAGAGAACGAATGATATTAATAACTGTATTAAGAATAGGATAGATAATTTTATTTTCTCGCTGTCCACCAGGTCTCGTTAAAACAAGTGTGACGCCGAGTGGTAATGCAATAAGAATAGAGATAAGTAGTGAAATAGATGTCATTTGAAATGTTTGAATTGTTGCTTCCCATATTACGTTACCCCACTCATCCAAAAAGGACTTGTTTCCCATAATCTGTTCTACCTCCTTCTACGATGATCCCTTGTTCTTGTAAAAATGATAAGGCACGGTGTACTTCACTTTTTTCACCTTGCATATGAACGGTCAGTTTCCCATATACCTCATGTTTTAACTGCGTAATATTGCCTGATAAAATATTCGGATATACGTGGAAACGTTTTGTAGCGATAGCTAACGCTGGTTCTCCTGAAGCGGTTCCTATAAATGAAAGTGTTACGATTTCTCCGGTGCTTTGTAGTTCTTTCTGCACATCTTCTGGAATTTTAGCTGCAAACGCGCTATTTACAAATTTCTTCGTTGTTACATGTTGTGGGTTTGTGAAAATATCTTTTACGGTTCCACTTTCGACTACCGCCCCATGTTCCATTACAGCAACTTGGTCACAAATACGCTGGATGACATTCATTTCGTGTGTAATTAGCAAAATCGTAATTCCGATTTCTTCGTTGATCTTTAATAATAAATCAAGAATAGAATCGGTCGTTTCCGGATCTAATGCGCTCGTTGCTTCATCACTTAATAAAACTTCAGGCTCATGAGATAGTGCGCGAGCGATCGCTACACGTTGTTTTTGACCACCAGATAATTCACTTGGGTAGGCATCTTTTTTATTAAAGAGATCAACAATGCGTAAATACTTTTCTACCCTTTTTTCAATTTCATTTTTGGGAAGACCAGATAGACGTAAGGGTAGTGCGATATTTTCATAAACGGTAACGGTTTTAAGTAAATTGAATCCTTGAAAAATCATGCCGATCTTTTTTCTCGCCTTTGCGAGTTCTTTTGTCGATAAGGTTGTTAACTCTTGTTCATTTACAATGATATCTCCTGTCGTTGGTTTTTCTAATAAATTTACACAACGGATTAATGTACTTTTACCAGCGCCACTATATCCGATGATTCCAAATACTTCGCCCTTTTTTACTTTAAGGGAAGTTGATTTAAGAGCCTCAACATTCCCTTTTTTTGTTGTAAATACTTTGGAGACATTTTTTAATTCAATCATTATAGTCAGCTCCTACCAAGACGGTAAAACAGAACCATCGAATTTTTTCTCAATGAAATCTTTTACTTCTTTAGATTGATAAGCTTTTTTTAATTTATTAACAACAGCATCATCTTTATTTTCAGTACGAACAACGACCCAATTCACATATGGTGAATCTTTTCCTTCGCGGAAAATAGAATCTTTCGCTGGGCTTAATTTTGCACCTAATGCAAAGTTTGTATTAATTGCAGCTGCCTTTACTTCACTTAGTTGTGTTGGTAATTGAGATGCCTCTAATTCAACAATCTTTAAATTTTTCGGGTTTTCAATTACATCTTTTGCAGTCGCTTTTTCTGTAGCTTTTGGATCAACCTTTAAAACACCTGCTTTTTCAAATAGCTTTAAAGCACGAAGCTCATTTGTTGGATCATTTGGGACAGCGATTGCATCGCCCTCTTTTAATTCTTTTACATCTTTTAAGCTTTTAGAATATACACCCATAGGGAATGTTACTGTGGAAAATACTTCAGTTAATTTCATGTTGCGTTCAGCTTTAAATACGTCTAAATAAGATTTAGTTTGATAGCTATTTACATCGAGGCTTTTTTCATCTAAAGATACGTTTGGTGCTACATAATCATTAAATACCTTTACATCAATTTCGAGACCATCTTTTGCTGCCACTTCTTTTACCTTTTCAAAAATTTGTTCATGCGGTCCGCCTGTTACACCGACAGTAATCTTTTTCTCATCTAATGCTTTTACCTCTTTATCAGAATTAGCACCACACGCACCTAACAATAATACAGCTCCGCTTACAATACTTAATAATACCTTTTTCATCTATAATTCCCCCTTAATATACGTTCCAAAATAAAAAGCACCTCTCAAAAATAAGAGAGGTGTCGAATAGACGAAATGGGTTCCTCTCTTATCTTCCAAAACGAAAATCGTTCTGCAGGAATTAGCACCTTAGCTTATACGTTCTAAGCTCGGTTGCCGGGCATCATCGGGCCAGTCCCTCCGCCACTCTTGATAAGAGTATGTGTATGTAGTTTTTAAATATGGTACTAATAGTAAATCTTACAAAAAGAATTGTCAATATTATTTTCTGAATATATTTTATTTTAAGGTAATCGAAACGTTCCCTTTTTTATGTCCCTTTTCCACATACATATGAGCTTCAGCAATTTCTTCTAATCGGTAAGTTCTATCAATAACGGGCTTTAGTTTTTCCGTTTCGACTAGTTTTTTTAATAGAATCATATCCTCTTTACTTACCTTGGCCATCATTCCATTAACAGATACATATTTTCCATTGGGTGTTAATGTATTTGTACAAAGGGATTTTTTATACTTCCCAACTGCATCAAATATAATATCGTAGCATTTGCCTTGCTTAGTAAAATCTTCTTTCGTATAATCAATTACTTTATCAGCTCCTAAAGATTGCACGAGTTCAAAATTTGAATTACTACAAACAGCCGTAACGGTCGCGCCGAAATATTTAGCAAGTTGTACAGCAGCTGTTCCTACTGATCCGGAGGCACCATATATGAGCACTTGTTGCCCTTTTTTTATACGGCCCTTTCTCAGGAAATGTAATGCTGAAGTTCCACCAAAAGGAATAACTGCCGCTTCTTCATACGTCACATTGGTAGGTTTTAATGTTATTAATCCACTTTCATGTACGCATGTGTACTCGGCATAACCACCGAGGTTTAGTTCTGTTAATGCAAAAATTGGATCACCTTTTTTAAATTGAGTTACATCTGTTCCTACTTCCTCGATTTCACCGGATAACTCTACGCCGAGTACAGGTTTTCTCGGTTTTCTGAAACCTAATATGATCCGCATAGGAATCCAAAATAAGAGGGGGGTATTAAAGCCGCGTATTCTACAATCTCCAGTCGTTACACTTGTTGCGTGAATTTTAATTAATACTTCGTTCTTTTTAGGTGTAGGTTTCTCTATATTTTGAAGCTGAAGAACGTTAGGTGGTCCATACTGTGTGCAAATGATCGCCTTCATAATGACCTCCTGAAATGAGTTGTTGTTATTTACATCATATTTAAAACCTTCATTAAACATGTCGCTATATAGCGAATAAAGATTAAAAATTATATAGATTTCGTAGGAAAAGAGGTGATATTATTTTGAGAAAGGGGGCGACATTATGAAAAAAACTATTTTTATTTCAAGTTTAGTGCTTGCAATCAGTCTGGGGGTAGGGTGTAGCAATGAGAAAACAACAAAGACTGATGAACCGAAAAAAGAAGCCATGCAAAAAGAAAAGGAATTAGCAGCGAAGGATGTTTTCAAGAAAACGAACGAAGCTTTTAAAAATGAAGAAAATGTAACGATGACATATGATGTAGGGATAAAAGCTGAGGGAACAGAGATGGATATATTAAAGGCTAAGATGCAATTAGAGCCAAAGACAAAGAATTCTCGTTCTGAAATGAATATTTCTGGTACAGATGTTGTAGTGTATACTGTGGATGGTAAAGTTGCTGGTGAGGTGAAAAACCCTAATACAGGAGAAGTTATAACCGTACCAGAGGAGCAATTAAACGCTGGTGGAATGAAAGCGACTCAAGATATTATAGATAATTTAGAAGTACCAGCAGTAGTTTTAGATAAAATGAAGATGGAGAAAAGCGGAGATAAATATAAACTGAAATTTACATTAAAAGGGCAAGAAACAGAAAGTATGTTAACTAGCATGGATGAAACGCAGAAGAAAATGTTACAAGCACAAAATGCGAAGATAGAAGAAGTGGATGCAGAATATATCATTACAAAAGATTTTAAATATGAATCAGCGAAGATAGATATGATTATGAGTAGTAATGGTAAGGATAAGGCACACATTATTACGAATGCAAAATATACATCGTACGAAAAGTTTGACCCAATACAATTGCCGGCAGCAAAGTAACAGTTTTGATCAGGGGGGACCTAAAATAAGGTGCCCTCTCTTTTTTATACTTTCTTCTTAGGAAAATAGGTACAATATGAAGAGGGAAAACTGTGGAAGAGGAGAGTGTCATTTGAAAAAAAGAAAGATAGCGGTGGTCATTGTAGTTTATACAGTGTTGCTTGCGACATCTATAAATACATATAAAGAGCAACTAGAACATCCTATTATGAGCGATGTAGGAAAGTTGCTTCCAACGAAAATTAAACGTGTTGAAAATGCTGATGATGAACGTTCATTAAAACAGTTAGTGCAAGATGCAAATGTTTCTGGAGAGAAGATTTCTATTGCAGGTATGCAACATAGCCAAGGCGGACAGACGTATTATCCGAACGGTACGATGCTTGATATGAAAGGATATAATGAAATATTAGAATTCGATCCGGAGAAGAAGAGGATTAGGGTGCAAAGCGGTGTCACATGGAATGACATTCAAAAGAAAATCAATCCATATGGTCTTGCAGTTCAAGTGATGCAATCTCAAAATATTTTTACTGTTGGTGGTTCATTAAGTGTAAATGTACATGGGCGTGATATTCGTCATGAAGCATTGATTGATACAGTAGAGTCGTTCAGATTGTTAATGGCAGATGGTACGGTGCGTAATGTAAATAGAGAAGAAAATGCTGACTTGTTTCCATATGTAATTGGGGGATATGGATTGTTTGGTGTAATTTTAGATGTGACGCTACAGTTAACAAACGATGAATTGTATGAAACGCATACGAAAGTACTAGATTATAAAGAATACTCTTCATACTTTAAGAATAAAGTGCGAAGGGATGAGAATATACGTATGCATTTAGCACGTATTTCTGTTGCCCCAAATTCATTTTTAAAAGAAATGTATGTAACAGATTATGTACTGGCAGAAGATCAACAGAAGCTGGGAGAGTACAGCAAATTAAAAGAAGAAAATATTATAGCTGCACCGAAATTTTTACTTGGGTTATCACGTTATAGTGACTGGGGAAAGGGCGCATTTTGGGATATACAAAGAAGTTATTTTGAACGTACAGATGGTAAGTACGAAACTCGAAATAACGTAATGAGATCTGATAGTGCTTTTATGGAATACGATAATCCAAACTTGACCGAAGTTTTACAAGAGTACTTTGTACCGATAGATGGTTTTGCAGCGTATATAGATGATTTGCGAAGCGTTTTAAATGAAGAGGAATTAAACCTTCTTAACATTACAATCCGCTATGTAGAAAAGAATGAGAATGCGGTGCTATCTTATGCGAAAGATGATATGTTTGCGCTTGTGCTTCTAATTAATCAAGGGCGTTCTGAAGATGAAATAAAGAAAACAAAAGTGGTCATTCAAAAGATGATTGATGTTACGTTAAAGCATAATGGAAGTTATTATTTACCGTATTATTCTTATCCGGAAAAGGAGCAACTAAAGAAAGCGTATCCTCGCATAGAAGAATTCCTTCAGAAGAAGAAGGAAGTAGACCCAGAGGAAAGGTTTGTGAATTTATTTTATAAGGAGTATAGCAAATGACATATAGAAGATTTGTAGCCTCACAAAGCATTATTATGATGGCGGGTAGTATGGTATTTCCTTTTTATATACTATTGCTTCGAAATGTAGGAAATAGTTTCTCGCAATTTGGCTGGGCGTACGGCTTATTTGCCTTAACTTCAGCTCTAGTATATCCGTTAGTTGGAAGAATCTCTGATAGGGTAGGTGATAGAAAGTTATTAATTATATACGCATGGTCCATGGCTATATTAATGCTTTTTTTCCCTATTGCAACAGAAGTTTGGCATGTATACATTCTCCAAATTTTAATGGGTATTTTAGGTGCTGTGCAGCGTAATACGGAGAAGACATCGTTAGCACGAAAGGTAGCGCATAAGGAAGCTGGTTACGAAATTGGAAAATACCATGTATGGACATCAATTGGGGGCGGAGTAGCTATAATTGCAACTGGTTACCTAGTGGATTTCTTTACGATAGGGACTATTTTTTACATTGCTTCAGTTTTATATGTAGTTAGTGGATTTGTATTAAGCCGCGGTGATAAGTAATTAAAAGTATTTCCATTCCCATTTTTACCTGATTACCCTTTATTTGTTATACTTATGGAGAAGACAAAAGAAAAGGGGACATTGCCTTTGATGAAATTTATAGTTTTAGCTATTCTCACTTTGTTTTTGATTCCATGGACTAGAAGCGGTAATAAAATTCGCGCGGTGGATAAAGGAGGAAATGAGAAAGTTGTAAAGGGTAAGAAATCATCTATTTTAGTTATTCCTGTTTTATTTTGGATAGGTATTGCAATCTATGAATATTTCTGGCTAATTGATGATCGAGCAGATTCTATTCTTACTCATTATTCTGTTGCAGTAGCAATTTTAATTGGGCTTGTTTTATTCTCACAAGAGCAGGTAGGGAAATTAGAAGGTACGTTAAAAGGACTTCTAATGTTCCTTTTACTCGCAAGTTACGGCTATTTTGGTTATTTGCACGATATAGTAATCTCGCAAAAGAAATATGATTCGGTCGTGAAGGTAGAGAAAGATATTTCAGAGCCATTTACTGAAAATGACCAACCGTTTACAGTTCCGCCAAAGACAGCGGAGAATAAAATGAAAAAGGTATTTGGTGATATTCCGAAAGTAGCTTATTTTGAGCTAGGAGAATTAACGCCACAAATGGTAAATGGTGAGGCTTTATATGTAGCACCGATAGAAGTTTCAGGATTTTTTAAAGCACGTAAAGCGGAAACAATTCCAGGTTACGTAACAATGTCAGGTACAAATCCTGATGCGGAAGCGAAATTACATCTTGGATATAAAATGAAGTATGTACCAAGCATGTTTTTCGGTAATAAATTAGAACGTGTCGTTCGAAAAGCAGAGCCAGATTTAGTTTTTAAAGGGAAACCAAAATTTGAAGTTGATGATAAAGGAAAACCGTATTATACAATGACATACGGCGAGTTTATTTCAGGAAGATCAGGGTTTGAAGTAGAAGGCGTTGTCGTTGTTGATGCACAAACAGGTGATGTGAAACGATACGATAAAGGGAATGCACCTAAATTCGTTGATGGTGTATTAAATCATGAAACAGCATCTACGTTAAATACGTACTTCGGAAAATATATTCACGGATTTTGGAATACGAAATTTTCACAAACTGACATGAAGATGCCGACTGAGTGGGGGACGAAGGAAGGCGTTACGCCAATCTTCGGAAAGGATGGAACGTTATATTATTTTACTGATTTCACCTCTCCGAAAGAAGGAGTAGATTCTGCACTAGGCTATTCGCTTATTGATGCGCGTACAGGTAAGTTGTATTACTATAATGGAAAAGAAGTAAAGGGAATTATGGATGGTTCGGCTGCTACAGAAGTAGTGGATAATTCCTTTAAGAGAGAGAAATGGCACGGAACGATGCCGGTTATTTATAACGTGTACGGTAAACCTTCTTGGATTGTACCTGTTATTGATGACGGAGGATTAGTACGTGCTCATACTGTCATATATGCTTCTAATGCAAAAGTGTTTGCAACAGGTTCAACGCAAAAAGAAGCACTTGAGAATTATAAAAATGCGCTGAGCGGAAGTGGTGATTCATTTAGACCGACTTCAAATGGGAAAGAAGCGCAAAAAGAAGGTACTGTACAACGTGTGTATAAAGAAAAATCAGGTGAAAATACGATTGTGTACGTACTATTAGAAAACGAGCAAAAAGTATTCATGGTACCGGCGAAGAAATTCCCATATGCAATGTTTACAGAAGTAGGAGATCCAATTCAAATCACATATTTAGACACAGGAGAAATGATGGCATCTGTATCTAAATTTACAAATAGTAATTTGAAAAAGTAAAGCGATAGAGATTCTATCGCTTTTTTTACATTATTAAACAGGAAAATACGGTATACTTGACGTATATTCATGTTGTAACTATAATTGTTACGATTAAGTGTTTATATGAAAGGGTGAATGGAAAAAGTGAATGGAGTTAATCACGAAATATATAAACCTGTAAAGACAAACAGGTTATGGATGATTCTTGTATTAGGGACACTTACGGCAATTGGGCCATTATCTATTGATATGTATTTGCCTTCTTTACCAAAGTTAACGGATGATTTACAAACGGGTGCATCCCTCGCGCAGCTTACATTAACTGCTTGTCTGCTTGGGCTTTCAGTAGGGCAGTTATTTATTGGTTCAATTAGTGACATTTACGGAAGACGCAAACCTCTTATTATCGCTCTTATTATTTATGTTGCTTCTTCTTTACTTTGTGCTGTTGCACCATCGATTTGGAGTTTAGTGCTTTTACGTTTCTTACAAGGTGCTTCAGGATCTGCTGGTATCGTTATATCACGTGCAATGGTACGTGATATGTATTCAGGTTCTGAAATGACGAAGTTTTTCTCACTGCTTATGTTAGTAAACGGAGCAGCGCCTATTTTGGCACCGATTATTGGAGGGCAATTATTACAGTTCACATCATGGCGCGGCGTTTTTATCGTTCTTGGAGCAATTAGTGTATTCATGCTAATATCAGCTACTTTCGTATTACGTGAAACATTACCTCCTGAAGAAAGAGAGACAGGTGGATTATCAGGAACGCTTGCAACATACGGAAAGCTTCTGAAAGATCGTTTATTTATGGGGTATGCATTGTCGCAAGGATTAGTAACAGCTGCAATGTTTGCTTATATTTCTGGTTCACCGTTCGTGTTGCAAAATATATACGGGGCATCACCACAACAGTTTAGTTTGTTCTTTGCGATTAACGGTATTGGTATTATTATTGCTAGCCAAGTTACTGGCCGCTTAGCAGGGAAAGTTAATGAGAAAACTTTATTTGTTGCTGGTATTATTATTGCGGCTGTTGGCGGTCTATCATTACTACTTACAATCGCACTTGGAATAGGGATAATCGGTGTTTTATGCTCGCTATTTCTTGTTGTATCAAGTGTTGGGGTTGTATCAACAACCGGCTTCTCGTTAGCGATGAGAAATCAAAAACAAGCAGCAGGAACAGCATCAGCTTTACTAGGTTTATTACAGTTCATTTCAGGAGCACTTGTAGCACCGCTAGTAGGTATTGGTGGAAGCAATACAGCACTTCCTATGGGTATTGTTATAGCTCTTTGTGAAATTGGTGCTGTATTATGTTATCTATTTATGGCTAGAAGAAGTGAGAAGCAGTTTGAACTGCAACAAAATAAAAAGTTAGAGGCTTAATACAAAAGAGCTGATTCAAACATTTCTTTGAATCAGCTCCTTTTTTCATTTCTTTGAAATAACTCATACATATTATTCATGATCGCATCATATAAGAAAGCGAGTTTATCCCATACCCAGCGGTTACTGTCGACCTCTTTCTCCCCGCAATCAATAATATCAGTATGATCTGTAATTCTATATGCCCTCTCAACGATAATAGGAGCAATCTTCGGTATGCGTGGAATTTCTTTTAAGACATCTGCAAAATTTCCAATGTAGACATGACCGATAATCTCGATTGTTAAAGATTTATCGGATATATTTAGCACAGTATGAAATTGATTTATATGTTGTTTCTTTAAATATTGGGCCAGCTTAAATGGAGCATGCTTCTTCTTTAATACGCGGCGAAGGCTCTCTGTATTTTCAATATGAAGTGACTTTTCGCGAATAAGGACGCGAATATCTTCGCCCATAAAGGGTATTGTATTGTACATTGATGATTCTCCTTACAAACTGAACTACGCTTACTTTATGCATATGTAAGTCTAGCATGGTTTGTTCTCTATGTGTGCTTACAGTTTTGTAAGGTGATGTAGTAAAGTGATGCAAAAGTTATTTGCATAAAGTGACGATACTGTGACAAAAATGTTGGTATGTATATTAAGATATCGTCTTAAGTGTAAAAAGTGGGGCGTTCTCGGTATAATAACAAGTGGAGATAAAAGAAACTATAATTAGTAGTAGCTGTAGATAAAAGGAGAATTCGAGATGAAGAAGGTTTTGGGTATTGCTGTAATGGGAAGTATGATCCTTCTAGCAGGATGTAATGGAAATAAAGATACGAAAGAACCGAAAGAAAAGGTAGAGCAATCCACTGAGCAAACAGAAGAAATGAAAGAATACAGCGCAGTACATGAAAAATATGATGCGAAAATAAATAAAGAAATTAATAAGGCGTTACAGTTATTTGAAGTGGCAAAAGAAAAGGGCGGTAAGGAAATAACGAATGCTACATATAAAGAAGATGTGCAAAAGGTAACAACGAGCATGTTAGAAGATATTGATAATATACGTAAAGAAATTCGTGTTCCAAAGTCGAAAGAGCAAGAACATGAGGTATATGTTGGTTTCTTGAATGAATCGGAACAAGCGATGAAAAAATTACAGAAGTTAGCTAAAGAAGAAGATTCATCATTAATTCGTGATATAGAAATTAATTTTGCAACAGCATCGACATACTATAAACGTTTTCAAACAGAAGCGAAAAAATAACCTTGCGTGTGCAAGGTTATTTTTTCTTTTTACCATCGTCATCTTCGCATACTAACACTTTCTGCTCTTCGTGAAATTCGGAAATAGTTTGTCCGGTAATATTATCGAAGGGTGTGTAAAAAGAAGTAATGCTTTTCTTCTTAATGAAAAGTTTATCCCGCATTAACGGGCAGTAAGACCCCCACCTCAAATTTCAGTGAAAGCAAAGAAGTTAGGTAGGGGATCAACTGCCCGTAAAAGCCCGATTGGTTCAACTAATAATCAGTGGGGGATGAACAAAACCCCCACTGATTAAAGTTTCACTTTATAAAATCCAATGATAACAAGTATAACAATTTTAATGGTAATCCTATAGTAGCAAGAAGTAATGGATCCATCGTATAACTCCTTTAATATCATTTCTTTTTATTATAAACAAAAAACTGCGATTTAGATAAATGACCGCATGTAAAAACTGATTTTTCTAAATATATCCAAATTGATTGACTTTTCATTTTTTCAGAATTATAATTCGAAATATACAATTTGAACCAAATAATAATATAGCAATTTACTTATCCAGAGAGGTAGAGGGACTGGCCCTATGACACCTCAGCAGCGGGTTCTGTAACAGGAACACCGTGCTAATTCCAGCAAGCAAGTCTTGAAAGATAAGTGATGGGCCTTCGTTTATTAAGCCTTGATCTTATTTTTTAAGATCAAGGCTTTTTGTGTTTTAAGAAGTAGAGAAGGAGTAATGGCAACAAATATGTCAATAAAACAAAGTAAATTCATTTGTTTAGGGGGTTATTGAAGTGTATGTTATTAAAAAACTATCGGTTATGGTATTCACGCTATGGGTCATTACGACAGTAACATTTTTAATTATGCATATTATTCCAGGTGATCCGTTTTCATCAGATGCGAAAATCTTTCCTGAAGAAGTAATACAAAACATGAGAGCGAAGTATCACCTTGATGAACCGTTATGGAATCAGTATGTTGCTTATTTGGATGGGGTAGTTCATTTTGATTTTGGCGAATCTGTTCAATCGACAGGTCAAGGGGTATCGGAAATTATAACAACTGGTTTTGGACCATCGGCAATTATTGGTTTACAAGCACTTGTTATTTCATTGTTAGTCGGAATTGCCGCAGGTACATTTGCCGCGCTATATCATGGAAAAGTGATTGATTATAGTGTGAGCTTGCTTGCGATTCTCGGTATTTCTATTCCTAGTTTTATTTTAGCACCACTATTTATACAAGTATTCGCCATACAATTTGAATTACTACCAGTGGCGTCTTGGGGAACATTTGAGCATACTGTATTACCCTCCTTCGCATTAGCGTTAGGACCAATCGCAGTTATTACAAGATTTGTTCGCTCTAATATGATTGAAGTGTTGCAGAGTGATTATATTAAGCTAGCGAGAGCGAAAGGTATACCAATTAAGAAAATCATTATAAGACATGCTCTTCGAAATGCGATTGTTCCGGTACTTACATTTGTTGGCCCATTAATGGCTGGACTTTTAACAGGGACTTTCGTTATTGAAAAAATCTTTTCAATTCCTGGTTTAGGAAAATATTTTGTAGACAGTATTTTCAACCGAGATTATCCGGTGATTATGGGAACAACCATTTTCTATAGTGCGCTATTAATTGTATGTATTTTTATTACAGATATCATTCATCGTATTGTTGATCCGCGCATTCGTTCTATTACGTAAGGAGGGTGATGTTTAAATGGGGGCTTATGAAATTAATGACCAGTTATTAACGAATGAAGAGAAAAAAGAATTAACGATAAATAAAGATCAGCAAACGATTAGCCGGAAAAAGGAAGTGTTTCGCAAGTTTATATCAAACCCTATAGCAGTTTTAGGGGCAGTGACGTTATTACTAATTATTGTTTTCTCGCTTATTGGCGAAAGTTTAACACCATTTACTGCGAGTGAACAAGTAAAAGAAGCAACTAATTTACCGCCTAGTAGTGAGCATTGGTTCGGAACAGACGATTTAGGGAGAGATATTTGGGCTCGTACTTGGGCTGGTGGGAAAATTTCATTAACAGTTGGATTGGTAGCAGCAGCTCTTGATATAGGGCTTGGTGTACTTATCGGTGGCTTTAGTGGATATGTGAGAGGACGTAATCGTCTTGGAACGTTAATTGATGAGTGGATTATAAGAGGGATTGAAGTGTTATACGGTATCCCATATTTACTGATTGTTATTTTACTATTAATCATTATGAAACCAGGACTTTTTACAATTATTATAGCTCTTGCGTTAACGGGATGGATTGGCATGGCACGTCTCATTCGGGCGCAAGTACTTTCATTGAAACAAAGAGAATTTGTTATTGCAGCAGAGCGATTAGGTACACCTCATATGAAAATTATATATGGGCATTTAATTCCAAACTTAACAGGGATTATTATCGTAAATTTATCATTTACCATTCCAGCAGCTATTTTCTCAGAATCATTTTTAAGCTTTATCGGACTTGGAGTACAATCACCGGCGGCAAGCTGGGGCACGATGACGAACGATGCACTTGGGACGTTACTAAGCGGAGAATGGTGGCAACTATTCTTCCCGGCAATCATGATTGCATTCATCATGTTCGCATTTAATGCGATTGGTGATGGTTTGCAAGATGCAATTGATCCGAAAATCGTAAAACGTAATCGAAAGGAGAAAAAACATGGCACAAATCTTATCTTTAGAAAACGTAACGTTGGCCGTTGAAAAAGAGAATAGTAAGCAAGCGATTGTGAAGCATGTTTCCTTTTCTATTAACGAAGGTGAAATAGTTGCACTTGTCGGAGAAAGTGGTTCAGGGAAAAGTGTTACAGCACAATCTATTATCGGCTTAAATCAAGAATCAATTCATATTGATGATGGAAATGTATCTTTCAAATCAAAGGAATTAACGGATTTACAAGAATCAGAATGGAATCAAATTCGCGGGAAAGATATTTCCTTTATCTTTCAAGATCCGCTTTCATCTTTAAACCCAACGATGAAGGTAGGCAAACAAATTGCAGAAGTAATTGTGCAGCATGAAAAGAAATCGAAAAAAGAGGCAAAAGAAATTGCAATTAACTTACTAAATGATTTAGGGATACATGAAGCAGAGAAACGCTTTGAACAATACCCGTATCAATTAAGTGGGGGGATGAGGCAGCGTATTTGTTTAGCAATTGCGTTTGCTTGTCACCCAAAGCTTGTTATTGCAGATGAACCTACAACAGCATTAGATGTAACGATTCAAAAGCAAATTATGGAGTTGTTAAAAGCAAGAAAAGAAAAACAAAATACGAGTATTTTATTAATTACACATGATTTGGCACTTGTACGTGAAGTAGCTGATCGAGTAGTGGTAATGTACGGAGGACGTGTCGTTGAAAAAGGGACGATACAAGAAGTAATAGGTTCACCTAAGCATCCATATACGAAAAGTTTATTACAAGCAATTCCGAATATGGATGATTCCGAAAAAGTATTACGTGCTATAGAAGGAACGACACCTTCCATTGAAACATTAAATAGCTTTGGTTGTCCTTTTGTAAATCGTTGCCCAGTAGCGATAAAAGAATGTATTCATCGCTTCCCAGAGAGAACGACATATTCTGAGGAGCATAGCTCACATTGCTGGCAACATATTCTGGAGCATAATAAAGCGAAATCAAAAGAGAAGGTGAATGCCTCATGACGACAGATTTAATTACTGTAAAGCAAGTAACGAAAACGTATGGAAGTAAAAATAAAGAAATCGCAGCGTTAAAAGGTATATCACTTTCTATCCCAAAACGAACAACGCTTGGCATTATTGGAGAAAGTGGTTCTGGAAAGACAACACTTGGTAAGCTCATAGCTGGGATCGAGCGTCCAACGTCTGGTGAAATTGATTATAACGGTCAAGTTGTTCACAAGCTGAAGTCAGCTCATAAGCGGGATTTCTTGCAGAAAGTACAGTTCATTTTTCAAGATTCCACAGCTGCATTAAATCCGCGCTGGAAAGTACGCGATATTGTAACAGAAGGCTATATTTCATTCGGTTTAGGCGATAAAGGATTGAAAGATAAGGTCGCAGGTGATGCACTAGAGCGTGTTGGATTAGATAGACGATATATTGATCGTTATCCCCACGAATTTAGCGGTGGACAACGTCAACGTATTGCCATTGCAAGAGCGCTATTATGTGAGCCAGAAGTATTAATCCTTGATGAACCAATTTCAGCATTAGATGTTTCACTGCAAATCCAAATTGTACATTTGCTGCAAAAGATTCAAAAGGAACAAGGCTATACATATTTATTTATCGCACATGATTTACCGATGGTTCACTATTTATGTGAAAAAGTGGCTGTCTTATACAAAGGAGAACTTGTTGAATTTGGAAATACGGACGAAGTATTCCGTAATCCACAACATTCTTATACAAAAACATTATTAGCATCAACACCAAAAATTTCAGGTTAAAGGAGAATGTAGGATGAAGAAGTTTTTATTATTTGTCATTATGACTGTTTTAGCAATAACTTCTGTTGCTTGTGGTAAGAAAGAGACGCAAAAGGCGAGTGCTGGTAAGGGAGAAGGGGATCGATTAGTAACGAATATTAGCAGTGATCCGTATACCCTTGATTCTGCTATTGCGACAGATAGCACGTCAGGTTATGTAATTGGACAGTTGTTTTCAAGTTTATATACGCAAGATAGTGATGGGAAATATCAAAATGAATTGGCAGAGAAAGAAGAAGTAAATGCGGATGGAACTGAATATACAATTCATTTAAAGAAAGATATTAAATGGTCAGATGGCTCTTCTATTACAGCAAATGATTTTGAGTTCGCATGGAAGCGATTATTAAACCCGAAAACAGGTTCTATGAATGCGACAGAAATGTACTTTATTAAAGGAGCAGAGGCATATAATACTGGAAAAGGTGAAGAAGGACAAGTTGGTATTCAAGTCGTTGATCCTCAAACATTAAAGGTAACACTTGAGCACCCAGTTGCTTCTATTAAACAAAAATTAGCAAGTTCATTATTTATTCCATTATCTAAAAAATCAATTGATGATAATAATAAATTAAAAACAGATCCAAAAGAGTTAATTACGAACGGACCATTCACGTTAAAAGAATGGAAGCATAACCAAGCAATTACAGTACAAAAAAATAAAGAATACTATGATAAAAAGGTAACATTAAAAGAAATTGAGTTTCGTATTATTCCAGACTCTAAAACAGCGTATCAATTATTTAAATCAAAAGAATTAGATTTACTAAGTGGTTTACCACAAGAGATGATTGAGAAAGAAAAAGAAAATAAAGAATATAAACGTGTTGCAGGATTTTCATCTTATATTTATTCGTTTAACGTAGAAAAAGAGCCGTTTACAAATGCGAAAGTACGTAAGGCATTTTCATTAGCGGTTGATCGTAAGTTTATCGTTGAAAAATTGTATAAAAATAATGCACAAGAAGCATATGCATTCGTTCCAGAAGGAGCAAAAACACAAGGTGGTCGTGATTTCCGTAAAGAAAAAGGCGATTACGTAAAATTCGATTCAGCAGAAGCGGAAAAATTATTAGAAGAGGGCATGAAAGAGCAAGGTTGGTCTACATTACCTGAAGTAACATTAAAATTCACTACAGATACACAACATAAAAAAGTAGCAGAAGCAATGCAAGAAATGTTTAAGAAAAATCTTGGTGTAGATATTAAATTAGAGAATAAGGAGTGGAAGAGTTACATCGACACATACAAGCAAAGTGATTTCCAATTAGCTTATATGGGATGGGGCGGCTCTCTATTAGATCCAATTACTAAACTAGATTTATATGCAGGTGATGGTCCAAACAACTATGCAAAATGGCATAATAAAGAATTTGACGCTTTAGTAAAAGAAGCAGAAGTTGAACAAAACGAAGATAAGCGCTTTGACCTATTGCATAAAGCAGAAGATATTATGTTTGATGATACACCATTAATCCCAATTATTTTCCCAAGCTCTTCGTATTTACAAAAATCATCAGTATCTGGCGTCCAATTCATTATCGGTTCTAGTCCAGAACTAAGATACGTAAAAATTAAAAAATAAAGAAGTAGGCAACCGCCTACTTCTTTATTTTATTTCTCTTTTATATTCTTTTTTCGTTCCGTCAGAGAAGACAACTTCTAAAGCGAATTTTTGATAGTCTTTATCAAGTTTGAATACATTTACTACTTGATCGATTACTTCTTGATCTGGTGTGTTTTTATCGAATTTTAATTCTTGTAGAAGAGGGCTTAATTTTGTAATAGCTTCATCACCTGTTAATTTTACATCTGCTTTATGGTCTTCAACTTTTGCTTCCATTTTTTTATCGGCTGCTACATTTTTATAATCAGCTTCGTAGTCTTTCTTTGTATCCTGATAGTCCGCTTTTAAATCAAATTCATTGAAATTTAGCTTTAAATCAGCAGGAGCTTCGTTTTTTGCCTCTTCTGTAGTCTTTTTATTAGAAGTTGTGTCTTCTTTTGCAGGAGCTTTACATCCTGTTAATGCAGGTACTAGCATAAGAGCTAATAAAATTGATAGTAAAATTCTCATTATAAATTCCTCCTTATGTAAATTTGTTCTATACAAGTTTTTCCCAATTTCATGTAATTATGTATGTGTTGAAAATAAATTATTTACTTATAGCTTTAAGAATTAATCCGCAATTTAAATCAAAAATGATTTGTATGTATATGGTAAATTGAAGTTGTAAGGAGGTACTGAAATGCATGAAGAATATAAAGAGATGATAAAAAAAGCAATCGAATATATAGAGAATCATTTACATGAAGAGCTTACAACAGAAAGAGTGGCATTTCACGGGGCAGTATCGATGTACCATTTTCATCGTATTTTTCAAAGTTATATTGGGATGAGTGTAACGGATTATGTTCGTAAGAGAAGATTAACTCATGCTGCACAGGCTTTAGTATCGACTGAAAGAGCAGTCATTGATATTGCAGTGCAAAATGGCTTTTCCTCACAAGAGGCATTTACTAGAGCTTTTAAAAGAATGTTTCAATTACCACCAAAAAAATATCGGAAATATTTCCAGTCATTTTATATAGAAAGAGAGGGCGTTTCAATGGAAAAAGGTATACCGAAAGGATGGGTATTAAGTGGAAGTCATCCTGCTGAATATGAGATGGGTTTAGATTACGAAGTTGTTCATCAAGGAAAAGTATCTGCATATATAAAAGGAAAAGAGAACGTTACACACGGAGGGTTTTCAACATTAATGCAAATGTTCCGAGCGGATAAATATGTAGGTAAGAGGTTGCGTTTAACAGCATTTATTAAGAGTGAAAATGTAAAAGACTGGGCAGGATTGTGGATGCGAGTAGACGGAAAAGATACAGAGCCTATTGCTATGGATAACATGCAAAATCGTCCAATTAAAAATACGAATAACTGGCAATCATACTCGGTTGTACTAGATATAAAAGAAGAAGCACTTGGTATTGCATTTGGTGTTTTATTATCAGGAGAAGGCTGTGTCTGGCTAGATAGTATTCGTTTTGATGAAGTGGATGAAAAAATTCCTTCAACAGATTTGGCAGAAAATTTTTATGAAACACTCCTAGAAGAGCCGGTGAATCTGCAATTTGAAGAAATAGAAAATTAAAAAGTAAGGAGAAAAGATATGCTCAAATATGTGAAATTGATAAGTATTAGTTTAGTAGTATCATCGTGTATTATGGGAATCAACTATTTAATTAGTTATCTTTGGTCAGGGCATATACCTTCTTTGACGTGGAGAACATATTTGATATTTATGGTTATATTTATGATGAGTTTTGGTTCAATACAAAAAGAGAGCTATGAAGAGAGTTGATAATCGTCCTTTTAGTCTTCTTAGTATTAATACATATGTATTTATCACTGCATTGGAAAAACAGGTTTGCCGTTCGGGATTATTTCCCGCAACATATGCAGCGAATGGTTATTACACAATAATATTTGGTGGAGTTAATTTAGCGGAAAATATTATTTCATTATTACTTATTATACTAGTTACACAATTGGTAGCGGGAATCACTATAGGTATAAAAGTGATAGTAAAGAGGGGAAGTTCTGTAGTTAAAGAAGCATAAAGTAAAAAAGGTATCCTTCGTGGGATACCTTTTTTACTAGTGTTTATTATTTTGCAACTTCTGTCCACTTGTAGTTAAATTCACCGCCGAAGTCAGTTGTTACAAGTCCTTTAATGAAAGAGCGTTGTAAGTAAGAGCGACCTTGTTGGTATAAAGGAGCGACAGCACCATCTTGTAATAAGATTTTTTCAGCTTGCTTCATTGCTTCCCAGCGACCTTTTTCATCACCAGCTAAATCAGTTTTTACTTTACGAATAAGCTCGTCGTACTCTTTGTTAGAGTATTTATCGAAGTTATAAGCACTATCTGTTGTGAATAGATCTAAGAATGTAATAGGATCCGCGAAGTCAGGGCCCCAGCCATCGATTCCAATTTCGTAATCACCACTTAATAGTAGTTTTAACTGTTGTTTACGTGGTTGAGGTTTTAAATTCACTGTTAATCCATCTAGATTCTTTTCTAATTCACCTTTTAAATATTCACCAGTTTTCTTAGCTAAAGCATTATCACTTGTTAATAGTTCAATTGTTACTTTGTCAGTAGCAAGTTCTTGTTTCGCTTTTTTCCAGTTTTCTTTTGCAGATTTCACATCATCTTTGACTAGATTTCCATTCTCTTTACGGAAGTCATTACCGTTTGGACTTTTTGCGAATTTCGCAGGAACCATTCCTTCTGCTGGGATTGCACCGTTATTTAAAATTGTTTCTACGTACGCTTTTTTATTCATTGCTTCGTTAATAGCGAGGCGTGCATGTTGATTTTTTAATACTGCATTTTTCTGATTTAGTCGTAAGAATTGGATACCGACTTCAGCGCGTTCCTTGAAGTTGGTATCGTTCTTATACTTATCAACAAACTCCGCAGTTAAAGCAACACGATCAATTTGTCCTGAATCATATAAGTTAACTTCTGTAGATTTATCTTTAACGACATTGAAGTTGATTTCTTCTAGTTTTACAGTTTTAGCATCCCAATAGTTAGGGTTCTTCTTCAATTGGAAGCTTTGTTCATGTTTCCAGTTATCTAATGTGAAAGCACCATTGTAAATTAAATGATTTGTTTCTAAACCGTATTTATCGCCTTGAGATTTTAAATACTCTTCATTGATTGGTAAGAATGTTGCAAATGTCGTTAAGCTTAAGAAGTAGGGAACAGGGCGGTCCAGTTGTACTTCTAAAGTTTTATCGTCAAGAGCTTTAACGCCTAATTGATCGATTGCTACTTCTTTTTGGTTTATTTGTTTCGCATTTTTTATATCAAAGAATAAGAATGCATATTCAGCAGCTGTTTCAGGGTTAACGGCACGTTGCCAAGCGAAAATAAAATCTTTTGCTGTAACAGGAGTACCGTTTGACCATTTTGAATCACGAAGATGGAAAGTATACTTTGTTTTATCCGGACTAATGTCAACCGATTCAGCAACACCAGGGATCGGTTTATTATCTTCTCCTATAGCATATAAACCTTCAAAAACATTTCTCATTACATTCATGGATTCCCCATCCGTCGCTTTTGCAACATCCATTGTTGGAATTTCTGAAGCAAATGATAAGTTAATCGCTTGTTTATCAGGTGCTTTATCGTTCGCTTTTGCTCCGCCTGCATTATCTTTATTTCCCCCGCAAGCAGTTAGTAGTAGACTTGCCCCTAAAACAGATGCAACAACAGGTACAACTTTTTTCTTCATTGTTCTTTCCTCCCTAAATGTGTTGTTCGTAACGTCATAATGTCCATGTCTTGAAGTGTAGCTATAGAAGGAGAGAAAACCTATTATAAATATGTGTATATAGGTAATCAGGTATTCTATATGTATATACATGTTGAACTATAATCTATCGTTATATGTTTCAACTTAGTAGACATTACATTTTGATGATAAAATATTTTGTTTCTTTGATTATTTAGAATATTAACACTGGAAAGAACTATATGTCAATAATAAAAAGTGGAGTGTTAATTTCTTGGAATAATATATTGAAAAAGCAGATTTCCTCATATTAGGGAATCTGCTTTTAATATATTTTGCTAAAAAAACAATGGGGGTGGGTGAGAACACGATGATCTAAGTTGCATTTTATCCCGCATTAATGGGCAGTAAGATCCTCGCCTCAAAATTCAGTGAAAGCAAAGAAGTTAGGGGGGATCAACTGCCCGTAAAAGCCCGATTGGTGAGGGCTGATTAAAGTTTCACTTTATTTTTCAATTTTTGCCCATTTGAAGTTTAATTGACCTGCAAAGTCTACTTGCACAATGCCTTTCACATAAGAACGCTCTAAATAAGATTCTCCTTTTTGGTAAAGAGGAGCGATAACAGAGTCCTTAAATAAGATTTTTTCTGATGCTAGTAACGCTTCCCAGCGAGCTTTTTCATCACCAGCCAAAGTAGTTTTAACTTTTTCAATTGTCTCATCAAACTCTTTATTAGAGTAATGATCTAAATTGTAAGGGTTATTCGTCGTAAATAGTTCAAGGAATGTAATTGGATCAGCAAAGTCAGGGCTCCAACCGTCAATTCCAATCTCGTAGTCACCTTTTAATAAGAGTGAAACTTGTTGTTTACGTGGTTGCGGTTTTATATTTACCGTTAAGCCATCTAAATTCTTTTCTAGTTGTCCTTTTAGGAACTCACCAGTTTTCTTCTCAAGGTCACCATCACTTGTTAATAATTCTAATGTTATCTTTTCAGAACCAAGTTCTTTTTTTGCTTTCTTCCATAATTCTTGTGCAGATGTTGTATCAACTTTTGTTAAATCGCCGTTTGCAGTACGGAAGTCTTTTCCATCAGGCCCTTTTGCAAAGTTTTTCGGCACGAGACTAAAGGTTGGTGTAGAGCCATCATTTAATAACGTATTTACAAAAGATTTTCGATCAATTGTTTGATCGATTGCTTGGCGTGCAGAAACGTTTTGAAGTACTTTGTTTTGCTGATTCATACGTAAAAACTGTACCCCTACGTTCGGACGTTCTTTAAAGTTAGCATCCTTTTTATATTTATCAACGAAGTCAGATGTTAGTTTTATACGGTCTAATTGTTTGGATTCGAATAAATTTACTTCTGTTGATTTCTCTTTCACAACGTTGAAATTGATTTCTTCGAGTTTGACATTATCTTTATCCCAATAGTTAGGGTTTTTCTTAAATTTAAAGCTTTGTTCATGCTTCCAATCGCTTAGTGTAAAAGCTCCGTTGTACAAGATTTTGTTATCTTCTAAAGCGTACTTATCACCTTGTGCTTTAAAGAATTCCTCGTTGATTGGTAGAAATGTTGGGAACGCCGTTAAGCTAATAAAATACGGAACAGGGCGCTCTAATTCTACTTCAAACGTATGGTCATCAACTGCTTTTATACCAAGTTGATCGGATGGGAGTTCTTTGCTATTAATTTTTTTAGCGTTTTTAATATCCAGGAATAAAAAAGCATATTCAGAAGCTGTTGCTGGATCGGCAGCTCTTTGCCAAGCGAAGACAAAATCTTTCGCTGTTACAGGTGTGCCGTTCGACCATTTTGAATCTCGTAAATGGAATGTGTATTTCGTTTTATCAGCACTTACTTCATGAGATTTCGCAACGCCAGGAACAGGTTTATTACCTTCACCAAGATTGTATAAACCTTCAAATACGTTTCTCATTACTTGACCAGAATCAGTATCTGTAGCACGAGCCGTATCCATTGTTCGAATCTCAGTAGGAGAAGATAAGTTTAAAACTTGCTTACTAGGTGCCTCATCTTTTGCATTTGCTCCGCTCGCTTCGTTTTTATAACTACCGCAACCAGATAATAAAATACTTACTCCTACAACTGATGCAATACCGGGTACAAACTTCTTTTTCATTTGATTTTCCTCCTAAATAGTTAATAAGATTGGATGATGATGAGGGAAATGAAAAACAAAAAATCCCTCTTTTCGTATTGAGAAAGAGGGATTTTTACGTACAAGTTATGCACCCGTATATAAACGAAGTCCCTCATTCTATCTTTCAAGCACAAAGCTTGCAGGAAGTGGCACAGTATTCAAAATGAACCTGCTGCCGAGGTTTCAAAGGGCCAGTCCCTCCACCTCTCTTGATACAATGAGTAAACAAATAAATTTTATTAATTTTTGTGTTTCTTTGATAATTCAAAATCTTACACCTTAGATAATGAAGTGTCAATCAAATGGAATATAGTTTAAATTTTCAGTTTTATTTTTTTGAAAAAACCACTGCATATGGCAGTGGTTTCCCTACTAGAAGTTAAAGTTATCTGGATCTGGACCAACGCGATGATTTTCATTTAAAGCTTGAATTGCTTTCATATCATCTGAGCTTAATTCAAAGTCAAAGATGTTTGCATTTTCAATAATGCGGTGTTCTTTAATAGACTTAGGGATTGTTACAACTTCATTTTGTAGATCCCAACGTAAAATAACTTGTGCAGTCGATTTATTATATTTCGTAGCGATTTCTTGTAATGTTGGGTGATTAAGTAGCTGCCCCTGCATTAATGGTGACCAAGCTTCAAGCTGGATGTTATGTTCTTTACAGAAGGCATGTAATTCTTCTTGTGCTAAACGTGGGTGGTATTCCACTTGGTTAACCATTGGTTTAATTTCTGCAATTTCAAATACGTCTTGCAAATGGTGAATATGGAAATTACTCACACCGATAGCACGAACACGACCATCTTTATAAAGCTGCTCTAAGGCTTTCCATGATTCAGTGTATTTTCCTTTTACAGGCCAATGTACTAAATATAGATCTAAATATTCTAGACCTAATTTTTCTAATGTAGTTTCAAATGCTTGTAGTGTTGACTCGTAACCTTGATCACTATTCCACACTTTTGAAGTGATGAATAACTCTTCACGAGGAATACCAGATTCTTGAATTGCCTGTCCAACGCCTTCTTCGTTTTTATATATCGCAGCAGTATCGATACTACGGTATCCATTTTTTATAGCTGCTTTTACAGAATCAATTACTTCTGTACCATCTTCAACTTTAAAAACACCCAAGCCGAACCAAGGCATTTTCACGCCGTTATGTAATGTTGTATAGTCGTTTAAACTTGTTAAAGTCATATTAATTCCCCCTAGCTTTTTTATTGGTCGCTTCAACTGCTTGTTGAATGACTTCTGAAAAATTATTTTCATATAGAACTTTTAAGCCTTCAGCCGTTGAACCTCCTGGTGTTGTTACTTGTTCGCGGAGCATAGCTGGATCCTGATTTTGCAGGAGCATAGCGGCAGAGCCAGCAATCATTTGAATGACAAGGTGTTTTGCTGTTTCCTCATCAATCCCATAGCTTTTCGTTGCTTCAATTAAACCTTCAGCAAAGTGATAGAGAAAAGCGGGTGCACTACCAGTAACTGCGGTAAGTTGGTGAACTTCCTCTTCGGTACAAAACTGTGAGGTACCGATACCTTTTAAAAGAAGTTGTAACGTTTCTTGATGTGTTTCATCTACAGAATGTCCCGTCGTATATAAGGAGATAGACTTTCCAATCCCAGCAGCTGTATTTGGCATAATCCAAGCAACAGGTGTCCCTTGGGGAAGTCTTTCTTCTAGATAAGATGGTCCGATTCCGGCAGCAACTGTCACGACAAATTGATTAGTTAGAAGAGGGGATAGATCCGCTAATAGCTGTTCATGTGCGACAGGCGGCATTGCTAAAACGATTGTATCTACAGATTTAATATGCTGTTTCCAATCTGTTGTAATCGATAGATCATATTGAGTTTGTAATTGCGTTAGTTTTTCTATGTTACTTCGGTTGGAAACAATAATTTCTTCGATGTATTCTTTACTTGTTGTAAGTAGTCCAGTAAATATAGCTTCTGCCATACGACCGGCACCAATAAATAAAATTCGATGTTTATTAGGCATATCCTTTATTCCTTTCTGATGAGAATATGTTATAAAAAACGATACCATTTTTAAGAGAATTTTGTAAAAAGAAACGGCTTATCGTAAGTGGAATAGATGAGTGGGGGGGGTTACAGGAGAAAATTTATAGTAAGTATAAGAGTTATTTCTTATACTGTTGATAGGGAGTTTATTACATATCTGGGGAGAGATAAATATGGTTAGAAGTCCACTTTTTTTACTCATTTCTAGTATTATTTGCATATTAGTTGGATTCTATATCCGATCAAGTTATATTGAAATTTTCGCATCGGTTATGGGGATTATTAATGTTTGGTTACTTGCAAGGGAAAAGGTATCAAACTTTTTATTTGGGATGATTACAGTTGCGGTATTTCTGTATATTTTCACTACACAAGGCTTATACGCAATGGCAGTATTAGCAGCCTTCCAATTTATATTTAATGTGTACGGTTGGTATTACTGGATTGCGCGTAGTGGAGAGGAGAAGGTAAAGCCGACAGTTCGCTTAGATTTGAAAGGATGGATTATTTATATACTTTTTATTTTAGTTGCTTGGATTGGTTGGGGATATTATCAAGTCCGTTATTTAGAATCGACAAGTCCATATTTAGATGCTTTAAACGCTGTATTAGGATTAGTAGCTCAATTTATGCTGAGCCGAAAAATCTTAGAAAATTGGCATTTATGGATTTTGTATAACATAGTTAGCATTGTGATTTATATTTCAACGGGCTTATACGTCATGTTAGTATTAGCTATTATTAATCTATTTTTATGTATCGATGGCTTGCTAGAATGGAAGAAAAACCATAAAGAGCGAGAACGTGTAAATAATTATATTTAGAAAATAATTGTAATCAAAAACCCCCCTGAAGCATATACGTTTCAGGGGGGGTAAATATAGTGTGAATTTATGCTTTTGTCATACCAAGCAATACAGCGCCGCCAATAATTAAAACACTACCTAGTGCAATAAAGATCAATTGACGTTTTGTTTTCTTTTCACCTAAGAAGACAATCGCACCGAATGTTGAGATAACGATTCCAGTTTGAGATAACGGGAAGCTTGTCGCTACTCCGACACGTGGTAATGAAAGAAGTAAGAATAAGTTTCCTGTTCCCCATAGTAAACCAGATAAAGCATTACGCATTGCATATTTGTTAAATGGTTTATGTTTAGACGTCAGTACAACCGCACCAACGAACATACCAACTGCCTGTGGTAAAATAGCAGACCAACCATCAATGTTATACCAACGAATAATAATTACATATACAAGATAACCGAAAGTAGAAACAATTAAAGTAAGAAGTCCCTTTTTCAATTGTCCTGGTGGCTGTGCATTTTCTTTATCATCTAGTGATGTGAATACAACACCAACTACGATTAATAGGATTGCAATCGTTCCCAGAACAATCGTTGTTGTAGTAGTCCACTCACGGAAAGCGATAACCCCAAAGATAGAAGTTGCAACAAGTTGCATACCAGTAGAAATCGTTACAGTAGTTGAAACACCTAGTTTTTCAACTGTTTTTAATTGGTTTACTTGTCCTAAAGCCCAGAATAAACCTGAAATAAAACCAACAATCAAGACTGTCATTGTTAAAGCTGGTTGAGTAAATACATACATAACTGTTGCGAAGAATAGAGCACCGATTGTCATACCTACCGTTTGGCTATATGCACCACCGCCCATTTTTACGCTTACTAATAAGATGTTTCCCCATGCGATTGCAGGAAGAAGCGCTAATAAAATGTCCATTACAAGACTCCCTTCGGTTTTCTATACCAATATAATTACATATCGTTCTAACGATCGGTAATGCCCCACTAATAGAGTAGAAGATTACCGATCGCTAAAACAGGATGAAGAACTTACGATATAAATGCGTTTTCATTTCTTCACTTTTTGAAACACTTTCATATAATAACAGGAAATTACCTATTTTAGAAAGTGAATTCAAATAAAATGTATATTTAAATAAGAAATAAAATTCAGTCATTAGTTAGGTCATTTTATTTTTCGGGAAATAAAAAAAGCAGCTTTTGTCGAAAACTGCTTTAGGAAGTGGTAATTCGCTTGTTAATGATTTGAATACATAATAAAAATAGTAATGACATGCTAATTGTTATGATGACAAGAGTCCAAGCGAGTTGCATATTACTTGCATCAATAGCCATATAAATTGCAGTTGGAATCGTTTGTGTTTTGCCAGGTATATTTCCTGCAAACATTAAAGTAGCACCAAATTCCCCGAGTGCGCGAACGAAGCTTAAAATCATACCGCTAAGTAGCGCGGGGAATGCAAGTGGGAGTGTAACGTGTAGAAAAACTTGATATTCACTCGCACCAAGGTCGCGCGCACCATCTTCAATTTGCACATTCGCGATGGAAAATCCTGTTTTTGCTGATTGATACATGAGCGGAAATGCAACGACTGTAGAAGCAATGATAGCAGCAGTAGATGTAAACATAATGGACTGCTGAAATAATGATTCAATCCACTTTCCAATGGGACTGTTATTTCCAAAAATGATAATTAGAAAAAAGCCGATAACAGTTGGTGGAAGCACCATTGGTAATAAGAAAATAGTTTCTAGTAGTACTTTATATCGCCACGAGGAGCGCGCTAATGCTCGTCCAATAATCGTTCCTAAGATCGTAACGATAATGGTGGCGCATGCAGCTACTCGCAAGGATAGAAAGACAGGTGACAAAATTGTATCAAAGCTCATAGCAATTATGGCAGGATTGTAAATCCATATTTCTTAAAGATAGATTGTGCATCTTTTGATTGCAAATACTCATAGAATGAAGTCGCCTCTTTCTTATGCTTAGATTCCTTTATAACACCTAAAGGATAGTGGATTGGCTCATGAGAATTAGCCGCTACCGCCTCTACAATTTTCACCTTGTCTGAAACGAGAGCGTCTGTTTTATATACAATACCAGCATCAACATTACCTGTTTCTACATATGTTAACACTTGGCGAACATCTTTTGTAAATACGATTTTATTTTGAACGTCATTCCAAAGATTTTCATGTGTGAGAGAAGCTTTTGCATATTTTCCTGCAGGTACAGATTCGGGTGTACCAAGTGCGATTTTCTTGATTTTCGCATCCTTTAAATCTTGAAATTTTGTAAGAGAACTATCTTTTGGAACGACTAGAACTAGTTCATTTCCAAGAAGGTTTTTCCCTTCTTTTTCATTAATGAATCCTTTTTTAACAAGGGTTTGAAATTTATCTTCTGCTGCAGAGAAGAATAAATCAGCAGGTGCACCTTGTTCGATTTGTTGTTGAAGTGCACCAGAAGCACCGAAGTTAAAAGAAAGTTTAATGTTTGGTTCTTTCTCTTTATATTGTTTTTCAATTTCTTTTAGTGAATCTTGTAAACTTGCAGCCGCTGATATAGTCAGCTCCACTGATTTTCCCTCTTTAGCAGCTGACTTTTCTTCGCTTGAACAAGCTGCACTGAATATAAGAAGAAAAGAAAGTATAAGTACCCCAATGGATCGTAATGTAAATTTGTTCATAAAAAATCCCCCTTCGTTTACTAAACCAATTATAACTAATTATAACTAAATATAACTAGTTATAATTGAATATAATTTGAACGATATAGTTGTTTTTAAAAACTAGGAGAAATATTCTTTTCTTTGTTACAATGAAGGAAGAAAGTGAGGAATCGTCTATGGATCATCATTCCTACACAACGGAAGAAGTAGCAAAGCGATTAAAAGTATCAAAACTAACTGTATACGACTTAATTAAAAAAGGAGAACTGCCTTCTTATAGAGTTGGTAGACAGATGCGCATTGATGCAGCTGATTTAGAACAATATATAAAGCAAATGAAAACAGGGAAGGTACAATTTACTCCTGTAAAGAAGGACGAAATTAGTAGTTCGAATACACGCATCATTAGTGGTCAAGAACTAACGTTAGATATGTTGGCAAAGCATATAGAAAATCGATTGCCAAATTCTAATATATTGAGAGCGTATCAAGGTAGTTTAACGAGTTTAGTGAAGATGTACCAAGGAGAAGGAAGCGTCGTTAGTTTACACTTATTTGATGGTGAAACGGGTACATATAATGTTCCTTACGTAAAACGTATTTTAGTTGGACAACCATATATTATGATGAATTTATTAGCAAGAAATGTTGGGTTTTATGTGCAAAAAGGGAATCCACAAAATATAAAAACATGGGCTGATTTAGCTCAGTCATCTATACGATTTGTAAATCGAGAAAAAGGTTCTGGTATTAGGGTGTTAGTGGATGAGCAATTGCGAATTCAAAAATTAAGTAAAGAAGATATTAACGGGTATGAATGGGAAGAATCGAATCACCTTGGCGTTGCCTCGCAAGTCGCGAATGGAAAAGCTGATATTGGGGTAGGATCAGAAAAGTTTTCCCAAATTGTGAACGTAGACTTTATTCCAATAATGAAAGAACAGTATGATTTAGTACTTCTGAAGAATAAAGAAAATGAGGAACTTATTGAGGTTATAAAAGAGGTTTTGCAATCTGAAGAGTTTCACAATGAATTAAAAGCAATTGGTGGATATGATATAAGCAAAACAGGCCAAATTATATATGAAACAAACTAAAAGGCTGCTTGTCTATAAGACGAGCAGCCTTTTCTATATATAAAGGGGTTGGGGGAAACAAAGTGTTAAATAAGACTTTGAGCAAGTGCATAAATGAATGCAGTAAGAAGATTAGCTCCACTTGCAAGTCCGATAAAGTCTGATTTGTTGAAAGTAATGTTGTTCATTATAATCTCTCCTTATTTGTTTAATGTAGTTGCAACTGCTTTTGCATCGATAAGTGCGGATAGCACCATGCCCATTGTATTGAAAAATTTGTTTGATTTCATTTTGTTCATCATGCGTATCCGCTCCTTTTCGAATTGTTGTTGCCCTGCTTTCTGTCTTAATTATATGAAATATAGCAGCCTGCAACTATCGAATTGGCTTACGTAAGACTTACACTTTTAAAGCATATTGATATGATGATGTGCTTCAATTGTTTTTAAAAAGCTTCGCATCGAATTGGTCATGTAACTATCTTTACGGCGTATGAAAACAGTTGAAATACTACCATATTTCTCCGGAATTGGATGACAGTGTACTTTACCTGCTGTAGAAAGGTGCTGCACCGCAGACTGGGGGACGAGTGTAATCCCAAGACCGAGCGCTACGCTATTTAATATAGTTTCTAATATGTTAAACTCCATAATTCTTTTTGGTAGCAAACCTTCATCTTTAAGCCATCGTTCAAGCTTGGAACGGTATCCACATCCTTGATTAAAAACGAGTAGGGGCGTCGTAGTAAATTCTTCTATATGAAAAGCTTTATTTTGTGTAACAAGCATTAATTTCTCAGTACTAACATCGTATTGTTCAATTAGTGGATGTTTAATAGGACCTGATATAAAGGCGCCATCTAATTGGTGATCGAGTACTTCTCTAATAAGCTCTTCCGTTAGACCAGCTTGTAATGATAAATCGACATTTGGATAGCTTTTGTAGTAAGAAGACAAAATGGTAGGCAATGTACTGACTGTTTCGACTGTACCGATTTTTAATATGCCAGATGGTGTTTCACTATCTAAAAACACTTGTTTTAGCTCTTCAACATCTTGCAAAATTTTATGAACGTAAACGAGCATTTTTCTTCCTTCAGCTGTTAAAGTCATGCCTCGCTTATGACGGTAAAAGAGAGGTGTTTTCAGCTCGTTTTCTAATTGTTTAATACGTGCGGTTACATTTGATTGTACGTAATTTAATTCCTTTGCTGCGCCGCTTACACTACCGCGGTCGGCAACGCTCTGGAAGATTTGTAAGTCTCGTAATTCCATTTTATGCTCCTCCTTGATGTTAACTATCATTATAAATGATAGTTAACATCATTTTGAATCATTTTACGTGATATATTTTTTCTTTTACAATTCTCTTTGTGCAAATAGAAAGAAGCGGGGGATTGTGGTGAGAAAAGGTCAAATGATAATAGGTGCTTTGGCATGTTTAATTGCAAGTATGTCATGGGGAGCGATGTTTCCGGTTGCTGATCATGCTCTAGAATACATAGATCCATTTTATTTTTCGTTTATTCGTTATGGTGCGGTAGCAATTGTATTGATTGTATTATTGCTAATGAAAGAAGGAAAGAAGGCATTTCGCTTAGAAGGAAGAGGGAAGTTACTCGTCTTTTTTGGAACAATGGCTTTTACCGTATATAATGTATTAATTTTTCTAGGACAAATGTTAATGGGAAAATCAGGTGTAATGGTAGCTTCTATTATGGAGGCGCTTATGCCAATGATTTCAATTTGTATTTTATGGGGATATAAAAATATAAAGCCGAAGAAATATATGATAACGAGCATGATTATTGCGTTTGTAGGGGCTGTATTTGTTATTACGAAAGGTGATATGAGTTTCTTTTTAACATTGAAAGATAACATGTTTTCGCTAGCATTTATATTTGTTGGTGTTGTAGGATGGGTTATTTATACGATGGGTGGTCAAACGTGTAGCGATTGGTCAACATTACGCTATTCTACTTTGACATGTGTATTGGGTACAACTGTCACAGGGATTATAACTGTGGTCATTACAGTGCTTGGATATGTATCTGTTCCAAGTATGGAAACGATTTCTATTGTGAAGTATGATTTGTTATTTATGATGACATTACCAGGTATCGTAGCACTACTTGCTTGGAACTACGGTGTGAAAATCTTATCATCCATTAATGGTATTTTATTTATTAACTTTGTGCCAATTACTACTTTAGTTATTATGATGATGCAAGGGTATAAAATAACAACATTTGATATTGTAGGAACATTATTTGTTATTGCAGCGCTTATTCGTAATAATGTTTGTCAGAGAAAAGAAGAAAATATAAATAAACAAATTTTGCAAGAAAAGCAATTGCGTCAAGCTGTTTAATAGGCAACTGGAGGATTTTATATGTTAGAAAGTTTATTGTTTTTCTTTGCTGCTGGAGTTGCCTGCGAGCTTGCAGCAATTAATCGAAACGGTCGTAAAAATATAAAACAACAAGCTGAATTGATACAGCTTTTAAAAGACTTGAAGGAAAGAAAAATTAAAAAGACGACCGGGCATAGACGGTCGTCTTTTCTATTATTATTTATATAAAGGGGAAAGGGGACACAAAGTTATATAAGCGTAGCAGCGTAAATGAAAGCAGTAAGAAGAATCGAGCCGCTAGCTAGTCCTAAAAAATCTAATTTATTAAAAGTCATGTTATTCATTATAAATTCTCCTTACTTGTTTAATGTAGAAACAACAGCTTTTGCATCGATAAGAGCGGAGAATACCATGCATATTGTATTTAAGAAATTGTTCGTTTTCATTTTGTTCATCATATAGATCCGCTCCTTTTCAAATGGTTGTTGTTACTTTCTGACTTAATTGTATAAGATAGTGGAGGGAGCCGCTATCGAATTAGCTTACAAGAAAATTACACTTTTGTAAGAATTGAAATTTAACAATAAATACTTATTTTTATTACCAACTCCTAAAACTTAGTGTTATAATCGTTGTAAGAAAATGATTATACTTCGGATATTCAGAAAGGAACGAAACAAATGTATAAACCAATTACATTTTCGTTGAAATATATATTTAAAATGGCTGGGAAGGTAGAAGTACAAGGGAGAGAGAAATTACCGGAAGGTGGCCCTTACGTTGTTGCGTGTACACATACAAGTTTTATGGATGTTTTAATGTTAGCGGCAGGAATGTACCCAACCCAAATTCATTACATGGCAAAAAAAGAATTGTTTGAAGGGAAATTTAAAAATTGGTTTTTTAAAAATGTAAATGCATTCCCTGTAGACCGTGCGAATCCAGGGCCAAGCACATTAAAAATTCCATCACGTTTATTAAAAGAAGGAAAAGTAGTAGGGATTTTTCCGAGTGGGACGAGGTCATCAGAAGACGTTTCACTAAAAGCTGGGGCTGTTACGATTGCAATGCGTTCTAACGTTCCGTTAATACCGGCAGCTTATGTTGGTCCATCAAGTATAAAAGAATTGATAAAAGGAAAAAAAGCGCGATTAGTTTTTGGAGACCCAATTCAAATCGATGCTGAAGAACAAATAGACCGAAAAACGGCTATGAAAATGATGACAGATGAATTAAATGCAAAGTTTGAAGAACTAAAGGAAGTTTTGCAGCCGAATCAAAAATAAGAAAAGACGATCGTGCATAGACGGTCGTCTTTTCTATTATTATTTATATAAAGGGGAAAGGGGACACGAAGTTATAGTGTAGCAGCGTAAATGAAAGCAGTAAGAAGAACCGTGCCGCTAGCTAGTCCTAAAAAATCTAATTTATTAAAAGTGATTTTGTTCATAATGCATTCTCCTTACTTGTTTAATGTAGAAGCAACAGCTTTTGCATCGATAAGAGCGGAAAATACCAAGCTCATTGTATTTAAGAAATTGTTCGTTTTCATTTTGTTCATCATATAGATCCGCTCCTTTTCAAATGGTTGTTGCCCTGTTTCTGACTTAATTATATGAAATGTTGCGGAGAGTCACTATCGAATTAGCTTACAGGAAAATTACACTTTTGTAAGAAAAACGAATGAAAGTGTCATGATGAGAAGATTTGACATATGTTCATGTGATTCATTAAGTTAAAAGTAGAGGTGAGTGTATGGCTAATATTAAAGATATTGCAAAGATGGCTGGGGTTTCAGTTACGACTGTTTCGAGGGTATTAAATGATCATCCATATGTAAGTGAAGAAAAAAGGAAAGTTGTTTTAGAAATAGTTGAGAAATTGAATTACTCGCAAAATGCAAATGCTGTTCATTTATCAAAAGGGAAGACGAATATTGTTGGCGTGATTTTACCTTATATTAATCATCCGTCTTTTGATGCGATGGTGGGTGGAATGATGGAAGTTGCGTTAGCTCATAATTACAGGGTGCTTCTTTGTCAAACGAACTACAATAAAAAAGAAGAAATGAAAAGTTTACATATGTTGAAAACAAAGCAACTAGACGGTCTTATCATTTGTTCTCGTGCTAATGAGTGGGAAACTATAGAGCCTTATGCAGCGTATGGGGCGGTTATTGCTTGTGAGGATAATGATATTGAAAGCATATCGAGTGTATATACAGATCATTTTAATGCCTTTCAATTAGGGATGAGTTACCTTATTGAAAAAGGTTATAAGAAGATTGGATATTGTACGGGAAGAAAGTTAGGGCCAAGTAGTAAGAAACGTTTTGATGCTTATAAACAACAGCTACAATTAATAGATGAAGAAGTGATGGAAGATCGGATTTTCACAGAATGCTTTACGTTAGAAGATGGTGTAAGAGTTGCACATCAATTCAAGGAGATGGAGAATCCTCCTGAAGCATTAATAGTGGCAGGAGATGAAGTTGCTATTGGGATCATGACAGAAGTTGAAAAATTAGGTATTGAAGTTCCTGAGGATTTAGCGATTATTGGTTTTGATAATCAACCGATTTCTCAAGTTTTACAACTGACAACCATTGACCAAAATTTAAAGGGAATAGGTAAGACGGCTTTTGAAATGTTTTATAGGCAAGTAAGTGATGAGGGTTCTAAACAAGAAAAGATGGAAATTCCGTATAAACTTGTGGAACGCTCGACGGTTTAGTATTTATCCGTTATGTGTATAATCACATAACGGATTATTTTTTGAAATGTCTTTGACAGGAAACGCGTTTCATACTTTATAAAAGAGTTACACCGGTCTGTAATAATCCATGGATTCTTTTCAAGTGCTAAAACAATGAATAGAATTTGGAGGAATATGCATGAATGAACTTTTATTAAGTATGAAAAAATATGTAGAGGATGACGAAAAGATTTTAGCGTTTGTCGTAGGGATATTTGAAAAGGATGACTTTACTTTATGTTATCAACATGGGATTTTTGTTGCCACTACTAGACGTCTTCTATTTTACGGGAAATTTTCGTGCTATCCTGCGATATTTGAAGAGTATTCATATTTGCATATAGATGACATAGATTTCCGTCCATATTTCGAATGTACTTGTAATCGTGAAACCATTAGAGCTAAGTATATTCAGAGTGGGAATGTGGAGCGCTTTGTCCGTACAGTTAGAGCTAATATGAATAATTAATCACCCCTTTGTTTAAACATAATATCTTGGTCTTTGTGAGGGAAAATGCGGAATAAAAACAACTTCTAAACCTCTAGGAGATAGTGATACAATGTCAAATGGGGGGAGGTATGAACTATGGTTAATCAACGTATAAAGGAAATAACACTAATTACAATTGGTTCATTATTATTCGCAATTGGTATTAATTACTTTGCAATTCCAAACCGTTTATCAGAGGGTGGAATTATTGGTTTAACGGTTGTTACGTACTATTTATTTGATTGGTCACCAGGAATTGTGAATTTTGGTTTGAATGCAATTTTATTAGCTGTAGGTTATAAATTTTTTGATAAGAAAACGATGGTTTACACAATTATAGGTATTGTGGAAACCTCTTTGTTTTTATATGTTACAGAACATATCGAATATCAAGTAAATAGTGATACGTTACTAGCAGCTTTATTTGCTGGTGTATTTGTAGGTATCGGATTAGGCTGTATGTTCAAAGCTGGAGGTACATCAGGAGGATCGGCAATTTTAGCTCGACTAGCAAATCAATATTTAGGTTGGAGCGTTGGTAAAGGCGTACTTATTATTGATATCGTTGTAATTGCGGGTTCTGTATTTATAATAGGACAAGAAAAGGCAATGTATACACTTGTAGCTGTATTTGTCGGAGCGAAAGTAATTGATTTCATCGTGGAAGGTATGGATACAAAAACAGCTGTTACAATCATTTCAAATCAACCGGATTTAATACGTGAAACTATTACAAAAAACATGACACGCGGTGTCACTGTATTAGAGGGACGCGGCGGATATACTGGTAAAAATAAAGAAGTTTTATATATCGTTATTAATAAACAAGAGCTTGTTAAGTTAAAGCAAGTTATTAGTAGAGTTGATGAAGATGCCTTCGTTGTCATTCACGATGTGCGTGATGTACTTGGCGGTGGCTTTAAAGCAAGCTAAAAGGTGAACGAGAAAATTCGTTCATCTTTTTTTATTCTTACAAAAATGTAAGGGTAATGTAATGGGATTGAATGGTAGATTAAATTCCTGCTCTTTAGAATGGATGTATAAGTATCCTGCAGAGGAGGAAGATCAGTATTATGAAGAAAAAAATAATTACTACTGTAATAGCCATGGTAGTGATAGTAGTAGTATTACTACCTACGAAACTTGGACCGGTTATTGATAAATATAATCCGCTTTATACGACGAAAGAATACTATACAATTGTGGATGCGATTGGTCAGCATGTCGGTGATGAATGGTATGAATATGAATTTATTGCATTTGATGAACGTGGAAGAGAACAAAAAATAAAGAAGACTGTTAAGCATATGTTAAAGAGAGATGAAGCATTAAAGGTGTACGCAAAAGGACGCTACGGCGAGGCAATTGAAGAAATTGAAGCTGGAAATATTCCTATTAATGCGAAGAGTAAACTTTTAACGATGAGATAGCGAATTATACCCCCGCCTATTTTTTGTCGAAAATAAAAATACTAGGTAGGGGTATTTTAGATCCGTGAAAAAGCCTTAGTCCATATGGACTAAGGCTTTTCTTATTATATAAGGGGGAAGGGGGTACATTGTAGTAGCATGAGTGAAAGGTATAAGAAGAGTCGGCTACTAGCAATGTAATTTGGTTATGTGAGTATTCTTCTTATTTGGCTTACTTTCTAACCTTATTGTACAAAGTATAGGTAAGGGGAACTATCGAATTACATTACACATAGCTTACAAACATGTAAGACTCCTGTAATGCAATTCGATAGTTAAAAGATAGTAAATTTAATATAGTGTAACTAGAAAGTCTCATTTTATTACTTTCTGATTCGCAATGTTAATGAAGAACGAAAAACCAACTAACTTTGAATAGGCCTCATCTTAGCTTAAGATGAGGCCTTTTTTCAAACCTTACAACATTGTAAGGTTTACGTAAGTTAATTCGATAGTAAATTTGTCATATTTTTTGCATAATAGATACAAATAGATAAAAAATAATTAGGGATATATTAAGAAGGGAGAAAACTGGGATGCGTAAAGAAGAAGTAGTGAAGTTTCCAATTAAAGATTTCTGTAGCTACTTTACTGTTGCCGTAGTATGTATTGGATTATTTGATATAATAACAAATTTAATTGTTAACTAATATAGATGATAAAACAAGAAGGAAGACCCTTTCTTGTTTTTTTTATGGGGGCATAAAGATGAAATTGATTGATAGCCATATACATGTTGATCAATATGAGAATGAAGAGAAAAGTAGATTATTTATAGATGTGGAAAACAGTAAAGAGATACAAGGGCTTATTGCAGTATCTATGAATTATCAATCATGTCTAGAAACTTTATCTTTAGCAAAGCGATATCCTTTTGTACATCCAGCAATAGGTTTTCATCCGGAGCAGCCGATTCATAAAGAGGAATGTGAGAAAATTTATAAATTAATTGAAGATCATGTAGATGAAATTGTTGCGATTGGTGAAGTGGGACTCCCATATTATTTAAGGAAAGAAGATGAAAATATTGCTATTGATCCATACATAGCGGTGTTAAAAAAGTTTGTGGAACTAGCTAGTAAATACGATTTACCAATTATATTGCATGCGGTTTATGAAGATACTGACACTGTATGTGGTTTACTTGAAGAATATAAAGTTTCGCGTGCACACTTTCATTGGTTTAAAGGAAGTGAAGAGACAATGAAACGGATGATGAGGAACGGTTATTATATTTCTATCACACCGGATGTTTTACATAAGGAGAAAATTAGAAAAATAGTTTCGTATTATCCGCTTGAATATATGATGGTAGAAACAGATGGGCCGTGGGAATTTCAGAAGGATACGATGACACATCCTTATATGATAAAAGATGTATTACAAGAAATTAGTATAATAAAAAAAATATCAGTAGAGAAAGTTACTGAGCAAATATATGCGAATACGGTGCGATTTTATAAAGTTAGTGAGTCATAAAAAAACACCAAGCATCTCGCTTGGTGTTTTTTTATGACTCTAATTTTTTCGCACGTCTTAATAATAAAAGAAAGACAATTATAATGAACCCAATTATAAGGAAGAACCCATATTGTTTTATATAATCAATTATGTCATTCGCACTTGTTGGTTTTTCAACGTGAATGCCTTCTTTATTAGTAGTAATATGAATATCTTTCATTTTTACTTCATTCATGTCTTTTTGTAAATCAATCCACTCTATGTTTGGAATACTTTCTAGTTCTTTTAATACTTCTTTTAATGGTTCAACGCCCAAGTAAGGATGATAAAATGCACCGATAATTCCATCAGATAGTTTAGTGATAGATAAAGCACGTTCTTTCATTTTTGCTATAGCTTGTGGCTTCCCTTCTTCAATAAAGCCAACAGTTTCAGGAATTAATTTCATCCCATGCAAAAATGACGGTGTACTTATATAAGCTGGTGAGTGCATTGATTTCCAAGTTGTATCGTTAAGTTGTATTTGTCCTACATAAGTTGAAAAATATTGTGATAGTATTTCATATCCTTTTTGAGACATTGTATAGTGCGGAGCTTCAAAGGCAACTGGATATAATTTAGCTTCTACAAGCTCTGTAATCCCTTTTTCAATATGATCTTTAATATATTTTTCTTCGAAGGCTTTCCCGTTTTTTACGTATTTATTATAGTCTTCTGTAGACTGAAAATCTTTTTTTGTTTTTGATTTTTCATGGTTTGGTTGGCGAATTGGTTGATCTGTTTTTACATCCCAAAATTCAAAACCTTCGCCAGTTTCACTATCATAAAACTGATGTGTGTAACCATGCATAACGATAGAGCCACCATTATCTTGCATAAAGTGTAAAACATCGATTAATTCAGAGTTATCCTTTAAATGTACTGTTTTTCCTGTGTCTGGATCTTTGTAAACAGGGATAACGGTAATCATATAAGGGAGCTTTTCCTCTTTTAGTAATTCAGCGATTTCTTTTAATTGCTTTACATCTACAGCTGGATGAACGTCTTCAAGACGTAAATAAGCTGAATTTTTATCTGTCATAGGCTTTTGTTCGAAGTAAGAAAATAGCATTTCACCGACGTAATGAGACATCCAATCAAAAAGGTTTGGAGTCGCGACATAATAGGATGTTCCTTGTTGAATGATTAACGGATGAGTTCCATCAGCACTCAAGGCGTAAGCAAGAGTTGTTCCTTTTGTTTCAATTTTCTTCATTAAGCGTTCTTCATGTAATTCATTTTTTAACTGGTTAGTCGGATATCCTATAGTGTGAATTCGTATATCGGTTTCTTTCGAGGTAATGAAAGAAAAACGATTAGATAATTGTTCAAAATTTTGTCCTAAAACTAATATGGGACCTGAGAAGTTTTCTAGAAATTGTTTTACTTCAGTAGAAAAATCTTCTTTTTTCTCTCCGATATAAACAATATGTGTATAAGAAGATGAGTTAGTAGTTTCATTTACCTCTTTTAAACTTTTTACTGTTATATCATTTGTGAAATGTCCTAACTGAGTATTAAGGATTTGTACATTGTTTGTAATTTTATTGTCTTCTGTACTATACAAAATAAGTACTTTTGGCTTGGATGATGTTTGCGCAGATGTGTGTATAGGAATAAGTAGTAAAATGCTAAAAAAGAGTAGTAGGAATTTTTTCATTTATATATGCTCCTAGTCTATGTAGAATTCAATTTACAATTATATACAAAAAATAAGTTATAGTCTATGTAAGTTACATTTTTGTACGTATTTACCATATGTTTTTTCGCAAAATCGGTCTAAAGCATGATGATAATATGTATAGTAATTTGCTATGATTGAAAGGTAAGAGAATGATAGAGTGTTGGTAATTGTAAAAGAAAGGCTGAAAGGGGACAAATTTCAGCGGAGAAAGAGGTAGAGGTAGTGAAGAAATTCTTTGTAGGATTTTTAGTTGTTCTTGGAGTGTATTTATATTTCCAAGGAAAGTCTGAAGGAATGGGTAAGCTAATGAATGAAACAAGCTATGTTGATTCAGAAGAAGCAAAACAGATGAAACAAATCATTATAGAGGAAGCAAAGAAAGTAAACCTTCCGGAATGGATACCTCTTACAATTGCCGAACACGAAAGTAGGTTAAATCCAAGAAGTGTTGGAGATAACGGAACTTCATTCGGATTGTTTCAATTACACCGCGGTGGTGGGCTTGCGCCAGATCATTTAACTGATGAAGAGCTGAAAGATCCACGTACAAATGCGCAAATTGCAATGCCGCATTTAATGAAAGGTTATAAGCGCGGGGTGCAAAAAGGTTTGACTGATTTTGCATTACTGAAATATATAGCGAATACATCTGGATGGCCAGGGAATTTAGGACCAGAGTGGACGGATAACAATATGAAGTATAACATCGGATTAGAGGATGTATACTATCGAAATAAAGGTGTAATCAAAGAGTAGGTTTTCTATACCTACTCTGTTTTTTTGTGAATAATTTTGTCTTCGTGCTTCATGAAATACTGCGCTAGTTGTATTTTCACCTCTTCTAGTTTTGTAGAAACTTGTGGTATTTTATATCCTACATACAACGGTGAAACGACAAACCTAGGAACAACTTTACAAATGATTTTTCCATTTAGATGATAGAAGAATAAGTTATAACTACTACATCCTTTATGGAAATCTGTCAGTATGTAACGTACAGTTTGCTGAATATAATTGGCCATTTCATCTATAAATGCAATATCTTCAATGATGATATTAAATTCAGTAAAGCCGATAATAGGACGCTCTGAAATATTGAGTTCAATGCGTTCATTTTTTTGAACAATTACCCCTTGGAAATTTGCTTCCTCAATATTTTCAAGATAGTCTACATGTTTCATTCCGATAATTTGCATATGTGCATGATGCAAACTTCCGCCTGAAAATGGACCATGATTTTTGTATAAAATCACAGAAGTGAATTCTTCATTTTCCTGTAAGTTTAACCAATGGAGAATAGAGAAGCGAATTAGTTTTCTCATATGTTCTTCTGTATATGTTGCGATATGGTCTTCGCAATTATCTGTTTCGATTAGCACGGTTTGAAAGGTATCCTGTAATGTAGGGAATTTATTTTTTAACCAAATAATAGAGCCCTCAGTTGCTAAAATATCCGTTAAATTTTCTCTGTCACAAAAAGGACATGCAGTGTTTCTGTTCCGAATACTTTCTGGTTTTTGTTTACCGATATCGTTTGAAAAATATAGTTGTTGTGTATCCATTTTTATTTATGCCCCTTTAAAATATATGTAAAATCCCGCTTAATACATTCGGGAAAAGGAGAAGGAAATCCTTTAAAGGGAATAGGGAAAAATAAAAGACAAGATATCCTCATTGCAATAGGGTACCTTGTCTTTTATTTTTTCTTTAATAGTGTGTATGGATAATATAGAGCATTTTCATTTTGTTTCTTTTTTCTATTTTTTATTGTGTATAAGGCAATTGCTGTACTTGCGATTACAATAATGGCTTTCTTCATATTCATATACCCCTTTTTATTGTTGGTTTAATTCTTGGCTAACTGCTTTCGCATCAACTAAAGCATGTAAGATCATTTTTACCATGTTCATCATAGTTCTTTCCTCCCTTTTATAGTTCGTTTAGTTCTTTTACAACTGCTTGTCCGTTCACTAATACCTCAAAGATTGCTTTTACGATTTCTTTCATCATGATTATTTCCTCCTTGTTTTTGTCTCTCTTGTTTACATCTTTATTGTATAGGGAGGTATCTTTTCGTACTATCGCTTTCCATTACGTGAACATAACAGTTTTGTAAGATTTGATGTCACTTATTGAAATGTTTAGTCTATCTTTATTATTTTCAGAAAAATGACTATTCAAACATAAATCGGGGAAGTATAATAAAGAAGTAAGTATTAAATTCCGTACGAAAGGAGTGAATGAGATGAAATGTTCTTTAGCTACGCGCGCAAAATTTTTAGATTATATCTATATTTGTCGTGCGATTTTTCATGATGTAGTTGTTAACGGGATACGTATGCCCTTTTTTAACAATTGCATAGTAGCTATTGAACGATAGAAGTCTCTTCACCCATTTTTGATAAACGTGTGAAAAGGGAGCTATTTGGCTTCCTTTTTCTATGACAAAAACCATGGGGAATGTTTCTTTCCCATGGTTTTTTATATTGAAAGGAGTACGGAAAATGACAATTTGTAGTGTAAATAATGTAAAGAAATCTTTTGGTGGAAACATCATATTTGAAAATATATCGCTTGAAATAAAGAATGGAGAACGTATTGGATTAGTTGGTCGTAACGGTAGTGGGAAGACAACCATCTTTCAGCTTTTAACAGGAATTGAGGGTTTGGATGCAGGGGCTATTCATGTGAAGAAAGGTACGCGCATTGGTCATGTAGCACAAATTCCAAAATTTAATAATGAAATGAATGTATATGATGTATTAAGCTCCGCTTTTAAAAAGGAAAAAGAGTTGGAGATAGAAATGCATGCTTTAGAAAAAAATATGGCAGAAGAACAGGAATCATCTGCTTTACAAAAATTGATGGAGAGATACGGAGTAATTCAAGAAAGGTACGCGTTTCTCGGTGGTTATGAAATAGAAGCGAATATTATGAAGGTAGCAAATGGTCTACAGGTGACGGAACTATTTTCAAGATCATTTATGGAGTTAAGTGGTGGAGAACAAACAAAAGTAAGCCTTGCGTATATGCTATTGCAGAAACCAGATTTACTTCTATTAGATGAACCAACAAATCATTTGGACTTATTTGCAGTCGAGTGGTTAGAGCAATTTCTAAAAGAGTATACAGGAACAGTTATGGTCATTTCACATGATCGCTATTTCCTTGATGAAGTTGTAACGAAAATTTTTGATTTAGAAGATGGAGAAATTCACGTATATCATACGAACTATTCACAGTTTGTTGAGGAAAAGGAAGAAAGATTGCTTCAAGAATTTCAAGCGTATCAAGAACAGCAAAAGAAAATAAAGAAAATGAAAGAAGCGATTAAGCGTCTACGCGAATGGGCAAATCAAGCGAATCCGCCGAGTGAAGGATTGCATAAGAGAGCGAGAAATATGGAACGTGCATTAGAGCGCATAGAGAAACTAAAGAGACCCATTTTGGATAGAAAACAGATGGGACTTCAGTTTGACGGGCAAGAGAGAAGTGGGAAAGATGTTGTTGTAATGAAAGAAGTGAGTAAAGGATTTGCTGACAGATCTTTATTCGAGAAAGTAAATTTGCATATTCGTTTTCAGGAGCGCGCAGCTATCGTTGGACGTAACGGTACAGGAAAGACTACGTTATTAAAATTACTACTAGAAGAAATGAAGCAAGATACTGGTGAAATTCGGATTGGTAGTAGTGTGAAAATCGGTTATTTATCGCAACATGCGTACGGGAATATGAAGAACAATGTATTGGAAGCTTTCAGAGATTGCGTGGCTGTAACAGAGGGAGAAGCAAGACATATATTAGCTCGTTTCTTATTTTATGGTCCAGCTGTTTTTAAGAAAGTAACACAACTTAGCGGTGGAGAAAAAATGAGGTTAAGGCTCGCGCAACTTATGTATCAAGATGTTAACTTTCTTATTTTAGATGAACCGACGAATCATCTTGATATTGAATCAAGGGAAGTTTTAGAGGAGGCCCTTGAACAATATAATGGGACGATTTTAGCTGTTTCACATGATCGTTATTTCTTAAATAAATTGTTTGAAAAGACATATTGGATTGATGAGCACAAATTATTTGAGTTTGCAGGGAACTATGCATGGGCTCGTCAAAAGTGGGAAGAAAGAATTGAGAAACAAGTAGTAAAACAGAAGCAGCAACAGCAAGGGAATAAAGCGTTAGAAGTAATGCCTATAAAAAAGAAGAAGTCTAGGGATTTAGAGGCAGTTGAAAACGAGTTAATGCATATAGAAGAAGATATATATGCACTCGAATGTAAAATGGAACATGTAGTTGATGTTGAAATGCTTGAACAATTATATGAAGAAAAAACGAAAAAAGAGTTTTTACGAGCGGAGTTATATAATGAGTTAGAGAATATTGTGGAGTAAAGAAAATAGAATGAAAAAGAGCAAGTTGTTTCCTCATATTTTTGGGGAGGGCTTGCTCTTTTTAGTATAATGAAAGCAGAAAAATTGGTATAATTTTCTTGCTGCTGTGATAATAGAATGAACTTTAGGTCACTAAAACGTGGGGGAGAATTTTATGTTAGGATATGCGCGGATTGCTACAATCGTCATGATTTGCTTAGTTTACGCAAATCATGTTTCACGTGAAACAGAAAATTTACAAATTTTTGTCGGTATTGCACTTTTTATTTATATTGTGAATCATATTTTGCTTGTAAAAGCAAAAGGGAGTAGGAAACTTGTTTTTTATACCTTGCTCACAAACGGTATTGTCACAGCGTTATTAGGGTTTTTATTTCCCGAGACATGTTTGTATTTAATTATATTTGGAATTGATGCGGTAGGATTATTTATTCATGATTGGCGTAAAAGGATGACTTATTTTTTTATCGCTTTTTTCTTTCTTTGTTGGTTTATAAATATACTACATACGTATCAACATACAGAGAGTCTGGAATTGGAGAGTAATGCAATTAACTTTATGTTTATCATTTTCAGTGCTTTAGCTGGAAACTTAATAAAAAAACTTACAGCTGCGCGGAAAATGGTAGATGAGCAATATGAGGAATTAGCATTATCTCATACAGCTTTAAAAGAAGCACATGAACAATTAAGGCTATATGCCAAAGAGGTAGAGGAATTGACAGCGGTTCGGGAGCGAAATGATATTGCCCGAGAAATTCATGATACTGTGGGTCATAATATGACAGCTTTGCTTGTGCAGTTGCAACTAGCGGAAGCGCTATGGAAGCAAAACTCAGATACGACAGAAAAGGTTTTACATACATGTTATGAACTGGCTAGAAAGTCACTTCAAGAAGTAAGAGCTTCTGTTCATGCTTTAAAAGAGGAAAGCAAACTAGGAAACATAGTAGAAAATATGCGTGGAATGTTGAATGAATATTCTAAAATGACGAAAGTACAAGCATCTTTTCGATTGCAAGGAGATCCTGTTACAATTCCATTGTCGCTACATCCTACATTACTTCGTATTATGCAAGAGTCTTTAACAAATGCAAAACGTCACGGGAAAGCGAGTTTATGTGAAGTGAGTTTAACTTGTTCAATGAAACAAGTTAAACTCTGTATTTCGGATAATGGTGTGGGAGTCAACGAGGTAAGTCCAGGTTTTGGTTTACTTAATATGAAAGAACGTGTAGAGGAACAAGGTGGAACTATTCAATTTGAGAGTGAGATAGAAAAAGGCTTCCAGTTACAGATTGAATTTCCGCTTCAGGAGAAAACATGGGTAATAGGGGGAACGGTATGATTCGCATTATGATTGTTGATGATCAATCACTCATTCGCGATGGTTTAGCGATGTTATTAAATTTACGCCCAGAACTTGAAGTAGTGGGAACGGCTACGGATGGAGACGAAGTGATACAAAAAGTGAAAGAGCTACATCCTGAAATTATTTTGATGGATATTCGGATGCCTCGTATGAATGGTGTTGAAGGAACACGTTTAGTTAGAGAACAGTTCCCTCATATAAAGGTTCTTATGTTGACGACATTCAATGATAGTGAGCTTATTTTTGAAGCATTGGAGCAAGGAGCGAGTGGTTATTTATTGAAGGATATGGAGACAGATGCAATCGCGCAAGCAATTTTAACGGTGCATAGTGGCGGGGTTGTGCTTCCTCAGGATATAACAGCGCAAATTATAGAGGAATTAAAAAAGACGAAAGTGGCAGTAGAGTGTAACCCACCAGAACAACTAAAACAATTAACTGAGCGAGAAGTAGATGTTTTAAGAGCAATTGGACTGGGGTTAAATAATAAAGAGATTGCCGAAAAGCTATTTATTACCGAGGGAACTGTTAAGAATCATGTTTCTAATTTGATTAGTAAGCTAGAACTGAGAGATCGAACACAAGCTGCGATATACGCAGTAAGGTATGGCGTCACGATGTACACATGACTTTTGGCATATATAAGTGTGAAAAAGCAGCGGAATTTGCTGCTTTTTTATTTTGTATTTCTATCTTAAGGCTGATGGAGAAGAAAAGAAATTTTTCTACAATGAAAGTGTAGATGAATACAAAGGGGCTGAATCAATATGTTAGTCATAGATCATATTACGAAATCATTTGGCAAGAAGGAAATCGTAAAGAATGTTTCTTTTGAAGTGAAAAAAGGTGAAACATTTGGGTTGCTTGGACCAAACGGAGCGGGGAAATCAACGACGATATCAATGATTTGCGGGTTAATTCCATACGATAGTGGTGATATAAAAGTTGGTGGGAAATCTGTAAAAGAGTATCCATTAGAAGCGAAAAAGAAAATCGGTATTGTCCCGCAAGACATTGCGCTGTATCCGACACTTTCAGCAAAGGAAAATTTAATCTTCTGGGGAAAGATGTACGGTTTAAATGGAAAAGTTGCAAAAGAGCGGGCAGAGGAAGTGTTAGCTTACGTCGGTTTACAGGATCGGGGAAAAGATAAAATTGAAACATTTTCAGGTGGAATGAAAAGGCGTATTAATATTGGTGCAGCACTTATGCACGAACCAGAGTTATTAATTATGGATGAACCGACAGTCGGGATTGATCCGCAATCGAGAAATCATATTTTAGAGACTGTTAAAAAGTTAAATGAAAAAGGTATGACGGTCATTTATACGAGTCATTACATGGAAGAAGTTGAGTATTTATGTGAGCGAATTGCCATCGTTGATCATGGAAAGGTAATTGCACTAGGAACGAAAAGAGAGCTATGTAATCGTCTAACAGATGGGTTTATGGTGAAATTGCAATTAAATCGCTACAGTACGGAACTGCTACAAAAGTTGAAGGCACTACCTGTTGTTGAGCGGATTATTTTTGACGAAGATAGTAGCACGATTGATATTGGACTAAATGGTGGCGAGGCAATTGGCATAGTTGTTTCAGAAGTTGTTGAAAACAAAGCTCAAATTTTAAAACTGGAAGTAAAAGAACCGAATTTAGAGGCACTTTTTTTACAATTAACAGGACGTTCACTTCGTGATTAAGGGGGTTAGTACGAGATGAGAAGTTTCATTATTGCATGGAAAGATTTAAAAATCCGTTTAATTGATCGGCGCGGATTTATGATGATGTTAATTATGCCACTTGTATTAACGGCCATTTTAGGTTCAGCATTAAGTAATGTATTTGAGAGTGGTGGACTACCGAAAACAGTAATTGGCTATTATCAAGAGGGAACGGATGAGTTTGCAGATGTCTTTCAAAAAGATGTATTGCAATCTAAAGAAATAAAAGATGATGTGAAAGTAAAGGTAGTTAATTCTCAGGAAGAGCTTGAAGATATGTTAAAGGGAAAGGAAATCGATGTAGGAATTGTCATCCCAAATAAATGGAGCGAACAAGTACAAGATGGAAAATTAAAAGAACCAAAGGTGCTTATAGACCCATCAAAAGATATACAAGCAAAAATTGCTGAATCAATGATCCGCTCTTTTTCAGAACGTGTTCAAACAGTCGCAGTATCTACTAAAAGTGTTGTAACAGAATTAGCAAAATCTCAGCAGAGTGATGTAGCACAAGTTGCAAAAGAGGTAAGTGGAAGTCTACAGACGATAGCAACTGCAAGTGTGGGTAACATCCAAAAAGGAACGGTAGGCAAAAAAACAGTTGCAGCGATGCAATATTATGCAGCAGCAATGTTAGTCATGTTTTTACTATATAACATAACAGTAGGTGCAAAGTCAGTTGTAACAGAGCAACGAACTGAAACGTTGGCACGTTTGTTCAGTACACCGACGAGCTCATTTTCAATTTTATTCGGGAAGTTTTTAGGTACATTACTATTTGCCTGTATACAATTTGGAATATTTATAGTTGCTACACACTTTATGTTTCATGTGGAATGGGGCGCAGATGTGTCTCAAATAGTAGTGTTGGGAATTTCTTATGCAATTTGTGTTTCTGGTTTATCTATGTTAATCGCCGCTTTTATTCGTGAGGAAAAAACGGCAGATTTAATGGGGGGAATCGGTATTCAAATACTAGCTATATTAGGAGGATCAATGTTACCGATTTACGTATTTCCCGATACACTTCAAACAGTTGCGAATATTGCTCCGAATAAATGGGCACTTACGAGCTTCTTAAATATTATGTCGGGAACATCTTGGGATGTGCTATTCCCTGTCATTTTAAGTTTATGTAGTGCAGGAATTATCTCCGTTATGATTGGAACGTTACGTTTACGTACGAGATAGGAGGGGAAATGATGAAGAAAGTTTGGGCGCTTTGTTGGCTAGAATTAAAACAAATTTTAATTAAGCCACAAAGTTATATACTCATGTTTGGAATGCCTATTATTTTTACACTCATTTTCGGTGGACTTTTAGGCGGAAGTGGGAATGAGAAAGTAAATGTTAGTTTAGTAGATAAAGATGGTTCTGTATTATCTGGCAAGTATTATGAGGAAATAAAGAAAAGTGATTTAATTTCTATAGAAAAGGTAACGTATAGGGAAGGGATACAGAGGATCGAAGATAAGAAAGCATCTGGTATAATCATCATTCCGAAAGATTTTCAAAAGAGTATGCTAGATGGAAAAGTAGAAAATATTCAATTTCAAGCCAGTGCTGATTTTACGGGTGGAACTTCTGTAGAGCAAGTATTAGCAAGTGCATTAAAAAAGATGGAGATAGAAGTTAGTGCAGCAAGAGATTTTGAGAAGAAAAGTAACACTTCGTGGGAAACGATGTATGAAACAATTTATACAAAAATAGATCCTGTTTCGATTCAAAAAGAATTGATTTTACACGATGATCAAAAATTAAATAACGTTACAGGGCGAGCGGCAGGTTTTTCAATTCTATTCGTCATGATTGTCATGTTAAGTGCGACGGGAACTATTTTGAAAGCTAGACAACTTGGTGTTTGGTCTCGTTTATTAGGGGCACCAGTTTCAAAAGTTCAAATACTAGCAGGATATATCCTTTCCTTCTTTTTAATAGGGTGGATTCAATTTGGTGTTTTAATGATATTAACGCATTCATTATTTGATGTGCAGTGGGGAAATTTATTAGGGGTTATTACACTCGTTTCAGTATTGCTATTAGCGGTTATTGGTCTAGCTTTATTATTGGCAAGTATCGTGAAAACAACAGAACAGCAGTCCGCACTAGGGAATATCGTTGTAATTTCAACGTGTATGATTGGTGGTCTTTATTGGCCAATTGAAATTGAGCCTTCATGGATGCAAGCGGCGGCAAATTTTGTTCCGCAAACGTGGGCGGTGCGTGGCTTTACTGAGTTAATTGTAAGGGGAGGTACATTAGCTGATATAGGAGGATATATTGGTATACTCATTTTATTTGCAGGAGTATTTTTCGTAATTGGTTTAACAAGAATACGTTATGACTGAAAAAAGAAAGCAGAGTTACAGCTTTACGCGCTGAACTCTGCTTTCTTTTTGTGTGGTATCTTCCCTTGTTGAAATTATAATAGCGATCCCGAGCATAATAAAAAAAGCTAAAAAGAGGACGAACTTTGGGAAGAAAGGGAATAGTAATAAGGCCCCGACTATTATGATTGTTAATAATACATAGTGCAGGACATATTGGAATAGGTTGTCCATATTTTCGCCCCCTTCTTGGTAGTTAATTGTTATTATTCTATGCGGGACTATTAGGTAATAGAAGGTGTTTTTTATTTTTTGAAAGACATCAATTAGCAAGGATTGACATAACTAGTGAAAAGGAATAATCTTGAAATTAATTCATACTATTTTTATAGGTAAAGTAAAGATAGTTACAGAATTGGCGTTATGTTACCACTTAATAAAAAAACAGGAAAGTAAGGGTGAGAATTATGCGAAAGGTTTTTAAAGGGTTACTTGTTACGTTTCTTAGTACATCGGTTTTATTAGCAGGATGTGCTCAAGAAGAGACAAGTACAAATGAAGCAACAAAGATGCCGAAAGTAAAAGATGAGTTTATTAAAGCGAGTGACAAAGCAAAAAGTCCAGCAAAGGCAAAAGAAAGAAAAGATACCTTTGTAGTGGGAATGCCGAGCCCTGGCGGGATATTCCTTCCGCATTTTATGGAAAATGGGTGGGATGGTAATATAACACAAGCTATCTTTGCTCCTCTCATTGGATTGGATAAGGAGGGGAAACCAATTCCAATTCTAGCGAAGAAATGGGATATTTCGGAGGATCAGCTTACATATACGTTTCATTTGAAAGATGATTTAAAGTTTAGTGATAGTTCACCGTTAACAGCGGATGACGTAGCATTTACATTAACTTTACTACATGATCCAACTTATAGTGGTGCAACGGACATAAGCCAAACAGCAATAAAGGGTGGGCAAGCATATAAAGAAGGAAAGGCTACATCTATTGAGGGGATTCAAGTCATCGATCCGAAAACAATTACGATTACAACTGAAAAGGTAAATGCCCAAACATTATCGTTAATTGGTGGAGAAGTTATATCAAAAGCTTATTACGGTAAAGAATATAAGCAAGGGAATTTAGAGTATTTAAAAGAGTTATATGGAAAACCGATGGGAGCAGGAGCTTATAAACTAGATAAATATATTCCAGGTCAAGAAGTTCGTTTTGTAGCAAATGAAAATTATTTTGAAGGTAAACCGAAGATTGAGCACTTTATTTATAAAATTACAAAAGGTGATACGAAGCTGCAACAATTTCAAGCGGGCGAAGTAGATTATGATGGCTTCACGACAAATGCGGAGACGATTGAACAATTAAAAGAGTTAGGCTTTGCTAATGTTAATGTGTATACGGGAAGTTCATACGGTTACATTAAAATGAATTATAAGAAGTCATACTTTAAAGATAAACGTGTACGCCAAGCGTTTATTTATGGATTAGAGCGTCAAAAGGTCATTGATACATATTTCCAAGGATACGCTTCACTCGTTAATGTACCAATTACACCAGTTTCGTGGGCGTATACAGAAGAAGGAATCAATAAATACGAATATAATTTAGAAAAGGCGAAGAAATTGCTCGATGAAGCTGGGTGGAAAGCTGGATCAGATGGTATTCGTGAAAAAGATGGCCAAAAATTGAAGGTAAGTTATTTTGCTTCTTCTGCAAGTAAAATCAATGATGTGATGATCCCCGTTATGAAGGAGGATTATAAAAAGATGGGGGTAGATTTCAATCCTGAATACATGGACTTTAATACGATGATTTCCAAGGTAATTAAAGGAGATTATGATTTAGCGATGGTCTCCACACCGATGATTGATGATCCGAGCGGAACAATTGAGGAGTTTGTTTCGACAAGTAAGCGTAATTATGATGGATATCATAATCCGAAAGTAGATGAATTAGCTAAGCAGGCATTAGAAACATTGGATATTGAAAAACGAAAAGAAATCTATAAAAAACTATATCAAGAGTTAAGTGAAGATCCACCTGTTATTTTCTTAAACAATAGTAAAGTCGTGTCTGCACATAATGCACGAATTCAAGGATTACAAGAAGATAATTATAATGGTATTTTGTTAAGTTTACCTAAATTGAATATTGCTCAATAATTTTTGGGGAATTATCGAAATATTTATATAGAAATAATTGACAAAATATACTGAAAGATATAAGCTAATAACCATAAAGTCTACCGGAAAAGTCGGAATAAGATTGTTACCCCTCAAAAACAACTATTTTTTTATAACCAAAACCGACTTTTCCGATTGGCTATAAAATGTTGCTGTGGGAGGCATACATTAGGCAAGCAGTTCATAAGGTGTAATTATTAAAAAAAAGTTAGGGTGGGGACAATGAAGAAAAAGACAAAAAAATGGGCTGGTGTATTTTCGGTATTACTGAGTAGTTCGCTTGTGTTATCTGCTTGTGGGGGACAGGAGGATACGGCTTCTACAGAACCAGTAAAACAGCAAGATTTAAAAAATATAAAAGTTGAAAATATTGCTGCGACAGATAAGACGAAAGTACCAGATAAAGCGAAGAATAGAAAAGATACGTTAGTAGTTGGCATTAGTAAACCAGGAGGCGTATTTTTACCATATTTCCAACAAAATGGTTGGGATGGAAACGTCACTTCAGTTATTTTTGCATCCCTTGTATCTACAGATAAACAAGGAAAACCAACTCCAGAATTAGCTGAGAAGTGGGATATTTCCTCTGATCAGTTAACATATACATTCCATTTACGTAAAGATTTGAAATTTAGCGATGGTTCACCATTAACAGCAGATGATGTAGCGTTCACATTGACGCTTTTACATGATAAGGCATATGAGGGTGACAAAGACATTTCTCAATATGCTGTTAAAGGTGGTAAAGAATATAAAGAAGGAAAAGCAACTTCTATTGAAGGAATTCAAGTTGTTGATCCACAGACAATTAAAATTACAACTGAAAAAGTTAATTCACAGGCACTAACAGCCTTAGGTGGAGAGGTATTATCAAAAGCTTATTATGGAAAAGATTACAAACAAAATACAAGCTTAGATTACTTAAAAGCGTTATATGAAAAACCGATAGCTGCGGGTCCATATAAATTTGAAAAGTATATCCCAGGGCAAGAAGTGCGATTTGTAGCAAATGAAAATTATTATGCGGGTAAACCAAAAATTCCAAACTTCATTTATAAAATTACTTCTGGTGATACGAAGCTTCAATTATTCCAAACAGGTGAGGTTGACTACACTGGCCTAGGTACTGGTGACGAAGTTCTTGAACAGGCTAAGGCTTTAGAATTTGCAAATATCCAAATCGAAACAGCAGCGTCATTTAGCTATATTTATATGAATAATAATAAGCCGTACTTAAAGGATAAAAAGGTTCGTCAAGCACTTATTTACGGATTAGATCGTAAAAAATATGTTGATACAGCATTGAAAGGATACGGTACGGTAGCTAATGTACCAATTCATCCAACTTCTTGGGCTTATACGGAAGAAGGAGTTAATAAATATGAATACGACAAAGAAAAAGCGAAAAAATTATTAGATGAAGCAGGATGGAAAGTTGGTTCGGATGGAATTCGTGAAAAAGATGGTCAAAAATTAAAGCTTTCTTATTTCGGCCCAAGTTCGGCTAAAGATAGCGATTTATTAATTCCGATTGCAAAAGAGAATTATAAAGAAATAGGTGTAGAATTTAACCCTGAATTTATGGACTTTAATACTATGCTTTCGAAGGTAAACAAAGGTGATTATGATTTAGCTTCTGTTTCGACACCAATTACAAGTGATCCGAGTGAAACAGCTGGTGAATATTTGTCGGGTGTCAATGAGAAGAGTCTTGGTTATAAAAATGCAAAAGTAGATGAGTTAATTCAAAAGGGTATTGAAACGGTAGATATTGAAAAACGTAAACCAATCTATAAAGAACTGTATAAAGAATTAAGTGATGATCCACCAGTAATTCTATTAAACTATCGTAGAACAATTACTGGTTATAACGGGAATATAAAAGGAATTGACCCTGAAAAATACAATAGTATTAGTGCAAACTTACCAGCTCTATCTATCGAAAAATAACGAGAAGAATGTATAAGTAGAAGACATTTTTTCATTCGGCAAGTAGTGTGCCGCTTTGAAAAAATGTTCTTCTATTTTAAGCATAAGATTGGAGAGAAAAAGGGTGAAAACATATATCATTCGTAGGCTGTTACAAATGATTCCTACACTGTTGGGGACATCGATTATTATCTTCTTCCTGTTCGCACTTCTTCCAGGAGATTATATTGATTCAAACCCGAAGATTACACCGGAAAGAGCAGCTGAACTTAGGGAATTGTATGGATTGAATAAACCAATTGTTGAGCGATATTTTCACTGGCTAGGTAATGCATTGCAGGGGGACTTTGGTTTTTCTCTTCAATATCAAGAATCTGTAACGTCATTATTAAATAAATTTATATGGAATTCGTTTATTGTTGCGATTATTGCATTGTTCTTTATTTGGCTAATTGCACTTATTATCGGTGTATTTTCAGCGACAAAGCAACATTCTTTATTCGATAAGCTTGTAACAATTGGTGTATTTGCAGCGATGTCATTTCCTTCATTCTTTATCGGTTTGTTTTTAATTAAAGTGTTTGCGGTTGACTTTAAGCTGTTACCGATAGGCGGGATGATTGATGTTGGGAGTAATTCAACTGGGCTTGCTTACGGAATAGAAGTTGCAAAGCATATGGTTTTACCCGTATTTATTTTAACTCTTCTTGGAGTTGGCTCATTAACTCGTTATTTTAGAACGAGTATGTTAGAGGTTGTACGGCAAGATTACATTCGAACGGCTAGAGCAAAAGGTTTAAAGGAGAAGACCGTTATTTATAAACATGCATTAAAAAATGCAATTTTGCCGGCTATTACATTGCTTGCATTTGAATTACCAGGGTTGTTTTCAGGGGCAATTATTATAGAACAAATTTTCAACTGGCCAGGTATCGGTAATATTCAATTAGAAGCACTAAATTTTCGTGATTATACGGTATTAATGGCATTTACGATGTTTCTTTCGTGTTTGACAATTGTTTCAAACTTTTTAGCGGATATTGTATATGCAGTTGTTGATCCACGTATTCGGTTGAAGTAAGGGGGGGAAAGAGATGGAAACTGTTACAGCAACTACGGAAAAAAAAGAAAAAAAGAAAAGAAGGAATGAATCATCGCCGTGGAGGCAAGCTTTTAAAAGGATAAAGAAAAATAAAATGGCACTTATAGGATTTTACGCATTAGTTTTTATGTTTTTATTTTGTTTTATTGGTCCATTCTTTTCACCGTATGCATCAGGAAAAATACAAGTTACGTTAATTAACAAACCACCTAGTTTTTCTCATTGGCTTGGCACAGATCAATTAGGAAGAGACATTTTAACGAGGCTTATGCAAGCAGGACGGATTTCATTAACAATTGGCTTATCCTCAATGGTGTTATCCGTTATACTAGGTGCTTTATTAGGAGCGATTGCAGGTTTCTACCGTGGTATCGTCGATAATATTATAATGCGTCTTGCAGATATTTTAATGTCGATGCCAGGATTACCGTTACTTATTATAATGGGAGCTATTTTATCAGAATGGAAAGTACCATCTGATTATCGTCTTTATGTCATTATGATCATTTTAAGTTTAGTAGGTTGGCCAGGACTTGCACGCCTCGTACGAGGTCAAATTTTATCGCTGCGAGAACAATCGTTTATGCAAGCTGCTGATGTACTCGGGATAAACGATTACCGGAAAATTGTATATCATTTAATCCCAAATGTTCTGCCGATATTAATTGTTGTATCCACATTAGGTGTTGCAGGTTCTATTTTAGGAGAGTCTGCACTAAGTTACCTAGGACTTGGCGTTGTCCCGCCTACACCATCGTGGGGAAATATGATTAGTGCAGCAAACTCATTAATCGATTTCCAAAAGCGTCCGTGGTTATGGATCCCGCCTGGTTTTGCAATCTTTATAACAGTTGTATCAATTAATATACTTGGCGATGCACTTCGTGATGCATTAGATCCAAAGATGAAGCGGTAGGTGAGAAAGCATGAGTAGAGCAGTAGTAGAGCTAAAGGATTTACAAACACACTTTCAGACGGAAGAAGGTACAGTAAAGGCTGTCAATCATGTTAGCTTTTCAGTTCGAGAAGGTGAAACAGTTTGTGTAGTAGGCGAATCAGGTTGCGGGAAAAGTGTAACGGCTTTATCTATTATGGGACTTATTGCTGAATCTGGCGGCATCGTTGGTGGTGATATTCTTTATGAAGGAAAAAGTCTTTTAGGAATGAAAGAGAAAGAACTTCGTAGTTTAAGAGGAAATGATATCGCGATGATTTTCCAGGAACCGATGACATCGCTTAATCCGGTCTTTACTGTTGGAGAGCAAATTGTTGAGACGTTAAGAGAGCATGAACTACTTAGCAAAAACGAAGCATACAAAAAAGCAATTGAATTAATTCGTAAAGTTGGTATTGCTCGTGCTGATGAAATTGTCCATTCTTATCCGCACGAATTAAGCGGTGGTATGTTACAACGTATTATGATTGCTATTGCACTTAGTTGTAATCCAAAGTTATTAATTGCAGATGAACCGACAACAGCTCTAGACGTTACGATTCAAGCGCAAATATTAGACTTACTAAGACAAGTAAAAGAGGAATTTAAAACGTCCATTTTATTAATTACACATGATCTAGGTGTTGTAGCGGAAATGGCCGATTATGTTGTCGTTATGTATGGTGGAAAAGTTATTGAAGAGGCACCGGTACTAGAAATATTTCAAAATCCGAAACATCCATATACGCAAGGGTTGCTAAAATCAAAACCAGTAATGGGGAAACGAACAGATAAACTTTATTCTATTCCAGGGCAAGTTCCGAATTTAGTTGGCTTAGATGAGTTTTGCTACTTTAGTGGTCGCTGTGAACATTGCATGGAAATATGCAAAAATGAAGCGCCAAATCTTAATGTGCATGACGAGGATCATAAAGTAGCTTGTTGGTTATATGAGGAGCGTGCTGGGCAATGAGTGAACCATTATTAGAAGTGAAGAACTTAAAAACGTATTTTCCGATTAAGGGCGGCGTATTTAGTAGAACGATTGGACATGTGAAAGCGGTAGATGGGGTAAGCTTTACAATTGATAAAGGAGAAGTGTTTGGCCTTGTAGGAGAGTCTGGAAGTGGGAAAACGACGATAGGAAAAACAATTCTCCGTCTCGTTCAAAAAACAGAAGGTGAAGTGAAATTTAAAGGTCAAGATGTTCATGCTTTATCAAAAGAAGAGCTGAGAAAGCATCGTCCTAATATGCAGCTCGTCTTTCAAGATCCATTTAGCTCATTAAATCCAAGAATGAGAATTGGAGAAGCGCTTGGTGAGCCAATGTTGGCTCACGGACTAGCGACGAAAGAAAATGTCCGTGCAAAGGTGATAGAAGTATTGGAGTTATGTGGTTTAGCGCCGTATCATATTGACCGGTACCCTCATGAGTTTTCCGGTGGGCAACGTCAACGTATCGTTATTGCAAGGGCGATGGTATTAGATCCAGAATTTATTGTAGCTGATGAGCCTGTTGCGGCATTAGATGTATCTATTCAAGCGCAAATCATTAATTTGTTTAGTGAATTACAGGAGAAAAGGGGATTATCCTATTTATTCATTTCACATGATTTAAGTGTTGTGGAGCACTTATGTACGAAAATTGGAATTATGTATTTAGGAACTATTGTGGAAACAGCACCACGTGATGAGTTATTTGCGAATCCGCTTCATCCATATACAAAAGCATTGTTATCAGCAGTGCCAATACCGGATCCAACGGTTAAGCGAGAACGGATTATTCTAGAAGGGGATATTCCAAGTCCTGCAAATCCACCATCAGGTTGCCGTTTTCATACACGTTGCCCCGTTGCTACAGATATTTGTAAAACGAATGTACCAGAATTCCGTAATGTGGGTGAAGATCATTTTGTTGCTTGTCATCATGTGTAAAAGAAAAGGACTCTTTCAAAATGTGAAAGAGTCCTTTTTTTACCCCGCATTAACTGCCCGTAAAAGCCCGATTGGTTCAACTAATAATCAGAGGAACCCCACCTCTGATTAAAGTTTCACTTTATTTACTAGATGAAGTTTGTTTTAATACAAATTGCTCAATTGCATGAGCAACACCGTTTTCATTATTTGTTAATGTAACAACGTCACATAATTTTTTTACGTCTTCTTCAGCATTTCCCATTGCAACTGATAAGCCGGCTACTTGTAGCATTGGCACATCATTAAAGTTGTCACCGATTGCAACAGTATCTTCAATTGGTATATTGAAATAAGCTGCCATTTCTTGCAAACCATTGCCTTTATGGCCATGCTTATCCATAATTTCTACATTAGTAGGAGCTGATGCCGTAACTGAAATGTCCGTATCTTCTTGTAAAGTTTGTAATAGCTGTGAACGATGAGCAGCATTAAATGTTAAAATGAAGAATTTAGATATTTCTAATTCTGGATTATTTACGACATCTTCTATTTTTTGGAAATCGGTAATTAAGTTAGATTTCTTTTGTTTTTCTGTAATTCTTTCAAGTTCCTCAAGTGTAACATCTAGTGTATGTTTATTTTCTTCGAATGCCTGCATAACTTGACCTTGCCATGTATAAGGAGAATAAACCCCTTTATTTGTGTACAACTTATATGGAAAACCTTCAGATTCTAGTAATTTTGCAAGCTTGTATACTTTATCATTTTGTAAACAACGCGAGTTAATTACTTTTCCGTCCACATAAACAATTGCCCCATTGCTTGCTCCAACTGGAAGAGATAGTTTATATTCTTCCAATAATTTCAAAGCATCCTCTTTCGCGCGGCCAGAACAAATCATTACAATATGACCAGCCTCTTTTGCGGTTTGGATAGCTTGTAAGTTCTCTTTGGAGATTTCAAGATTAGATGATAGTAGTGTACCATCCATATCTAGTGCGATTAATTTCAAAATGACCACCTCTTTGTTTCCATTATACATAGTTATATAGAGGAAACATATAAACTTATCTTGGAAAGATAGTATTTTATCCCGCATTAATTTCTAGTAAAAGTGCGATTGGTGAGGGGGATAATTAGTAGGGAATGGAACTCTCGTTGATTAAAGTTTCACTTTGGTTTTTAACAAAATAGAGATGAATAATATTATATTTCGCTTTATGACCTTAATGTTACACTAGTGTTACAAATGTGATTGTAGTAGAAAACGCATTAAAACAAGGTTTTTGAGTGTTTATTTAAAAAAACGTAAAAAAAGTGTAATAAAATTTACGTAATTATATTGCAACGTAATAATAGTTATGTTACATTATTGTTACAAACGTTACGTAATTAATTTCAATGTAACGTTAACATGAAAACTATGAACTAATCATTTCTTAGTAATTACATATAGATAACTTATAAAAAAGGAGAATGAATGATATGAACAACGAGAAAGTATTAAACGTAACAAAAGGTGACTTCTTAGGATCAGCAAGTGGAGCAGTAGTATTAACAGCATTAATCGTATTTCTTTCAAGCGTATTAGTATAATAGAAGTTTTGTAACAAAAATAAGAGAAGGGAGAATGGAAATTATGAACAATGAGCAAGTATTAAACGTAACAAAAGGTGACTTCTTAGGATCAGCAAGTGGAGCGGTAGTATTAACAGCATTAATCGTATTTCTTTCAAGCGTATTAGTATAATAGAAGTTTTGTAACAAAAATAAGAGAAGGGAGAATGAAAATTATGAACAACGAGCAAGTATTAAACGTAACAAAAGGTGACTTCTTAGGATCAGCAAGCGGAGCGGTAGTATTAACAGCATTAATCGTATTTCTTTCAAGTGTATTAGTATAATAAAAGTTTTGTAATAAAAAAAGAAGGGAGAATGAGGAATATGAACAAGGAACAAGTATTACAAGTAACAAAAATGGACATTTTAGGATCGGCAAGTGGAGCAGCGGTATTAACAGCGTTTATTGTATTCCTTACAAATGTATTAGTATGATAAATTTTGATGACAACAAATCTTTATACACCATACGTACCATCATTCAAAAAAAATAAAGACTCTAGCATATTAGTAAGTAGTTAATATGTCGGGGTCTTTTTTATTTTCCTCTCATATAAACCCTCAAGTATTAATAATATCCCCTTATCTCGCTATTTGCGGACAGTAAGACTCCTACCTCAAAAAAAGGAGTTAGGTAGGAGTCGGGCTAATAATCAGTGGAGAATGAACGAAACCCCCACCGATTAAAGTTTCACTTTATTTTAAAGAGAAAAAAGTCGAATTTTATATGTAAGAAAAAAAGAGGAATTTGACAGAAAAGATAGAAAATTTTAAAGGTCAGAATTTGTTAGCTTGCTAACTAATTTCTATTAATTGATGTTGGAAGCGTTTTCGGTTGGTTTTAAGTATGGACCATTTAATCTATTTACAGGGGGATGAAGATATTATGAAACAAAAATCTATGGATACGCTAGCTGCACAAATGGAGGACTTTTTTCCGGTACGTGATGTAGACCATTTGGAATTTTACGTAGGGAATGCAAAGCAATCAAGTTATTATCTTGCGAGAGCGTTTGGATTCAAAATTGTAGCTTATTCTGGATTAGAAACAGGAAACCGTGAAAAGGTATCTTATGTTCTTGTGCAAAAAAATATGCGTTTTGTTGTGTCTGGAGCTTTAAGTAGCGATAGTCGTATTGCAGAGTTTGTAAAGACTCATGGTGATGGAGTGAAAGATGTGGCTTTACTTGTAGATGACGTTGATAAAGCCTACTCTGAAGCGGTGAAGCGTGGCGCTGTTGCGATTGCTCCACCTGAGGAGTTAACAGATGAGGACGGTACATTGAAAAAAGCGGTTATTGGTACGTATGGTGATACAATTCACACGCTTGTAGAGCGTAAAAATTATAAAGGAACATTTATGCCAGGATTCCAAAAGGTTGAGTTTAATATTCCATTTGAAGAGTCTGGTTTAATTGCTGTAGACCATGTCGTTGGTAACGTTGAGAAAATGGAAGAGTGGGTTAGTTATTACGAGAATGTTATGGGCTTTAAACAAATGATCCATTTCGACGATGACGATATTAGCACAGAGTATTCGGCATTAATGTCAAAAGTTATGACAAATGGAAGCCGTATTAAGTTTCCAATTAATGAACCAGCAGACGGAAAAAGAAAGTCACAAATTCAAGAATATCTAGAGTTCTATAACGGAGCGGGTGTACAGCATCTTGCTTTATTAACAAGTGACATTGTAAAAACAATTGAGGTGCTTCGTGCGAATGGCGTGGAGTTTTTAGATACGCCAGATACGTATTACGATGAGTTAACTGCACGAGTGGGGAAAATTGATGAAGAAATTGATAGATTAAAAGAATTGAAGATTCTAGTAGACCGTGACGAAGAAGGTTATTTATTACAAATCTTTACGAAACCAATTGTAGATCGTCCAACTCTATTTATTGAAATCATCCAACGTAAAGGTTCTCGTGGATTTGGCGAAGGGAACTTTAAAGCGTTATTCGAATCAATTGAAAGAGAACAAGAGCGTCGCGGAAATTTATAAAATTTGTATCCACCAGCAAGAGTTCCTTTGTTGGTGGAAATTTCATTTTCATAGGGAGGAATCACGATGAAATTTGTTACATTTCGTCTCCCATCGAAAGAAATGCGAGCTGGATGGCTTGAAGGTGACAAAGTAATCGATATGAATCTTGCGAGTAATGGACAATTACCTTCTTCTATGTTCGCCTTTTTAGAGAAAGCAGATGAGTATGTAGAAGTATTGCGTAATATTAAGAATCCTGAAAATGGTATATATTCCTTAGAGGAAGTTCAATTAGCAGCGGCAATTCCTAATCCGAGTAGCATTCGAGATTTTTATGCATTTGAGCAGCATGTAAAAACAGCTCGCGGACGAAGAGGGCTAGAGGTTGTACCTGAATGGTATGATATCCCGGTTTTTTATTTTACGAACCACCGTGCTGTTATTGGTCCAGATGATTTTGTTATTGGTCCGAAGAAGTCTAAAAAGCTTGATTATGAGTTAGAGATTGCTTGCGTAATTGGGAAAGAAGGACGAAACATTTCTCGTGAACAAGCAGAGGAATATATTTTTGGTTACTGTATTATGAACGACTGGAGTGCAAGGGACTTACAAGCAACAGAAATGAAAGTGGGACTCGGTCCAGCGAAAGGAAAAGATTTTGCAACTTCATTAGGAGCGTATCTCGTTACGAAAGAGGAATTAGACGTTTATCGTAACGGTGATCGTTATGATTTAGAGATGACTGCTCATGTAAATGGAAAGATATTATCAAAGGGAAACTTCCAAGATATTTACTATACATTTGCTGAAATGATTGAACGTGCTTCGGAAGACGTTACGTTATATCCAGGAGATGTGATTGGTTCTGGGACAGTAGGAACAGGATGTATTTTAGAACTTGGTACAGAAGAGTGGCTACAAGATGGAGATGTTGTAGAGTTGTCGATTACTGGTTTAGGTACGTTACGTAATACGGTCAAAAAAGACATGAAAGCAGGTGATGGGCATGTTTTATCGTCACATGGGGGAGCTACCTCATAAACGACATGTACAATTTCGTAAAAAAGATGGATCGCTTTATCGTGAGCAGGTAATGGGGACAAAAGGTTTCTCTGGTACCCAGTCTATTTTGTATCATCATTATATGCCAACAGAAGTAGGGCACGCGGCATTATCACATTCTTGTCAGTTACAGTATGAAGAGGATGCCCTTCTTGCTCATCGCCACTTCCGTACGAAAGAAAATAAAAAAACTGGTGATGCAGTAAGCGGAAGAAACTTTATGCTTGGGAATGAGGATTTATTAATTGGAGTAGTGAGTCCAACAGAAAAAATGGATTATTTTTACCGTAATGGTGATGGCGATGAAATGTTATTTGTTCATTATGGAACAGGAAAAATTGAAACGATGTTTGGAACGATTCACTATAGAAAAGGTGATTATGTAACAATTCCAATTGGAACGATTTATCGTGTTATTCCAGATGAGGGAGAGACTAAGTTTCTTGTTGTAGAGGCAAATAGCCAAATTACAACACCAAGTCGCTATCGCAATGAATATGGGCAATTGTTAGAACATAGTCCGTTTTGTGAAAGGGATATTCGTGGCCCGGAAAAATTGGAGACATATGATGATAAAGGTGAGTTTGTCGTAATGACAAAGTCGAGAGGTTATATGCACAAGCATGTGTTAGGGCACCATCCGTTAGATGTTGTTGGGTGGGATGGTTATTTATATCCGTGGGTCTTTAATGTGGAGGATTTTGAGCCAATTACAGGTCGTATTCATCAGCCACCACCAGTACATCAAACATTCGAAGGGCATAATTTCGTCATTTGCTCTTTCGTACCGCGTTTATACGATTATCATCCAGAATCTATTCCGGCACCATATTATCATAGTAATGTGAATAGTGATGAAGTACTGTACTATGTAGAAGGTAACTTTATGAGCCGAAAAGGTGTAGAAGAAGGTTCTATTACGCTTCATCCAAGCGGGATCCCGCATGGGCCACATCCAGGGAAAACAGAAGCGAGTATAGGGAAGAAAGAGACACTTGAACTGGCTGTTATGATAGATACATTCCGTCCGCTTCGTATTGTAAAACAAGCACATGAGACGGAAGATGAAAAATATATGTATAGCTGGATTGAAGAGGGTTCATATACTGTGAAATAAGTAAAAAGAGGCATGCTCACTACGGGAGCATGCCTCTTTTATGGAATCGACATGTATAATAATACCAAAAAAGTTATGGAAATATATATAGATATGATTGTCTGAATCTTTTTATCGAAAGGATGATAAGAGTATAGTATGTATCTCGATAGTTTTCTGTTTATTTCGACAAAAGTATTGACTAAAAAACATGCCGTGGGTAAAATGAGGAAAGTAAATTAAATTTTCAGAAAACTAAAATCATGGAGGAGCACAGTATGAAGCAAATTTTTCAAAAGAAGCCGATTTCAACGTTACTGCAAGAAAGTAAACAAAAGACATTATCGAGAACGTTAGGGGCACTTGATTTAACAATGCTTGGAATCGGAGCAATTGTTGGAACTGGTATTTTTGTTCTTACTGGCGTTGTAGCAGCGAAACATTCTGGACCAGCTATTATATTATCATTTGCTATAGCTGCATTAGCTTGTGCCTTTGCTGCATTTTGTTACGCTGAATTTGCTTCTTCAGTTCCTGTCTCAGGGAGTGTTTACACGTACACGTATGCGACGATGGGAGAAGTATTTGCATTCTTAATTGGATGGGATTTAATGCTCGAGTATTTATTAGCCACATCTGCTGTAGCCAATGGATGGTCAGCGTATTTTCAATCGTTATTAAAGGGATTTGGGATTCATATTCCGACCATTCTCTCCTCGGCCCCTGGTACTGGAAAGGGTGGAATAATTGATTTACCTGCAGTTCTAATTATTCTAGTTATGACGGTTCTTTTATCTAGAGGTGTTCGTGAAAGTGCACGTGTAAATAATATAATGGTATTTATTAAACTAGCAGTTGTTCTCATTTTTATCTTCGCTGGATTTAATTATGTAAAACCTGAAAATTGGACACCTTTTATGCCATTTGGGTTAGATGGTGTAATGGCTGGAGCAGCTACAGTTTTCTTCGCATTCATTGGATTTGATGCTGTATCAACAGCCGCAGAAGAAGTGAAGCGCCCACAACGCGATTTGCCGATTGGAATTATTGCATCGTTACTAGTTTGTACGGTTCTGTACATTGTTGTTTCACTTATTTTGACAGGGATTGTTCCATACGGTCAGTTGAATATATCAGATCCAGTTGCTTTCGCACTTCAATTTATTGGACAAGATAGTTTGGCGGGAGTGATATCAGTAGGAGCAATTACAGGAATTACAACTGTAATGCTAGTTATGATGTATGGGCAAGTTCGTGTTTCATATGCAATGAGCAGAGATGGATTGTTACCGAAGCGTCTTGCTAAAGTTCATCCGAAATTTAAAACGCCATTTTTAAATACATGGGCAACAGGTATTATTGCAGCACTTATTTCAGGATTAATAGATTTAAATGTTTTAGCACATCTTGTAAATATGGGAACTTTGTCAGCATTTGCACTTGTAGCTGTAGCTGTCATTGTGATGAGACGAACTCATCCTGATTTACCAAGGGCGTTTAAGGCGCCGCTCGTACCATTTTTACCAGCATTAACAGTTATCTTTTGCTTATATTTGATGCTTCAATTATCAGCGACAGCTTGGATTAGTTTTGGTGTTTGGATGGTTATCGGTATAGTAGTTTATTTCGCCTATAGTAGAAAGCGTAGTGTTTTAAATAATAGTAAAAAAGAAGAAGATGTAGCAAATTTATAAATGGAAAAATCCATTCTAATTCTGTTAGGATGGATTTTTATTTTGAAAATTTACATTTTTCTGAATGTATTATAAGATAATTGTTGGCGAACTAAAGGGGGGAAAATGTGAAAAATACATGGCGTGAGCTAAGAGAGATGGATCGTAACGTATGGATTCGATTTATCGGTGAGACTTTGAACGGAATTGCGATGATGATGTTAATGCCTTTTTTTGCACTATATTTAAAAGATAAGGTAGATTCTTTATTACAAGTTGGGATTATTATGGCGCTTTCTCCAATTGCTGCAAGCTTTGGCTCGCTTATAGGCGGAAGAATAGCTGATATATATGGAAGAAAGCCAATTATGATATTTTCAATGGCGAGTAATGCGTTATTAATGCTCGGTTTTTTATTTATCGAAGGATTTATTCCATACGCTATTTTATCTATTTTTTTAGGGTTAAGTAATTCTTTATTTCATCCAGCAGCATCAGCGATGGTTGCAGATGTGACGGCGCCAGAAAAAAGAACAGAAGCATATGGTTTATTGCGAATGGGACACAATATTGGTGCTGCAATTGGACCGATAATGGGAGCATCAGTAGTTGTTTTATCAAAGAACCTCGTGTTTATTATTGCTTCATCCGCTATGTTGTTCTATGCGCTACTAGTGTTAGTACTTATTAAAGAAACAATGCCAAAAATTACGGATATGACGGAAAAAAGTAAAGAGCAGGAATCCGGAGTAGTTTGGAAAATTTTAATGAGAGATAAGGCGTTAATGATTTATTTGCTAGCGGGGATCATTATTTCTATGGGGTTTTCTCAAACAGAAGGCATGTTACCGCTTCACTTTGATAACGAAATGAAGGATATTTTTGGAGTCAACAATCCATACCCATATTTAATGGCATTAAATGGTCTATTAGTTGTTTTATTTCAATTTCAAATTTCAAAATGGGCGACAGATAAACCTGTTGGAAAGACGATGTTATACGGTGCGTGTCTGTTCGGAATTGGTTTGTTTTTTATAGGATGGTTACCGAAGTGGTTTGGAGAATATGATACAAATGCTACAATTATTTTAATGACGTTAATGTTTGTTTATGCCATATATACGTTAGGCGAGATGATTATGTCGCCTGTACAGATGACGTTTGTAGCGAATTTGGCCCCTGAGCATTTGAGAGGAACCTATATGGGGGCGGCGAGTTTGCAGTGGATTACAGGAAGTGCATTCGGTCCACTTCTTGGTGGTTTTTTATTGGATCGTTTGCTTGGTCACTACTTATTTACAATTTTAAGTGTAGGGTGTGTAGTTGCAGGCTTTGTATATGTTTCTTTAGATCGTCTTGTTGAGCAGAGGCAAAAAGATACGCCTACAAAACAGTCTTCTTAATAAAATGAAACTTTAATCAGTGTTTTTTCATTCTCCACAAATGGTAAGGTAATATAGATGACATACACACAAAGTGGATTTCTACATATTTTAGGTACATAACTAGATTAGATAGCAATTTTGCTCTAAAGTTTAATTTTGTTTAGCTGTGTAGAAATTAAAGGGAAAAAGTGTAGAAAACCAATAAGTGGTGTCTTTTAATTATTTGTGGAAGTTACATTTTATTTCAAATAGGAACTACCTATTTTTATAAAAAGTGCTAAAATAGAAAAATGAAAACAATTGGTTAGGGTGATTTCAGTGACAAAAATTAAATTAGGTTTATTATACGGTGGAAAATCAGCTGAGCATCAAGTTTCGTTACAAACGGCTCTTGCTGCTATTAAAGCATTAAATCAAGATAAATTCGAGATTCATCCAATTTATATTACAGAACAAGGCCAATGGATGCGTGGAGAGCGTATTGAAGGCGAAGTAACAAATGTTGAGGCATTACAAATGAGTGGGGAAGAGAATACAATTTCTCCTGTATCATTAAGTACAGAAATTATCCCAACGGCAACTTCTAAACAAGAAGATGCAATTGATGTTATTTTCCCATTATTGCATGGACCGAATGGCGAAGATGGAACAGTACAAGGGTTATTAGAATTACTAAACATTCCATATGTAGGTAACGGTGTATTAGCATCATCTGCTGGTATGGATAAAGTTGTTATGAAAAATATCTTTGCAGAAGCTGGATTGAAACAAGCGAAATATGCATCTTTCATTCGTAGCGCATGGGAAAAAGATCGTGAAACAGCGTATGAAAAAGTAGAAGAAGTATTAGGATATCCTTGCTTCGTAAAACCAGCAAACCTTGGTTCAAGTGTTGGTATTAATAAGTGTAATGATCGTGAAGAGCTTGAGAATGCATTCGAAGAGGCATTCCAATTTGACCGTAAAATTATTGTAGAAGAAAATATTATAGGTCGTGAAGTAGAAGTTGGTGTATTAGGTAATGATGAGCCGAAATGTTCAGTTGTAGGTGAAATTGTACCGAAAAAAGATTTTTATGATTATAAATCGAAATACATCGATGGTGATACAGCGTTAATTATTCCAGCTGAAATGACAGAAGAAGAGTCTAATGTAATTAAGCGAGATGCAATTATAGCATTCCAATCATTAGATGGTTCGGGCTTAACACGAGCTGATTTCTTCTTAACGAAAGATGGAGAAGTATATATTAACGAAGTAAACACAATGCCAGGATTCACGCCGTTTAGTATGTTCCCTCTATTATGGCAACATACAGGGTTACCGTATCCGGAATTAATTGAAGAGCTAATTCGCTTAGCGATTGAGCGTCACGAAGAAAAACAAAAAATTAAATATACAATCTAACAAAAAAGGAGGAAGCACTATTCGAAGGAATAGTGCTTCCTCTATGTAAGGAGTGTTTTCATGATAAATCGAACGTTAAAACAAGTAGAGCAGATGATAAATGGTACTGGATTAGCAGAGCAGTATGAGGGAATTACTATACAAGGAGTGTCTATTGATACGAGGAAAATTGAAAATGGAAATTTATATGTTCCAATTCAAGGTGAACGTTTCGATGGACATGCTTTTGTAGACAAAGCTGTTGAAAATGGGGCGATTGCTACATTATGGATGAAAGATGTAGAAAACCCACCTGAAAATCTTCCGGTTATTTTTGTAGAAGATACACTAGCAGCATTGCAAATGTTAGCGAAAAACTATCGTGATCAATTGGATGTAAAAGTTGTTGGTGTAACGGGTAGTAATGGTAAAACATCTACGAAAGATATTGTAACAAGTATTCTTGCGACTAAATTTAAAGTTCAAAAAACAGAAGGTAATTTCAACAACCACATCGGTTTACCTCTTACTATTTTAAATTTAGAGGAAAATACAGAAGTAGCTGTATTAGAAATGGGCATGTCAAGCCGCGGAGAAATTGAATTTCTATCTAAGTTAGCTCGTCCTAATGCAGCTATTATTACGAACATTGGTGAGGCGCACTTAATGGATTTAGGCTCTCGTGAGGCGATTGCTGAAGCGAAGTTAGAAATTGTTACAGGTTTACAAAAGGGTGGCGTGTTCGTATATAATGGAGATGAGCCGCTATTAACGAATCGTGTTCCAGAAATGAATTTAGCAGCTGAAACAGTTACATTTGGTGATGCGAGAGCAAATGATTACTATCCAACTACTGTAAAATTGCAGGCTACTGGGACACACTTTAAGATGAACAGGGATGAAACTTTGTCATTCTATTTGCCAGTACTAGGAAAGCATAATGTATATAATACGCTTGCTTCAATGGCAATTGCAAAACATTTTGGTGTAACGTGGGAAGAAATGAAACAAGGTTTAGTAACACTTCAAATGACAGGTATGCGTATGGAAATTGTAAAAACAGATAGTGGTTTAACAATTATCAATGATGCTTATAATGCTAGTCCAACAGCTATGGAAGCTGCGTTCCACCTAATGAATGGTTTAGATGGATTTGCTAAAAAAATTGTTGTGCTTGGTGATATGCTAGAACTTGGAAATCAAGAAGTGCAATTTCATTATGAAGTAGGTAAATTAATTGATCCGGCAAAAATTGCATATGTATTCACATATGGTAAATTAGGGGCTCAAATTGCTGAAGGTGCAAAAATTAATTTCCCTAAAGACCGTGTAAAAGCGTATGATAGTAAAGAAGAGTTAATAAAAGAGTTGCAAGCAGTAGTCGGTACGAAAGATGTTGTATTAGTAAAAGCATCTCGCGGCATGAAATTAGAAGAAGTAATTACGATGTTGAAATAATTGGTGTATATAAATAGGGATGATAGCCACGAAAATAGTGGAAACTTATAATAAGCGCTTACAGTAAACGATAAAAAAATAAAAGTAAAGAAAAAAGCTCTGAATATGAAATAAGGTAACAGTTGGGGTTTGCTTTTTACACCTACAAAACTTATAATTGATAAAGTGTAATAACGTTTAGAAGTATTTTCGTGAAGAATATACGCCCGGTTATATACGTAAGTATTCAGGAAAATGGCTTTTCCGCAAGTTCGGAAAACGCCTTTTTTTAAATGATAAGTATAGGATAGAAAAGGAGAAGTAACATTGACAACATTTCGAGAACTAGGATTAAGTGAGTCTTTACTACAATCTGTTGAAAGTATGGGCTTTGAAGAGGCTACGCCGATTCAAGCTGAAACAATTCCACATGCATTGCAAGGTAAGGATATTATTGGGCAAGCGCAAACAGGTACAGGGAAAACAGCAGCATTCGGATTACCACTATTAGATAAAGTGGATACAAATAAAGAAGCAGTTCAAGGTATTGTTATCGCGCCAACGCGTGAATTAGCAATTCAAGTTGGAGAAGAGCTATATAAAATTGGTAAACATAAACGTGTTCGTATTCTACCAATTTATGGTGGTCAAGATATTAACCGCCAAATTCGTGCTCTAAAAAAACACCCACACATTATTGTAGGTACGCCGGGTCGTATTTTAGATCATATCAACCGTAAAACACTTCGCTTACAAAACGTAGAGACTGTTGTTCTTGACGAAGCGGATGAAATGTTAAACATGGGCTTCATTGAAGATATTGAAGCGATTTTAACAGATGTGCCAGAAACACATCAAACATTATTATTCTCAGCGACAATGCCAGATCCAATCCGTCGTATTGCTGAGCGTTTCATGACTGAGCCTCAACACATTAAAGTAAAAGCAAAAGAAGTAACAATGCCAAACATTCAGCAGTTCTATTTAGAAGTGCAAGAAAAGAAAAAGTTTGACGTTTTAACACGCTTACTAGATATTCAATCTCCAGAGCTTGCAATCATATTCGGTCGTACAAAGCGTCGTGTTGATGAATTATCAGAAGCATTAAACTTACGTGGTTATGCAGCAGAAGGTATTCACGGTGACTTAACACAAGCGAAGCGTATGTCTGTATTACGTAAATTTAAAGAAGGTACTATTGAAGTTCTTGTTGCAACAGACGTTGCTGCACGTGGTCTTGATATTTCAGGCGTAACACACGTATACAACTTCGATATCCCACAAGATCCAGAATCATACGTTCACCGTATCGGTCGTACTGGCCGTGCCGGTAAAAAAGGTATTGCAATGTTATTTGTAACACCACGTGAATCAGGACAATTAAAAAATATCGAGCGTACAACAAAACGTAAAGTTGATCGTATGGACGCACCGACACTTGACGAGGCGTTAGAAGGCCAACAACGTTTAATCGCTGAAAAACTTCAAAGCACAATTGAAAATGATAACTTATCATACTACAAGCGTATTGCAGAAGAAATGTTAGAAGAGAATGATTCTGTAACAGTAGTAGCTGCTGCTTTAAAAATGATGACAAAAGAGCCGGATACAACTCCGATCGCTTTAACATCAGAACCACCAGTTGTTTCAAGAGGTGGCGGTGGCGGTTCTAAAAAACGCGGTGGTAACGGAAGTGGATACCGTGATGGTAACCGTAATCGTAGTCGTGATGGACGCGGCGGTGGCGATGGTCGTAACCGTGATCGCAATCGTGATGGACGTGGAAGCGGAAGTGGCGATGGTCGTAACCGTGATCGTAATCGTGATGGCGGTAGCCGTGATGCTGGTAGCCGTGATGGCAACCGTGGTCGTAAAGGTGAAGGTCGCCCTGGATCTTCAAATGGACGCGGCGAAAGAAAACATCATAGCCGTCCACAAGCTTAATAAAAAAGAGAATGCCTTTTGCCGGCATTCTCTTTTTTTATTTCTGTAATTGTGCATACTACATAGTAACTCGTATAGGAATGAGGTGCTATATGCTTGTAAGACTTGGGTATGTTGCGATGAGTGTACATTTGAAGAATGCTTCTCCATCTCAAACGATGACGTATGCACAGTTTCAGCGGATTGATGATCGAGAGGCTGCGATTCGTAAACTTGAAAGAATCGCTAATTCGAATTTGGAAAATTGCTTACGGTTATTAAAACATAATAAAGGGCATGATATATCTTTCTTTCGACTTAGTTCCAAGCTTATTCCTTTAGCGAATCATGAGGAGTTGTTAGATTGGAACTATATTCGTCCGTTAAAAGAAAATCTGAAAGAATTAGGTGAATATGCAATTCGTATGAATATGCGAATTGACTTCCATCCAGATCACTTTGTTGTACTAAATTCACTTGAGGAGAGTATTTTCAAACAATCTGTAAAGACATTGCAGATGCACAAAAAATTGTTAAAGGGTATGGGAATTGAACATAAGCAACGATGTGTATTACATGTGGGAGGAGGTTATAAAGATAAGGAGCTTGCATTAGAACGCTTTATAGAAAATTGGTCAACTGTTCCAAGAGGTATTCAAGAGATGATTATATTAGAAAATGATGACACGACCTTTTCTTTAGAAGAAACATTGTATTTAGGTGAGAAATTAGACATTCCAGTCGTGTTTGATTTGCACCATCATATGATGAATAATGACCAGGAAGATTGGCATGAAGATTGGGCGCGTGTTGTACATACGTGGGAATCGTCTTTGTTACCGGTTAAAATGCACATCTCCAGTCCTAGAGATGGAAAAAACCCGAGAGCACATGCGGATTTTATTGATGTAGATACTTTCTTATCTTTTTTGAAAAAGATAAAGGGGAGTGTTCCGCGAATTGATTGTATGATTGAGGCGAAGAAAAAGGACGAGTCTTTATTTCAACTAATGAGAGAGTTAAGTAAACAAACAGATGTGGAAATTATCGATGGTGCGAGCTTCTATATTAAATAAGCTCTGCGCCATCGTTTTTTTTTGTTAAAAAAGGGGTGCACATGCCGCCGATGATCAGTCCTGTTAAATGGCTTATAGGATTGGCAGAGGGATTAAAGAAAGTAAATAGTAGTAATATAAGTATCATTATTGAAAAAATAGCGATGTCTCTTGGTTTTGAAGAACGATATCGACTATACAATAAAAATAATTGGGCGCCTAGTAATCCGAAAATACCACCAGATGCTCCGGCGTGAATATATTCAAGAGGCATAATAATATAAGAAGAAATATTCCCGAGAATGCCAGAAAGGAAAAAAATAATGATGAAAGAAAAGTGTCCTAGTTGTTTTTCGATGGAAGAACCAAATACGAATAAACAAATACTATTAGAAAGGAAATGTTGTAAGTCTACGTGTACAAGTAAGGAAGTTATGACACGCCACCATTCTCCTTTAGCGATATATTCATTGTAGGCTGCCAGGTGAAAGAGGGAAAAGTCGCTCAATATAATCATGACTAATTGTATAAGAAGTAAAGAAATGATAATCGGTTGTAAGGAAATGCGAGTGGATGGTATTAGCATGTTGTTAGTATCACTCCTTTTGCATCAGAAAGATTCCTGTTATTCTTACAATATGAATGAAGAAAGCTAAATAGAAGAAGGGGATTTTGAAATGATTGTAGGGATTGGAATCGATATTATTGAGTTAAATCGAATTGAAAAAATGCTAGATGGAAAGCTTAAATTTATGGAACGTATTTTAACTGAAAGAGAACGTGGTGTTGCCGAGGGGCTGAAAGGAAGTCGTCTTACAGAATTTGTAGCTGGAAGATTTGCAGCAAAAGAGGCGTATTCTAAAGCGGTAGGGACCGGTATCGGGAAAGAAGTGAGTTTTTTAGATATTGAAGTAAGGAATGATGATAGAGGTAAGCCGATTATCATTACAAATACAGAGCATATTGTTCATTTATCAATTAGTCATAGTAAAGAATTTGCCGTTGCTCAAGTTGTTTTGGAAAGCTCGTCACGCTAGTCTGCATATTTTATATCTTTGTCTCATATATTTGAGGTAGCGATAAGGAAGGCATATCTTCCATTCATTTATAGGGGCAAAGGGGCTGAAGTGATGAAAAGGCGTCTGTTTTTAGTTCTTGTCGGTTTATTGACCGTTTTTGTGTTGGCGGGTTGTATGGAAAAGAAACAGGAAGATGTTGTGAGAGATTTAGAAACGAAAGTTAAAAGTATGAAGAGTTATCAAGCTGAAGCGAAATTATCTATTAAAACAGGAAATGAACCTCAAGAGTACAATGTAGAAATTTGGCATAAAGAACCTTCGTATTATCGTGTGAATTTGCAGAATGCGAAAAAGGATCAGAGTCAAATTATTTTAAGGAATGATGAAGGTGTATTTGTATTAACACCGGCACTTAATAAGAGTTTCCGTTTTCAAAGTGATTGGCCGCAAAATAGTAGCCAGGCTTATTTATATGAATCACTTGTAAGAGATATTTTGCAAGATAAGAAAAATCTCTCTTTCGAGAAAACAGATAAGTATTATGTGTTTAAAACAAAAACAAATTATCAACATCAAAATATGTTGCCGAAACAAGAAATTAAGCTGAATAAAAGTGATTTAACACCAGTTTCTGTGAAACTGATGGATAATGATCAAAATGTCCTTGTAAAAGTAGATTTCACTAAAGTAAAGTTTGATGCAAAGTTTGATAAAGGTGCATTTGATACGAAACAAAATATGTCTAGAGCACAAGTGGATGTTCAGACGGCAGCGAAAGAAGACAAACCGTTTGCTATTTTGTATCCACGTGATACACCGCAAGGTATGACTTTGAAAGAGGAAGAAGAGTTGAAGACAGACAGTGGCAAGCGTGCAATACTCACATACACTGGAAGTAAGAAATCCTTCACTTTAATACAAGAAAAGTCAAAAGTTGCAGAGGCCTCATCGGCGGTAAGTGTAAGTGGAGAGCCGGTTGATCTTGGTTTCACGATTGGTGCATTGACGAAAGACTCTGTAACGTGGTCACATAACGGAGTAGAATATATGCTCGTGTCTAAAGGTTTAGAGACGAATGAGTTGTTGATGGTTGCTCGTTCGGTTACAGCGAAGCAGGTGAAGTAAACTTCTTAGACGTGGTGATATATGTGCACCACGTCTTTTCTTAGTTTGAAGGTGGATTTCATAAAAGAAGCATATAAAAGAATAAGCTTCGCATATCGTGTATAAGGAAGTGTATTTATGGAAGAAGCACCGTTTTACCGTGACACGTGGGTGGAAGTGGATTTAGATGCGATCTATAACAATGTTACGCATATTAAAGAGTTCATTCCAAGTGATGTAGAAATTTTTGCTGTAGTTAAAGCGAATGCATATGGGCACGATTATGTACCAGTGGCTAAAACCGCATTAGAAGCAGGGGCAACAAGATTAGCAGTTGCTTTTTTAGATGAAGCTTTAGTGCTTCGGAGGGCTGGTATTACTGCACCGATTTTAGTATTAGGTCCTTCCCCTCCTCGTGATGTAAATGTTGCTGCTGAAAATGATGTAGTATTAACTGTTTTTCAAAAAGAATGGGTAGAAGACGCGATAAAGCTCTGGGATGGTTCATCAATAATGAAATTCCATATTAATTTTGATAGTGGTATGGGGAGAATTGGAATACGCGAACGCAAAGAATTAAAGGGGTTCTTAAAGAGTTTAGAAGGCGCGCCATTTTTAGAGTTAGAAGGAGTATATACACATTTTGCAACATCCGATGAGGTTGAGACTTCTTACTTTGATAAGCAATATAATACGTTCTTGCAGCAGTTACGTTGGTTGAAAGAATTTGGAGTGAACCCTAAATTTGTCCATACAGCCAATAGTGCTGCAACGTTAAGATTTCAAGGGATTACATTTAATGCAGTGCGAATTGGTATTGCGATGTATGGACTATCCCCATCTGTAGAAATACGTCCTTTTTTACCGTTTAAATTGGAACCGGCGTTGTCACTTCATACGAAAGTTGCTCATATTAAGCAAGTGATTAAAGGGGATGGGATTAGTTATAATGTCACATACCGAACGAGAACCGAAGAATGGATTGCGACAGTTGCGATTGGGTATGCAGATGGCTGGCTTAGAAGATTGCAAGGGTTTAAGGTACTTGTAAACGGTGAAAGAGTACCGATTGTAGGGCGAGTGACAATGGATCAATTCATGATACATCTTCCTTGTGAAGTGCCACTTGGTACGAAAGTTACACTCATTGGGAGACAAGGTGATGAGTATATTAGTGCTACCGAGGTTGCTGAATATTCCGGGACTATTAATTATGAAATTATTGCAACGATAAGCTTCCGTGTACCGAGAATATTTATACGACACGGTAAAGTTGTAGAAGTAATCAATTATTTGAACGATATATAGAAGAAGGTATTATTACTCAGCACCTCGTCATTTGGAGGAGTTTCACTAATAAAGAATAGGCTCTTTTTCGCTGGGGAGCTTCTTTTTATACTTGTTATTAATATAAGTTGCAATGAAATATTACTGAAGGATTGCTTTATTTCTTGTTTGAAAGAGATAAAAAGTAAAAGAAGATGAATGTTTTATTTATGAATTGGAAAACATAAGCAAGGAATAAGGAAGTCTTTGCAACAGGCTCCATACAATGGTATTATTACAATAGGTGTCATATATATATTTGGGTGTGTAGTTGACGGTGGAGGTGTATTTTTGTGTCCGAATCAAGTGTAACTACTGAAATCGTGGTTCGGTTGCCAAAGCAAATGGTAACGGAATTGGACGGAATTGGAAAACAAGAGAATAAGAATCGCCATGAACTAATTTGCCAGGCAACACAACTGTTATTGCGTCAACATAAGACGAAGAAACGCTACCAACATGAATCAATGCGACGTGGGTACATTGAAATGGGAAAAATTAATCTTGGTATTGCATCTGAAGCTTTCTTAGCAGAGTATGAAGCAGCTCATACAGTAGAACGCTTAGTTAGCGGGGGGTAATATTTTGATTGTAAAACGCGGCGACGTGTATTTTGCAGACCTTTCCCCAGTTGTTGGTTCTGAGCAAGGAGGCGTTCGTCCGGTTCTTGTCATTCAAAATGACATCGGAAATCGTTTTAGTCCGACTGTGATTGTAGCGGCTATTACTGCACAGATTCAAAAAGCGAAATTACCCACTCATGTGGAAATTGATGCGAAAAAGTACGGTTTTGAGAGGGATTCTGTTATTTTACTTGAGCAGATTCGAACAATCGATAAGCAACGCTTAACGGACAAAATCACTCATTTGGATGAAGTGATGATGAGTCGTGTAGATGAAGCGTTACAAATTAGTTTAGGACTAATAGATTTTTAAATCGGCAGTTTAAGTTGCTCTCTTTACAGGGCAACTTTTTTTTATTATAGAGGAGGTTACGGTTGGATATGGAAATGGTAGATAATCGACAAGGGTTAATGAAAATGTTAGTGAAAGAATTAGGCTTTACAGAAAAGCAAGTTCGTCATGTTATTCAATTAACAGAAGAAGGTAACACAGTTCCATTTATCGCTCGTTACCGAAAAGAATGGACAGGGTCTCTTGATGAGGTGCAAATTCGTGCAATCTTAGAAAGATGGCAATATATGATGCAACTAGAAGATAGGAAAGAAGAGGTTCTTCGTCTTATTGGTGAAAAGGGTAAACTAACCGAAGAGTTGCGTCGTCATATTGTTGCTGCAACAAAACTTCAAGAAGTAGAAGACTTATATCGTCCATATAAAGAAAAAAGAAGAACGAAAGCTACAATTGCTAAAGAAAAGGGATTAGAACCGTTAGCTGAGTGGCTATTATTATATAAAAAAGAAAATCCAGCAGAGAAGGCTATGGAATTTGTTAATGCAGAAAAGGAAGTGGCGTCTGCAGAAGATGCGTTGCAAGGTGCGCAAGATATTATTGCGGAACTTGTTTCGGATAATGCGGCATATCGTAGTTGGATTCGCAATACTACTTTCCGAAAAGGGATTATGTCTTCATCTGTAAAAGATAAAGAAAAAGATGAAAAGAATATATATGAAATGTATTATGGCTATGAAGAACCGTTGCAAAAAGTAGTGCCGCATCGTGTACTAGCTATGAATCGTGGTGAAAAGGAAGACGTATTAAGAATTTCTGTTATCACGCCAATTGAAGAAATTCTTCAGTTTTTACATAAAAAAATGATTCTTGATGAAGCTTCTAAAAGTGCGCATTATGTACAATTAGCGATGGAAGATGGATATAAGCGATTAATTCAACCTTCAATAGAAAGAGAAATTCGTAAAGAATTAATGGAAACGGCCGAAGAACAAGCGATTCATATTTTCTCTGAGAATTTACGTAATTTATTATTACAACCTCCGATGAAAGGGAAAGTTGTGTTAGCGGTAGATCCAGCATATAGAACCGGTTGTAAATTAGCTGTAGTAGATGATACAGGAAAAGTTCTTCACATAGATGTTATTTATCCGCATCCGCCTGCTCGTAAATATGAGGATGCAAAAACGAAAATCATTTCAATTATAGATAAATATGAAGTTGAAATGATAGCGATTGGAAATGGTACAGCTTCGAGGGAAACGGAAGAATTTATAGTAGATGTATTACAAAATGTAGAGCGAGATGTATTTTACATTATTGTAAATGAAGCGGGTGCTAGTGTGTACTCAGCATCTGATGTAGCTCGCGAGGAGTTTCCAAATTTACAGGTTGAAGAAAGAAGTGCTGTTTCAATTGGGAGACGTCTACAAGATCCACTTGCAGAACTTGTGAAAATTGACCCTAAATCTGTTGGGGTGGGACAATATCAACATGATGTATCTCAAAAGAGATTAAATGAATCATTAACATTTGTAGTAGAGACAGCAGTTAACCGAGTTGGTGTTAATGTAAATACAGCTTCAGTTGCATTGTTGCAATATGTTTCGGGATTATCAAAAACAGTTGCGAAAAACATTGTAGCTAAGCGTGAGGAAGATGGGAAATTCACGAAGCGTACTGAATTAAAGAAAATCCCACGTTTAGGTGCAAAAACATATGAACAATGTATCGGGTTTTTACGTATATTAGAAGGAGCGAATCCGTTAGATCGCACAGGGATTCATCCAGAACAATATAAAAATGTTGAATTGCTATTGAAGAGCTTAGGGTTATCAAAGAATGATGTGGGGAAACCAAACTTGCAAAAGAGTTTCGAAGGAGTAGATATTTCTAAATTATCTCAAGAGACGGAGATTGGTGAGCCGACATTAGTTGATATTATGGATGCTTTAATTAGCCCGGAGCGAGATATGAGGGATGAGTTGCCAAAGCCACTTTTGAAAAAGGGGATTTTAAAATTAGAAGATTTAAAGCGTGGTATGGAATTAGAGGGAACGATCCGCAATGTTGTTGATTTCGGTGCCTTTGTTGATATTGGTGTGAAGCAAGATGGTTTAGTACATATTTCTAAACTAAGCAAACAATTTGTAAAGCATCCATTAGATATTGTATCCGTGGGACAAATTGTAAAGGTATGGGTAGATGATATTGATACGAAAAAAGGTCGTGTTGCATTATCAATGTTACCGATTGAATAGTAAGAAAAGAGAGCAGATGAAACTGCTCTCTTTTTATGAACTGGAAAGTTTAATTGATTATGAGCTTTGATGTATTTTACTATAATAAAACCAGCATTCATTTAGTAACTTGATTTGATACCGGTTTTTCTCGAAATATGCACGTTGCATTTGTTTCTTTAGCCACGTGGGCATAGGAATCCCTCCTTGTTTAATCCTGCTCTCAAAAAAAGTAGCTCCTTTTAGTTAAAGTAACTTTGATGAGAGGTTGGTGAGTGGATTTCTAGCAATGCTGCATTTTTAGAAATCACGCTTCTTGAATGAGGATGGGTATATGTACTATTTACTATATGTATAAGAAGGGAGAAAAGTGTGGAAATATTTTTTAGTTTAGGAGGAATGAGAATGGATGAGCAAGAAATTCAGCGGTTAGTGGAAGAGGTATCGTTACAATGCTTTGGAATGCCGTTTTTACATAAAGCGATGTTTAATAGTAGGTTACGTACAACTGGTGGGCGCTATCTATTGAAGAATCATAATATAGAATTGAATTATCGATATTACGAAGTATATGGAAAAGAAGAG
>NZ_JBBOXE010000001.1:257500-287500 GCF_038007445.1 Bacillus sp. FSL P2-0099
CCGACACAGGTAGGCGAGGAGAGAATCCTAAGGTGTGCGAGAGAACTCTGGTTAAGGAACTCGGCAAAATGACCCCGTAACTTCGGGAGAAGGGGTGCTTTCTTAACGGAAAGCCGCAGTGAATAGGCCCAAGCGACTGTTTAGCAAAAACACAGGTCTCTGCGAAGCCGTAAGGCGAAGTATAGGGGCTGACACCTGCCCGGTGCTGGAAGGTTAAGGAGAGGGGTTAGCGTAAGCGAAGCTCTGAACTGAAGCCCCAGTAAACGGCGGCCGTAACTATAACGGTCCTAAGGTAGCGAAATTCCTTGTCGGGTAAGTTCCGACCCGCACGAAAGGTGTAACGATTTGGGCACTGTCTCAACCAGAGACTCGGTGAAATTATAGTACCTGTGAAGATGCAGGTTACCCGCGACAGGACGGAAAGACCCCGTGGAGCTTTACTGTAGCCTGATATTGAATTTTGGTACAGTTTGTACAGGATAGGCGGGAGCCATTGAAACCGGAGCGCTAGCTTCGGTGGAGGCGCTGGTGGGATACCGCCCTGACTGTATTGAAATTCTAACCTACGGGTCTTATCGACCCGGGAGACAGTGTCAGGTGGGCAGTTTGACTGGGGCGGTCGCCTCCTAAAGTGTAACGGAGGCGCCCAAAGGTTCCCTCAGAATGGTTGGAAATCATTCGTAGAGTGCAAAGGCATAAGGGAGCTTGACTGCGAGACCTACAAGTCGAGCAGGGACGAAAGTCGGGCTTAGTGATCCGGTGGTTCCGCATGGAAGGGCCATCGCTCAACGGATAAAAGCTACCCCGGGGATAACAGGCTTATCTCCCCCAAGAGTCCACATCGACGGGGAGGTTTGGCACCTCGATGTCGGCTCATCGCATCCTGGGGCTGTAGTCGGTCCCAAGGGTTGGGCTGTTCGCCCATTAAAGCGGTACGCGAGCTGGGTTCAGAACGTCGTGAGACAGTTCGGTCCCTATCCGTCGTGGGCGCAGGAAATTTGAGAGGAGCTGTCCTTAGTACGAGAGGACCGGGATGGACGCACCGCTGGTGTACCAGTTGTTCTGCCAAGGGCATAGCTGGGTAGCTATGTGCGGAAGGGATAAGTGCTGAAAGCATCTAAGCATGAAGCCCCCCTCAAGATGAGATTTCCCATAGCGTAAGCTAGTAAGATCCCTGAAAGATGATCAGGTTGATAGGTTCGAGGTGGAAGCATGGTGACATGTGGAGCTGACGAATACTAATAGATCGAGGACTTAACCATATAATATGAAGCAACGTTATCTAGTTTTGAGAGAATATAAAAAACTTATTGACTTTTAGAGTGAATAAGTTATAATAATGATTGTCTCAAAAGAATAATGTCTGGTAATGATGGCAGAGAGGTCACACCCGTTCCCATACCGAACACGGAAGTTAAGCTCTCTAGCGCCGATGGTAGTTGGGACCTTGTCCCTGTGAGAGTAGGACGTTGCCAGGCTATTTATATCATCGCGGGGTGGAGCAGTACGGTAGCTCGTCGGGCTCATAACCCGAAGGTCGCAGGTTCAAATCCTGTCCCCGCAACCAAATGGTCCCGTGGTGTAGTGGTTAACATGCCTGCCTGTCACGCAGGAGATCGCCGGTTCGACCCCGGTCGGGACCGCCATTTTATATAAAGAAAAGAACGAAACAAGTTGTTTCGTATTTTTTTATTTGTTTTAACAAAAAACTAATAAAGACAGTCAAACTATCCTTAGGAAAACTCCTAAGGACTTTTTTATATATTTAAAACCTGTATAATAAAGAGCAGAGAACATTGTGAGTAAAGTAGGTGAAGTCTGTGAGTAAATATGAAATAACAACAAAATCTTCCGAAGAAACCCAGCGATTATCAGAAAAATTAGGGAGACTTGTAAAGGAAAAAGATGTAATTATTTTAGAAGGTGATCTTGGAGCTGGCAAGACGACTTTTACAAAAGGACTAGCAAAAGGTCTTGGAGTGAAAAGAGTCGTAAATAGTCCTACCTTCAATATTATTAAAGAATATAAAGGAAGATTACCGCTATATCATATGGATGTGTATCGTTTAGCGGAAAGTGAAGAAGATTTAGGATTTGATGAGTATTTCTATGGTGAAGGGATTACAGTAGTAGAATGGGCTCATTTAATAGAAGCATATTTACCGAATGAGAAGTTGCAAATTAGTTTATTCCATGCTGGAGATGATACAAGAAAAATTGTACTCGAGCCAATTGGAGATCGCTATATTAGATTATGTGAGGAGCTATTACAAGATGAAAGTACTAGCAATTGATACTTCAAATTACGTAATGGGTGTATCCCTTATTGAGGAAGGGAACGTGATTGGGGAAATCATTACAAATTTAACAAAAAACCATTCTGTACGTCTTATGCCAGCTGTAGAGAAACTGTTAAAAGAATGCGGTGTAAAACCGAAAGAATTGACTAAAATTGTTGTAGCAGCTGGACCGGGATCATATACAGGTGTTCGTATAGGTGTGACAGCGGCAAAAACATTAGCTTGGTCACTTCAAATACCAATTGTAGGTGTATCAAGTTTGGAAGTGGTGGCTGCAAATGGTACTAATTTTAATGGACTAATTTGTCCTTTATTTGATGGCCGACGTGGTCAAATTTACACGGGGTTATATACATATGAAGGAGAGCGTATAACTTCAATAGAAGAAGACCGAATTATTCTTATTGTTGACTGGTTGCAAATGTTAAAAGATAAAGAACAGCCTGTTTTATTTATTGGTAACGATGTTAAATTGCATAAAGAAACAATTGTAGAATATTTAGGTGATCAAGCTGTATTTGCTCCGTTCACTAAGAATAACCCAAGACCAAGTGAATTAGCATTTTTAGGATTACAAAAAGAAGAACAAGACGTGCATACGTTTGTTCCTAGCTATCTTCGTTTAGCTGAAGCTGAAACAAAATGGTTAGAAAGTCAAAAACAATAGGGGCCTACAGAAGATGGATATGATATTTAGAAAGATGGCACTCGATGATATTGCTCAAATTGTAGCTATTGAAGAAGCATCTTTTTCAACCCCTTGGACTGCAGATGCCTTTCACCGTGAATTAGAGGTGAATGAACATGCACATTATGTCGTGCTAGAAAAAGATGGTCTCGTAATTGGATATTGTGGATTGTGGATAATTATTGATGAATCACATGTAACAAATATAGCTATCCTGCCGGAATACAGAGGTCAAAAGCTAGGGGATGCCTTATTAAAAGAAGTCATTTCCGAAGCGAAAGGTTTAGGAGTAAAAACAATGACACTTGAAGTACGCATGTCAAATGAAGTAGCAAAGCAGTTATACAGAAAATACGGATTTCAAAATGGTGGGATTCGTAAACGATACTATGCAGACAATCAGGAAGATGGTCTTGTAATGTGGGTGAATATATAATGGAAAAAAATACGATTATACTTGGTATTGAAACAAGCTGTGATGAAACAGCTGTAGCAGTTGTTAAAAATGGAACGGAAATCATTGCGAATGTCGTTGCATCGCAAATTGAAAGTCATAAGCGTTTTGGTGGAGTTGTACCAGAGATTGCATCCCGTCATCATGTAGAAGAAATCACAGTTGTGTTAGAAGAAGCTTTAAAAGAAGCGAATATCACTTTTGAGGATATTGATGCAATTGCTGTAACAGAAGGACCAGGTTTAGTCGGAGCACTTTTAATAGGTGTAAATGCAGCGAAAGCTGTGGCTTTTGCTCATGATATCCCTCTAGTTGGTGTTCATCATATTGCTGGTCATATTTATGCGAATCGTTTAGTAAAAGAAGTACAATTCCCGTTACTATCGCTTGTTGTATCCGGTGGACATACGGAGCTTGTTTATATGAAAGAACATGGTTCATTTGAAGTGATTGGTGAAACGCGAGATGATGCGGCAGGAGAAGCTTACGATAAAGTAGCTCGTACATTATCAATGCCTTATCCAGGTGGTCCTCATATTGATCGCCTTGCGCATGAAGGAAAACCAACAATTGATTTGCCTCGTGCGTGGCTAGAACCTGATTCGTATGATTTCAGCTTTAGTGGATTGAAATCAGCAGTTATCAACACTGTGCATAACGCAAAACAGCGCGGTATAGAAATTGCACCAGAAGATTTAGCAGCAAGTTTCCAAGAAAGTGTAATAGATGTACTTGTAACGAAAGCGTCTCGTGCAGCAGATGCTTATAATGTAAAACAAGTGCTTCTTGCTGGTGGAGTAGCTGCTAATAAAGGGCTTCGTGCACGTTTAGCAGCAGAATTTGCACAAAAAGAAAATATAGAGCTAATTATTCCTCCTCTATCTTTATGCACAGATAATGCAGCGATGATTGCGGCTGCAGGTACAATTGCATACGAACAAGGAAAACGCGCTACATTAGCTTTAAATGCAAATCCAGGATTAGATATTGAAGCATAGTTATACACAAAATTAACCACAGCTTGTGGATAAAACCCGAATTATCTGTTGATAATTTGGGTTTTTTTGTGTACATAAAATGTGCATAACTTTTTATCAAGTTGTGGATAATGTGGAAAAGTTATTTGAAAGTTTATATTATAAAGGTGGATATGTGTATAACCTTGTGGATAACATAGAGGAAGTCTGACCTTTGAAGAAATTCTTTTTTGGGAAATAAAAAACAAAGAGATGTCCAAAAAACATTTTGAAACATCCTCCTCTTATTATATAAGGTGCTACTATTGTCAATCCTTGTCGAATGGTTTGTATAATTTCATTTATTATGGTATTGATTCCAAAACAGAAAATAAAAAGGAGGTCATCTCGTCAAAAAGCCCGACTTATGAGACATCCTCCTCTTTTAAATTCTCTTATATATGCAGTTCTTCCCATTCTGCCATACAAGCTTCAAGCTGTTCTTGCAGTGTTTGTTTTTTAGTTGTAATTTCACTAGCCTTTTCATAATCTGCATATATTTCTGGTAAGCAAAGTTGGTCTTCTAACGTAGCAATTTCTTCTTCTAAGCCTACGATATTTTGTTCCAGTTCTTCAATTTTTCGAGTACGTTGACGCTCTAACTGTTTACGTTCTTTTTCTTCGAGATAATTTAATTTTTCTTGTGCCACCACTTTTTGAACAGGTACTTCATCTTCTTGCTCTAGTTCCGCACGTTCAATCATTTCATTTTTCTTTTCAACGTAATAATCGTAATCACCTAAATATTCTTGTGCACCTTCTGTTGATAACTCAACAACGGTTGTCGTTACGCGATTAATAAAGTAGCGGTCATGAGAGACGAATAGAAGAGTACCTGGGTAATCAATTAAAGCATTCTCCAAAATCTCTTTACTATTTAAATCAAGATGGTTTGTTGGCTCATCGAGAATTAATAAATTGGATTTTTGCATCATAAGTTTTGCAAGAGCTAGTCGAGCCTTTTGTCCACCACTAAGAGAAGATACTGGTTTGAGTACATCATCCCCTGTGAATAAAAAGTTGCCTAGTATAGTGCGAATTTCTTTTTCAGGTTGCAGGGGATATTCATCCCATAATTCATTTAAAACTCGCTTCGACGATGTTAAGTTGGCTTGTTCTTGATCATAATAACCAACAGATACACTTGAGCCGAAAGCAACGTTTCCATGTAATAGCTGTAACTTATTCACAATGGATTTTAATAATGTAGATTTTCCAATTCCGTTTGGCCCAACTAAGGCAACACTGTCACCGCGAGTTAAGCGCATATTTACATGTTCAATAATCGGTTCCTGATAATAGCCAATAGTTGCATCTTTCACTTGTAAAACATCATTTCCACTTTGTTTTTCAATATCGAAGTGGAAGGAAGCTGATTTAGAATCGCCTAATGGTTTAGTTAATACTTCCATTCTGTCTAATTGTTTACGGCGACTTTGAGCGCGTTTTGTCGTAGATGCACGAGCTATATTTTTTTGTACAAAGTCTTCCAGTTTAGAAATTTCATCTTGTTGTTTTTCATAACGCTTCATTTCTTGCTCGTATAGAGCTGATTTTGAGTCTAAATATTTACTGTAGTTACCAACAAATCGTCGGCTTTCCTTATTAGAAATTTCGTATACTTGTGTAACAAGTTTATCTAAGAAATAACGGTCATGGGAAACGATTAAAATCGCGCCAGGATAGCCTTGTAAATATTGTTCAAGCCATGTTAGTGTCTCAATATCCAAATGGTTTGTAGGTTCGTCTAAAATAAGTAAGTCTGGTCTAGTTAATAATAATTTCCCGAGAGCTAATCGAGTCTTTTGTCCACCACTTAATGTGGAAATTTTCGTCTGATGCGTTTCAACTGGGAAGCCAAGACCGCTTAAAATTGAGCGTATATCCGCTTCGTACTGATAGCCGCCTTGATCTTTATAATCTAATTGTAATTGGTCATAGTCAGCTAATAATTTCTCATATATAGCCGCATTTGAAAAGTTTTCTTCTTTTCCCATCTCTTGCTCTAGCCTTCGAAGTTTTGTCTCCATCTGCTGCAAGTGTGTAAAGACGGTTAACATTTCATCCCAAATTGTTAAAGACGTTTCGAGTCCAGTATTTTGAGCTAAATACCCCATTGAGACATCTTTCGGTTTTATAATTTCACCACCATCATGAGATAACTCGCCAGCTATTATTTTTAATAATGTAGATTTTCCAGCTCCATTTCGTCCGACTAATGCGATACGATCTTTTGTTTGTACTTCCAATTTTATGTTTGCAAGAATCGTTTCTGCACCGTATAATTTCGAAAGCCCATTCACTTGTAATAATATCAATGTTTTCACCTCAAATAATTTCTTAACTTTGCCATGTTTATATTTCTCAATCATACTAAAAATAGTGTATAGTTTAAAATAAAGAGAGAATACTTCTTCTCTTTATTATACAAGGAAATTCATGAGTACTAAACTTCTGTATTTGATTCAAGTATAAGAATAAAGATAGGAAGAGAGGAGAGGTTATATGGATCAGCAAAAAATTCCACAGGCCACTGCCAAACGATTGCCTCTATACTATCGATTTATCCAAAACTTATCTCTTTCTGGTAAGCAACGTGTTTCATCAGCCGAATTGAGTGAAGCGGTAAAGGTTGATTCCGCAACTATTCGAAGAGATTTTTCATATTTTGGAGCGTTAGGGAAAAAAGGATATGGATATAACGTAAATTATTTATTATCATTTTTCCGTGAAACACTCGACCAAGATGATATAACACGCGTGGCACTTATTGGAGTAGGTAATTTAGGGACCGCTTTCTTACATTATAATTTCACGAAAAACAATAATACAAAAATTGAAATGGCGTTTGATGTTAGTGAAGAGAAAGTTGGAACAGAAATCGGAGGCATTCCTGTATATCATTTGGATGAATTAGAAGAACGTTTATCAACTGATATACAAGTGGCAATATTAACGGTACCCGCTACAGTAGCGCAATCTGTGGCAGATAGATTGGCAGAAACGAACGTGCATGGTATTTTAAATTTCACACCAGCACGCTTAAATGTGTCAGAGAATATAAGGATTCATCACATTGATTTAGCTGTAGAGTTACAAACTCTTGTTTACTTTTTGAAGAATTATCCACAATAAAACGCAGAGGAGATGACCTCTGCGTTTTATTATTGTTTTTTCTTTGTGAATTTAACTAAGATAAGGCGAAGTGCCAAATTAAAATCAATTGTTGCCATAACTGCAAATAGTATTGTCCACATATTCCAGATTGTATCTGTTACGTTCGTAATGGCGAAGCGTGTAAAGATACATCCAAGAAGAAAGTACAATGCAGCCATGAACAATGGTGAGTTTCTCATACTAAAAATCCTCCGATAAAGCCTTGCATTTTTTCAGCTTCTTTAATCATTTCTTGAATTTGCTCATTGCTCATAAAAATTTGTCCAATAGCGACTAATGTATTCATTGCCACATGGGCTGCTATAGGAACGATAATGCGTTTCGTTTGTACATATAAAAAGGCGAATACGAGCCCCATAGAAGTGTATACCAATAAGTGAGTAAAATCAAAATGAATCGCCGCGAATACAAGTGAACTAATGATAGCAGCAACAAAGAAATTAAATCTCTTATAAAGTGTGCCAAATAAAATTTTTCTAAATACGATTTCCTCTAAGATAGGTCCGATTATAGATACAACAATGAGGAACCAAGGTGTCGTTCTTGCAATTTCCATCAGCTTCATTGTATTTTCCGAACCTTGTTTAATTCCTAGTAGACGCATTTCGATCATACCGGCAATTATTTGGGAAGAGAAAGCTAAGAGAATACCGATTATAATCCAACCAACTGTAGCTGGGATCGTAACACGCATTTTATCTAAATGCCTGTCACGAATATCTATTCTAAGTAACCAAAGCACGATACATAATGCAACAAAGAAGCTAATGATTGCCCAATGTCCCGTTATGATTTGACCTTTTTCCTCCATGGTAAATCCTCTATTATCATAGAGTCCTGTTTTTAGGAGTAGTGGTAAGCCAACAATTCCAGATAACTGCATTAAAATGTATGTAACGATAATCCACCAATATTGTTTCTTCAAATGGTTTAACCATCCTTTCTAACTCTAGTGTATGAGATAAGGTAGGATAACATGTAAATATGCTACCTACGATATAAACTTTCATTTGAATTATATTTTTTTTGTAAATAAGTATTTGAAAATAAAATAGGAGACAGGAAAAAGTTGTACGTTTAGCGAAAACAACTTAGGGTGTCTTTCATATTGTAACATACAAGAAGTGGGAACAACGATTCATATAGTAAAGGCAGTAGGAGAAGTAATGATATATAGGAAAGTGCATAAAGTAATTTGCGAAAAAATTATGATTTTTTTACTTGCAAAAGAAATTGAGATTATTTATTATTAGAAGTGTGTTAGCACTCGTGTGACTTGAGTGCTAATAAATAAAATTTACATAACAAAATGAGGAGGTTATTGTTCATGCTAAAGCCATTAGGTGATCGCGTTGTAATTGAACTTGTTCAAGCAGAAGAAAAAACAGCAAGTGGTATTGTATTACCAGAAACTGCAAAAGAAAAACCACAAGAGGGTAAAGTTATTGCAGTAGGTACAGGCCGAGTGCTTGAAAATGGTGAGCGTGTTGCTTTAGAGGTAGCAGCAGGTGATCTTATCATCTTCTCAAAATATGCAGGTACTGAAGTGAAATACGAAGGTACAGACTACTTGATTTTACGTGAAAGTGACATTTTAGCAATTATCGGTTAATTATATACATTTTAAAAATCCAAGGGGGTCAATTATTATGGCAAAAGATATTAAATTTAGTGAAGAAGCACGTCGTTCGATGCTTCGCGGTGTCGACACTCTTGCAAACGCAGTAAAAGTAACGCTTGGACCAAAAGGTCGTAACGTTGTACTTGAGAAAAAATTCGGTTCACCACTTATTACAAATGACGGTGTAACAATCGCAAAAGAAATCGAATTAGAAGATGCATTCGAAAACATGGGTGCGAAATTAGTAGCAGAAGTTGCTAGCAAAACAAACGATGTAGCTGGTGACGGAACGACAACTGCAACTGTATTAGCGCAAGCTATGATTCGTGAAGGTCTTAAAAACGTAACAGCTGGTGCAAACCCAATGGGTCTTCGTAAAGGTATCGAAAAAGCTGTTACTGCTGCAATTGAAGAATTAAAAGCGATTTCTAAACCAATCGAAGGTAAATCTTCTATCGCACAAGTAGCTGCTATTTCTTCGGCTGACGAAGAAGTAGGTCAATTAATCGCTGAAGCAATGGAGCGCGTTGGTAACGACGGCGTTATTACTTTAGAAGAATCTAAAGGATTCACAACAGAATTAGACGTAGTAGAAGGTATGCAATTTGATCGTGGATATGCATCTCCTTACATGATTACTGATTCTGACAAAATGGAAGCAGTTCTTGATAACCCATACATTTTAATTACTGACAAAAAGATTTCTAACATCCAAGAAATCTTACCAGTATTAGAGCAAGTGGTACAACAAGGTAAACCACTTCTTATCATTGCTGAAGATGTAGAAGGCGAAGCGTTAGCTACATTAGTAGTGAACAAACTTCGTGGTACATTCAATGTAGTTGCTGTTAAAGCTCCTGGATTTGGTGACCGTCGTAAAGCGATGCTAGAAGATATCGCAATCTTAACTGGTGGCGAAGTAATCACTGAAGAATTAGGACGTGACTTAAAATCTGCTACAGTTGAATCTTTAGGACGTGCTGGTAAAATTGTTGTAACGAAAGAAAACACAACTGTAGTTGAAGGTATTGGAAATTCACAACAAATCGAAGCTCGCATCGGTCAAATCCGCGCGCAATTAGAAGAAACTACTTCTGAATTCGATCGTGAAAAATTACAAGAGCGTCTTGCTAAACTTGCGGGCGGTGTAGCAGTAATTAAAGTAGGTGCAGCAACTGAAACTGAGTTAAAAGAGCGCAAACTTCGCATTGAAGATGCACTTAACTCAACTCGTGCAGCAGTAGAAGAAGGTATCGTTGCAGGTGGTGGTACTTCACTTATGAACGTATACACAAAAGTAGCTTCTATCGTAGCTGAAGGCGACGAAGCAACAGGTATCAACATCGTACTTCGTGCACTAGAAGAGCCAGTTCGTCAAATCGCAATCAACGCTGGTCTAGAAGGATCTGTAGTTGTAGAGCGTCTAAAAGGCGAAAAAGTAGGCGTTGGTTTCAACGCAGCTACTGGCGAATGGGTTAACATGCTTGAGTCTGGTATCGTAGATCCAGCTAAAGTAACTCGTTCTGCACTTCAAAACGCAGCATCTGTTGCAGCTATGTTCTTAACAACTGAAGCTGTAGTTGCTGACAAGCCAGAACCAAATGCACCAGCAATGCCTGACATGGGCGGCATGGGCATGGGCGGTATGGGCGGAATGATGTAATTCCGTTCTCCCGAAAAACATCCACTTCTATATAGAAGTGGATGTTTTTTTATGTTTTTGAGCGCAGGAAAATAATTTCTGTAGAATTTTGTCGCTTTCTCTCTTGACCATACCGATACTTCATTGTTAGAATCTAGGAAGATAATATAAAACAATCCTTCATATATCCTCGATGATATGGTTTGAGAGTCTCTACCGGGTTACCGTAAACAACCTGACTATGAAGGCAGTGCGTCTTATATTTATAAAGAGCGGAAGACTATCTTTCTTTATAAAGCCAGACCCCTGCCTTTTCTTTGTCATGAGACTAGAGGCGGAGGACTGGCTTTTTTTATTATATTAGTAATGCTTTTCGCCAAATTGGTGAAAATATTTATATACGAGAACTAACGTTGGGGTGATTATTTTGAAGAAGCAGCATGATACAATTATCGTTTTAGATTTTGGGAGTCAGTACAATCAGTTAATAGCACGTCGAATTCGTGAGTTCGGTGTATACAGTGAACTTCATCCACATACAATTACTGCAGAAGAAATTAAAGCAATGAATCCAAAAGGGATTATCTTCTCTGGTGGACCAAATAGTGTATACGGTGAAGGTGCATTACATTGTGATGAAAAAATCTTTGAACTAGGATTACCGATTTTCGGTATTTGTTACGGTATGCAGCTTATGACGCAACACTTCGGTGGGAAAGTAGAACGTGCAAACCACCGTGAGTACGGAAAAGCTGTTCTTAAAGTAGAGAACGAATCAAAATTATATGCGAACCTTCCAGAAGAGCAAGTTGTATGGATGAGCCATGGTGACTTAGTAACTGGTTTACCTGAAGGGTTCGTAGTAGATGCAACAAGTGAGTCTTGTCCAATTGCTGGTATGAGCAATGAAGCGGAAAACTTATACGGTGTACAATTCCACCCAGAAGTACGTCACTCTGAGCACGGTAACGATTTAATTAAAAACTTCGTATTCGGCGTATGTGGTTGTTCTGAAGGATGGAACATGGAGAACTTTATTGAAGTAGAATTAGAGAAGATCCGTGAAACTGTTGGAGACAAAAAAGTATTATGCGCACTTAGTGGCGGTGTAGACTCTTCTGTTGTAGCAGTATTAATTCATAAGGCAATTGGTGACCAATTAACATGTATTTTCGTGGATCACGGTTTACTTCGTAAAGATGAAGCAGAAGGTGTTATGAAAACATTTAGCGAAGGCTTCCATATGAACGTTATTAAAGTGGATGCACAAGAGCGCTTCATGAACAAGTTAAAAGGTGTAGAAGATCCAGAGCAAAAACGTAAAATCATCGGTAATGAATTCATTTACGTATTTGATGATGAAGCTTCTAAATTACAAGGAATGGACTTCCTAGCGCAAGGTACACTTTACACGGATATCGTTGAAAGTGGTACAGCAACTGCACAAACAATTAAATCTCACCATAACGTTGGTGGACTTCCAGAAGACATGCAGTTCAAATTAATTGAGCCTTTAAATACTTTATTTAAAGACGAAGTACGTGTATTAGGATCAGAACTAGGAATTCCTGATGAAATCGTATGGCGTCAACCATTCCCAGGCCCTGGTCTTGGTATTCGTGTATTAGGTGAAATTACAGAAGAGAAATTAGAAATCGTTCGTGAATCTGATGCGATTTTACGTGAAGAAATTATAAAAGCAGGATTAGACCGCGAAGTTTGGCAATACTTCACTGCGCTTCCTGGTATGCGTAGTGTAGGTGTTATGGGTGACGAGCGTACTTACGATTACACAGTAGGTATCCGTGCAGTAACATCTATCGATGGTATGACAGCTGACTGGGCACGTATCCCTTGGGACGTATTAGAGAAAATCTCTGTACGTATCGTAAACGAAGTAAAACACGTTAACCGTATCGTGTATGATATAACAAGTAAGCCACCAGCAACTATTGAGTGGGAATAGTATTGTAATAAAAAAGATCCATCTATCGTTCATGTATAGATGGATCTTTTTGTTTTCACCCTTAATACGAACGAAAATATAAAAATTTATAAAAATGTTCGTTTTTAAATTGACAAAACCACCTCATCGAGTTAATATGAGTATGTAATTCAAACGAAAAGTGAATATTATGCCGTCGTATAATATCGGGGATATGGCCCGAAAGTTTCTACCTAGCTACCGTAAATGGCTTGACTACGAGGCGTTTTGATAAAGATGAGGGGAAACTTGTCTTTATTCATAGAACGCTTCCATGTATATGCAATGGAAGCCTTTTTTATTTTTATAGATAAAAGAGGGCTAGGGGAAATACGGCGAGTAATCATATAACGGGGGAAACGTAAGATGAAACGCTATTTTCAGTTTGATGAACTCGGCACAAATTATAAAACAGAGTTCATAGCAGGTTTAACGACATTTCTATCTATGGCTTACGTACTATTTGTCAATCCTGCTACGCTGTCGCTTGGAAATGTTAAAGGATTACCGGCAGGTACAGGAATGGATCCAGGTGCAGTATTCGTTGCTACAGCATTAGCAGCGGCGATTGGTTCGTTAATTATGGGGATATTTGCGAAGTATCCGATTGCTTTAGCGCCAGGTATGGGAATAAACGCGTTCTTTGCTTATACAGCGGTGTTAACGATGGGAATTCCGTGGCAAACGGCAATTGCTGGAACATTAATGTCAGGTATTATCTTTATTATTCTTACTGCTTCAGGTATTCGTGAAAAAATCATTAATGCAATTCCAGTAGAGTTAAAGTTTGCAGTAGCGGCGGGTATTGGATTATTCATTGCCTTCCTTGGATTCCAAAACGCTGGAATTATCGTAAAGAATGATGCTGTTCTTGTTGGGTTGGGGGACTTAACAAAGGGCACAACGTTACTAGCAATCTTCGGAGTTGTTACTACAATCATTTTCATGATTAAAAAAATAAATGGTGCAGTTTTCTACGGTATGATCCTTACGGCGATCTTAGGAGTAGCGACTGGATTAATTGATACACCAAAAGCTGTAGTGGGAGCAATACCGAGTCTAGAACCAACGTTCGGGGTAGCATTAACTCACTTTGGAGACATTTTCACTGTTGAAATGGCGATTGTTATTATAACGTTCTTCTTTATCGATTTCTTTGATACAGCAGGTACGCTTGTAGCGGTTGCGAATCAAGCGGGATTAATGAAGAACAATAAATTACCACGTGCAGGTAAAGCGTTATTTGCAGATGCGATTGCAACTGTAATTGGTGCGATTTTAGGTACATCAACAACAACGTCTTACATTGAATCGTCTGCGGGGGTAGCAGCAGGAGGACGTTCTGGATTTACAGCGGTTGTAACAGCAGGGTTCTTCTTACTGGCACTATTCTTCTCGCCGCTATTAAGTGTTGTGACACCAGCTGTAACAGCGCCAGCATTAATTATTGTAGGGATCTTGATGGTTTCATCTTTAGGAGAAATTGATTGGAAGAAATTTGAGATTGCAGTGCCAGCGTTCTTTACTATCATTTCAATGCCACTTACGTATAGTATCGCAACAGGAATTGCAATCGGGTTTATCTTCTATCCAATTACAATGGTTGTGAGTGGTCGTCGTAAAGAGATTCATCCAATTATGTATGTTATGGGAGTTTTATTCATACTATATTTCATCTACGTTCGTAAATAAAAGGGGTTTTTTGAAAGGTCTAGACTTGAGGGGAGTCTAGACCTTTTTTGCGTCTTCAGAAAATCTTAAGGATTTCCGAGCGTTTTTCTTCAGAAGTTTTCTTATAATAGAAGTTAGGGATTAAAAAAGTGATGGGGGAGATAGTATGGCCGGGGAAACGATACTTGTCGTAGATGATGAAAAAGAAATTAGGAACCTTATTACAATTTATTTAAAGAACGAAGGATATAAAGTACTGCAAGCAGGGGACGGAGAAGAAGGGTTACGTATATTAGAAGAAAATGAAGTGCACTTAGTCGTATTAGATATTATGATGCCGAAAGTAGATGGTATTCATATGTGTATGAAAGTAAGGGAAGCGAAGGAAATGCCGATTATTATGCTTTCGGCAAAAACGCAAGATATGGATAAAATTTTAGGATTAACAACAGGTGCAGATGATTATGTAGCAAAACCGTTTAACCCGTTAGAGTTAATCGCAAGAATTAAATCGCAGCTACGTCGTTATATGAAAATGAATGGCTTTGCTATTCAAAATGAGGACGAGTTAGAAATTGGAGAGATGAAAATAAACATCTCCACTCATACAGTCATTGTGGATGGAGAAGAAGTGAAACTGACCCCGAGGGAATTTTCAATTTTAGAATTACTAGTCCGTAATCCGGGGATGGTCTTTAGTGCGGAACAAATTTATGAAAAGGTTTGGAACGAAAGATCTTTCCAGTCGGATAACACGGTAATGGTTCATATTCGGAAAGTGCGTGAAAAGATTGAGGAGAATCCAAGGAAGCCAATATATATAAAAACAGTATGGGGAGTGGGGTATAAGATTGAAAAAGATATTTAATCCATTTACTTATGTTAGGAAAATTCGAGAATTAATTGGAAAGATAGTGAAGAGTGTGAAACGGAGTATACGAATTCAACTTATTACTGCGTTTACTGCTTGTGCGTTGTTAGGGATTTTGTCAGCGAAGGCAGCAGCACCGTTTTTTGAGAATGCGAATCGAGAGGCGACGATCGATTATCGGGTTGGTATGGAACAAATTAATCAACAAGCTCAAAGCGTGGCAAGTAGTTCAGTTCATGAAAATAAATTAGAAGCTATATCAACTATGATTGAAATAGAGAATCAAAATTTAGAACAAAACTCTAGAGCTTTAAAAGTATTGGTCACTGACGAGAGCGGTAAAGTTTTATATAAAACGAAGCAGGCGCAAGAAGAGCAAATTGATTTGCATAATACAATTCGTAATGCATCATCGTTTGCGATTAATTATATGAATGGTAGAAAAGAATTTGAAAGTACGAGAAAAGAATTTATAGCTTTTGCACCTATTACAATAGAAGATAAGAATTTATACATGTTTGTTAGTGGGATTCCAGAAGGTGAAGTAATATATGATACGCAAGAAGGACCGTTTCCGTTTTTCATAGGTGTACTTGTATTTATTTTCTCTTTCTTCTATACAACAAAGAGAAAGATGAAGCAAATTGAAGCGATGGCACAAGGTGTAAAGGAAATAGAAAAAGGAAACTTAGCGTACCGTATTGAGAAAAAAGGTGAAGATGAGATTGCGTCTTTAACTGAGAATATTAATAATATGGCGGAAGAGCTTATGAATAATATAGAAAAGGAACGTAAATTAGAGAAGCAAAAGAATGAGCTTATTACGAATGTATCACACGATTTACGTACACCACTGACTTCTATAATGGGTTACTTGCGATTACTTCGAGATTCTAAATATGAAAGTAAAGAACAACATGATGAGTATACGAGAATTGCTTTTGCGAAGTCGGAGCAGTTAAAGAATTTAATAGAAGATTTATTTGAGTATACGAAGTTAACAAATGAGCAAGTTATATTGGAAAAACAAGAGGTTTGTATAAATGAGTTATTGGAGCAATTAATAGAAGAGTTAGTACCGCAAGCAGAAGAGCATGGCCTTATGTTTGTTAAGAAGTTTCCTGAGGAACGTGCATATGCGATGATTGATTCGGAAAAGATGGTCCGTGTATTCGACAACTTACTAATGAATGCAATTAAGTATAGTAAAGATGACGGAGAGATAAAAGTTTCTCTTCAAAGGCAGCGCAGGAATATACAAATTGTTATTGCGAATCATAGTGAAGAGTTTACGAGAGAAGAGTTAGGGAACTTGTTTGAACGGTTTTACAAGAAAGATCAATCTAGAAGTAGAGTAACAGAAGGTTCGGGGCTCGGATTAGCTATTGCGAAAAGTATTGTTGAGTTGCAAGGTGGTAGTATTCGAGCTGAGTATGAGGACGGGATCGTTCAGTTCATCGTTTCATTACCAATTATAGAAAAATAATAAATGAATAGAATGTTATAGGATAAAAAGGCTTATTTTAAAAGGGATAAGCCTTTTTATATTTTTTTAGAAAAACATATTGACGATTAGAGTTTAGAGGTGTAATATAGGACAAGTCGCCGATAGCAACAACGCAGAAAGCGACAAAACAAAATGAAAAACTTAGTTGACATTGAAATATGAAAATGTTAACATAAGGGAGTCGCAAATGAGCGACAGACAAGTTCTTTGAAAACTGAACGAAACAAACAACGTGAACGTCAATTTTTATTTTTAGATGCTAGACAAACTAACTTTATTGGAGAGTTTGATCCTGGCTCAGGATGAACGCTGGCGGCGTGCCTAATACATGCAAGTCGAGCGAATGGATTAAGAGCTTGCTCTTATGAAGTTAGCGGCGGACGGGTGAGTAACACGTGGGTAACCTACCCATAAGACTGGGATAACTCCGGGAAACCGGGGCTAATACCGGATAATATTTTGAACTGCATAGTTCGAAATTGAAAGGCGGCTTCGGCTGTCACTTATGGATGGACCCGCGTCGCATTAGCTAGTTGGTGAGGTAACGGCTCACCAAGGCGACGATGCGTAGCCGACCTGAGAGGGTGATCGGCCACACTGGGACTGAGACACGGCCCAGACTCCTACGGGAGGCAGCAGTAGGGAATCTTCCGCAATGGACGAAAGTCTGACGGAGCAACGCCGCGTGAGTGATGAAGGCTTTCGGGTCGTAAAACTCTGTTGTTAGGGAAGAACAAGTGCTAGTTGAATAAGCTGGCACCTTGACGGTACCTAACCAGAAAGCCACGGCTAACTACGTGCCAGCAGCCGCGGTAATACGTAGGTGGCAAGCGTTATCCGGAATTATTGGGCGTAAAGCGCGCGCAGGTGGTTTCTTAAGTCTGATGTGAAAGCCCACGGCTCAACCGTGGAGGGTCATTGGAAACTGGGAGACTTGAGTGCAGAAGAGGAAAGTGGAATTCCATGTGTAGCGGTGAAATGCGTAGAGATATGGAGGAACACCAGTGGCGAAGGCGACTTTCTGGTCTGTAACTGACACTGAGGCGCGAAAGCGTGGGGAGCAAACAGGATTAGATACCCTGGTAGTCCACGCCGTAAACGATGAGTGCTAAGTGTTAGAGGGTTTCCGCCCTTTAGTGCTGAAGTTAACGCATTAAGCACTCCGCCTGGGGAGTACGGCCGCAAGGCTGAAACTCAAAGGAATTGACGGGGGCCCGCACAAGCGGTGGAGCATGTGGTTTAATTCGAAGCAACGCGAAGAACCTTACCAGGTCTTGACATCCTCTGAAAACTCTAGAGATAGAGCTTCTCCTTCGGGAGCAGAGTGACAGGTGGTGCATGGTTGTCGTCAGCTCGTGTCGTGAGATGTTGGGTTAAGTCCCGCAACGAGCGCAACCCTTGATCTTAGTTGCCATCATTAAGTTGGGCACTCTAAGGTGACTGCCGGTGACAAACCGGAGGAAGGTGGGGATGACGTCAAATCATCATGCCCCTTATGACCTGGGCTACACACGTGCTACAATGGACGGTACAAAGAGCTGCAAGACCGCGAGGTGGAGCTAATCTCATAAAACCGTTCTCAGTTCGGATTGTAGGCTGCAACTCGCCTACATGAAGCTGGAATCGCTAGTAATCGCGGATCAGCATGCCGCGGTGAATACGTTCCCGGGCCTTGTACACACCGCCCGTCACACCACGAGAGTTTGTAACACCCGAAGTCGGTGGGGTAACCTTTATGGAGCCAGCCGCCTAAGGTGGGACAGATGATTGGGGTGAAGTCGTAACAAGGTAGCCGTATCGGAAGGTGCGGCTGGATCACCTCCTTTCTATGGAGAATTGATGAACGCAGTTCATCAATAAACGTTGACTTGTTTTGTTTCGTTCAGTTTTGAGAGAACTATCTCTCAAGTTTAAATGTATGTTCTTTGAAAACTAGATAACAGTGTAGCTCATATTTTTTTAATTTTAGTTTGGTTAAGTTAGAAAGGGCGCACGGTGGATGCCTTGACACTAGGAGTCGATGAAGGACGGGACTAACGCCGATATGCTTCGGGGAGCTGTAAGTAAGCTTTGATCCGAAGATTTCCGAATGGGGAAACCCACTATACGTAATGGTATGGTATCCTTACCTGAATACATAGGGTATGGAAGACAGACCCAGGGAACTGAAACATCTAAGTACCTGGAGGAAGAGAAAGCAAATGCGATTTCCTGAGTAGCGGCGAGCGAAACGGAATCTAGCCCAAACCAAGAGGCTTGCCTCTTGGGGTTGTAGGACATTCTATACGGAGTTACAAAGGAACGAGGTAGACGAAGCGACCTGGAAAGGTCCGTCACAGAGGGTAATAACCCCGTAGTCGAAACTTCGTTCTCTCTTGAATGTATCCTGAGTACGGCGGAACACGTGAAATTCCGTCGGAATCTGGGAGGACCATCTCCCAAGGCTAAATACTCCCTAGTGATCGATAGTGAACCAGTACCGTGAGGGAAAGGTGAAAAGCACCCCGGAAGGGGAGTGAAAGAGATCCTGAAACCGTGTGCCTACAAATAGTCAGAGCCCGTTAATGGGTGATGGCGTGCCTTTTGTAGAATGAACCGGCGAGTTACGATCCCGTGCGAGGTTAAGCTGAAGAGGCGGAGCCGCAGCGAAAGCGAGTCTGAATAGGGCGTTTAGTACGTGGTCGTAGACCCGAAACCAGGTGATCTACCCATGTCCAGGGTGAAGTTCAGGTAACACTGAATGGAGGCCCGAACCCACGCACGTTGAAAAGTGCGGGGATGAGGTGTGGGTAGCGGAGAAATTCCAATCGAACCTGGAGATAGCTGGTTCTCCCCGAAATAGCTTTAGGGCTAGCCTTAAGTGTAAGAGTCTTGGAGGTAGAGCACTGATTGAACTAGGGGTCCTCATCGGATTACCGAATTCAGTCAAACTCCGAATGCCAATGACTTATCCTTAGGAGTCAGACTGCGAGTGATAAGATCCGTAGTCAAGAGGGAAACAGCCCAGATCGCCAGCTAAGGTCCCAAAGTGTGTATTAAGTGGAAAAGGATGTGGAGTTGCTTAGACAACTAGGATGTTGGCTCAGAAGCAGCCACCATTTAAAGAGTGCGTAATAGCTCACTAGTCGAGTGACTCTGCGCCGAAAATGTACCGGGGCTAAATACACCACCGAAGCTGCGAATTGATACCAATGGTATCAGTGGTAGGGGAGCGTTCTAAGTGCAGTGAAGTCAGACCGGAAGGACTGGTGGAGCGCTTAGAAGTGAGAATGCCGGTATGAGTAGCGAAAGACGGGTGAGAATCCCGTCCACCGAATGCCTAAGGTTTCCTGAGGAAGGCTCGTCCGCTCAGGGTTAGTCAGGACCTAAGCCGAGGCCGACAGGCGTAGGCGATGGACAACAGGTTGATATTCCTGTACCACCTCTTTATCGTTTGAGCAATGGAGGGACGCAGAAGGATAGAAGAAGCGTGCGATTGGTTGTGCACGTCCAAGCAGTTAGGCTGATAAGTAGGCAAATCCGCTTATCGTGAAGGCTGAGCTGTGATGGGGAAGCTCCTTATGGAGCGAAGTCTTTGATTCCCCGCTGCCAAGAAAAGCTTCTAGCGAGATAAAAGGTGCCTGTACCGCAAACCGACACAGGTAGGCGAGGAGAGAATCCTAAGGTGTGCGAGAGAACTCTGGTTAAGGAACTCGGCAAAATGACCCCGTAACTTCGGGAGAAGGGGTGCTTTCTTAACGGAAAGCCGCAGTGAATAGGCCCAAGCGACTGTTTAGCAAAAACACAGGTCTCTGCGAAGCCGTAAGGCGAAGTATAGGGGCTGACACCTGCCCGGTGCTGGAAGGTTAAGGAGAGGGGTTAGCGTAAGCGAAGCTCTGAACTGAAGCCCCAGTAAACGGCGGCCGTAACTATAACGGTCCTAAGGTAGCGAAATTCCTTGTCGGGTAAGTTCCGACCCGCACGAAAGGTGTAACGATTTGGGCACTGTCTCAACCAGAGACTCGGTGAAATTATAGTACCTGTGAAGATGCAGGTTACCCGCGACAGGACGGAAAGACCCCGTGGAGCTTTACTGTAGCCTGATATTGAATTTTGGTACAGTTTGTACAGGATAGGCGGGAGCCATTGAAACCGGAGCGCTAGCTTCGGTGGAGGCGCTGGTGGGATACCGCCCTGACTGTATTGAAATTCTAACCTACGGGTCTTATCGACCCGGGAGACAGTGTCAGGTGGGCAGTTTGACTGGGGCGGTCGCCTCCTAAAGTGTAACGGAGGCGCCCAAAGGTTCCCTCAGAATGGTTGGAAATCATTCGTAGAGTGCAAAGGCATAAGGGAGCTTGACTGCGAGACCTACAAGTCGAGCAGGGACGAAAGTCGGGCTTAGTGATCCGGTGGTTCCGCATGGAAGGGCCATCGCTCAACGGATAAAAGCTACCCCGGGGATAACAGGCTTATCTCCCCCAAGAGTCCACATCGACGGGGAGGTTTGGCACCTCGATGTCGGCTCATCGCATCCTGGGGCTGTAGTCGGTCCCAAGGGTTGGGCTGTTCGCCCATTAAAGCGGTACGCGAGCTGGGTTCAGAACGTCGTGAGACAGTTCGGTCCCTATCCGTCGTGGGCGCAGGAAATTTGAGAGGAGCTGTCCTTAGTACGAGAGGACCGGGATGGACGCACCGCTGGTGTACCAGTTGTTCTGCCAAGGGCATAGCTGGGTAGCTATGTGCGGAAGGGATAAGTGCTGAAAGCATCTAAGCATGAAGCCCCCCTCAAGATGAGATTTCCCATAGCGTAAGCTAGTAAGATCCCTGAAAGATGATCAGGTTGATAGGTTCGAGGTGGAAGCATGGTGACATGTGGAGCTGACGAATACTAATAGATCGAGGACTTAACCATATAATATGAAGCAAATGTTATCTAGTTTTGAAGGAATATACCTTCATCAGTTTGGTGATGATGGCAGAGAGGTCACACCCGTTCCCATACCGAACACGGAAGTTAAGCTCTCTAGCGCCGATGGTAGTTGGGACCTTGTCCCTGTGAGAGTAGGACGTCGCCAAGCAACTTTAAGACGAGTCAGAATGACTCGTCTTTTTTGTGTTTTAAACTTCTTATCAGTCTCAAGTAAGTAATCCTTATTATTTTGATCCTCTCATATTCATTTTCTTTCATCATTTTTGATGTGTAGTTTAAGATTTTCTATTCTATTTTTTGTAGAAGCAATCTATCGGTGTGTTAAAATAGTACAGTTGTTTTTCGAGGTACTTTAATATAGAAAGATTTAAATTTTTTAAGGAGATAATATGAAGAAGATAGGTGTAATTACTATAGTGGTTTTAGTCCTTCTAGCAATTACTTATATGTTAGTCGGGAATTATTTTTATAATTATGCGTTGAATGCGAAACAAGAGAAAGAGTTTTTAGAGGATAATCCTCACTTAGTAGAAACTGTGAATGCATCGGGAGGTGTGTTTGCTACAAATGAAGAAAAGGATGCGAACTTTGTATCAAATCATAAACCTAATATACGAAACATAAATTCTTTCGATAAGTTGAAATTAACAGGTTATGAATATATGAATGAACAATCTAGCCATAAATGGGCAATTGTAGTTCATGGATATGATAGTAGGGCATCGAAAATGACGAAATATATCCGGAATTTTTATGAAGAAGGATATAACGTCATAGCGCCAGATCTTCGTGGGCATGGAAATAGTGAAGGTGATTATATAGGGATGGGCTGGCACGATCGTAAAGATATTTTGATTTGGATTCAACAAATTGTAAAGAAAGACCCTAATGCTGAAATAGCACTCTTTGGAGTTTCAATGGGGGGAGCAACTGTAATGATGACTTCAGGTGAAGAGTTACCCTCTAACGTTAAAGTTATTATTGAAGATTGTGGATACTCAACTGTTATTGATGAATTTACTTATCAATTAAACGATTTATTCCACTTGCCGAAGTTTCCTGTTATGAATGCGGCAAATACAGTTACAAAATTAAGAGCTGGATATGATTTAGAAGAAGCTTCAGCTGTAAAACAAGTAGCGAAAAGTAAAACACCGATGCTATTTATTCATGGGGACGCTGATACATTCGTTCCTTATGAAATGTTAGATGAAGTATATAATGCTGCAAAAGTAGAAAAAGAGAAATTAATTGTTCCAGGTGCTGGACATGGAGAAGCCGAGAAGGTAGATTCGAATAAATATTGGAATACCGTATGGGAGTTCGTGGGGAGATACATTCCAGCGTAATTAGATTGTTTTAGATTTGTATTTTGTATATACGATAATCAGAAGGAAATGTTTTTATACTTTTGATTATCGTTTTTTCTATTTAAAAACTCATTTTAGTTTGTAGTATATAAGGTTTGAAGCATAAATTTTTGAATTCCTTATTGCCAGTGCTACAATAATTGAAAACTACATGTTAATGAGGTGTTTCTATGAAAATTGAAGTATGGTCAGATTTTGTATGCCCATTTTGTTATATTGGGAAACGTAGATTAGAAATGGCTTTAGAGCAATTTCCGCATAAGAAAGATGTTGAAGTTGAGTTTAAAAGTTTTGAATTAGACCAAAATGCTCCAATCTATTCTGGAACAAGTATTAATGAAGTACTTGCATCAAAGTATGGGATTAGTATTGAAGAAGCTAAGCGTAATAATATACAACTAGGCAATCATGCAGCTAGTATGGGGTTAAGTTTTAATTTTGAAGAGATGAAGCCGACGAACACTTTTGATGCGCATCGTCTTGCCAAATTTGCAAAGGATCAAGGGAAAGAAAAAGAGATTACGGAAAATCTACTTTGTGCATATTTCACTGAATCGAAAAATTTAAGTGATGTGGATACGCTTGCTACTATTGCTGAAGCTTCAGGTTTAGATAAGCAAGAAGCTCTACATGTTATTAATGATAAAAGCGCATATGCAAATGATGTTAGAATTGATGAAGCGATTGCTCAGCAATATCAAATTTCGGGAGTTCCTTATTTTATTATTAATCAAAAGTATGCTATTTCAGGTGCGCAACCACTTGAAACTTTTGTTGGTGCACTTCAGCAAGTTTGGGAAGAAGAGAATCCTGCACCTAAGTTACAAGAGCTTTCTTCAGAGGGTGGAAGCGATATGTCTTGTACGGATGAAAGTTGTTCTGTACCTTCAAAAGAACAATAGTTTTTATGATGGGATAGCAACCCATAGAGTGTTTCATGGGTTGCTTATCTATTCTTATAGAAGAGGTATATAAATAGATAAATTAATAACGTAAATAGGATTTATAAAAAAATGAAGTTTTTTATAAAAACATATTGACGATTGTAGGTTAGAGGTGTAATATAGAACAAGTCGCCGATAGCAACAACGCAGAAAGCGACAAAAGAAATAAAAAAACTTGGTTGACATTGAAATATGAAAATGTTAACATAAGGGAGTCGCAAATGAGCGACAGACAAGTTCTTTGAAAACTGAACGAAACAAACAACGTGAACGTCAATTTTTATTTTTAGATGCTAGACAAACTAACTTTATTGGAGAGTTTGATCCTGGCTCAGGATGAACGCTGGCGGCGTGCCTAATACATGCAAGTCGAGCGAATGGATTAAGAGCTTGCTCTTATGAAGTTAGCGGCGGACGGGTGAGTAACACGTGGGTAACCTACCCATAAGACTGGGATAACTCCGGGAAACCGGGGCTAATACCGGATAATATTTTGAACTGCATAGTTCGAAATTGAAAGGCGGCTTCGGCTGTCACTTATGGATGGACCCGCGTCGCATTAGCTAGTTGGTGAGGTAACGGCTCACCAAGGCGACGATGCGTAGCCGACCTGAGAGGGTGATCGGCCACACTGGGACTGAGACACGGCCCAGACTCCTACGGGAGGCAGCAGTAGGGAATCTTCCGCAATGGACGAAAGTCTGACGGAGCAACGCCGCGTGAGTGATGAAGGCTTTCGGGTCGTAAAACTCTGTTGTTAGGGAAGAACAAGTGCTAGTTGAATAAGCTGGCACCTTGACGGTACCTAACCAGAAAGCCACGGCTAACTACGTGCCAGCAGCCGCGGTAATACGTAGGTGGCAAGCGTTATCCGGAATTATTGGGCGTAAAGCGCGCGCAGGTGGTTTCTTAAGTCTGATGTGAAAGCCCACGGCTCAACCGTGGAGGGTCATTGGAAACTGGGAGACTTGAGTGCAGAAGAGGAAAGTGGAATTCCATGTGTAGCGGTGAAATGCGTAGAGATATGGAGGAACACCAGTGGCGAAGGCGACTTTCTGGTCTGTAACTGACACTGAGGCGCGAAAGCGTGGGGAGCAAACAGGATTAGATACCCTGGTAGTCCACGCCGTAAACGATGAGTGCTAAGTGTTAGAGGGTTTCCGCCCTTTAGTGCTGAAGTTAACGCATTAAGCACTCCGCCTGGGGAGTACGGCCGCAAGGCTGAAACTCAAAGGAATTGACGGGGGCCCGCACAAGCGGTGGAGCATGTGGTTTAATTCGAAGCAACGCGAAGAACCTTACCAGGTCTTGACATCCTCTGAAAACTCTAGAGATAGAGCTTCTCCTTCGGGAGCAGAGTGACAGGTGGTGCATGGTTGTCGTCAGCTCGTGTCGTGAGATGTTGGGTTAAGTCCCGCAACGAGCGCAACCCTTGATCTTAGTTGCCATCATTAAGTTGGGCACTCTAAGGTGACTGCCGGTGACAAACCGGAGGAAGGTGGGGATGACGTCAAATCATCATGCCCCTTATGACCTGGGCTACACACGTGCTACAATGGACGGTACAAAGAGCTGCAAGACCGCGAGGTGGAGCTAATCTCATAAAACCGTTCTCAGTTCGGATTGTAGGCTGCAACTCGCCTACATGAAGCTGGAATCGCTAGTAATCGCGGATCAGCATGCCGCGGTGAATACGTTCCCGGGCCTTGTACACACCGCCCGTCACACCACGAGAGTTTGTAACACCCGAAGTCGGTGGGGTAACCTTTATGGAGCCAGCCGCCTAAGGTGGGACAGATGATTGGGGTGAAGTCGTAACAAGGTAGCCGTATCGGAAGGTGCGGCTGGATCACCTCCTTTCTATGGAGAATTGATGAACGCAGTTCATCAATAAACGTTGACTTGTTTTGTTTCGTTCAGTTTTGAGAGAACTATCTCTCAAGTTTAAATGTATGTTCTTTGAAAACTAGATAACAGTGTAGCTCATATTTTTTAATTTTAGTTTGGTTAAGTTAGAAAGGGCGCACGGTGGATGCCTTGACACTAGGAGTCGATGAAGGACGGGACTAACGCCGATATGCTTCGGGGAGCTGTAAGTAAGCTTTGATCCGAAGATTTCCGAATGGGGAAACCCACTATACGTAATGGTATGGTATCCTTACCTGAATACATAGGGTATGGAAGACAGACCCAGGGAACTGAAACATCTAAGTACCTGGAGGAAGAGAAAGCAAATGCGATTTCCTGAGTAGCGGCGAGCGAAACGGAATCTAGCCCAAACCAAGAGGCTTGCCTCTTGGGGTTGTAGGACATTCTATACGGAGTTACAAAGGAACGAGGTAGACGAAGCGACCTGGAAAGGTCCGTCACAGAGGGTAATAACCCCGTAGTCGAAACTTCGTTCTCTCTTGAATGTATCCTGAGTACGGCGGAACACGTGAAATTCCGTCGGAATCTGGGAGGACCATCTCCCAAGGCTAAATACTCCCTAGTGATCGATAGTGAACCAGTACCGTGAGGGAAAGGTGAAAAGCACCCCGGAAGGGGAGTGAAAGAGATCCTGAAACCGTGTGCCTACAAATAGTCAGAGCCCGTTAATGGGTGATGGCGTGCCTTTTGTAGAATGAACCGGCGAGTTACGATCCCGTGCGAGGTTAAGCTGAAGAGGCGGAGCCGCAGCGAAAGCGAGTCTGAATAGGGCGTTTAGTACGTGGTCGTAGACCCGAAACCAGGTGATCTACCCATGTCCAGGGTGAAGTTCAGGTAACACTGAATGGAGGCCCGAACCCACGCACGTTGAAAAGTGCGGGGATGAGGTGTGGGTAGCGGAGAAATTCCAATCGAACCTGGAGATAGCTGGTTCTCCCCGAAATAGCTTTAGGGCTAGCCTTAAGTGTAAGAGTCTTGGAGGTAGAGCACTGATTGAACTAGGGGTCCTCATCGGATTACCGAATTCAGTCAAACTCCGAATGCCAATGACTTATCCTTAGGAGTCAGACTGCGAGTGATAAGATCCGTAGTCAAGAGGGAAACAGCCCAGATCGCCAGCTAAGGTCCCAAAGTGTGTATTAAGTGGAAAAGGATGTGGAGTTGCTTAGACAACTAGGATGTTGGCTCAGAAGCAGCCACCATTTAAAGAGTGCGTAATAGCTCACTAGTCGAGTGACTCTGCGCCGAAAATGTACCGGGGCTAAATACACCACCGAAGCTGCGAATTGATACCAATGGTATCAGTGGTAGGGGAGCGTTCTAAGTGCAGTGAAGTCAGACCGGAAGGACTGGTGGAGCGCTTAGAAGTGAGAATGCCGGTATGAGTAGCGAAAGACGGGTGAGAATCCCGTCCACCGAATGCCTAAGGTTTCCTGAGGAAGGCTCGTCCGCTCAGGGTTAGTCAGGACCTAAGCCGAGGCCGACAGGCGTAGGCGATGGACAACAGGTTGATATTCCTGTACCACCTCTTTATCGTTTGAGCAATGGAGGGACGCAGAAGGATAGAAGAAGCGTGCGATTGGTTGTGCACGTCCAAGCAGTTAGGCTGATAAGTAGGCAAATCCGCTTATCGTGAAGGCTGAGCTGTGATGGGGAAGCTCCTTATGGAGCGAAGTCTTTGATTCCCCGCTGCCAAGAAAAGCTTCTAGCGAGATAAAAGGTGCCTGTACCGCAAACCGACACAGGTAGGCGAGGAGAGAATCCTAAGGTGTGCGAGAGAACTCTGGTTAAGGAACTCGGCAAAATGACCCCGTAACTTCGGGAGAAGGGGTGCTTTCTTAACGGAAAGCCGCAGTGAATAGGCCCAAGCGACTGTTTAGCAAAAACACAGGTCTCTGCGAAGCCGTAAGGCGAAGTATAGGGGCTGACACCTGCCCGGTGCTGGAAGGTTAAGGAGAGGGGTTAGCGTAAGCGAAGCTCTGAACTGAAGCCCCAGTAAACGGCGGCCGTAACTATAACGGTCCTAAGGTAGCGAAATTCCTTGTCGGGTAAGTTCCGACCCGCACGAAAGGTGTAACGATTTGGGCACTGTCTCAACCAGAGACTCGGTGAAATTATAGTACCTGTGAAGATGCAGGTTACCCGCGACAGGACGGAAAGACCCCGTGGAGCTTTACTGTAGCCTGATATTGAATTTTGGTACAGTTTGTACAGGATAGGCGGGAGCCATTGAAACCGGAGCGCTAGCTTCGGTGGAGGCGCTGGTGGGATACCGCCCTGACTGTATTGAAATTCTAACCTACGGGTCTTATCGACCCGGGAGACAGTGTCAGGTGGGCAGTTTGACTGGGGCGGTCGCCTCCTAAAGTGTAACGGAGGCGCCCAAAGGTTCCCTCAGAATGGTTGGAAATCATTCGTAGAGTGCAAAGGCATAAGGGAGCTTGACTGCGAGACCTACAAGTCGAGCAGGGACGAAAGTCGGGCTTAGTGATCCGGTGGTTCCGCATGGAAGGGCCATCGCTCAACGGATAAAAGCTACCCCGGGGATAACAGGCTTATCTCCCCCAAGAGTCCACATCGACGGGGAGGTTTGGCACCTCGATGTCGGCTCATCGCATCCTGGGGCTGTAGTCGGTCCCAAGGGTTGGGCTGTTCGCCCATTAAAGCGGTACGCGAGCTGGGTTCAGAACGTCGTGAGACAGTTCGGTCCCTATCCGTCGTGGGCGCAGGAAATTTGAGAGGAGCTGTCCTTAGTACGAGAGGACCGGGATGGACGCACCGCTGGTGTACCAGTTGTTCTGCCAAGGGCATAGCTGGGTAGCTATGTGCGGAAGGGATAAGTGCTGAAAGCATCTAAGCATGAAGCCCCCCTCAAGATGAGATTTCCCATAGCGTAAGCTAGTAAGATCCCTGAAAGATGATCAGGTTGATAGGTTCGAGGTGGAAGCATGGTGACATGTGGAGCTGACGAATACTAATAGATCGAGGACTTAACCATATAATATGAAGCAATGTTATCTAGTTTTGAAGGAATATACCTTCATCAGTTTGGTGATGATGGCAGAGAGGTCACACCCGTTCCCATACCGAACACGGAAGTTAAGCTCTCTAGCGCCGATGGTAGTTGGGACCTTGTCCCTGTGAGAGTAGGACGTCGCCAAGCAATTTTAAGACGAGTCAGAATGACTCGTCTTTTTTGTGTTTAATGAAATAAGCTTGTTATTAATGGCTCAAGAAATCCATTGATAACAAGCTTATTTGTTTAAAGGTAAGCGTATTTATATAAATGAGGGCCTAGACACATTTGTAATTTCACAATTTTGATTTACAGTCATATCTCCCTCTTTATAAAGCTTTACTGCATAATTCATTCCTGCATGATTTTTATGGTACTTCTTTAACCGACCTTTAAACTTTCCTTCTTTCTTAGCCAGTTCAATTCCTTCACGCTGCCGCATACGGATAAGATCACGTTCTAATTGGTTTACACCCGCCATAACCGTAATTAAGAATTGGCTGTAGGGATTATCTTCTGATAAATCTAGCCATGTATCTTTTAAGGATTTTAAATTTGCCTTTTTACTCCGTATGTTATCGATTAATTCAAATAAATCTTGTGTACTACGAGTAATCCGAGTTAAGTCCGTAACATAAATGATGTCACCTTCTTGTATATCCTCTAACATTTTTTGAAGTTGCTCACGATCTTTTGTTGCTCCGGAAACTTTTTCTTCAAAAATAATATCCATTCCGATTTCGTTCAGTTGCTGAAATTGCCTTGAAGGATTCTGGCTAGTTGAACTGACGCGTATATAACCGATTTTTCGCAAAATATCACCTCATTTTTGAGACAAGTCTTATGAGACGCTCTTAACTATGATTTTATCAGTCTCCTAAACTCTATTGATATATAA
>NZ_JBBOXE010000001.1:292500-307500 GCF_038007445.1 Bacillus sp. FSL P2-0099
GGCTAAATACACCACCGAAGCTGCGAATTGATACCAATGGTATCAGTGGTAGGGGAGCGTTCTAAGTGCAGTGAAGTCAGACCGGAAGGACTGGTGGAGCGCTTAGAAGTGAGAATGCCGGTATGAGTAGCGAAAGACGGGTGAGAATCCCGTCCACCGAATGCCTAAGGTTTCCTGAGGAAGGCTCGTCCGCTCAGGGTTAGTCAGGACCTAAGCCGAGGCCGACAGGCGTAGGCGATGGACAACAGGTTGATATTCCTGTACCACCTCTTTATCGTTTGAGCAATGGAGGGACGCAGAAGGATAGAAGAAGCGTGCGATTGGTTGTGCACGTCCAAGCAGTTAGGCTGATAAGTAGGCAAATCCGCTTATCGTGAAGGCTGAGCTGTGATGGGGAAGCTCCTTATGGAGCGAAGTCTTTGATTCCCCGCTGCCAAGAAAAGCTTCTAGCGAGATAAAAGGTGCCTGTACCGCAAACCGACACAGGTAGGCGAGGAGAGAATCCTAAGGTGTGCGAGAGAACTCTGGTTAAGGAACTCGGCAAAATGACCCCGTAACTTCGGGAGAAGGGGTGCTTTCTTAACGGAAAGCCGCAGTGAATAGGCCCAAGCGACTGTTTAGCAAAAACACAGGTCTCTGCGAAGCCGTAAGGCGAAGTATAGGGGCTGACACCTGCCCGGTGCTGGAAGGTTAAGGAGAGGGGTTAGCGTAAGCGAAGCTCTGAACTGAAGCCCCAGTAAACGGCGGCCGTAACTATAACGGTCCTAAGGTAGCGAAATTCCTTGTCGGGTAAGTTCCGACCCGCACGAAAGGTGTAACGATTTGGGCACTGTCTCAACCAGAGACTCGGTGAAATTATAGTACCTGTGAAGATGCAGGTTACCCGCGACAGGACGGAAAGACCCCGTGGAGCTTTACTGTAGCCTGATATTGAATTTTGGTACAGTTTGTACAGGATAGGCGGGAGCCATTGAAACCGGAGCGCTAGCTTCGGTGGAGGCGCTGGTGGGATACCGCCCTGACTGTATTGAAATTCTAACCTACGGGTCTTATCGACCCGGGAGACAGTGTCAGGTGGGCAGTTTGACTGGGGCGGTCGCCTCCTAAAGTGTAACGGAGGCGCCCAAAGGTTCCCTCAGAATGGTTGGAAATCATTCGTAGAGTGCAAAGGCATAAGGGAGCTTGACTGCGAGACCTACAAGTCGAGCAGGGACGAAAGTCGGGCTTAGTGATCCGGTGGTTCCGCATGGAAGGGCCATCGCTCAACGGATAAAAGCTACCCCGGGGATAACAGGCTTATCTCCCCCAAGAGTCCACATCGACGGGGAGGTTTGGCACCTCGATGTCGGCTCATCGCATCCTGGGGCTGTAGTCGGTCCCAAGGGTTGGGCTGTTCGCCCATTAAAGCGGTACGCGAGCTGGGTTCAGAACGTCGTGAGACAGTTCGGTCCCTATCCGTCGTGGGCGCAGGAAATTTGAGAGGAGCTGTCCTTAGTACGAGAGGACCGGGATGGACGCACCGCTGGTGTACCAGTTGTTCTGCCAAGGGCATAGCTGGGTAGCTATGTGCGGAAGGGATAAGTGCTGAAAGCATCTAAGCATGAAGCCCCCCTCAAGATGAGATTTCCCATAGCGTAAGCTAGTAAGATCCCTGAAAGATGATCAGGTTGATAGGTTCGAGGTGGAAGCATGGTGACATGTGGAGCTGACGAATACTAATAGATCGAGGACTTAACCATATAATATGAAGCAATGTTATCTAGTTTTGAAGGAATATACCTTCATCAGTTTGGTGATGATGGCAGAGAGGTCACACCCGTTCCCATACCGAACACGGAAGTTAAGCTCTCTAGCGCCGATGGTAGTTGGGACCTTGTCCCTGTGAGAGTAGGACGTCGCCAAGCAATTTTAAGACGAGTCAGAATGACTCGTCTTTTTTGTGTTTAATGAAATAAGCTTGTTATTAATGGCTCAAGAAATCCATTGATAACAAGCTTATTTGTTTAAAGATAAATGTATTTATCTAGTATGGATTTCCGGTAAAATCGTTATTTATCATAGCTTCACTTTGTTTTTTACATCGATAAGCTTAAAACGTTCGCAAACGAGCAGCATATCTTCAGAAAAACTAAGACCAAGTTCGCTTAGTTCCTTTGTAAAGAACTGTATATGGGTGTCTCTCCAGTAATTATAAGTAAGATCGCCTTCACCCTCAGCTACAGCAAATTCTTCAGTCACTTCATTCATTGGCATTATAGTTACTTCTATTGTCTTAATAATAGCTACAGGTTCATCCTGACTATTGAGTACAATACTATAATCGTTAGTTGTTGGTAGTGGTTCATTTTCTAATTCGTAAAAAATATGGCCCGAGCATGTTGCGGTTTTCACACCATCAATGACTAATTGAGCGAGATAATCAGGAGAATCACCAAATTGCCAAGCTGTAACAGATTCTGGTTTTTTATTGTTTCCCCAATAAGTATCCCAATATGATTGTGCTAATGGATTCATTTGTATATTTACCTCGCTTTAATTTTTTTATAAGCCTTGAGCAACTTGCTTATTTGTAATAGTTTTGTAGTCATATAAAATCTGGGTTGTTGTATTACGGATTAATACAAGTAATACGCTGAAGGAATATGGTTTATAAACTTGTTCTGTCCATTTATGACCATTTTCCACGTAGACGCCCATATTAATAGACGGGATGTTCAATTTTCGAATTGTTTCGTATGGTAATGGATATAGTTGTTATGTAGTCTATTTGTGATTTGGGCTGCAATAAAGTTAGGGTCAATGCCCGATCACCTACACGTACTTCGCTTCCATAAATATAGAAACAAGGAAGAAGTGATGTATAACAAAGGAGTGAGAACATTAGTTCTATCGTGGTGTAATGGGTAGACTCAATCAATTGAGGTGCTTATTTTTACTTCAGCATATGTGTATAAAGAAGAAATGCTATTACTAGGTTCGGATTTCAAATATAGCTTTTAACGTTACATATTTTAATGAAGTGTTGTTTAGAGGTAAAGAATATTCTGATTATTAATATTGATCTATTATCCACTATGCCATATTGAAGTGAGTAATACTAGAGGTGAAATAGATAAAAACCGATATTCCTTGAATATCGGTTTAATAATATGTGACTTATATGAAGCTATAGCAATACGAAAAGTGTAAATACAATGGCTAACAAAATACGATAATATGCAAAAGGTTTTAAACCTATCTTTTCTAAAAGCTTCAGGAAGGTTACTACCGCTAGCATTGCTACAAGAAAAGAGGTAATGAATCCTACCGCAAACATAGGAATATCATCTACACTTAAATACTTCCAACTTTTTAATAAGTCTAACCCTGTAGCTCCGGCCATTACAGGAATGGCAATGAGAAAAGAGAACTCAGATGCAGCCTTATAATTTACTTTTGCTAATAGCCCTCCAGAAATAGTAGAGCCCGCTCTAGAGAAGCCAGGATATACTGCTAAGCATTGAAATAATCCAATTGTTAATGCTTGACGGTATGTTAAATCATCTAGTGAAAAGGCGGTTGCCTCTGCTTTTTTTGCTTCTGCAAAAATCATAAGAATTGCTCCTGCTACAAGTCCGATTACGACAGTATACGGCTGAAATAAGTATGTTTTAATAACATCATGTAATAATAGGCCAACAACTACTGCTGGGAATACACCGAGAAAAACATGTAATGCATTGAATTTTTTCTCTTTCCGTAGAAGGGGTTTAATATTACATAAAGAAACAAGGCGTTTATGATATAAAATCGCGATAGCTAAAATTGCCCCTAACTGTATGACAATTTCAAACGTTTTTGCCCTTTCTCCTTCAAAACCTAATAAATGTCCCACTAATATAAGATGGCCAGTAGAAGAGATGGGTAAAAATTCAGCTAACCCTTCTACAATACCAAGTATGAAGGCAATGATAAGATCGCTCATAGTTTCACTCCTATAAATTAATGAATATCCACCCTTTTAAAATAGAATAGTGTTGTAATAAATCCGAAAATCGCTGTTACTGCAATGATGATATAAGAATACTCTGATGGATAAGTCGGTTGTAATTCGTTATTTGCTATATCTAGAGTAGCGGTCCATGGGAATAGGTCTTTATGTTTTGAATTTACGATCATAAGGTTAGTCATTGTAATAATGATTGTTAATATAATAGGCGGTACATAGGTCTTCATTACAAGAGTTAGTAGTACAATAGGTGAAGACAAAAGAAAGAGAAGTCCACCACATATTAAAAATTTTATGAGAGAGCCTAAAAGTAAGGTGATACTAAACCCAGGGAAGCTACCTATTAGCCCTAATAATAAAGTTAGCGTCCAAGCAACTAAAGTTAGCATCATGATCCAAAGGAATAGAAGGATAAACTTACTTATAATAAAGCTAATACGTGATACTGGGATAGTTAGCAAATTTTTTAATGTATCTTCCGTGTATTCACGGGTAAATAGATAAGCGATCACAACTCCATATAAGGGGAATCCTATAATTAAAGTAGTGTATAGGTTAACTTCAGTGAACAGTTGACCAAATAAAATAGTTGGAGTAGGTTGCTTTGTCTTCATGTGTATATAAGAAGCTACAACCACTAAAAATGGCGCGACACCTGCTCCGATAATACTAATCAAAAACATATTGGATCGTTTCAATTTTAATAGTTCTGTATAAAGAAGATTAACCAATTGCGCCACCCCCAACTAGTTTGGTGAAATAATCTTCTAGTCTATCTTCGCTCATCACAATTTTTAATACTTCAACATCATTACGAACTAACGTTCTATTAATGTGTCCTTGCTGTCCAAAGTGAGAATAAACGCGAATATTTCCTTCATCATGTACCTCATAATCAAAAATTTGAAAATGCTTTTCTAATAGCATCGCAGCTTTATTATCATTATTTACCTGGAATTCTATGTACTTACGATTGGCTTTACGCAGTGTATCAAGAGAAACTTCTTCTAATAACCTTCCTTCATGAATAATTCCCATACGATCGACTAGTTGTTCCACCTCAGCTAATATATGACTAGAAATGAGTATCGTTATATTTCTGTCTTGAGCTAAAGATTTAATGAGTTTTCGCATTTCTTTAATACCGATTGGATCTAGTCCGTTAGTTGGTTCATCTAGTATGAGTAGTTCAGGATAATGGAGAAGAGCACGTGCAATTCCTAAGCGTTGCTTCATTCCTAAAGAGTATTTTCCTACTAATTTTTTTGTTTCGTGCTGCAAGCCTACAATTTCTAATGCTTCTTCAATTGCATTCCTTTTGTGAACTCCAATTATCTTTGCATTAATTAATAAGTTCTCTCTTGCAGTTAAGTTTTCATAAAATCCTGGGACTTCAACGATAGAACCAATTCTTCTTAAAATTTCTTTTGGATTCCGAAGTAAATCCTCACCGAATATTTCTATATTTCCACTTGTAGGTTTTATAAGACTAAGCAGCATACGGATTGTAGTTGTTTTACCAGCACCGTTACGCCCTATGAATCCATAAATCTCTCCTTGCTGTACATTTATATTTAGATTATCTACTGACTTTTGGTTCCCATAAACTTTAGTAAGGTTTGTCGTTTTTATAATTGTATTTATAGGGGGCACCTACTTTCTATAAGTTCTTAATTACATAATAAAAAGGAAGGTTTAACTGCATATTAATCATTTCTTAACTATTTCTTAAAAGTAGTGTGTTTTGGGACGGAAAAACCAAAAGTAGTTCGTTCCCAGGGAATACTGTCAACCCATATGCGCCCACCATTTTTTTCAACGAGGGCTTTAGAAATAGAAAGTCCGAGGCCACTACCACCATAAGAAGGATTTCTTGATTGTTCGCTGCGGTACATCCGCTTAAATACGTTTTGTAAATCATGTTTTGGAATACCGGGTCCCTTGTCCCAAATAAGAAGCTCATATTCTGTATTGGTTTCTAGTAGTTCGACTCCTACTATTTTCCCAGCTTTTCCGTGATGGATAGCGTTTTTTATTAGATTACCTATAATTCGTATAAGGCTAAGGTGATCTGCAATAATAGGGGAAGTAGATTCTGGTATGAGAACTTGTAGTTCAATGTTATGTTTTGATAGCTCGGGTAAAAATTCGATTAATACTTCTCTAGTAACTTCAGAAAAATCGAGTTCTTCTTCTTTTAATGGAAATTCATCAGCATCTAGCTTGGCCATATTAAAGATTTCATCGACCAGATGTTTTAAGTCATTCGATTTCTTATAAAGTATTTCAAGATATTCTTGCTTTTCTACTTCAGAAGCAGCGACATCATCTTTTAAAGCATCAATATATCCAATAATAGAAGTAAGTGGTGTTCGGATATCATGTGAGATATTAGATAAAAGTTGTTTTCTAGCTTCTTGGGATTTCCTTGCTTCGATCTGACCCTTTTCTAATGCAGTTATTAAGTCGTTTATTGAAAACACGATACTATTTAGTGAACGGTCGTTATTTGTGAATAGCCTCGTTTGTAAATTCCCTTTAAGTGCACGGCTTAATTTAGTAACCATCGATTCGTTGCTTTGAATAAAGTGAACTCTTGAAAAGAAAAGATATATTGTGATTATGATAAGAGCAATAAATAAAGATATTTTTACATGGTATCCCATATCTATATTTAAAAGTCCGCAAATGATAAGTTGTAATGAAATAAGAAAGAGGACCTTATCATTTTTCAACCTTTTCACCTACAAACTTATAACCGATTCCCCATACAGTCTGAATGAATTTTGGATTGGAAGAATCAATTTCTATTTTCTTTCTAATATGCACCATAACTGTATTATCATCTTCTATATAATTATCGTCCCATACATTCCGAAAGAGTTGTGTTTTCGTAAATACTTGCTCTGGGTTTGAAGCGAAGAATTTTAATAGTTCAAGTTCTTTTCCAGTTAAGTTGATTTCTTTTCCGTTCGTATGGACTGTGTATTTTTTAAAATCGATAGTTAGTCCTTTAAATGTTAAAGTTGTTTTCTCTTGTACGTTAGTGTTACTTCCAAGAACTAAAAAACGTCGCATAAGAGCTTTTACTCTTGCAACCACTTCGTGAATACTGAAAGGTTTCGTAATATAATCATCAGCACCTATGCTTAAGCCCAAAATTTTATCAACTTCGTGATCTTTAGCAGTTAGCATTAATATAGGAATGTTGGTTGTATCTCTAAGTTTTCTACACACTTCGATACCATCTATTTTCGGCATCATAAGATCTAATATAACGAGGTTGTAGTTATTTTGGTTAAATAAGCACAACGCTTCTTCTCCATTAATTGCAGTATCTACCATATATAATTCTCGTTCTAAATATCTTTTTAATAAGTCTCGAATTTCTTTATCGTCATCTGCTATAAGAATACGTATATCTTTCATATCGTCACCTGTTTCTAATAGAATGTTATTGATATTACAACTTGATAAACAAAGGGGGATAGGGAGCGGTAATAAAAAATAAAGCAACTTTCTAATTATATACTATTAATTGTTAAAATAAGGTTGCTAGTTTAGCTGAAAAGAATCAATTGTATGAGTTCGATAAGATGGGGGAAGCGAGTCCTTTGAAATAGAGAAGTGCCTAAATTGAATAGTATTTAGAAGGATAGATTGGTAAAGAAAAGTAGACGATGGTTTCTATTTTAATGAGATCTTTGTAGGTCCTTATCTAGAGTTAAAAGAGTGCAAAGGTACTAAATTAAATTTCTTTATAAAAAGGTGTTGACGATTAGAGTATTGAGGTGTAATATAGGACAAGTCGCCGATAGCAACAACGCAGAAAGCGACAAAAGAAATAAAAAAACTTGGTTGACATTGAAATATGAAAATGTTAACATAAGGGAGTCGCAAATGAGCGGCAAACAAGTTCTTTGAAAACTGAACGAAACAAACAACGTGAACGTCAATTTTTATTTTTAGATGCTAGACAAACTAACTTTATTGGAGAGTTTGATCCTGGCTCAGGATGAACGCTGGCGGCGTGCCTAATACATGCAAGTCGAGCGAATGGATTAAGAGCTTGCTCTTATGAAGTTAGCGGCGGACGGGTGAGTAACACGTGGGTAACCTACCCATAAGACTGGGATAACTCCGGGAAACCGGGGCTAATACCGGATAATATTTTGAACTGCATAGTTCGAAATTGAAAGGCGGCTTCGGCTGTCACTTATGGATGGACCCGCGTCGCATTAGCTAGTTGGTGAGGTAACGGCTCACCAAGGCGACGATGCGTAGCCGACCTGAGAGGGTGATCGGCCACACTGGGACTGAGACACGGCCCAGACTCCTACGGGAGGCAGCAGTAGGGAATCTTCCGCAATGGACGAAAGTCTGACGGAGCAACGCCGCGTGAGTGATGAAGGCTTTCGGGTCGTAAAACTCTGTTGTTAGGGAAGAACAAGTGCTAGTTGAATAAGCTGGCACCTTGACGGTACCTAACCAGAAAGCCACGGCTAACTACGTGCCAGCAGCCGCGGTAATACGTAGGTGGCAAGCGTTATCCGGAATTATTGGGCGTAAAGCGCGCGCAGGTGGTTTCTTAAGTCTGATGTGAAAGCCCACGGCTCAACCGTGGAGGGTCATTGGAAACTGGGAGACTTGAGTGCAGAAGAGGAAAGTGGAATTCCATGTGTAGCGGTGAAATGCGTAGAGATATGGAGGAACACCAGTGGCGAAGGCGACTTTCTGGTCTGTAACTGACACTGAGGCGCGAAAGCGTGGGGAGCAAACAGGATTAGATACCCTGGTAGTCCACGCCGTAAACGATGAGTGCTAAGTGTTAGAGGGTTTCCGCCCTTTAGTGCTGAAGTTAACGCATTAAGCACTCCGCCTGGGGAGTACGGCCGCAAGGCTGAAACTCAAAGGAATTGACGGGGGCCCGCACAAGCGGTGGAGCATGTGGTTTAATTCGAAGCAACGCGAAGAACCTTACCAGGTCTTGACATCCTCTGAAAACTCTAGAGATAGAGCTTCTCCTTCGGGAGCAGAGTGACAGGTGGTGCATGGTTGTCGTCAGCTCGTGTCGTGAGATGTTGGGTTAAGTCCCGCAACGAGCGCAACCCTTGATCTTAGTTGCCATCATTAAGTTGGGCACTCTAAGGTGACTGCCGGTGACAAACCGGAGGAAGGTGGGGATGACGTCAAATCATCATGCCCCTTATGACCTGGGCTACACACGTGCTACAATGGACGGTACAAAGAGCTGCAAGACCGCGAGGTGGAGCTAATCTCATAAAACCGTTCTCAGTTCGGATTGTAGGCTGCAACTCGCCTACATGAAGCTGGAATCGCTAGTAATCGCGGATCAGCATGCCGCGGTGAATACGTTCCCGGGCCTTGTACACACCGCCCGTCACACCACGAGAGTTTGTAACACCCGAAGTCGGTGGGGTAACCTTTATGGAGCCAGCCGCCTAAGGTGGGACAGATGATTGGGGTGAAGTCGTAACAAGGTAGCCGTATCGGAAGGTGCGGCTGGATCACCTCCTTTCTATGGAGAATTGATGAACGCAGTTCATCAATAAACGTTGACTTGTTTTGTTTCGTTCAGTTTTGAGAGAACTATCTCTCAAGTTTAAATGTATGTTCTTTGAAAACTAGATAACAGTGTAGCTCATATTTTTTTAATTTTAGTTTGGTTAAGTTAGAAAGGGCGCACGGTGGATGCCTTGACACTAGGAGTCGATGAAGGACGGGACTAACGCCGATATGCTTCGGGGAGCTGTAAGTAAGCTTTGATCCGAAGATTTCCGAATGGGGAAACCCACTATACGTAATGGTATGGTATCCTTACCTGAATACATAGGGTATGGAAGACAGACCCAGGGAACTGAAACATCTAAGTACCTGGAGGAAGAGAAAGCAAATGCGATTTCCTGAGTAGCGGCGAGCGAAACGGAATCTAGCCCAAACCAAGAGGCTTGCCTCTTGGGGTTGTAGGACATTCTATACGGAGTTACAAAGGAACGAGGTAGACGAAGCGACCTGGAAAGGTCCGTCACAGAGGGTAATAACCCCGTAGTCGAAACTTCGTTCTCTCTTGAATGTATCCTGAGTACGGCGGAACACGTGAAATTCCGTCGGAATCTGGGAGGACCATCTCCCAAGGCTAAATACTCCCTAGTGATCGATAGTGAACCAGTACCGTGAGGGAAAGGTGAAAAGCACCCCGGAAGGGGAGTGAAAGAGATCCTGAAACCGTGTGCCTACAAATAGTCAGAGCCCGTTAATGGGTGATGGCGTGCCTTTTGTAGAATGAACCGGCGAGTTACGATCCCGTGCGAGGTTAAGCTGAAGAGGCGGAGCCGCAGCGAAAGCGAGTCTGAATAGGGCGTTTAGTACGTGGTCGTAGACCCGAAACCAGGTGATCTACCCATGTCCAGGGTGAAGTTCAGGTAACACTGAATGGAGGCCCGAACCCACGCACGTTGAAAAGTGCGGGGATGAGGTGTGGGTAGCGGAGAAATTCCAATCGAACCTGGAGATAGCTGGTTCTCCCCGAAATAGCTTTAGGGCTAGCCTTAAGTGTAAGAGTCTTGGAGGTAGAGCACTGATTGAACTAGGGGTCCTCATCGGATTACCGAATTCAGTCAAACTCCGAATGCCAATGACTTATCCTTAGGAGTCAGACTGCGAGTGATAAGATCCGTAGTCAAGAGGGAAACAGCCCAGATCGCCAGCTAAGGTCCCAAAGTGTGTATTAAGTGGAAAAGGATGTGGAGTTGCTTAGACAACTAGGATGTTGGCTCAGAAGCAGCCACCATTTAAAGAGTGCGTAATAGCTCACTAGTCGAGTGACTCTGCGCCGAAAATGTACCGGGGCTAAATACACCACCGAAGCTGCGAATTGATACCAATGGTATCAGTGGTAGGGGAGCGTTCTAAGTGCAGTGAAGTCAGACCGGAAGGACTGGTGGAGCGCTTAGAAGTGAGAATGCCGGTATGAGTAGCGAAAGACGGGTGAGAATCCCGTCCACCGAATGCCTAAGGTTTCCTGAGGAAGGCTCGTCCGCTCAGGGTTAGTCAGGACCTAAGCCGAGGCCGACAGGCGTAGGCGATGGACAACAGGTTGATATTCCTGTACCACCTCTTTATCGTTTGAGCAATGGAGGGACGCAGAAGGATAGAAGAAGCGTGCGATTGGTTGTGCACGTCCAAGCAGTTAGGCTGATAAGTAGGCAAATCCGCTTATCGTGAAGGCTGAGCTGTGATGGGGAAGCTCCTTATGGAGCGAAGTCTTTGATTCCCCGCTGCCAAGAAAAGCTTCTAGCGAGATAAAAGGTGCCTGTACCGCAAACCGACACAGGTAGGCGAGGAGAGAATCCTAAGGTGTGCGAGAGAACTCTGGTTAAGGAACTCGGCAAAATGACCCCGTAACTTCGGGAGAAGGGGTGCTTTCTTAACGGAAAGCCGCAGTGAATAGGCCCAAGCGACTGTTTAGCAAAAACACAGGTCTCTGCGAAGCCGTAAGGCGAAGTATAGGGGCTGACACCTGCCCGGTGCTGGAAGGTTAAGGAGAGGGGTTAGCGTAAGCGAAGCTCTGAACTGAAGCCCCAGTAAACGGCGGCCGTAACTATAACGGTCCTAAGGTAGCGAAATTCCTTGTCGGGTAAGTTCCGACCCGCACGAAAGGTGTAACGATTTGGGCACTGTCTCAACCAGAGACTCGGTGAAATTATAGTACCTGTGAAGATGCAGGTTACCCGCGACAGGACGGAAAGACCCCGTGGAGCTTTACTGTAGCCTGATATTGAATTTTGGTACAGTTTGTACAGGATAGGCGGGAGCCATTGAAACCGGAGCGCTAGCTTCGGTGGAGGCGCTGGTGGGATACCGCCCTGACTGTATTGAAATTCTAACCTACGGGTCTTATCGACCCGGGAGACAGTGTCAGGTGGGCAGTTTGACTGGGGCGGTCGCCTCCTAAAGTGTAACGGAGGCGCCCAAAGGTTCCCTCAGAATGGTTGGAAATCATTCGTAGAGTGCAAAGGCATAAGGGAGCTTGACTGCGAGACCTACAAGTCGAGCAGGGACGAAAGTCGGGCTTAGTGATCCGGTGGTTCCGCATGGAAGGGCCATCGCTCAACGGATAAAAGCTACCCCGGGGATAACAGGCTTATCTCCCCCAAGAGTCCACATCGACGGGGAGGTTTGGCACCTCGATGTCGGCTCATCGCATCCTGGGGCTGTAGTCGGTCCCAAGGGTTGGGCTGTTCGCCCATTAAAGCGGTACGCGAGCTGGGTTCAGAACGTCGTGAGACAGTTCGGTCCCTATCCGTCGTGGGCGCAGGAAATTTGAGAGGAGCTGTCCTTAGTACGAGAGGACCGGGATGGACGCACCGCTGGTGTACCAGTTGTTCTGCCAAGGGCATAGCTGGGTAGCTATGTGCGGAAGGGATAAGTGCTGAAAGCATCTAAGCATGAAGCCCCCCTCAAGATGAGATTTCCCATAGCGTAAGCTAGTAAGATCCCTGAAAGATGATCAGGTTGATAGGTTCGAGGTGGAAGCATGGTGACATGTGGAGCTGACGAATACTAATAGATCGAGGACTTAACCATATAATATGAAGCAAATGTTATCTAGTTTTGAAGGAATATACCTTCATCAGTTTGGTGATGATGGCAGAGAGGTCACACCCGTTCCCATACCGAACACGGAAGTTAAGCTCTCTAGCGCCGATGGTAGTTGGGACCTTGTCCCTGTGAGAGTAGGACGTCGCCAAGCAAAAACCTAAGTCGTTTCGACTTAGGTTTTTTTGTGTTTATTTTTATTTACCGAAGGTTAAAATCCATAAATTTAATAATCCTAAAGACGAAAAAAGAATGAAATAGAAATGGTATAAAATAAAATTCGGATGATAAAGTAATACGTTTAAATATAAATTGAAGGTAAGGATTACCTTTTTATGTTAATTTAGTTATCGAATGAACAATAATGTTTTTGATCTTATATGAAAAGGTTATGTGAAAAATAGCTGTCCAGTTCTTTTTCACATAACCTTTTTGTATTTTTAAGGGATTTTACATAAGAAAAAATCTATAATTAAGGTAGCTAACACATATTTTTTGATGGGTGTGGGGGATTATGAAAGAAATATGCATGTTATTAGTAGCTGTTATATTATGGGGGACAGCCATTGCACCAACGAAATGGGCATTAGAATCCATTCAACCGTTTACTTTGTTATTTATTCGTCTTTTCTTTGCGGGTGGAATTTGTATGTTTTTCTCATTTAACGAACTACAAAAAGCAGTTATACATAAACATATTCCGTGGAAAAGAATGAGTTTACTGTCTTTTACTGGTGTAGCTGGGTACTTTATGTTCACATCCTATGGTATTTCTTTAACAAGTGGATTACATGTTAGTATTATTGATGCTGCATTGCCATTAGTTACAATTCTTTTTTCAGCGTTCTTTCTGAAAGAGAAAATTCAGATGGATTATTGGATCGGAATTATGTTGGGCGCTATAGGAGTGCTCTTTATTACAATTCCATCTAGCGATACTAATCAAGAGGTGTCTTTAATAGGAGATATACTTATTTTATTAAGTACCTTTTTATTTGCGTTCTACACAGTTTTGTTAAAACGGCCAAAACAAGAACGACGTTTATCTAATAAAGTTTTCACAACAGTAACACTAATGATAGGTGCAGCTATTGTGTTGCCATTTGCAATGATAGAAATTTTTTACTACGGTTTCCCAAAAATCGAAACATGGAAGATTGGATTTAGTGTAGTATACCTTGTTATCGGGGCAACAATTTTAGCATATTGGTTCTGGAATAAAGCGCTAGAGACGGTCTCAGCATCAATAAGTGGACTGTACTTAAATGGATTGCCGTTAATAAGTATCATTACTTCAATTATCCTATTAAATGAATCTCTGACATGGAAGATAATAATGGGAGGGAGTCTAGTTTTAATTGGAGTAGGATGGGCGGATAAGCAAAAGTTACGTAATCTATTAAAGGGTAATGAAATGGATAGTAGGGACTGTTAAATTGTACGTTTTATATAGTTTAAATGTTAAAAAGATACCTCATATATATGTATAAGGTATCTTTTTATATTTAGCGAAGATAATGGACTTAAATTAGTAGGGATATTCTTTGTTATATCTATATGTATCGAAATCTTTTTGAAATATTGTTTTTACGAGCTGTATACATTCATCATCATAAAAGCTTTCAAAAGTCGGGTGACGAGGGAATAAAGGATCAGTAATATCGGCATCGCTGAAATTCCCTTTATAAATCATGGCAGGGGTTTGATGATGCCATGATGTTGAAAACTCATTTATCGGTGCAGGTTTTAATTCGAAACGTTTTTCTAATTCTTTCATTTCCTGATCGAAATTTTCTAAGTATATATAATTGGTTACATACTCTTCTTCACCTGCTATATATTGTTGTGTAAAGTGAGCGTTAATATCATTTGCATGAGCACCTTTAGTAAATAGGTAGTATAAAAATTGTTTGAATGAGATTCCTTTAGGAGAATTTTCATTTTGATATAAAAACTTTCGAATGGGTTTCCATTCTTCATTTTCTACATAAGGAGGTGCAATTAAGGACACGAAAGAACTGACTGCTCTTCTAAACGGATTGCGAACCAGTTTGAAAGTTTCCTTTTGTTTATCTCGTAGTGCTACACTTAGCCGTATATTATAGGCCGGTGTACTTTTGTATATTTCATATTCGAAATTATGGATGAAGGGGTGATAGTTTAAAGCTGTTTGTAATAAATCAACCTGGTAAAAAAACCACTTAGCAAGGGAAGTACAACCACTTTTTTGACTCCAAAATAGAATGAGAGGAAAGTTTCTATGATAGTGTGGGCTTCTTGCATTAGTACTAATGATGTGTAATAAGGAGGGATCCAACAATTGATGCACTCCTTTCATGTATCTTGATTATATATATGTAAAATAAAGATGAGGTATGAGTGTGTGGAATTTT
>NZ_JBBOXE010000002.1:0-538152 GCF_038007445.1 Bacillus sp. FSL P2-0099
GGACGAATTCGTTAGCTATCAAAAGTAATGATTAACCGAGAAGCCCCCACTTCAAACAGTCCGTTAGGACGTTAAGTGGCGGGTAGTTCACAAATGTATTCAAAATTGAATGAGGAACGCAAAATCGTATTTGAGGATATAAAGAAAAGAGGTTCTATATATGAAGAATGAAGTAATTTTGAATAAAATTTCTACAATAGAGCGTTGTATAAAAAGAATTCAAGAGGTATATGGAAATAACCTTGATAATTTAGAGGATTATACAAAGCAAGATTCTATAATATTAAATATTCAAAGAGCATGCAAAGCAAGTATTGATTTAGCAATGCATATTGTTGCAGGGAAGAAGTTGGGACTACCTCAATCTAGTAGAGAGGCATTTGATTTGTTGGTTGATGCAGATCTACTTAGTACAGAACTGGCAAGTAAGTTAAAAGCAATGGTTGGGTTTCGAAATATTGCTGTTCATGATTATCAAAGTGTAAACTTAGATATTGTTCGTCAAATTATTGAAAAACATCTAAAAGACTTTAAGCTATTTACGAAAGAAGTTATGGGAATTCTAGACTTATAAAAGCACAAATCTTTGAAATATGATTACCTTGGAGAACATTGTAGTAACTTTATATCATGAGGAGAAAAGTACTTCAGTGGACCCTTTACTTGCTTTAACAATTAAAAATAAATTAAGCGTTACATGAACATATTGAAAAAGGGCATCTTAAGGTGTCTTTTTTTGTTTTGGAGATTATTTACATATTTTTCCGTAAATGAAACATAATATTACTAAAATCAGTGGAGGAGTGTAAGGAATGCAAATTCGCGAAAATACTAATTCAAACGAGATTTTGGTAGGAGCTGCAGCAAGTGCAATTGAACAAATGAAGTATGAAATTGCTCAGGAGTTTGGTGTTACACTTGGACCGGATTCAACAGCACGAGCGAATGGTTCAGTAGGTGGAGAAATTACCAAACGTTTAGTGCGTATGGCGCAAGAGCAATTATCTGGTCAATATAAAATTCACTAAAGTTAAAGGTATATCCCGTTGAAGGGATATACCTTTTTAATTTTTTGAAAGAGGATAATGAAATTTTGATTGTTAGTTAAGCTTAGAAACTGCAAATTTAGCTGTGAAATTCATCTTCTTCATGTACGAAGAATTTGCACCTGCTTGAAATTGTACAGAAATATTACCATCTTTTTGTGCTTTGAATACGCGACCATATGGTGAATTAGCATTGTAGGTGCCAATTATTTGATTATCTGCATCAAAGACCGTATAAGAAATTGGGAACCCAGAATTTTGTACAAAGACTGTAAGTTCTTCTCCTTTATTGAGATTAAATGTTTCCTTTTGAGACACTTCGTAAGAACTCATAGAGTAATATTTTGTAACTTCTTGAATTTCTAAATTTGTAGTTGCTGCACTCGCTTTTGGTGCCTCTGCTCCTGGTAAGTTCATACCTGATAGTACTGCAATTCCTAGTGCCCCTGCTAAAATAACTTTTTTCATAATGCTAGTTCCTCCTTTAATATATTGTGAGATTTGAAAAGGAAGTGAAAATATCACCTACTGAAACCATTATAGTTACAACGATAATTATTATCAATACGAAATGCTATGCAATTTTGCATACATGAAGTACAGCAAAAGGCCAATCAATTTAAATTTCATGTAGTTTTTTGCTGCTTTTCACGTTTTATTACGTACAATGGTTTTGGTGCAAAAAAATAATTGCTACTTTATGTTTCTAACTATCATTTTTGCATCAGAATCATAAAAAGCACTTTTTAATGTTTTAAAAGTGCCTTTATGTTGGTATTAATTATGTAGTTTTATAACTTTTGACCAAATTCTATTATTAAGAATGCTATTGTATTATGTAGTTCATGTATCCAAAAAACAATCCAGAAAGCAGACATACTTTTTGGGTCGTTATAATTTTTTTCTTGATATATAGAATATGAATAATTAAATACGATCCCCATAAGTGTTGCTGCAGCTATATATGTAATATCAAATTGATGAGTTAATCCGAATATGATTGACGCTATAAGAATAGTAAGTATATTACGTTCTGATATATATGAGCTTAGTTGTAAAATGAAAAAAAGTACTTTTTGAAATAGTAAAGTTTCAAGAAATGGAGCAATAATTAACACTAATAAAATGTGTTCAATAATTGACTCATTTATTGATGGATTCGCTTGTGAAGGTGGTAAAAATAAATTAAGTGGAATAGTAATTAAAAAACTAATTATGGTCATGAGTAAAATAAATGGAATTTTATTTAAATTAGAAAGAAAATTATGTATATTCCTGAACATTTATATTATATCTCCTTAGTTATGAAATTCAACAAAATCCAATAACTAGTTATTGGATTTTGTTGAATTTTATTTATTTAGTTTATGGTCTTCCACCATAATGGCCAGCTTCAATTCTTCCGGCATTTGCCATATCGTTACCTAATCTTCCACGACAATAGTTATCGCGTAAACAATGGTTGGCAGCTTCATAAACTCTAGATAAAATTCTAATTGCACCACCATTTGTTTGTAATTCTTTTTCAGTTAATTCCTGAAAGTTTGTTGATAATTTTTCATTCATTACATCCATCTCCTTATTTTTTTTGATCTGTAATTTTTTATCAACAGAATTCAAAATTGAGTACGTATTCGTATTTTGAATGTTAAAATCAATTTCAAAATACGTATCAAATTCACTTAGATATTTTTGAAAGTTGAGCTTTCTTTCCTTATTTGTTTCTGGCGAATTATATATTACTTCTATAAATTCCTCCCCAGCTAATTCTTCTAGTAAATCATTAAAAAGAAAGAGTATAGAGGCGGGGTGTAATTCTTTTAACTGTTCTTGGTTACTTATTGGTATTGAGAAATTATCTAAATAAGATTCGTTTAATTCGAAGGATTCAATTCTATTAACCACATCAATCCCCCAACTAAAGTAGTCTTCAATGGAAACTTTTTTTCCTAGTTTATTAATTTTGGAGGTATTAAGAGCTAAAGAGATCCTGTTTTCATTTTCTTTAACTCTTAAGTTATTAATAATATACTTACTCGAATATATAGGTGAAAATGAACTTTTCAAATCATTTGCTTCAATATTACGTTTTCTCACAGAGTTATTACTAATATCCATATTTAGCATAGAAAGTTTTTCAAAACTCGATGTATCACTTAAAAATAGACGAGAAATAGTAGTATATTCCACATCAGTAATATAGTCCTTTAAGAAAGAATTAAGGGCACTAATATTTTTTTTATTTATAATAAGCATATTTGAGTATTCGACTATCAATAAGAAAGCGTATTTAATTTCTTCTTCAGGACCATGTGCATCTAAAAAATTTGGCTTCGCCTTGAATTTGAATATACATAGCGAATATGTGAGATCAGTATGAGTTGAAGATGTTTTCTTTACTTCTCTAGCTATGTAAGCACCAGATTTATGCTTAGAAATTTTAATAAAAAGTTGTTCTATAAATTTATTGGAAAGTGAAGAATTTAAATGATAAAAATATGCGGTTTCGCCTAATGTTAATCTATTAATCATATTTGTTACTCCCATTTTTAAAAACAATATAGTTGTATATTAATATTATATATTATTGTTGGGTATTTTAAAATAAAACATAAAAAACATTTGGATATAAAGAGGGAGAAAGGTTACTTTAATTTTTACGTGAAAAAGTACTGTATTTCGATGGGACTTATTATTGTAAATCTAACTACTTTAATTTATTATTGTGTAATTGTGCCTACAGAAATAGGTTATGAAGTAAAGTCATGTCACTTGAAATACAAAAACTATTAATTTTTACTTATAATAAGGGGGCCTTTTTATGGAAAATGTTCTAAAGGATTGGAAAAATAGGATTGATAAATATTCACCAATTTCTTACTGGGTAAATAAAAGAAGAGAATTACCACATTATAAATTTTTAAAAGAAGCTCAACCAGATACTGAATTAGGTTACTTTTTAGCATTAGATATTTGTGTTCCTCTACATGAAATTAAAAATATAGATAACGAGATTTTTAAAGAGGCTTGGAGGAAAAATTACGAATATTTAGAGGAAGCTTATGAAGTTGTAGAGGGATTCGAAGAACCTTATATAACGGGTGAGTATTTTATCGATATTGATAGAGAAATTGCTTATGAAATAGAGTATAGGTTAGGGAAACCTCCAGCTCCAGCATACCCAATTTATATTGTTACAGTTGGGACAGGTGAAGATGAAAGGGTTGTTTATGTAGGAAAAACATCTATAAATGCTAAATCTAGATTTAATGGTGGTCATTCAGTTGCATTAAAGCTACATTCACCACAGTATCAGGGTTTAAAAAAGAATGTATATGTTGGTAGCATTATGTTTCTTACAGAAAATAAAGAATACTTACCTTTAGAATGGATTTATCCGTATGAAACCAGTTCTAAAGTTTTGGATAATATTGAGTCAGGGTTAATATATTATTTTTCTCCTGAGTTAAATAGGCAGAAGAAAAGCAAAAATTATTCTAGAATGGATATTAACATAAATATAGAAAACCATACTCGTATTACATCATTTTTACATAATGCACAAATATATCTGTGAAGTTGAGATTTTGTATCCTGTAGAAAAGAAACTACATCAAGTATAGTGAAATTTTATTGTTTTGCAGTTCATTAACTATAAAATGAATTAGTGTCAGTTTCTAACTAATAAAGTGAAATTATTATTAGTGTGAAGCTAGCCCTAATACTTGTTAAATTAATATAAAAAGTTGGACTTAATTATCTGTGACTAGCATGAATAATGTAATATTAATTTTATACACATGTTAATTTTTCTAAGAAAAGATGGACAGTTAATCTAATGAATTTTGAAGTAGTTTACTAAATAAAAATTGGAGTAGTGAATTATGTTAAAAATAAATTTACCAGCTTATGAGAAGACTATTTATAAGAAACCACGAAACAAAAATATTATTAAACAATTAATTGTTAATGCTAAAGCAATTGAGGGGAAACTACACGATACTAATGAAAAATATTTTTTATTAAAAAGTGAAGGTAACTTGTATTGTTTTACTACGGATAAAAAATATATAGATAAAACTGTACCTTATATTTTGCTTATTAATAGTATAAATATATCTAAAGAATTAGACGGAAAAGTTGAAGTAATACGTTGGTTGAAACATCCAAATGATCAAAAAGTGGAGTCTATTGAAGAAATTGTGAAAAGTTGGAATGGACAATTCGATTTTAAAGAAGAAGTTTATGAAGAAGAAATTAAAGGATTAAGGAGACCGCAAATTGCGGCATTATATTCTATCCTTAGTCATATGAAAGTCTCTACGGATATTGCAACAGTTGTAATGCCAACGGGAACAGGGAAGACAGAAACGATGATGTCCACTATGATTGCAGCACGTTGTAAATGTGTATTGGTAACTGTACCCAGTGACGCACTTAGATCTCAAATCTCTAGTAAGTTTATTAATTTAGGTATTTTAAAAGAATTTGGAATTTTAGGAAATGATGCAAAATTCCCTAAAGTGGGTGTTATCTATGAAAAATTCGGAAATGAAAAAGAATTAGAATTATTTCTTGATAATTGTAACGTTATTATTACCACAATGCAGTTATTAACATCAATAAATGAAAAAATGAAAGACTTATTTTCAAATAAATGCACTAATGTGTTTATTGATGAAGCTCATCACGTTAAAGCAAAGACATGGGATTCATTTCGAAAAGTCTTTGATAATAGTAAAGTAATTCAGTTTACAGCCACTCCATTTAGAAATGATGGGAAAAACCTAGATGGTAAAATTGTTTTTAATTTCCCTTTAAGTGAAGCACAAAAAGATGGTTATTTTACTAAAATTGATTTTATCTCTGTAAAAGAATATGATCGTGAAAAAGCTGATTTATTAATTGCGGAAGAAGCAGTTAAAAGATTAGAAACTGATATCAATAATGGATTACCACATATTCTTATGGCTCGATGTGAAAACAAAAGAAGGGCTGACAAGGTGTTTGAAATATATGCAAAATATAAACATTTAAATCCAATAATTATATATTCAAAAATTAAGAATGAGAAAATAATCCTTGAGGATATTAAACAAAAGAAACATAAAATCATTGTTTGTGTAGATATGTTGGGAGAAGGATTTGATTTACCTGAATTAAAAGTAGCTGCACTTCATGACATAAAAAAAAGCTTACCCATTACATTACAATTTACAGGGCGATTTACAAGAACTAAACATGATTTAAAATTGGGTAGTGCGGCTTTCATAGCCAATATCGCCGATCTAAATGTATCGGGTGCGCTAGAAAATTTGTATAGTAGCGATGCGGATTGGAATGAATTATTATCTAACTATAGTAGTACTAGCATAGAAAATGAAGTTAATTATAAAGAATTTCTAGAAGGTTTTAGTAATTTAAACTCATCTATCTTTTCTTTTCAAAATATTAAACCGAAATTAAGTACAGTAGTATATAAAAGTAAGGTAGGAAAATGGTCTCCTAAATTATTAGAAAGTCAGTTTTTAGAAGAAATTAATTTTGAGTATGCCTTCTTTGATTTAAATGAAAGCGAAAATGTTGCTGTGATCGTTTATGCGAAAAGAAATAAACTGGATTGGCTTAGTGATAAAAATGCGTACAACTTAACATGGAGTTTATTGATTTTCATTTGGAACCCTGAACATAAGTTGCTCTTTATTAATGGTTCTGATAATGAGGGTTTATATAAGGAATTGGCGGAAATTGTAGTATCAGAGCCTATTTTAATTAATAAAATGGATGTTTTTAAAGCTTTATATAATATTAAACGTATTAAGTTACAAAATGTAGGTTTGAAATTATTTCTTGGAAAAGATATACGATATCGAATGAGTGTGGGCAGTGATATTGGTGAAGCATTATCATTAACTGAAAAACAGCGTAGTCAGAAAGCTTATATTGTAGGTGCTGGATATGAAGGTGGAAATCCAGTAAATATTGGTTGTTCATACAAGGGCAGAATCTGGACAAAGATGCAAGGAAATATAAAACACTTAAAAGATTGGTGTACTAATATCGGAGAGAAATTAATAAATCCAAATATTGATGCGAATGAAGTTTTAAAGGAATGCTTAGTTCCTACAATGATTACAAAAATGCCTCAAATTACCCCTATAAGCGTTGACTGGGATGATGAAATTTATAGTAAAGCAGAAACTAAATGTGAATTTAAATATGGGAAATCTTCGTCATTTAATTTAGGGGAAGTAAATCTTATAATTAAAGAGTATATATTAGGATCTGAGATAATACTAGCTTTAAAGTCAGACATCTTTGAGATTCCAATTAGATATAAAGTTTTTGAAAAATCAGAATCTGATTCATCATACCCTGATTATAGATTTGAACTATTAGCACAAGAAGAAATTATAGTACAGTATGGAACTAGGAAATATTCATTGATTCAATTTTTAGAAACATATACACCAACTATTTGGTTTGCGGATGGTTCATCCTTAACAGGATGTGAATATGTTGAATTAAAGCATACTATAAATTTATACGATAGAGAGTTATTGATTCCACATGATTGGTCGTTTACAAATATTGCAAAAGAATCACAACAAGTTAAGCCAAGACGTACTGATTCGATACAGTATCATTTTATTAATAAGCTTAAATTAGAAGACTACCATATTATTTATGATGATGATGGTAATGGCGAAATAGCTGATATTGTTACCATAAAGGAAGAGAATCAAAGCATAAAAATTCAAATGTATCATTTAAAGTATGCTAAAAAGGGAAAGGTTTCAAATGATATAGGTAATTTATATGAAGTATGTGGGCAAGCTCAAAAATCTACACATTGGAAGTATAAAGATGGGAAAGAATTTTTTAATCACCTTCTAAGAAGGAAAGTGAAAAATCATAATAAATCCTCATGTAGTCGAATAGAGAAGGGCTCCGAAGAAGAATTAGAGATTTTAAAAGAGAAAGCAAAAAAAAAGATGCCAATGATTTTTGAAATTTTTATAGTCCAACCAAGTATTTCTAAGAGTAATGTTAGTGAAGATATTTTAAACTTACTTGGTGTTACTGAAAACTATATTAAAGAAACTACTGGTATTGATCTGAAGGTATTTTGTAGTAGTTAATATTTCTTATTAGATAAAAAGATTGAGAGATAGGAAGTATTAAAATTATTATTAATTTTATACTTCTTATATTATCAAATTGAATGGGAAAAATTTTGTAACTAAAACGAAGTTGTCCAAATGTGATAAGTAAGATTTAACTGTGTGGAACGAGCAGGAAGTAAAGCTGTTTTTAAAAGTTGTGCAGGATATCAGATAATCTATTGTCTATTATTTAGTTTTTGTGACTGGAAAGCGATGAAAAGATGTTGATTTAGGATAGGAGCATTTAACTATTAGCAAAATGCTAAGTCATGTTGCAAAGATGTTATTACTTGGAGGAAAGAAGGAATCATGTTTATGTTAAATTTACAATAGTAAAGTAGGTATTAAACAAATATGCATTTGACGAATATATTAGTACAAATTATCCAACTGAGATTGAATTATTCGATTTACATGGAAACGAGCAAGAATACCAATCTAAGTTACTTAATTATATTGTAGATAATGCTCAAAAGAAGTATTACAATTACTTGAAGAAGTTTGAAAAAAAATTTCAGCTTGAAGACAAAGGTAAAAAATAATTTATAAAAAAAATTGAAAAAGATATAGATTCACCTATTTTTTAGAAGAAAGAAAAAAATTTAATTATTAAGTCGAGAATTGGTCAATCTACTTTTAAAAAGGCTCTCTTAGCAGTTGAATAGAAATGTAGATTAAGTGGCGTAACAGATGAACATTTCCTATTAGCCAGTTATATCAAACCTTGGAGTTAGTCTAATAATCAAGAGGGTCTAGATGTCAACAATGGATTGCTTTTGTGTTCAAATCATGACGCTTTATTTGACAAGGTAGATATTAGTTTTGATAAAATTGGAACAATAATGATTTCAGCTAGTTTGGATAAGGATAAAAAGATATTTTTGAATATCGATGAAAATATGAGAATTAGAATGAATCATAGACAACGACGGTATATGAATTGGCATAGGAAAGAAAGATTTGAAAGTGCTAAATAAATTGTTATTAAATTTTATTTTACTAATGGAGTTGAATAAAAGAAAATGGGATGGGGAATTTTAACAAATTATGCATCGAGGTCTGAATCATTTTTAGTACAAGAAACACATAAATATCTAGTTGATGCCGGGAGAACTAAAAAAGGCGAGAGAGTAATTTTAAAATACAGGTGGTTGTTTAAACATCTAGATTGCTTTGTAATTACTCATGGTGATGAAGACCATATTGAGTTAGCTAATTTTGTTATTGAAAATTTAGAACCAAAAATTATTATCATTTCACCTCTAGTTTATGTGTTAGAGAAATTCCGTTTTAATTTTACTCCTTCAAGATGTAGGATTAGTTCTCTTTTTGGAAGAGATTATAATATAGTTGAGGTTCCGGAATTTAATGGTTTTGACAATTTTACTGTTTATGCTATCAGAAGGAGAACTAAATCTAATCCGTTACCGTGGCAATTGAACTTTCGTAACGGTCTGATGGAGTTTCAATCATTCCCGACATCTTCTGTAATAATGAGTTTTAGACTAATTAATGATTTTATAGAAAGAGTTAAATGCTATCCAAAAGGGAGTAGAAAATGGCTTGACTCCATTAACGAACATCAACTTATCTCTGACTTAAGGATGGGGGGAGTACTAAATAAAGAAAAATACAAAATAAATAAATTAGACTATTTAACCATGTGGAAGGAAATTGAAAATGCAATTATTAAAAAGAAAATAAAAAATGAAATGAGTTTAATTTGTAGAATAGGATCGACCTTTTTTACAGGTGATGCATCCAAAAAACAGTTAATAGAGTCAAAAAGGGAATTAGTTAATCAAAGTAATTTATTAAACAATGATATTTCAATTAAAATAAATCATCACGCAAGTTATCAATCAAAGTATAAATACATCGATTTTTATAATAGGATGAAACCTAAACAGCTTATATTAAAAAGAGACTATCAAATTCAAGGGAAACCAATTAAGCCTATGTTTATAAAATACCTAATGCAGTTAAATGGCACGATTCAGACGGGTGGAGTATTTTATGACTCGAACGACCTAGATATAACTTCGGATTCATTAGGTATTTTCAAGACATTCTAGCATAATTTTTTATCTTAATATTTAAAATATTAAATTAGAATTTAAGTTATAATAAAATTTTGATTTTATTATACTAGAAGGATGAGAGCAGGGGCTAAATTGTTGCTGCTCTTTTCGTATGTCACAATAGGCTTGGAAATACTTTTGTATTTAAGAATAGAAGCTTAAGTTATCGCTTATTATAGTACAATTCACCTGTATGAAAAATGTTGGAAATATAATATGTATGATTGAGATGTAGCAAACGTTTTTGGTTCGGTATAAGTGGAATAGATTTAAAAGCTAAATTTTTTAAAGAATACCTTATAATGAAGGGAATGTAAATAGGGTCAATAATCATTATCTGGAGATAAAATAGAAATCAGGATATGGACCTTTCTAAATTAATGAGTGGTGACAAAAATGGAAAGGAGGAAGTATATAGACAATAGGGTATAGTATTTAAATTAGGTCTTTTGAGATATTAACCATACAATGAATAGGAGGATATTTGTACAATGAGTAAAATGTATAACTTTGCATATAAGACTTTAGAGAATCATGTTGAGCAAATATGTACTGAAGTAAAATTGATTAAAGATTTTTCACATAATGGTGAAAAAGGGCGAGAGGCAGAAGGGATTTTAAAGGGTTTTCTAAGTAAGATGCTTCCACAAAGAGTGAGTGTTGGAACAGGATTTGTGATGGATAATGTTGATAATCATTTGAATCAACTAGATATTATGATTTATGATCCCCATTCTATACCTCCTATTTTTCAAGGGTATGAGAACTCAATAATACATATTGATTCATTGAATGTAGTTATAGAAACAAAACTTACTTATAGAAATAGTAAAGATGTCGTATTGACGTCTCAAAAGAGTGCAAACAAAGTTAAAAGTATTTCTCTTGGAGGATTTGATAATGAAGAATATATAGAGTTAGAGGGGGGCGATTCGGAATATAAGGGATATTCCGAATACTTCCCTTATAGTAAGGAGGACTTAATTTCTAGAAAACCAAAACAGTTTCCATTGTGTGTCCTCTTTGCATATACAACTGATATACAGCAAAAACAAACTATCCTTGATTATTTAAATGATAATAAAAATTTTATCGAGAAGGATGGCGAGCTACCGTTCCACCCAGGTCTGGATATTATATGTATATTAGATTTAGGTTTATTTGCTTATCGAGGAGGTAAGTATGAATCGTTTTTTGACGGAGATGCAGGAAATGATAAATTGTTTAGTACTTTATATCACGTAATAAATAATCATATCCAAAATAAAAAAAGAGAAGAGAAAGATTTTGTATCTTCTTGGTTTAATGGTCTTCTCAGAAGGAATATGGAAGAAAACATATAGATTGGCCTGTAGGGGATGGGTAGTAGTATATAGCCATTTGTTCTTTTTCTTAGATTGAAAAAAATCTAGATTTCGTGAATTGGCAAATTTGAATTAAAGGGATTGGACCTGCTAGAGTGTATTAATTCAGATATATGCATCAGAATATGATGAGATGGTTAGGGACTCAAGAGTATTTATTGAAGAGTTGATAAGGTTTAATCGTGATAATTTCAATCTTGCCATGGCTATTTTGTAGAGCTATAAACATCGTATATTTCATATTTATCAATATAGGTGGAGTTGACAGAATAAAGTGGCCCTCCTATTCAATTTAGGAAGTTTTTGTAATTAATTTTATTAAAATCTATAAATATGTTGGGTATAATATGTAATAACGTTCATGTGTGAGAGATAAGTATGGAATTAATATAGGGAATAAAGAATATATCAGGAACTTTTAGGAATGGAATACCTGCAAGTGAATTTTTCTATGTAGTAAATGTAAATCAGTAGCTAAAAAGATAATGACTTATAAACGTTTCCCATATTGTCAGTTTTTCATTATAAGAGCACGTTTGGGTGTATCAATTTTGTTAATTGCATTTGATTTAAAACAGACCGCCCGTATGAGGTGGTCTGTTTATTTGCTAAATAATTGATTGAATAAACTTAAAGGGATAACAAGTTCTCCTATTGCATGGCTTTTAAGTTTATTTCTTTTGTATTTTTCTATTAATTCTTTAAAATTTTCGAAGTTTATTCTATTAACGAAAGACCAGACTGGCACAGCTTTTGCATCTGAATCTATTTTGAAAATGATATGAATACTATGTGCATGAAAACCGCTTATATTTAAAATAAGCATAAATCCTAAAATAATGAACCAAGTCATTTTTCAACACCTTCTTTTAGTATTTAATATTAAGATATTAAATACTAAAAGAAGATGTGCAATTGTCCATGAAAAATTTTGAGAAATTGTAGAGGGAACGTTGAGAATGTTTCAATGATATTGATCGTTGCAGAGTTAACTATGCTTTTTCATTTTATATTTAGGAAAAAAGGAAATGAAAAAGAGAGCAGTTGCGTAGACTGTTCTTTTAAGGCGCGGAAGTGCTGAACATTTTCAATGAAAATGATTCAAGTATTCCATTTATAGTTTGTGCAAATATTTACAATTCATACAAGAGGGCAGCTATAAAATAGCTACCTTACCTCAGGAGGAATTCAAAAAAACTAGAGATTCATTTTGAATAGAGATAGGCTGTTACCTAATTCTTTATAGTGTTAGGTAAAACTTGAAAATTATTTGTACTTGATCACTTCATTATAGAATCAGTGGTTTACAAATTGGAAGTAGGATCTTTAAAAATAACTATTTTTATGGCATACATCAAGACTTGAAAGAGGCATCAATGACAGTGTTGCAACAAAGAATGTATACATAGAGATAGTGTATAGAATTAGAAAGAACAGATTAATAGTAACTATAGCTAATAAAGAAAAATACTACTGAATTAGTAAAAATAAGGATGATGTATATTTAAAAAAGTAAAGAAATATATTAAAGTTAATCTTGGAAGTATAGTTAAGCAATGTATAGTTGAGTTACATTTTATGTTTATAAACAAGTAGTTCTCATAAATGTAGGGGCTGTAAAGTTTTTCATAAAAATTAGATTAAAACAACTGGAGGAATTAGAGTGATTGCAATTGATAAAATAATAGTTGAAAATTATAGGAAATTTCGGTGTGAGACACTTTCTATGAGCAATGAAGTAACTGCAATTGCAGGTGCAAATAATGCAGGAAAAACGTCTTTAGTAGAGTTATTATCTACTATTTTTTTGAAAGAAAAAAGAGATTTAATTAATATTGAAGATTTAAATAACAAGGCACGTCAAGAAGATGAAGAAACGTTAAATGCAATTATTTATAATGAGGATATAGATGAAGAAACTAGAATAGGAAAGTTAGCATCTATACATAAAATACTTAACAAAATAATGATTGGTATAGCTATTAAATATGACGATGATAATGATAATCTTGAGTATTTTTCAAATTATTTAGCTGATGTTGATGAGACAAAAAAAAATTATTATTTTTTGATAGAATATGAGTATCTTCCAGCAAAAGAACAAGATATTGAGGAAATGCTTAAAGGAACGAAGGAATTTAAAGAATTATATTCTTCCTTACAGTCAAAAGTTTATTATTGTGATGAAGAATTTGAGAATAAAGTTCAAATTGCTAATAAGATGGATTTTTACAATTTATTTAATTATCACTGTGTGTATGCTATAAGGAAACTATCAGATACCTCAGATGAAAAACAAAATTTTTTGAGTAAACACTTACTTAAAACAGTTAAAAATAATGAAATGTGGCAAGAAAATTTAAAGGGATTAATTTTAAATATTAACCAATTATTAAATAACCAAAATTTATCGAGTCAAATCGATGAGATTACAATTCGTCACATAAAATCCACTTTGGAGAGTTTTTCTAAAACAAATGGTGGGAATACAGGAAATTTAGGTATTGATTTCAAGTTAGAAAACAAGGATATAGAAAAAGTATTAATAGATTTTATCCAGATTTATTTTGAGCAAGATGAGGGGACCAGAATTAAAGAACAAAAACAAGGACTTGGGTATAGTAATTTAATCTATTTGTTATTAGAAGGGCAAATATTTAGTGAAAAAATTGATCAAAGAAAAGTAAATTTACTTGTCTTTGAAGAACCAGAAGCCCACCTTCATCCACAAATGGAAAATATATTTATTAGATATATAAATAATATTAATAAAGTAGGGGAATTAGAGGAAGTAGTAGCAAAAAGTGTAGAGGAAGTAGTAGCAAAAAGTGTAGAGGAAGTAGTAGCAAAAAGTATAGAGGAAGTAGTAGCAAAAAGTGTAGAGGAAGTAGTAGCAAAAGGGGTAGAAGAAGTAGCTGCAACAGAGGCAGAGGAGACTACAAAAGAACAGAATATGCCTTTTCAAATGTTGATAACAACTCATTCTAGTGAGATGACGAAAACAATTAGTTTGGAAAATATACGTGTTTTAAGACCAATTGGCCATACAGAATCGAAGGTATATGATTTACATAAATTTATGATAAGTTTAAGCGATGAAAATAAAAGCTTTTATCAAAAATTTTTTCAATTTAATATGATTGAGATAGTATTTGCAGATAAAGTAATTTTATTTGAAGGAGATGCAGAAAGACTTTTATTAAAATATCTTATTTCAAATATAAGTCAATACGAAGCTCTTTCATCTCAATACATATCGTATATTCAAGTAGGTGGGGCTTACGCTTATAAATATTTAGAGTTAATTGAGTATCTGCAAATTAAATCTTTGATATTTACGGATATAGATTATGTTTATGAAAAAGAAGATATTAACAAAGAAGCTGTAGAAATTATTAAAGAGATAAAGGAAAGAAAAACAACAAATTTGACAATAGAAAAAATTGTAGAAGAATCAATTATTGATACAATTTATAAAAAAGCGCTTGTTGAGAAAGGGACGTTTTTAGAGAATAAAGATATTTGTGTGAAATTCCAAACAGATAAGGATGGTTATGCGCGTACTCTAGAAGATGCATTGTTATGTAAATTACTAAATTTTGAAAATGTATTTTCAAAAATAGATAAAGATGATTTTGCATCAGTAATTAGTGAAAGAAATTTATTACTATCCAATACAAATAAAAATCAAACCACATTAAGGGATCGAATTGATAAATTGAAAAATAAAACAGATTTTATGTACGCTTTAATTGAAAATGGACAAATTAGCAAAGCTATTCCTAATTATATAGAGGAGGGTTTAAATTGGCTAAAGGATTAGAAATCAAAGACCAGTTCACTTTGGTTAACGCCCCAGCTGGGAGTGGAAAAACCACTGCGGTTTCCAAAACTATTAAAAGTCTTATACAGAAGCCAATCAAAAAAATTTTATGTATAACTTATACTAATAGAGCAGCAGAAGAATTAGCTAAGAAAATTGATGATGAACGTGTAGAAATTGGTACAATTCATTCATTTATTGGAAATTTCATGAGACCATTTTTTTTGAATAAATCGATAATAGATTATTTTGGAGAATTTTATCACGAAAAGATAGAAGCTATATTAAATAGAAAAGATGAAAAAGGATTAGAAAGAATAGAAAGATACAAAAATCTAAATGATCTGGATAGCGATTGCATAGTTACTAAGGATACTATAATGGAAAATATCTCTTCTATTGATTATGGAGAAACCCCATTCTCTTCCTTTATGTATGGGAAACTATCACATGATGATTTATTAATATTTTCAAAAGAAGCTTTGGAAAAATTCCCTAAGTTAAAAAAAATAATTACTCAAAGATATTCATATGTTTTTGTGGATGAATATCAAGATACTCAGGCAGAAATTTTAGAATTATTTTATAGAGCTACTTTAGGAAGTAAAACCAAATTAGTTCTTTTAGGAGATGAGATGCAGCAAATTTATCAAGGAAGGGTTGAAGGATTTAAACATATAATAGATAGCGAGTTTATTAAAAACGAATCCTTAAAAAATAATTGGCGATCACGAAAGCCTATTGTTAATGTTTTAAATAATTTATATTTTGATTCCTTATATAAGCAAGATGCCAGAAGGGGTGAGGGACAAAAACCAAAGGTACATATAGTAGATGATGTAAAGGGGGTTTCAGTAGAAGCAGATAATCTACAACTGGTACTATATAATAGTGATTTATTTAAAGAAATTGATGCGTATAATTTATATAGTGCTTATAATTGCAGATATAAATTATTTGATAAGTATAATGCAAAAGAAATTTTATCAGATATGACGTTGGAAAATCCAGATGATTTAATGGTACTGTTACTTTTTATTACGGAAATAAGCAATCTCTATGAAACTCGACAATATAGCAAGCTAATCCAGAAAGTTACAACTTTTAAATTTGCAAACAAGGAAATTTGGAAAATAAAGAAACATTCTGACAAGTTAATAATCCGGAAATATTTAGAGGATTTGAGTAACAAAATTAGAGAAGAAATAACAATAAGAGAATTGCTACAATTTTTACGGGGAAATAAAATTGTTGAAACTGAGTTTATTGATAGAATTATTGAAGGGATGGATGAAAATATTGATTTTAAGGAAAAGATTAATTCGGTTTATTTCATAGAATTTTCAAATTGTTACAGAGAAATAAGAAATCCTAATTTTTCCACGCAACATGCGGTGAAAGGAGAAGGATATGACTATGTTACTTTTAAGGCTTCAGATGGCAGTAATCCAAATGTGAAACTTTATTTGTTTTTTGAAATGTTATCTAAAGGGGTATTTGGATATCAAGAATTAATGACGTTAGATAGTATAATAAAGGGGTATAAACAGTCTTTTAGTGATTCAGTAGGTATAAAACCTGCGGAATTAAATAAGGGGAGTTTTACACAATATAATGAGCAATGTGAAGAAATTATAATAAGTTTAAAAAATAGCCTTACGCAAAACGAAATACTATATAAAGAATTTTTTATTGAAGTATTTGAAGTATTTGAAGCAAAAAAAACAGTTACAGCTTTTAAAGAGTGTATAAAATCTGTAAATCGTCTAGAAGGGGTTCTTTTGGCTTATAAATTATTCTATGTGGGATGTTCTAGAGCGAAAGAAAAATTAAATGTATATGTTTGCTATAATGGTATTCAAAAGTTTGAAGAAGAATTTACGGCGGTAATGGAAGAAATAGGATTCGAAGTGGTTAAACTAGGTGTATAAAAAATTAGGTAAGTATAATGTTATCGAAAAGATATAAACATTACATATTTATTAATGTTTATATTGTTAATTTAATAAAAGTTTAAATAGAAGCTCGAATCATCGAACGAATAGTAAATATTTCCGTTTATAGATTACTGATGAGATACTGAAGGACTACCTTCAGTATCTCAATTTAGAAGAAGTTGAAATATTTTCTTTATAGGGGTGAGGAATCAGTCTCTAGAATTATAACAATATACTAGGCGTGGAACATGTTTTGATGTGAGCGATAAGTTTGTGGTATGAATAGTAAAAACTTTTAGTATGTGAATATACATGAACTTTAATCCATAGCTACAACTAAGTCTAGTTTAATGGTATGATTTTACTATTTAAGTTATTTTAATAGAGATTGTATTAAATACTAGCAAGATGAAAAATTTAAAAATTCAACTCTTTCTGATGATTTTAAAGTTATACAAAATATATTTAAGGGAGGAATTTCATTGTCTAAGCTGGAAAAGCATCTTGAAAATAGACTAGAGCTTATTCGATCACTGAAGGAAGATATCATGGGTCCTATTTCAATTAACGAAAAAATGTTACCGCTTTCAACCGTAGGGGATATCAAGCTGCCAACGAAAGATGATTTCTATAAACGGTACTATCAAAAGGAAACGAAGCAGGAAATTATCCAAAGAAACAACCCTTCTGCACACTATGTTTCAGGAATGTTATATCCCTATAGCAAACCAACAGATTCAATGAATGAATCCAGTGTAGGAGATGAACTAAATCTTACGCAAGAAGAGGATGAAATCGGGGAAATAAATATTTCTGAAGAAGCAATAAAAAAACTAAGCAAGAGTAAAGCTCGGCTTGAAAAGAATTCGGAAAATGACGATGATTTAATTCCTCAAAAAAATGAGTATCTTCCATCCAGTTTAGGGTTGAGTTTTTATACTAAGCTACCAGAACAAGGTTCAATCACGTTTTATGTTAGAGGCGGACGCTACTTGCCGCAAACGATATTCACACTTGATAATAGTCAAAAACAACGTTGGTGGTTCCGCCGCGAGGTTCAAGCAAAAGTAATCGTAAACTCAGATGAGTTGATAAGCCACAATCAAAGACCATTCAATAAAACTGTTGAAGCCGAAAATATAAATGATATGAAACTTGAAATACAGATTCTAAGTCGGAAACGCGAAAATGGTCAATATTTAATCACAGCCAGCTTAACGAATCGTACTGAAATTACATCTAAGACGTATGACGAAATGGATAAATTTTCGTTGTTCCAAAGTGAAATGGAGATAGAGCTATCCAAAGGGATGTTTTTAAAATATCCAAGAGTTCAAACCGGGCTGGAAGACGAAGAGGAAAAATCGAATCAGCTATTATACAAAAATGCTGCTATCTACGGACTTGGTCATAACTGTTCCTGTGATTGGAATGCGGAAGATGATGAGATTAAAAGCTTAAAATCAACATTTTTACCAACGTATGAAATGCAGAGTATGACCCCGGATATTAAGGATGAAACGGGTAAAGATTTTTCTGTTTCAATGTTGGAATTATCAGGGAAAACCAGGGGTGGAGGAGAAGCAAAATCAGCTTTAAATAAAGTCGTCGATTCCTATGAAAATTGGATTAGCCAAAAAGAAAGCACCATACTCGATGCATATTATCAGCCAATTGCGAATGAACATATGAAAAAATGTAGGATGTCTCTAGGTCGGATGAGGAAAGGGTTAGACCTTCTAGAAAATCCGAAAATCCTGAAAGCTTTTCAACTTGCGAACCAAGCGATGATTCTTCAACAATTAAATGGCACCGAGATTCGGACAGGTACTGTAAAAGAAGGAAGCTTAGTATACGATAAACCTAACGGAACATTGACCTTAGATAACTTAAGTGAGTTAAAAAACGCAGGTAAAGGAAACTGGAGGGCCTTCCAGATTGCCTTTATACTTATGGCACTTGATTCAGTTGTAAGTGGTGATTCGCTTGAACGAGAAGTGGTTGACTTAATTTGGTTTCCGACTGGGGGCGGAAAAACGGAAGCCTATTTAGGGCTCTCAGCCTTTTCCATGTTCTATCGCCGGATTATGAATCCAGAGGATACTGGGACAGATATCCTCATGAGATACACTTTAAGGCTATTAACCGCAGATCAGTTCCAGCGATCATCCCGACTTATTTGTGCTATGGAGCATATAAGAAGGAAAGAAGGCGAAGACCTGCTTGGCTCAGTACCATATTCAATAGGAATATGGCTTGGTGGCGATACTACCCCCAATACAAATGATAAAGCTTTGAAACAGTTAACCACATTGAGCCTTGGCGGAAAGAAGGAAGACTTTATTGTGCGCTTTTGTCCATGGTGCGGTGCTTCACTCGGAAAGCACCATGAGCATAACCAGAAAAAAAGAAGAGGAACTAAATCGCTTTACCATGGTTACAAAAAAGAAAATAAAAAAATGGTCATCTATTGTCCGGATAACACATGTGAGTTCTATGATGACCTGCCAATTTATATCGTAGATGAAATGATATATGAAGTAAAACCGACATTCATATTAGGAACCATCGATAAATTTGCAATGTTAGCCTGGAGGCCGCAAGCGAGGACATTGTTCGGATTGGGTGAAAACGGGGAACGGGAAGTTTCGCCGCCTAACTTGATTATTCAAGATGAATTGCATCTAATTTCAGGGCCATTAGGAACTGTGGCAGGACTATATGAAACAGTGATTGAAGAGCTTTGCACAGATTATCGCTCACAAAATCCGAAAAGGCCTAAAATTGTATGTGCGACAGCAACCATTCGTAGATTTGAAGAACAGATTAGGAACCTTTATGGCAGAACGGGTTCACAGCTTTTCCCAAGCCCAGGTCTCGATTTCGACGACTCTTTTTTTGCACAAACAGCAAAGGATGAAAATGGGAAAAACAAGCCTGGAAGATTATATGCTGGGGTCTATAGCCCGACTGTACAACTTATGACATTACAGGTTAAGACATTTGCAACTTTATTACAAAGCGTAAAACTGCTACCTAAAGAAGAGCAAGATCCTTTCTGGACTTTATTGTCCTTTTATAATTCAATTAGGGAACTTGGCGGCGGAATGACGCTTACCCAAACCGATATTCCGAACTACTTCAACCAAGTCCGCTTTAAAAAGGCGATTAGTGATAAAGAACGATACCGATGGATTAATCAAGCGACAGAATTGACTTCACGTTTGAAAAGCGGGGAAGTGGCGGGCGCAATTGGACAGCTTAAAAAGGAAATAGGGGAAAGGGATGCCATTGATATATGCCTGGCCTCAAATATTATTGAAGTGGGTATAGATATTGATAGACTCTCCTTAATGACAATTGTTGGACAGCCTAAAACAACTGCACAATACATTCAAGTCAGCGGTCGAGTAGGAAGAAAATGGTGGGAGCGTCCAGGGTTGATTGTGAGTCTCTTTGCAAATGGACGCTCAAGAGATAAATCTCATTTCGAACATTTCCGTGAGTATCATGAACAACTATATGCACAAGTTGAACCAACCAGCGTAACACCATTTTCAGACCCATCAATCAAAAAGGTTCTGCCTGCGATAATTATCACTTACCTCAGACAGATGCTTGATGCACAAATAGCGAAATCACCCGAAACAATTTCTGAGTATGAAAACGAATTAGAATCATTTAAGCAAAAGCTTTTGAAACGGGTTGAGCTGATTGATCCAATGCAAAAAGATGTAGTACAGGCTGAATTTGACCGGTTTGTCAGACGCTTAAACAGTGGTTTTATCATTTGGGAGAAGAAGGACGATGATTTGAATATCGGAGTTATGTATCAAGCAGGCTCCTACGTTAGTGATGAACAAAAAAGAGTAGGAACACCAATATTAATGTCCATGCGATCCGTTGATGCACAATGTGTTGGAACAATTTCAAGCCTATTTATGGACATAGAAGATCAAGGAGATGATTTTTAAATGGCAAATATTCCTATCAGACGTGCGCAAATTATTTCTCCCTTTGGACCAGGCTCTCTTTCTATTTCTCATGATGGTGTTACGATGTTGATGGGCGGCCTAGATAAATGGTATATCAATCCAGGTACTAGAGAAAAAAGTAAGCACCTTTCAGAGTTTGAAATTGAGGAACCAAGATTGAAAAAAATTTTAGACGTTCAATCATTAAGGCTTCCACCCGATTATCGGGCTGGTTATAAGAAAGAAGAACCTGCACCGAATCAAGATCTTTATTTGCCGATGGTTCGATTTCCAACTTGGAATTATTGCGAGTATTGTAAAAAAATGAAACAGCTTACGTTAATCGATAAAAACACGAGGAGATGTGACTGCGATAAGAAAGGGCGCCTGATTCAGGTACCTTTCGTCACGATATGTAAAGATGGTCATTTAAATGATTTTCCGTGGAGAGAATGGGTACATGAATCAGCCAATCCGCGTTGCAACGGGGAATTAAAGCTTGTCTCTGTTGGTGGGACAACTCTTTCCACGATGCATGTTAAATGTCTTACATGTGACAAACATCGCAGTCTTATGGGGGTAAATGCAAAAGAGGGTGAGGAAATGACTGTTTTAAGCAAACGGCTTGATACTAAGTCAGGGGAACCATTTCTCTGTGACGGATCTCGACCATGGTTTGGCCCTAGTGACAAAAAAGAGTCCTGTGGATTGCCGATTATTGCAGCCCTAAAAAGCTCTTCAAATATTTATTTCCCTGAAACATTAAGTGCGATTTACTTACCAGGAAAACGATCGACCGATGTTGAGAAAATTTTGACTGTGTTCGAAACTCCCCATGGGAATCGCATATTATCAGCAGTTTCGAATATCCCGGATGAAGAAGCTCGACTGCAATCTGCCAAAGCACTATTTACCTTTGACCTAGATGGCTACGAAGATAGTAGTATTCTGCAAGCTTTGAGAATTCGTCTGTCGAACGGGGATGATGACGATGAGGATATTAATTTTGATGGGATTGAAAAATCAATTCGATTAGAAGAACATGTAGCGCTAATCCATCCTAAGGATACGGATGAACTAAAGGTTATTAGTGAATGGAAGAAATTGGATAAAGATGAAAATATTCTTGCCAAATATATAAACTCTATAAACCTTATAACGAAACTAAGAGAAACAAAGGTCCTATACGGTTTTTCACGATTTGAAACAAACAATACAGGACTGACAAAGGAATCTATTCGTCAGGGCCGGGAATTATTATTTAACAACCCAGATTCTTCCGAAAATTCTTGGCTGCCTGTCAATACTGTATTTGGTGAAGGGATTTTTATTGAACTGGATTACGACCTGCTGAATCAATGGGAAGAGTCTAATGATTTAATGAATGCCAGGTTTCATAAGCTTGAAGCACGATATAATCATTTAGTGAGCCAAAAGACAATTAAGGAAATGCGCATTAGTCCAAGGTATATACTGGTTCATACACTGGCACATATGTTGATTAATGAACTTGTCTTTGAATGCGGGTATAGCGCGGCTTCCCTGAGAGAAAGAATTTATGTAAATACGGACGGAAACTACAAAATGAATGGATTTATGATTTACACTTCATCCGGTGATTCGGAGGGAACAATGGGTGGATTGGTAAGAATGGGCAAGAAGGATTCGATTTTTTCCTTGTTGGACAGAGCTATTCGTAAATCATCGTGGTGCTCCTCCGATCCAGTCTGCAGCGACATTGGAAAAACATCTGGACAAGGATACCATCACATGAATCTTTCTGCTTGCCATAATTGTTCCTATCTTCCAGAAACATCCTGCGAAGAATTTAATATGATTCTGGATCGTGCGATGCTTACCGGAACTCCTGAACAACCTGAGATTGGATTTTTTGATTATATAAGTAAGCAATAATAGAGAAATAAAATGGGGGAAGAAAAGATGGAGATAGATAAACTCTATTGTATTGGGCCAAAAGCGATATTTCCTGTTCCAGATTGGTTTAGATTTTTCTCTTCGCTGGGTGCTTATTTAATTAGGAATCCAGGAGCGAACCATCACAAGACACATATAGCAGTGTCGTTACCAGGTGCAAATTTTGTACCTTTGGTAACGGCTGCTGGTATGTCAGATACTATTTTTAACCGTGGATTATTGAAACAGACGATTGTAGATCGTATCAATTCATTAACAGAAGGTCAAACAATTTTTGTGACAAGAGAAAATAATAGAGAAATTTATACTTTCAAGGATATTATCACACATCCTCATCCTATATTTGAAAATGAAAGATGTGCACGTTTAGTTTCAAAGGGGATGACCACGATGATTCCGGAAAGAAGTTGGTCACATCTGCAAATTGCATCAAATGATCAGCAATATAAAAGAAGGCAAATGAAAGGGTTTGGATTTGGTTCAGCGTTTCTTAAAGAACTATACGGAAAAGAAAAATTACTGAATGCAGCAAGTGAATATATGACGGAGTTTTATATCATTGGAAATAATGCGAAAATCTTGGAATTGTCAAATGAGGAGGCGTTAAGCTACCAGGCATTAAAAGGGACATTCGCGGAATTGTTATGTTTTAAGGGAAAACAAAGTGCGTATTATCATTCAGTAATAATCTCTAATGTAGGAAAGGGGCAAAATGAGGAAGAACTTGAGCCAAATGCACCAATCATCTTTATGGATGCCTTAAGTTACTTAAACAAAGCCCGTTTAGCTTCAAATAATCCTTCCATTATCTTTTTAAACCGAACGGACGCTGGTGATCGAAATAATGAAGTGGTTTTAGATATTAAAAGAAGAACATTAGAAAAAGAAACAGAAATCATCACAGAATCGGTAATTGACTCTCTTGGCGGAATGGAAAAATGCCCGAATGGGATTGAATTGTTGGCATGGAGGGAAAAATAATGGACCTTTGGAAAGATAATGAACTTTTTAGTATTTCGAATTCGTATGAGCAATATTACCTTTCAATTCATGACCCATTACTTTCAGAGCTGGGAGAACAATGCAATATTCTAAAACAAATAGTGGACGAAAATGGATTAGAAGATGAATTTTTGAATAGAATGTATCTTACGATTAAGAGGAGCTTAACAATTTTTTCGACTAGCTTAGTCCCATTTCATCAAATTGAGTCGATTGATTTGCAGGACTTACGATATAAGTTTCGTGAACTCAAAGTTTTGTATCCAAACATCTATCAAGATTTTTTGAAAGGTGCCCAGCAAATAAAGAAGCTACTGGAACAGGAACATAATCTTTTAATAGAAAAAGTACTTGAATTGGTCAACGGACCAAAACTTAGTAAAAGGGCCATTGTCACCAAAAGGCACTTAAAAGATGAAGAAATATACGCACTTCTTGAAAGGTTTACGAAGAATGCCATGGATATAAGTTTCTTCAACGATTCCATGTTCAGAAAATCCTCTGATACTTTTGATGAAGTTCTATTTATCGGTAGTCAAAACCTGTTTGAAACTTATGCGAACAATTGTCCGCGGGCGAGTAAAACATATTTTATCTCATACGATGTATTTTCTAATTATTTTAAGAACATGGAGGTTTTACATTCACTTCAGCCGGTTTCGACTGTATATAAAGGAATTAAAAATAAATTAGAACAAAGACCAACTACCACAGCGAAGATACTTATAGAAGAAGACTTGCCTTCGTTATCATTACTAGGAAAGCAATTAGCTGCTAGTGAAGACTTGGACGAAAGTGGTGCTGACTCGATTGAACCAGTGGAAGCCAGGTTCATTACACTAGAAAATGATCATGTTCTTTTCCTTCAAGTTAATGGGAGATATAAAGTTGTTGAGATTGATTTAAAGGCCAAACATGTTACTTCAAAACCTTTTAACATGCTTGAGCTGGATGACTTCCTGCTTGTATTTCATGAAAGGGAAACAGAAATGCTAGCGACTGTTGCAGACTCCGAGATTTTAAAGGAACAAGCTCAAGAACTTAGGAATATACAAAAATCATGGAAGGATCGGCTACAAGATTGGGTCGATAATAACGGTAGACAAGCAGTCTGTCATATACTCTCTAGTAAATACAGCATGAATGCCGCTAAGCCACAAAATGTGAATTACTGGTTAAGAGATACAACGATTTTACCACGTAATATGGAACAACTTTTAAAAGCACTTCAATATGACGATGACGTGGTTCAACAAATCCTACTAGCTTCCAGCCGTATCTTAGCTGCTCACCGTCGGGCTGGGAGTCTGGTGACGCAATATGCTAACCAAGTCATCAAGAATTCTGACTTAAAGAATCTGCTTTCACAAGGATATCAAATTTTCAGCATCCCGGAATTTCCAGGGGTTACATTTAGTGTTGAGCGAATCGTTGGGATTAGTTCTGAAAAATTCTTGGTGCATCCTGGAAAGATTATGAAAGTTTATAATCAAAGTAGTCTGCAAGTTTAACCTCTAGTGAGGGGCACTATTAATAGCAGTGGAATAGTTGATTTGAGTCTGTTGCGGAGTTTGCTAAAATATTAATAAGTTGATTGATGAGGAGAAACATTTAGAATGTGCCTAGTAAATGTTGCAATTCATTGGACGTCAAGAAGAAGGAGTCTAGTTAAAGACTTCGTTTTGTTTATATACAGCTTGACTCGTTTCAATTCCTATTATTGCTGGGAGATTGTGGTGAATATTTCGACGCCCGGACAAAACATCTACTAAGAAACTTAGTTGAGCCAATTGTCTCGTCATCCTTACTGGAAGCAAGATAAGCCTCATCATATACCTATGATAGGCATATCTTGCCACTAAATCATACAGATTGTCCTTTTGCTTTTCATCATAATCATTGGGATTCCATGTCAGGCTCCATAAGGAATATTTAATTACTTGTTGGTATTATGAATGTTCTTGATTGCAATTCCTTACATTTCTAATTACTAAATAAAGTAGTATCACAAATATATGAAGTATCTTATCAAATTATTATAATCAACATTAAAATGAATTAAAAAAAATTAGAGTACTATCCAAAATGTACTTTTTATTATATTTTTATATGTTAGTAGAAATATACCTGACTATTTGATCAAAATCTTTATACAGATATAGATAGAAGTCCCTAGTAAACTTTATGAAATCTTCTTCAGCCCGTTTAGCAGCATTTTCTTTTAGTTTATTAATTAAATGTCTTTTAGCCACTCTTTTTAAAATAGAGTTATCAACGTGGTTAGGGATTCTTGCCCCAGACAACTGACGAATGCGCATGGTTTGTTGGTAATTACGCTTTACCTCCCTAGAGAATTCCTCTAGTTTATTTGCAATCCTCCAAGACTCTGAGCTATATACATCCTGCAAATCAAAGACCTTCAGGTAATTGTTCATCTTCACATAATCTCCTTGAATTAATATATTTACATCAGGATTTTCGTTAAAAGTTGAAAATTGAAATTCAAATGTAAACTGATCAGCAATTTGATGGAGGTAAGGATGATAGGAAGGTAACTCGATTTTTTCTCCTTTCAACCGCTCATTACATGAAGAGCAAGCTACCACAAGATTCATGGAATGAATTGAAAGGAGTGGAACTTTTTTACTTGGAAGGTAATGATCTGTACTTCTATCTGAATGATGATTTATGGAATTTCTATCACAATATGGACATATCCTACGTAATTTGGATGATTCTTCCCTGTATATTTTTTTTGAATCGGTGCCCCTTGTAGAGAGGTGTGGTAAATAAGATTTAATAAATGCTTGTGTTCCAATCAAACTATAGAAATAAACAAAAGCCTCTTTAACCAGTTTTCTAGAACAGACTTTATTAGAACAAAGTTTACCTTTAGGACAAGATTGACAAGGAATAATTACAACATATCCCTCATTAATCATAGATTTATAGTTCGCAATTGCTTGACTATAAGTAGCCTTTACCCAGCTTAAGTCTTCTATCTTTGAAAATTCTAATAAATACTCCTTTACTTTCTCTGTATTATTAATTAAAATACCAAGTTTATCAGGAGCTTGGTTAACTAACCATGAAAGTTCCGGATCAAGTTTTCTGTGTATTTTATCCGAATAATCAAGAAAATCCTTAACAAACTCATCATATGCGCTTTGAATTTTTTTTAGTTGTCCACGAATCTTGAATTCCCACAATTCCCTATTTCCCCCTAGCGCCCTTTGCTTCTTCTAACAGTAAAAATAAAGCGTATTTCCTGCTAGAATTACCAAGATCATTATACAGAAGTTCTGCCTTCTCCAATTCGCCCTCGTCAATATATTTTGTAATCTTCTCAAAAATGCCCTTTGTTAATTTACCAGTATATTCTTTAACATTAAAAATTTCCTGAAATACTTCCATAGGGGCACTGCCTAAGGTTCTTTCGGAAATTGGAACTTGCTGTACTCTTCCCTGGTCATTGTAAGTTAAGCTCACGATGCATTCCTTAGGAACTTCATATACAATAAATGGGGAGTGGGTAGCAATAAGAATATGAACTCTAAAGGATTTGAAGACTTCCCAAAGCATTATCATAAATTTCTGTATCCACTTTGGATGGAGATGAGTCTCTGGTTCATCAATCAGTACCAGTGAATCATCTTCAATTACTTCAAGTAAGCTAAAGAATCGAAAAAATAGACTTAGCTCTCCAGAACTTAAATTCGACATATTAACCAGGTCGTCATTTTTAGGAAACCATAATGATTTGATAAAAGATATTCTCATATTTTCCCTTAAATAAGTTACATCGTTTAGCCAACCTTCAACCCCTCCTTCATATAGCTCTAAATTTCTAATACTCATTCCTTTTACCTTTTTTTTCTCCTCAGTCAATCTAGTCTGCTTGTATTCTTCATAATGATTTAACAGCCTATTTACGATCTCATCATACATAGCAGCCTCTGTTAATTTACTATTATTTGCTCTAATTTCGATAAAAGGTGATCTAGAATACCCTAGTACGCTAAGCAAACCTTCAAATGCTTCTCCTTTTTTCCTATTACGCATAGAATAGGTTCCGATGATTGGTAAATAGACTGTAGTCAGCCTCGAAATAATTCCACCTGCTCCTACTAAAAAATATGGTACTGGTAGGTTATACGGATTCTGAACAGATTTATATTGCATAAAGGGAGAGCAAGTAGAAACAATAACTCGTGTTGGTAATCCATTTATATGCACATTCTCAGTGGACGATATATCGTTTTGAAATCCATTTAGTTGGTAAGAAACAATATATTCCCTTGGAAGTTCCTTTTTAAACTTATCCGGATTGAAAACTTGGGATAGAAAACGAAGTATAGTAGTCTTTCCAGTTCCGTTTTCTCCAACAATTACAGATATATTGAGTTTATCACCATAATATTTGTTTATCGGAGTCCCGAATGTTAAGTCTAAGTCTTTAAGGTTACCTTTTTTTTGATCCGAATTCTATTTATCTTCATATATTTCCTCCATCTTCTAACATCTTTAGAATAGCTAGAATACTATATTATTTTAATGGTATCATAATAACTATCTCTCTATAATTAAAAATCAAAGGGTGTTATTATGTCTTTTTCATATTTTATATTTCTAATAGAAATATATAGTTTTGAAAGTAGAGCAGCAAAGTTTAGTTTCCCAAAATTAAGATAAGTATCTATCCGCAGGTGTGTAACCAATTTTCCAAAGTTGTATTACTAGCTCACTCCCTAATAAAGACTTAAATTTGACCATCATATAATTTTTGAAACTATTGGATAGGTTTCGAAAATTATATGTAGAGTACATCTAGATTGATAAGTTGCTTTTGTACTTCAGGCACTATATTCTGATTTTTTTGAAATTTATTTGGTTATTTTTATCTTGATTCTTTCTATTAAATAAAATTTATCTTATTTAAAATGACTGTAAGTTTGATGTTAGATTGCTTATTGAAGCATATATGGCATTCAGTTTATATTAATAATAGACATTATAATTTATTTTAGTAGAAACATCCATTTCCTAAGGGTATTTGTAGAGGAAGTGAGCCTGATTAGAATAAGAGAATGAACAATTCAGTTATCACTATTAAGGTGCATTCAAATTGTACTTGTATAAAGGATTGATAGGTTTCCCAAGACTGTGAGAGGATTAAATGAAATTTTAAATGTTGAGTTTATTGTTCTAGATATTTTATTCAGATATGCAGAACGTGAAAACGTTTAATTTTTTAAAAAAATATCCAAACAAATGTAATTGGTATATACAATAAACTGTGTAAGTAAAGAATGTATAGCTTTTACTTCGCAGTTTATTTATTTTGAAGGAAGCTCCTATTAAATCACTTAAACGTAAAATTAAGAAATTAGAGGAAGAAGATAAAAAATTATGTTAGCAATTGGAAATTGTATACACAGAGGTTTATAAAAAGTTTTAATTTGACAAGGAAGTCTAATTTGTTGGAGTAACAAGAGGTGGGGAATAATTAAACTTTTTATTAAATTCGAAGCGTAAACCTACTGGAATCTTTTTATTTATCATAGAATACGGGTTAACACGATATTTCTAATTGTAATTTATTTTAAGGCTACAGTTCACGCCTCTAATGGAGAGTATCCCTAGAGCGAAGGTAGCGGATCACGGGAAGTATTATTGGCCGTTATATGATGAGGGGAATTTTAGTGATATTACTCTTGAAAATGGAAAGACAAAGAGCGTGCCCATAGATGAGAAAGTATCGGGAAAGTATTTTGGGATACAAGATGTTGTTTGGAAAGAAATTGATTTAATATCTATTACATCTTCCAATATTAAAAAAGTAGTATTTGAGGAATTACAGAGTTTATAACATACATAATAGGGATGAGAATAGAAAATTGTTAGAATAATTGTGTACGGGTTTTCAAGTTTTTGATGCGGATAAAAATAAAGAAATAATAGGTGCTTATGATTTTCTTCAGAATTGGTACGACCAGAACTTAATTGAAATTAAGAGGGTTTTACATATGTTGTCAAAAAGAAGCTGATTTTTGAGTTTTTGGTTGTCAGAGATAGATAGTGTTTTGGATAATAGTCGATTGAGTTTAAGAATGTAGATGTAAAAGTTTTGCTTTTTGATAAACAGAACTTAGTGAGAAGTAATTTCAGAAAGTTTACTTATTTGTGTTTCTAATTTGCTTTAAAATGTTATGGTAAATAGAGCATATTTTAGGTGTTTAAGGAGGAATATAATGGAATTGTTATCTATATGGATACAAAATAATATTAATCCGAGGGGGAAAATGGTGAATCTCGGAGGTAAATATGAGTTTACATTAGAACCTAATGGTACTTTAAAAATCAATGAAAATAAAGACTATTTTGCTGAATTTTTTGATAGGGATAAGGGGAATAGCAAGCTTGTTAATGTCACAGCACTTGTTGGACAGAATGGAGCTGGTAAAAGTGTTTTATTGAATCATATTCTTTCTGAATTAACTTTATATAATTCTACGCCCCATCAAATGCTAGCTGTATTACATAATGTAGAATCAGGAGAGTTAATAATCGTACATTCTTTATCTGATATTAATTATGAACAGGTTAAGGACAAAATTAATAAGAAAATTACTGTAATACAAAAACCATTTAGGCTGCCAAGGGAATTGGATAACGGAAATCTTCTTAAAGATATATCAATTATATATTTTTCTAACATTTTCGATGCATCTATTTTTAGTAAAGATTTGGAGAGAAAGGAGGATCTTGAATTAAGAGGTGTATTTGATATTTCAACAAACTATTTGTTAAAACAAGATATTAACATTTACGAAGAATTAGGTTTAGAAGTAAATTATAAAAGTAATGTGGATGCCCATAGAATTACCGACTTTTTTAGACAGTATGATTTACTTATTAATAGTACTACGGTAAAGAATTTTATCGATTTTGATTTACCATCCAAGGTGGGTATGAAATTAATAAAGTTAGATGGTAGTTGGTTATTTAGAAAATGGGGAAAAACCCCCCCTCATACTTCTATTCAACAATTTGTGGAAAGAATAAATAGTTTAGAGAAAATAATCCCCCCCAGCAATATACACCTGACTAAAAATGATTTTGCGCTAACTTTATTTAATGTATATCTTTATATACTTACTACAGAGTATTATGAGAAAGAAGCCTTGGTCACAAAAAGTATAATAAGTGTTATTGATAGAAAGCTAGAGGAGAATAATCATTTTTATGATTGTGATGCAATTATCGATTTCTTTAGGGAGCTAAGGCATTATTTTAAACATGAATTCGAAGCTTCTGATGGTAGGGCGAGACATGATTTCTATCAACTCTCAAAGTTGGCAAATGATGCTCTTGAGTTACTTGAATTTCAAATTGTAAATTATCGAGTGTTTAATCTTTATTTGTATAAAAAAACAAATAACAACCAATTGTTATTTAGTGATTTTTGGGAATTCTATGCTGATTTTAATAAATTTATTCCTATTTTTGAAGTCTCATGGGGAAATATTAGCTCTGGACAAAAAGCGCTTCTTAATGTATTTTCCCGATTTTATTCACTTGTTCAAAAGCCTCTAAGTAAAAATCTACTTGTATTAATTGATGAGGGTGATATTTATTTTCATCCACAATGGCAGAAAAGTTTTGTAAGAGATATTTTGAAGTTTTTAACAAATATTTTCTTCGAAAAGAATATTCAAGTTATATTAACTTCACATTCTCCATTTATAATATCAGATTTACCACCAAATAATGTTATATTACTCGGGCAGAAATCTGATAAAGAGAGAGAGCAGGAAAAAGATAAGGAAATATTCAATGAAGGGAAACCAACATTTGCTGCTAACTTCCATACATTATTTGCGGATTCCTTTTTTATCAAAGAAGGGCTTATTGGAGATTATGCAAAAGAGAAAATTAATGAAATCATCGACTCAATGAAATGTGAGAAAATAGATTCTGAATTTGAAAAATATGCCAAAAAATTAATCAATCTAATAGGTGAACCAGTTATACGTGAGAAGTTAAATCAACTGTTTTTTGACTATCTTGATAAGGTAAAAACAGTTGAAGATTCTATAAATGCCGAGATATTAGACCTAGAAAAGCAAATTAAAACTCTTGAAGAAAAAAGAGAAAAGATTAGATTATCTAAGCAAAAGGATGAAAGTGATGATTCAAATAAGCAAAAGTACTAGTACAGACATTGAGCAAATTGCTAGTAAACATTGGGAATTTTTAGAGCCACAATTGAACAAACGAATAGGTGATGCTCTAGAACAAAGAACATACATTGAGTTGGCATCTAGTCTTCATAATGAGGTAAAAGAAATGCTAGAGTGGTTTGGAGAGAATTTATCGGAGATTGTTATGGGAAAACCATCTGTATTAAATAAAATGAATAAGGATTTTGAAACAGATAACCCTGTCATTTTTAATGTACTTAAGCAGGAACAAATTCTTAAGGTAAAGCCAGTAACTAATTATATCTTAAAAATATTTGACTATAAAAAGTTTTGTGACCATGAAATGAAACCATACTATACGCAAGAGGTTGAAAAGCTAAAGAATATTATAGATATTACAAAAAAACAAAAAATGCGCAATGGAATAAAACAAGAAAATATAATTCCATTCTTCATTGAAATAAAAATAAATATAATAGATAAAATTAATTCTAGTTTCGTAAATGAGAGTGACGGTTTTGCATTGGAAAGTATAAGCTCTTTACTTGAACGAATTGGGAATTTACCAGTTTCCTTGGATGAGAAGCCATTAAAGATAGATGATGTCAGAAAGAGTATAAAAACAGAAATTAATAAATCTATAAAACAATTTGATGAAAAAAATGAAATTACATTATTAAACTTTGGAAAATATAGAGAGAAATACCGTACTGACTGGGGGCCGTATCAACTAATAATGGAGTTAGGGCTAAATGTATGTCCGTATTGTAACCGTCAATATATATCAACATATTATTCACAGAAGGGAAGGACAAGAGGAGATTTAGACCATTTTTTCCCTAAAACCCTTTATCCATTTTTATCCTTATCTTTTTATAATCTGATTCCCTCATGTAAAGTGTGTAACTCATCGCTAAAAGGTTCTAAGGAATTTGAATATGGTAAATATATTCATCCATATGAGGAAGGTTTTGAAGATAAGGTTATATTTACATATAATATTGAGGAAGTAGAATCATTTACGGATCAAGATAAAATTAATATAGAGCTAGATAGAAATAAGAAGATTGATGTTAGTGAGGATTTCTGGAAAAATGCAGAACGAAACAAGGAAATTTTTAAACTTGTTCCGTTATATAATATGCATAAAGATATTGTTGCTAATATGATTCGTATCCGTCAATCACATAGTGACGATGCAATTGAGTCTTTAATGAAACAACATCCAGAATTATTTGGTTCTGAACAGGAAGTCATAGAGATGCTTCTGTTTAGCCACCTAGATTTAAAACAATATGATAAAAAAATCCTTTCTAAACTTGTTAGAGATATTGCTGTGGAATTAAAGTTTATAGAAAGAAATTCTGTTAATAGTTAAATGGAAAATATAAAATAACTAGTGTTTTCGTAAGTTTTAAAAATGTTAGATTTTCCTGTTCCTGCAGCTGAAGTATCTAGTGAGAAGCGCACGCGTGAACATATTTTGAGGGAATTGTTAACATTGGAGAATAATAAGGACCTTAGCCGTGAAGCGAATCGTAAGTATCGAGTTGAGCATAGTTTGTTGCATGAGTTTTTATTCGATGGCGAGTAATACCTGCTGCCAAGCATAATCATATTGCTAGAACGTGGCTATATAAAGGTGATATAATACCACTTACTAAAAGAAGGGGTATATGCTGGATGTATACAATTCAGCAGGGTAATGCACCGGGAGTGAGTGCAAGACAATTGTATAGTGTAATAGTTTTTCTATTTATTTTGTTTTAAAATGAAGAGTTTTCTTTTATATTTTATGAAATTTTAAATTGTAAGAATACTAAGGCTTCTATATAATAGAACTAAGAAATTTTTTCCTTTTTTGACTATTCCATAATGACCATAAACCTTTCGGGTTTACGTTTAATTACAGGTATGTGTATATAAAATACATGTTACGTTGTGATACGAATATATTCCTGAAAGGTTTTTTTGCGCGTTTAAGGAATAAGACGGGTGATTCACTAACAGTGCGTGAGAGAATAACTTGATTTTTCATAGAGGAGGAAAAACGTATTAATAAATTTATAACATCGATATAATATGAGGTGATAAAATGTCATATATTTATTCTGAATCTTGGACCGAGCAACAAATATTCGATGTAGCAGAAGAGCTTGTCGGAAAAAAACTTAGAGATTTAGATAAATCGGGTTGGTTAAAAAAGAAAAAAGATAAAGGTAATATTGGAAATATGATTCAATCTGATTTTTTCGGAATTCCAGCAAACTCAATAAAAGGTGCTGATTTTGAACATCATCACATCGAGTTGAAAGTAACACCTATTCTTAAGAAAGTAAAGGCTGGATACAGTTCAAAAGAACGCCTTGTACTAGGAATGATTAACTATACGGAAGATTATAAAATTCCTTTTGAAGAAAGTATTGTAAATAAAAAGGCACAAAACATGCTTTTGGTTTTTTACCTTCATGAGGAAAATAAGCCCGTTGAAGAATTCAAGATCATTAAGACAGCTCGTTTTCAGTTACCAAAATCAGATGAAGCGCAAGTACGATTAGATTATCAAACAATTGTTGATAATATCCAGCAAGGAAAAGCGCATGAAATTAGTGAGAAGCAACAAAAAATAATGGGAGCATGCACAAAAGGGCAAGGAAAAGGAAAGGACTGGCTTGACCAACCATGCTCTACAGAACAAGCGAAATCACGGGCATACTCTTATAAGGTTGGCTATATGTCTGCTTATTTTAGAAATCTAATGACACCTGAACAGGTTGAACATATTCATATTCCGCCTCAAAAAAGCTTTCTTGATACGGTTACTGAAACTTTAGATAAATATGTCGGTAAAACGGATGAAGAAATTCAATTTGAATCACAAAAAGCAGTAAATGGGAAGAGTAAAATATTCAATTTAATTGGTTTCATGTTTGGGACTAATGGGGATAATCTGAATCATACAGAGGAATTTTTGAAGGAAGGCTATGCGATAAAAACTGTTCGTGATAGACAAGATAGCACAAAAAATCAAGATATGTCATTTCCCAATATTGATTTTACTGAAATAGCAAATGATGAATTTGAGGAATCTACCTGGTATGGTTGGTTTGGAGAAACAAAATATATACTAACCGTATGGGATGAATATGAAGTGGGTAAAAACAGATTTAAAGATTATACGATTTGGATCCCTGATGATGAACTAATAGAGCAAGCATCAGAACTTTATTATCAAATCAAAAATATGCTTAATTCGAATTCTGTAAGAGTAGAAATTGATGAAATAGTAGGTAAACATGGGAGATGGTCTGATAATTTACCTGGAGGAAAAGCGGATTATCCGCCATTTCAAATTCGTCCTAAGGGTTCAGGTGAAAGTGTATTTGTAACATTACCAAATGGGTTAAAAATAAAGAAAAAAGCCCTTTACATTAATAAAGAGTATATAAGAAAAATTGTTAAGTTAGATCAAGAGGAATTACAGGCTAGCGATAACAATTTAAAAACAACAAAGTTGGAAATTTTCCTTAGTATATGATTTAGCTTTCATTGAGCTATTGGTTTCAAAATGAATGTAACTCAAACTAGAATTATAGGTTAAATAAGATAAGTTAAAAGAGTAATTTCCTTTATTACAAAATTCTAGACTATTTTACCGGAATTTATAATTGAAAGTAAATTCAGTTTATTTTATAATGGAACTAAGAAATTTTTTCCTTTTTAGACTATTCCATAATGACCATAAACCTTTCGGGTTCACGTTTTATTACAAGTAAGTGTATATAACATATACGCTACGTTGTGATATGAATGTATTCCTGAGAGGTTTTTTTGCATTGTAGGAATAGGACTAGTAATGAACTAACAAGGATGTGATAGGATGTCTTAACTATTTAAGAATTGTAGTGGAGAAGTAAGAATTTTGAATTTTAAAATACAAAAGAAGGTGAAAAAAGATGAGAAGAGAAGTCTCGTCTTATTTTATTTCGAAAGGAGAAGGACATGGGTAAGAAAAATATGGTGCAATCTGTAAAGTTGGTAAAAGATAGTAATCGTATTTATGATATTGAGAAGAAGAAAATCACTTGTCCAGCGGATGCTGTACGTTTTGCACAGATTATATTTGATATAGAATCAAGACCAAATGAAATTTTTGGTGTATTTAACTTAAATACAAAAAATGAAATTATTGGATGTAGCATTGTGTTCGAAGGAACTGTTGATTCATCGCTCATCCATCCGCGCGAGACGCTCCGCACGGCAATCTTAAACAATGCAACTTCTATTATATGTTTTCATAACCATCCATCAGGACATAGTGTGGAGTCTCAAGAAGATATTGAAGTAACTAAGAGATTAAAAGAATGTGGAATTATTATCGGTATTCCTCTTCTAGATCATGTCATCATTGGAGATAACAGCTATGTAAGTTTAATGAAAAAGGGGGTTATCTAATAAAAGTAGTAAACCAATTATAGTCAAGAGTGTGTATGGGAAAATAAGGAGATTCTAATGTGTTTACTCGCATGGATCTTCTTATTCTTTTTAATTTTAAATGTAAAAGAGTGGAGAGACAGTATTTATCAATCAATTTTTATTTTTTGAGGACATCGATGAAAGGGAAATGCGAAGACTTGTGGTGGAAGGGGTGAAATATTACTAAGTGTTGTGCGAACGGATAAAAAATCTAGAAGAACAGGATTAAATAGGGGCGTTGTTCTTCTCCCAAGATTCAACGATATAGTATGAGAAACCTTGTTGTATCAAGGTTTATAAGTGATGATTTATCTCGATGCTCACATTAAATTTGTTCATTTTTTATCTGGTGTTTTCATTAGATTTTATTATGCTCTCGAAGTTTTCTGCTGCTTGTTGCTGCATGTTCTGTGTGATGTGACTATACTTGTCTAAAGTCCCCTAAGCGATCTTGTACGATTTTAGGATGTTCCCCAGCCTGAAGCATGAGTGTAGCGTGAGTATGTCGTAAGTCGTGTATACGAATTCGAGGAACACCAGCTTTTTTATAGTGATCATTCAAAAAGCGATGAGGAGCATCTATATGTAAGGGCGAATGTATCGTATTGCCGGTGAAAATAAAAGCTTCTTCATTTAAGTGTATACCCCAGCGGAAAAATTCTTTCTTTTTATAGGAGTAGTAGGATTGTAACTTTTCTATAACAAAAGAAGAGATACTAATGCTTCTATTTGAAGACTTAGTTTTTGTGGCAGCTTTAAATAGTCCTTTTTCTGTTTTTACAAGTGATTTATTAACCAGGATACGTTTATTATCAAAGCTAATATCTTTCCATGTTAGTGCAAGTAATTCTCCGCGTCTCATACCTGTATAAATTGCAAGTAAGAAGAACATATGGTACTTAATATTTTTTTCTTTTAGATACTGGAGGAATCGATTACATTCCTCGCTAGACCATGTATTCATCTCACCTTGCACTTCACGTGGTTTTTTAACTTTATTCATTATATTGTCATGAATGATTTCCCATTCTACAGCATGTTTGAAAATGCATCTTAGGCAGCGGTGGATATTGCTGATTGTACCATATGATAGTCCTTTTTCCTTAAGTTCAGCATAGTAGCCTTGAATCATTACGGGCTTAATACTTTTAATTTTTTTATAACTAAATGGGGGAAGGATATAGAGCCTAACTAAGCTCATGTCTTTTTCATAAGATGTAATTTTTAATTCAGCTTTACGAAGAGGCTTTAACTTTTCCCATACATCTAAAACAGTTAATTATTTTTCATCAAAATATATTCCTTTCTCTATCTCTGTAATCATCGTTGCAGCAGCATTTTGGGCTTCTTTTTTTGTTCTAAATCCACTTTTACTTTTTTGCTGTTGTTTCCCTGTGGTCGAATCTATACCGATATCTATTATAAAAGACCACGTATTTCCACGTTTACGAAAACTTCCTTTCATATTCAACACCTCCTGTATTGTTAGTTTTAAAAATTGCAGTATTGTGATGTTTGATTCTGCAATTTACTTGCTAATAATTGATTTTCATAATGTAAAAGCCTTTTTTGAGCAAATTGTGTTGTTACATTGAATTTTTCTGAGATTATATATGCTTTTAACTGTAGGGGAGGAAGCTTTCGTAACATAAAAGTAGGTACACAAAATTGTTGTGCGAAGTTTTTAGCCTTAGCTTCTTGATAATCTAGAAACATTTGATGCATTAATAATTGATTACCAGAATGAAATAGGATGTGACAGGTCTCATGGCCAAAATCCTCCCATTGTTCTTGCTGAGAGATACGATCATCAATAACTAAGTTAGCTATTTGATTTCTTTCCATTGCATGACTTCCAAATGGAGCAAAGTACAGCCAAATGTTTGACTTTTTCGCAATCTCCATCATATCAATTTGCTCGGGAACAATAATAGATATGGATTGGTACAAGTGCTGGATAGAGTCTTCAAGTTGTGTAGTAGGGTTGCGATTGAAACATATTTTCACTCCATTCGCATATTAAGAACGTACGTTCTTGTAATATAACAAAAATAAAAAACTTGGAAGAGTATTCAAGAAAAGAAAATAGGTAGATAAATTAAGAAATCTGATTTCTACTAGATTTACAATGAGAGAGTAATATCTTAGGTTTAGTGGGGAAATATTGACGAATATATATGATAATATCTGTTTATGTTTTAGAAAATAAGGTAAAATATATATGGTAAATTATTCATTACTTTTCGTTTTTTACCGTAGGAGTGAGAATATGATTGAAAAGGCAATTGACTTTGTTTTATCTGAAGTTGACGTACCAGCACTTAATCATCCTGAGATAAGTAAGGAGATTAAGTATAAAGTTACAAATACTAAGGTTAGAATTAACTCTTTCAAGAAGATAGGTGATTTGAAAATTTATATGAATAGATTTTCGGATGCCCCTGAGAGTGGAAATGATTTAGTGTATAACTCGTTAAAGAATAAAGGACTGAAAACTTACGAGGATATATATCCTGAGTTAAAAGAGAAGTTTCAACGTTATTTTGATGATGTTACAGTCTTAAATGATTTTGTTATAGGGAAGACATATACATCGTGGGATATCTCTAATTTTGCTAGAGATTATGATAATAGAAAAGGTATTTATTTAATAGGAGAGCCCTCCAATTTAAGCGCAATTTTTATTAAAGTGACTTTAGAGAATGGGAAATATGCTAATGAATGGTTAGAAGAAAACAGAGTCCTGAAATATTATTTTAAAAATAGAGCAAATAAATTTAAGTTAGAGTATCAAGATAATTTCGCTATTTATAGTACGAAAGACATGGATGTACCAATCTATGTATTTATTAAAGAAGATACTAGGTGTCTATTACATGGTGTATTTAAATATGTACAGTATGTTGAAGAAGCAGATGGATCAAAGTGGTTTGAATTAGAAAAGATTGACCATTATCAAACTTTACATACTTTAACTAATCAAGAATATGAGAATGACTTGGAGATAAAAGTAACACAATCTCAAATTACCAATAGCTCTGCTCGTAAAGAGCGCTTAAAACAGGCGGTTAGGAAACCTGAATTAGTTGAAGTGATTACTACTCAGTACAAAAGAAATCCAGATGTTATTGCTGAGGTACTAGAGAGAGCGAACGGATATTGTGAAGAATGCAAGCAAGAGGCACCATTTAAAAGAGCTAAGGATGGCACGCCATACCTAGAGGTTCATCATGCCATTCCTCTTTCTCATGGGGGAGAGGATTCTATTGAGAATGCTGTAGGTTTATGTCCAAATTGCCATAGGAAAGCTCATTATGGTTAGAATATAAATCTAAAGGAGAAGTGGCTTATGACTAATATATATGTGGGGCTTTGTGGGGAATTAAGGGATATTTATGAAAATAAAGGTTTAGATGATGAATACAATTGGAAATTTATAGACGGAATGAGTTATGGGTTTAAATATATGAGAGATTATAGTGGATTAATGGCTAATCCTACTGAAAAAAAATATTATAAAAATAAACCTAAATTAGGATTATTTGATATCAAGGTAAAAGTAGAAACAAAAAATTATAAAGTTACACATAAAAAAGTTATTTGTGATTTGCTAAAACATTCGAGTTTGAAAAATTGCAAACAAGTTTGGCTGGGAAAAGATCCAACAACGCTAACTAAGAATATAGATGAGGAAAAGGCCTTAGTAACTTTAGGTTTATTGATGTTTGAACAAGAGATAAACTGGGGGACTGGGAGTTATCAAAGAAATACATTTTTCTCTCCGAGGAAGAAATTTAGACCGAGAGATATGTTAATGGGGTTTATAGCAATGTTTTTTTCTGGTGAGGATGAAAAGAAGAATGGAAATAAGAATGGAAAGAAACTATTAGAAAACTATAGTTATTGGACAAATACTGGAACAAGTCCTACGTTTCCTGAAGGTGACTATAAATTACTGGATAAAGAAATAGCAAATAATTATTTTGAAGTCCTAAAAGCCGTGCCTTTCGAAAAGAATCAACCTCTTATTTATGATAAAAGGAAAGAATATATGGATGATTTGGCCTCAAAGGCTAAGGATAACATGGGGTATGAAAATTATGTAGAGTCATTAAAAAGCTCAGGAAAGGAAATTTTTCAAAAAAATTAAATATGGATTTAAAGTTATTAACTCTGTATGAGTAAAGTAGAGGAGATAATATGTTTATAAGATATTTGTACATAAAACAATATAAAAAATTGAAAAATCTCGAGATTGTATTTGGTGGAAATAGAGATTTTAGAAAAGAATTTAAAGAGTTTTATGGAGATATGAACTTTACTGTTCTGGTTGGTGAGAATGGTGTAGGAAAAACTACAACTATGAGCTTTATCGCCAGTATTTTTCATAATTTGGAAAGGTTTCATTCGCGGATACCGTCAGATTTTCAACTACATTGCCCAGCAAGCATAGTATTATATAGAGAATGATTTAAGTGGATTAATCTAAATATGTAATTTAATGTGGTTTAGATATAGGGCATACCAACAATATTTTGTTGAAGGGATTACTAATATGATTCGAATATATAAAGATAACTATTTTGATATGGATTATAAAGAGTTAATAGAAGAGGAGTCTTTACAGAAATTTAATTTTACAGATGATAATATAGTTAAGGGATTTATGTATGAATATTTTAATGGGAAATGTTCATACTGCGAAGTTACAATGAAAGCTATACCATTAGATATTGATTTTTATAGACCGATAAAGGGAGCATTAAACACAGTAGACGGTGAGTTTTATCCTGATCATTATTGGTGGTTGAAATATCAAGATGATAACATATTTTCTATTTGTGTAGAATGTAAAAGGGCAAAAAGTAATCGATTTCCCGTAAAAGGGCGTTTAGCTCGTATAAATGCTGACGCGAGAGAATTATCAGATGAAAAGCGTCTATTGGTACACCCTAGTAGAGATTATCCTGAGAGACATTTTATTTATGATGAGGATGGAATGATGTATCATAGAAGCCAAAAAGGAAAATTTACTATTGATGTTTTAAATTTGAACCGCAGTAGATTAGTGGAATTTCGTTCCAAAGAATATAGTACATTTAATGAATTGTGCTCTTTATTTGCCGAAACAAGAGGAGATTATGTTCTTGACCATATTCTTAAAGAATTAAATTCAGATTCAATGTTTACTGGTTTAAAAAGGTTTATACTTTTTAATTGGGTATTTAAAAACAGGGAAATTCCATATTTACAAGAGTTTAAAAAATTTATAGACAACACAGTATCCAAAAATCAATTAAAAAGTATGCTTGAAGAGTGGAATGAAAAGGAATATTTTGATAGCGAAAAGAAGCGTTATTTTAATATAGAAAAGAGTAACGATTATTTTGATGTAACAAACGAAAGAGACGTAAATAAGTATTATGTAAAACAGCGTTTTATTGAAAAGATTGAGATTCATAATTTTAAGGGTATAAAAGATTTGAAAATTGATTTGAGGAAGAGTAAGAGTAGTAATGCCCCTTGGCTAATGCTGCTAGGAGAAAATGGAGTAGGAAAAAGTTCAATTTTGCAGGCTATAGCATTAACATTAATGGGCGAGGAACAACGAGGGGAAATTATTAAAAAGAAACCTAGTGAATACTTGAGTAATGGTTCATGTGAAGGGTTTGTAAAGGTATATTTGTCTGGAATGATAGAGCCTATTTGCCTTGTTTTAGATGAAAAACAGAATTATTTTAGTGGTCAAAATCATAAACAGCCTAGGGTGCTAATTTTAGGATATGGATCTACACGTTTACTTCCAAGAGAGGATATGAATATAGATTTAAAAGTCACTTGGGCAAGAACCGAAAATCTTTTTAATCCATTTATTCCGTTAGTTAATGTAAGAGACTATTTATTATATTTAGATGATGATTTTCTAGTTGTTAAACAAGCTATTGAGTCTCTGTTTTTAGAAAGTGTAGTAATCGAACGTGATAGAGTTAATGAAGAAATATATTTTAATTTTCCTAGTTCTAGTATTAAATTAGAGGATTTAAGTGATGGATATCAGACAATTATTGCTCTTGCCGTTGATATTATGATGGTTATGAAGAATAGATGGCGCAACTTTGATGCTGAAGGAATTGTTTTAGTTGATGAAATAGATGCACATCTTCATCCAAGATGGAATATAGAAATTGTTCGTCGATTAAAGAAAGCTTTTCCGAAAGTCCAATTTATTTCTACTACTCATAATCCATTATCACTTCGCGGGCTTATAGACGGTGAAGTTGCGGTTTTATTAGAGGATGAAGAGAGAGAATTATATATCAATCAAAATCTACCTGCTCAAGAAGGATTTAATATAGAAGGATTGTTAACGTCTAGATTCTTTGGCTTGTATGATACCATGCCGGAGCTAAACAAAATATTTGATCGATATTATTTACTTTTATCCAATCCAAGTCCTAGTGAAGAACAAAAAGAGGAAATAACGAGATTACAAGGTGAATTATCGAAATATGAAAAGGTAGGAAAAACATTACGAGAACAAAAATTCTATGAGGCGGTAGATTATTACTTCGCGTATTCTAGAAAAAGGAACGTGGATTTAAGTGATGAAGAATTTAGTGCTACTATAAAAGAAGCTATTGAGTATTTAGAAAGGTAAGATTTCTAATGATATATATTCAAAGAAAGTTGCAGCCACCAGAATTAAATTTAACTAATCCAAATTCCATTGGATATAAAGAATTAGAAGATGCTAAAAAAACAACTTTTACAAAAGATTCGAAATTTAAATTTAAGGCATATAAAAATGCCAATGTTAAAAGAATTTTAAATGAAATGTTTAATGGGAAATGTGGATATTGTGAAAGCCGAATTGATGTGACTTCATATGAAGATATTGAACATTTTAGACCTAAAAAGGCGATAAAAATAGAGGGAGAACCAGAATTGGTATATCCCGGTTATTATTGGTTAGCTATGGATTGGGATAATCTTTTGGTATCATGTTCGAGATGTAATAGGTCATATAAACAAAATTTTTTTCCTTTGGCTAATGAAAGTAAACGAGCTAAAGGACCAAAAGAAGTTGTATTTGAAGAGCCTTTATTATTAAATCCGTGTGTGGATAATCCAAGTGAACATCTTGTGTTTATAGATACGGGAATTGTTACGTTTAAAGAAGGCTCTGATAAAGGAGAAAAGTCTATTGATATTTATGGTTTATACAGGAAAGAACTTACCGATGAAAGAGCCATATTAGCTAAAGACATTAATTTTAAAATGGTACAGATATGTGATGAGGTAGAGGAGTTGAAACAACTTGCTCAGTTGAAAAATAATCCTAATTTTGAAAAAATGTTTGAGAGGCGTGTACAAAGTATAATAATGTTATATGATAATCTCATTGAGCATATAAATGATCCAAAAAGACCTTATCGAGAAATGGTCAAACAGCTTACTGCAGAATTCTTGAGTAAGCATCAAGCAGAAATAAGTAGTTTAAGAGCAGTATATAATCGGAAGCTTAGCCGCGAGTCTATTCGTCTTCCAAGTTAAATTAAAATAGGATAATAACTTTGAAGATATAAGGTTATTATCCTATTTATTATAAAATTCAAGAGTGAATATTCGATTATATAAGTTTATTAATAAAAATTTGTTTTGATTGAAAATATTAAACTGTCCTTACTTAACCATGGCCTTTTCCTATGCAGCATCCTATGACAATTTGCACATACCATTTCAATATCCTCTACTTTGGTTACAGAGCCCTCTTTAAGCTCTGAGACAGGCACAATGTGATGACCTTCAATGAAATCTTTCCCTAACTCCCCGTATGCCTTATAAAAATCAAAACCACAAACTTCACAAAACAGTTTTCCACCATGTAGTTGTTTAAATCGCTCCTTAGCCAATTTAATCACTTTGCTGTTACGTTCGAAAGATAGATGTACCTTAAGGATTTGTCTGCCTTCAAAAAATCCTTCTTCGCCGTCTATTAAATCAGAATTACTATTATTATCGTAATCTCTAAGCCCCCATAAACCATTTCCTTTACCATTTACAGCATAAAATAAATCTTGCTCACCATTGTAAATATCACATTCACTTGGATGTTGATAAATGGTCTTTCTAATTCTTGCAGCTATAGACTATTCATATTGATATCTACTCAAGTCAATTTTAATACGCTCCATAACCTTTGTTTTAATTTGATTCAGTGTGCCAGTACCATCTAATTCAGTTAATATTGTTATAATTTCATCTAACCATAAGCTGCTGTTGGACATACATATACCCCCCTAATAAAACATGTGTACTTATTTATATTTTAATCTTTTACATTTGTATATTCATATTTTATTGCAATGGAAGTAAATGGTTATATATAATTATAGAAGAGTTTACCAATGAAAAGTAACTGGGGGATTCAAAAAATGAATCAAACTATTTTAGAGAAAGTCCTAAAATTTCGGGACGATAGGAACTGGAAGCAGTTTCACAATCCTAAAGATTTAGCTATCTCTCTTTCTTTAGAGGCGAGTGAGTTGTTGGAGAATTTTCAGTGGAAAAGCAGTGAGGAAGCTGTAGAAACCAAAAAAGAAGACATGAAAGATGAGTTGGCAGATGTACTCATTTATTCAATGCTGTTAGCAGATCAATTGGATATTGATTTAGAAGAGATTATTTTAAACAAAATAGAAAAAAACAATGAAAAATATCCAGTAGAGAAATTTCGAGACTCTAAAAAGAAATATAATGAAATTTGAAAAAGGTGGAATTAAATATGTTATATCTTTTTACTGCAAGTAATGATAGTGCTATAAAAAATTTGGAAGCCACTATTAAAAACCAATATCCTATTTCTACATGTTTAGCAGATTTAGATGCCGATACAGTAACTAAACTTAAGGATAATGAATTACATGAGAATGTATGTATGTGGGGAGCAACTCATGGTTCTTCAAATGTTGATAGATGGGAAAAGTTAAAAGAGGGTGACGGGATTTTAGCATATTCTAAAGGGGAATTTAAGTTTTTCGGGACAATTTTTGCTAAGACTCATAACCCAGATGTAGCTAGAAAAATTTGGAGAACCAACGATAACGGTGAAACGTGGGAATACATCTATTTTATTAAGGATCTAAAACCTGTAAATATTAAAGCAATAGAATTCGCAGCTTTCTTTGGCTACAAATTGAACCATAAACCACAAGGATTTACTAATATTGATTCAACAAAATTAGAAATTAAATTAGCAAAATATAAATCTATTGATAATATTATTAAAGTGTTGAATGAGAGTTTTATTCTTTCTGAGGATGAGCAAGAGGCAGATATGTATCAGGCTAATATTGATTCGGATTATAGTAATGTAAAGGTTGCGGAAGAGGGTAAACCAGAAAAACGAAAAATCCTGAAAATGGAAGCTGGTAAAGAAGTATGGCCACGTGATTCCCAAAAAGCTAAGCAGGCTATTAAACAGGCGGAATTTAAATGTGAAATAGATGACACACATGAAACATTTGTATCGAAAGCCAGCCGAGAAAATTATATGGAGGCCCATCATCTAATACCGTTAAGAATGCAACATGATTTTGAAAATAGTTTAGATGTTGTTGGAAATATAGTTAGTATATGTCCGAACTGTCATAGGTTAATTCATTTTGGAAGAGCCAAAGATAAGAAAAAAGTTTTAGAACTTCTTTTTGAACAAAGAAAAGGTTCTTTGAAGAGGTTTGGTATTGAAGTATCTCTCAAAGAGCTCTTTGGATATTATGGAATTCTAAAATAAGGATATCCATAGCTATAAGTGAAGGTAGAATGTTTCATACTTAAACATAGGTATTATTGTGATGGGAATTTAAATTTTGTCTTTTGAAAGTATCAATAATTTGTATTATTTTTTAGGATTATCTATTTTTCTTTTGTTCTGTTTTATAGAAGAGCTCTTTTTTGTCGTATAAAAGTCACCTATATATATAGGATAAAACTTAATATACCGTATATGTTTTATTAATTTATAAGAACATTGTTATTACGGTGTATTAAATCTTTATATATTATTTTTGTGATTTATTTGTTGAAATATTCTTCTGTTACATTTTTACATAGAAGGAAGGATTATTTTGAAAAAATAAAGATGATTATTGGTCTTACGGGTATTTTATCTGTAATAATAATACCTACAGTAGCAATTGCAATTGCAGAAGATGTATCTAAACTAGAAGAAGTTATAAAAGAAACAACGAAGTTAGGAATGAGTTTAGTCATAGGATTAATCGCTATTTCTATATCTTGTATAGCACTTCTTTCTAAAACAAAAAGAAATTTAGATAAACAGTATTATTTAGAGTATTTGATTCTAATGATGGGAATGTTAGTGCTCTTTTTTCTAGTTTTTCTTTTTGGATATCTTCCGATAAAAACTAACTTTGCAATTGCTACCATTGAATACTTCTTATAAGAGGTGGCGTAGCACTATAGTAGAAAAAGAGAGAGCTTATACTGTTATGGTATTGAGAAATACGTAGGGCTTATTAAGCATCAAGGGATTCCTCGAAAATAAATAGAAGTATATCCATATCTGTTTACATTGAAGAGGGAGAGTTGGTTTATGATAAGTTTTGGGGTTAATTTACGCACTATTATTAGTTATACACAAGAGAGTAGGAATCTTAATAATACACGGATTTTAAGTAAGTTGGGTATAAGATTATTTGATACATATGGAGAACCATTACCTGTATCAGATGTTAATCGAGAATTAGTAACGGCATTAAAATGCCAAGACATAAATACGCAAAGATATATATTAAGTCATTTAAAAGGTTAGAAAAACCGATATTATGCTGCGTTTTCCCATGCGTATGTTCTATACGATAAACCAAGAAGCTATCATCAAAGGTTTGTGAAATTTTATTTTCTTAAATTGAGTGAATTACGTAGTAATATTTTAAAATTATTTAATTTGGTACTATAGTTTGTATCACCATGAAATGTATAAAACTCGTCTATGTCAATAAAAACAGAATAAAGAATGTGTAATGAAGTACCCATCCAATTATTATGTGTATAACAATTGGATGGGTATTTTTTTACTTATTCCAAAATAGGGACAAAGCTAAATGCAACGGATCGTTATCAAAACGCGAGTGTACAAATGTAACAAATGAAATTTCTATTCATAAGTGTGGTTCTTCTATTTAATCAAGTATGATTTAATACTTTCTTAGTTTTGGTTAAGGAAATTTATATACTTAAAGTAAAGGGGGTAATTTTTAATGAAGGGGGAGGAGAATTTGAAAATGCTCAATTCAGTTGCTCCTAAACAAATAAAAAATGAAGATTTACCATTTGATATTTCCTGGATGACCGATTGGATTGTAGACTGGTTTGGTTCTTTGTTTAATGGCGGCAGTGATGTAATAAAAGATGGGGGAAATAAAGTAGATGGTGTAGTCCATGCGAGTGTGCCTGCATTTTTTGATGTGATTTTCCTTATTCTTTCTGTAGTAATTTTAATTTCATTATTAGTTTTTGGAGCCTCTTTATGGTTTAAACATATAAAGTGGAAAAAAAGATCTATATATTTTGGAGTAGGTTCGTTTATTCTCATTCTATTAATAAGGATTCTACCAGTGTTAATGTTGACAACACGTTCTTTTGATTTTCAAACCTTTATGAGTAATATGGTGGGCTTAATTACTTCTATAATTTTAGGGACAGCTGTATTAATGTTTTTAATATCGCTAGCATTAGGTATGCTTTATAAGAAATTTGAACATCCCAAATATGGAAAATGGAGTACAAGTTTGAGATATAGTTCAATTTTTATATTTGTAATGACATTGATAGTACCGGCCTTGCTGCGTCATTTATAATCTTTGTTTATATAGGGGAAGGAGGAATAGTGCAGGTAATTTCTATAATGTTTCTGTGTAATTATGCTAGTGCTCGTTCTCCTCTAGATTTCTGAGTTAAGTCTAATACATTAAAAAGAATTTTGTTGTATGAAGTTTTGGCAAAGGGGGAGAGGTACTAGTGACTACTTTTGTTGTAATGGTGAGTATATTCTTAATTCTGTTTGTAATTGGTCCCAAAGCGACTAAGAGAAAAGAAGAAAGAGATAGAATTGAAAAAGAACATAAAGAGAAAATGGAGGCTTTAGAGGAAGAAAAGATTGACTTAGATATTAATGGGACTAAAGTACGGTTACACAAGAAGCCAAAGCTAAAGAAAAGTATATATAAAATAAAGGGTAACAGGTAATTACTCAGTTTTATCTCAACGTTTATAATACATATTAAGTATTAGCGTATATGTAAACTGTGCAGGGGGTTGTGATGGGGGATGTGGGGATTTTTTAAACGGAAAAAGCCAGATAAATTGTCGAAAGAAGAAAGATTTGAAATATATTTTAAAGAGAAAGAGGATGTTCTTCGGAAATCAAGATAGGTATTATCAGATTTTCAGTTTGACTTCGAATTTGTAAGTGAAGATTTGCAGCATGTACTTGTTCTAGATAAATTGTCTAGAAAAATAGCGTATATACAAATTTCTAATGCAGAAAAAGAACCTGAGATAATAGAATTAAAGAGAATGAATGGGTTTGGTATACGCTATGGTTCACAACAACTAGGTATTTATCGGGATATAAATTACGGTTTAAATATTCCGTATGCTGAAGAAAAATCTGTTCAAAGTCTTGAACCATCAAAAATGTTCACCATGTTTTTAATTTCTATTTATTTTATACTCTCTTCTGATTGTATAAATGAAGATGAGAGAGTTATTCCATTCTATGACAAGGAGAAGAGCAGATTCTACAAAATTATGAATCCGATCTCTTAGCTGATGTGGAAGATTATGAATCAGTAACAATAGAAGTCATAGATGCAATGGATGGATATCAGTTTAAAGAGTTTGTTGCACAGTTATTTCAAAATATGGGCTATAAGACAGAGGTAACGAGTAGTTCAGGAGATTATGGTATAGATGTTATTGCGAGAAGAAAAGGGTTAAATATTGGAATACAGGCAAAGCGGTATAGTGATAAAGTACCAAACAAGGCCGTACAAGAGGTGATTGCTGGAATTGCGTTCTACAATTTAGATCAGGGTTTAGTTATCACAAATAATTATTACACGAAACAGGCACAAAATCAGGCGAAGAGTACCAATGTACTGTTATGGGATCGTGATATACTGCAGCAAAAACTTCGGGAAGTATACGGAGATACGCAAAATCTTGACAACCGAGAATAGTGGATGGTAATTAGATATGTTGAAATTAATTGAAATCAAGAAGTAAGCTAAAAAAATCCGAAACTAGTAGATCTTACCCCTGAAGAGGAAACGAATATTCGAAAAAATACTGAGTTCGATATGCTGTATAAGAGTAACCCCGTTTTGTATGAAAAGTAGAAAGAACAGACTACTGAAATAGTCTGTTCTTAAATAAATGATACAATTGTAGAGCTTTTACACTAGAATCAATTATTCGCAGGTCGTAGTACTATGACATTTATTATTTTGAAATTTTTTGCACCCATTTAGAATGACCAATAAATGGGGACAGATTATATTGATTATTCGTATATGTAAACCCTTTACACTAATTTTCTTTCGGAAGTACAATTGAACTGTAATCAAATAGTAAATCACTATGAAAATAACAATTGGTAACCAAATTCGATAGTATGGATCCACTAAAAGAGGACTGAACATGTTCATGCCAACTAGTATGTGCGTAATACCCACAATTGCTGGGAATAGTAATACGAAGAATAACTCTTTATAAATCGATTTTGTTAACAATTCCCGACGAACACCGATTTTATGAAGCATTTGATAACGCGTTCTATCTTTTGATGCGCCAGACAAAACTTTAAACATTAGACAACTTGCCATCATTGCTAAGAACGCAATTCCAACGAAGAAGCCCATAAACATAAGTCCGCTGAATAGACCATGAATGTCATTGTATAGTTGATACTTACTATTTAATGCTTCAGACTTCTCGTTTTTATATTTATCTACCTGCAATTCCATTCTCTCAAGTATGAATTATAAGCATCTGTTTTCCCAGCAAACACGATATAATAGTGAGGGATACCGCTACATGCCCATCAACTTAAGGAAAATAACTGTTCCAAAAACGATAAAAGGAACAAATGAATTTACTCCTTTTTCACTTGAATTCCACATGACATTTAGTATCAATGATTCCAAAAGCAACTTTACATGGGAACGGATTTTTTCCTGTTGAAGCAGCACGCATACATGAAAGTACCCAATAATCCAATTCTAAAGGTAAACGGAATACTTGGATACTACTATCATCGTTTTTTACTGTTACGATTGGTGTATTTACCCTAGTTGTAGTAAAACCGTCAGTTGTTATCATTGCTACTGCATCATTATTATGAAAACCAGCGCTTAAAACCTCGTAAATTATTCCATCCTTCTCATTGATAATCATAGGTATATTTAAATAGGGATAGTTATTTATATCATTATGAATAACTGTTCTTGCTGCGTTCTTTCGTATCTGATTCCCTTGCATTTTATACACTCCTTTATAACAATACAAACGTTTAAATCTATTCTATTTTACATCCAGTATATCCGAAAATTGTAGTGTCAACTTATTATAAAAAGCATCCGTACATATGATAGCGCTATTTAGCGAATCTATATCGATGATGGTCATATAGTTAGTAAGTAAATAGCCGCCTTCATAATATGTAATTAGTATTTCTTCTTCGGACAATAAGGAACATAAAAGCATGTTCTTAATCAGTTCTTTTTCTTCAGAGGTTAAAATAGGAGATGCTACTTTATTTTTCTCTTTAATCATTTCACGAATTCCGGCGAATCGCGCCCATTTTACCATTCCTCGGCCTTGTTGCATATTAGCGTTGTTTATGCTTTGTGTCCCCCTAACAGTGTGTTTCTGTATCTTGCTGTTGCATTATTTGTATACGAAATTCCTCTTAATATGCTATTCTCTCCAAATTTTGTGCGTATTTCATCCGTTACTTTCGTTAGCTTTATCTCTTGTTCTCTTTGCGTGACATTATCAAAAAGTGAAATTTGTTCTTCTCTTTCTTGAAGTAGGTTTGTTAAGGATATGTTTGTGCTACGAATGGTTTCGCTAGTATATTGCTGATTTGAACTATCTCATTTTTACTTCGTTTAGAAGAAGGAATTCCTAAGTAAAGAGTTCTATCGAACTCTAATTTATTAGGCTAGTTCCACAGTCCTTGCGGTTAGAAGCCTTATCGTTGCATTCTTTAGAAGGAGTCATCTTGGTTAAAATGATAAAAAATGTGAAAATCGACATCTAAGATGACCCTATTCAGTAGGATTAAATAATTGTACATTGTAATTATTTTTAAAAACAAAAAGAACATCTGTTCTCATTATACACGAACGTTGGTTCTTTTATAAAGAGGTTTTAAAAATTTCTTAAAATTAATTTTTTTTGTTAAGAAGAATATGTAACAAAGGGGTAAAATCCCTAACAATAAAAAAGTAGTGGAGAGATAATGATATTGATATAGCATATTTAAGAGACATAACTTTAGGGATTTTTAAACGTTTTATGAGTCCAGGAGTTGGTAGATATGATTCATATAGATATTGATATGTTGATTTATCAAAGAGTTCAACAGTTCTTTAGGTCCAAATTATACATAAAGGAAAGATAATATTTTGTTCTGATGAAGAACAAAAGTTCAATTTTGAAATGCAGGCTTTAAAAATGTATTTAAAATTGAATGAGGAATAATAAATCAACGGAGCAACTTCCAGTGACTTCATAAAAGATGCACTAAGGGAAGTTCTATTTACGTATGTCTAAAATACAGAATTTTACTTAAAGATTGTGAAAAAGTGTCTTTTTATTTTCTCAACTTTTGAATTGCTATAGAACAAGAACTCTTCCTATAGCAATTCATGAGTTAAGAGGAGAGAAAAGTATATAAATAATTAAAGTTAAATATTATAATAATATAGTGAAATAGGACCTCTGTTTCATTAAGAAATGTGTATGTTCTGATTTGAAATTTAAGATGTATGAAATAGCCACTTGTATATTGAACGGCGTTGAAGTTACGCAAGTAATGAAGGCCAACTTAACTTATAGGTGAAATCTACTTAAAATGAATTTAGGTTCATACATAAGTTATTTGGAAGTGCATCATAATCTGTCATTAAATAGGCTTTATTGGGTCTATATTTCTATCAAATGTTTTGCAACTGAACCCTCTTTTAATTTGTTTCAAGCCAATTGTAAGAAGAAAAATGAAAAGTGGTTTCATGGGTTTGTTGGTTTTCTATCTTTTTCAGTTTTTTCACTTCGTTTTGACGCTTAAGAGTATTCTCTCTAATACGGTCTACAAGATTATTAGCGAAAAATGCAGGTTCGTATTCAATTACTTCGCCTTGGGATAAATACTTTTTGACGTTCATAGCATGTTTACCTATTGCATTTAATACATCTACCTTGTGGAATGTTGTAATTCCAGCTTCTGCAAGTATTTTCTTCACAACATTAAGTGCCTTTAGATCGGGACAAATCCCAACTTGTTCAAGGATAGGGTTTAATAAGGCATAATTATTTTTTTGTAAAACAATATTATTTTTAAGTTCTTCTATTGGTTCTTCATCTATTTTTGATTTAGAAGATTTATTTGGGTTTGTATCATTCTCGTTGGGATAAATCTCACTAAGGTCAAGATAACTAGAATAAATATTATTAGGATGTACTTTTTCCTCCCCTAGGGGTGGAGTTTTCTCCTCACTAAGGGGTGTACTTTTTCCATTACTAGGTACCGGAATTTCTCCTTCCCTAGTAATGGAATTTTTCTTATCTACTTTTTTTACACCGTATTTATCTATAGCTGTAGCTATACACTCTTCTAATGTTTTTAATGGTTCTTTCTTCTTTTTCTTACGCATCTTAACATGTTTGTAGAATTCTTTCTCACCTAGGAAATGTGCTAATGACGCTCCACTAGGATCGGGTTCATTCAAGTAGATTCGATTAGCGCCTCCATCTACTGATTCTGTGGATACAAGTTCTTCAGCTATAAGCTCTTCCATAAACTTCGTAACAGTTTTGTTTGAAATATTTAATGAGAATTCGATTTCTTGATTATCTAAAATACAATAAATATCACCTTTTTCATCTACGAAGGCAGGCGTGTCGTTTCCGTTATCAACTGAAATTTGTGTTGTATATATAGATAAATTAAATCGATCTCTTATTAACATGTATAGTAATTTCGCACCGATACTTAAATTCTCACGATATTGTTTTTTCCAAATGAAAACTTTAGGTAGTTTGTAGAACTCTTCGTTTGGTATATCTTTTATATTAATTCTCTTTTTTAACATAAAAAAGCCTCCAGATTCATTGGTAGTATAATAGTTTGCAAAGGACAAAAGATTAAAAAGGTAAAGAGCAGTATTTTTGTATTATTAAACATGATAGATTTTCATAATAGAACAAATACAAATTGAAATATTATTTTAAGCATTCCAATTTAGACTCAAAACGAAAATGTAAGTGTCCTTACTTTTAAATTTTGTCCTAGGCTCGATGTGGCGAACATCGCAGCCTATTTTTTTAGGTTAATTTTTATGAAATGTCTCGAAAATGTATTGACAAATTGAATTTAATGATGTTTATTTTTCTTGGTTTTATCATACAAGGGACAAATAGCGATTGCAATCAACTTTTTTACAAATACTAACTTTAGTTATTTAATGACAAAAATGTTATTTTCACTAAAAAACAATATTAACTTTGTTAATCTAGTGTTTATTCAACAAAATAGGATATATTTTTATTTGTTACATGAATGAAATATGTCGATAATGTCATTTATCTGAAAGATAGGAAAATTAAGTGAGATATGGTTTTTGTAATTAAGTAGGGGCTAAAGCTCCTACTTTTCTTGTGTTTTTAAAGTTTACAATTTTTTTCTGAAATGAAGTGGTGCTTTTGATAAAATTACTAGCATTTTTTAAATCAAGTGTTTATGTTACCTACATTAAGAAAACATTAGGAGGAATTATTTTTGAAAAGCCTTAATATTACTATTTATACAATTAACAGTGCAGAAGGAGAAAGGGTTGCAGAAAAATTAGCCAAGTACGATTTAATGGCGACAAATAAACATATTGTACGAGATCGTTTTACATTTACTGAGTTCAAAGCTTTGTTAGCGTTAACAGACAACGGTTTAGATGACTTATTAACTCAACGTGGTAGTACAATTGATTTTCTTACTGAACAAGGGATTGATCTTGATGACTTAACGTTACGTGAAGCATACAATGTCATTCTTCAAAATCCGAAGTTGCTAAAAACAACTATCTTGACAGACTGGAACAGGATTGCATTTGGGCTAAACGGTACGAAGATGTTCCTTCCACGACATTTAAGAAAGCAAGAACAACGGAAGATGTACTTAAAACCAGAAGCACAAATCGAGTACGAGGAAGCTAGTTGAATATAAAAGTTACTAATCATGTGTAGTAATTTGAAAAAAATTTCGACTTAACTGAAATATTTTAGTGTATTCCTAATACTAGTAGGGTTAAAGATATAATTAATCACCTTGTTAGTTATACAACATTACATACATGAAGAATTCATAAGGGACAAGTTAAGTGTGAAGATTAGTATGGCGAATTCTTGAAGAATATATCAAGTTTTTAGAAACAATTGCAATATTGTTTTGCATTGTATTGTCAATAAAGATTTTAACCAATCCTTAGTATGTGAAGGTTTTCTAATTATCTATACAGAATTGAAATCATTACCTAATAGGAAGTATTAGGTCTTTATTATTGGCAGGGTAAGCTGAATGAGTTACGAACGGATGTTAGAAAATATTTCAATGGTAAAAGAACATATGGTACTTTGGGACATATTAAGTGTAGTAACGAACTTGCTGTGATTGAGGGATTGACTAATGTAGTAAGTAGACTGTAATTACATACTTGATTATTAAGACATATTTAGCATTTGTTCGCAATTTTCAATGCATATTTGAAGTTATTAATCGGAGTAATAGATCGTAAAGGACCTGTTTTGATTGGATGAGAATTGACTTATCGAATCAGTGGTCTTTTTTTATTTTTAGTGGATTCTACTGTATTCCTCTATAAAAATATAATCTAATCTATTGAAAAAACAAAAAACTATGTGATAAAGGATTTTTCAAATGACAAATATACTAAAAGAAATTTATGTAAATAACGAACTAGATGTACTAGTAGACACTAATACGGAGGTGTTAGAAGCAGCAAAACTAATGAAGAGACTACAATCTCATATTAGCGAATTCTCCTACAATTTAAAATCTAGTGGAATGCAGGAGAAGGAAATTGTTTGTGGTGGACAGATTCAGAGTATTGTAAACATGAATAATCTAAGTGATACTGCGAGTGCTAATATTGTCTATGTAACACTTAATGATGGTTTTGGTGAGCTACTAATTGTAGTACCAGTAACTTTATGGCAGAAACTCAGTGCTAAAAAAGGTGATGTTGTAATTGCGAGTGGGAAAATGTTTGCCTTAAAAAGAGATTGTAAATTCAAATCAAGGGCAAATACAGATATTATTGTTTCACATGGATTTGAACCTTTTCGTGTGTTAGTGAGAGAAATTAAATTATTACCAGAATAAAGCGTTGGATAACGTCTTATTGATTTAATGAAAATTACAAGTGTACAATTTTCTTCTGACCTATTGACTTTTTGTTCTCAAATGGTTTTGTTTGTACATACAAAAAAATATAACGTCGAATCCTCTTAAAGCGACTCAAAATAAGAGGTAAGATGAGGTGGGCTGATGCACTTCATAAAATACAGTCTGTAGTTTTAAAGAATTCAAAAGGAATATGAACAGATTGACAACAGAAGAATTAGGACCGGTAGAAGGTAGTGTTCTGGATGCAGTACCAGATGTAGTTGTTCCTCACGTATCTGGTTTTCTAGTTAGAGGAATTATACATTAGATTGCATTACATTAAAAACAAAAGAAGATTTCTTAAACACTAATAAACACCTCTTAACTAGAGTGGATTTTCATATTTTTGAAATTGCAGATAGCGAGCGCTATATAAATCGAGTAACAAATAACTAAGCAAACTAAGACAATACAGGAGGATTTTAACTATGCAAAAAACATTAGCTAAAGAATACATTGAATCTGTAGCAAAGGCTTTATTAGAAACATCTCCAAGAGAGGTAATAGAATTTAAAACAGTATTAAATGCACACCCACAAGGTAATGAAACTCATGCAGGGATTAACGAAGTAATTTCTCGTATTTTCACTGATCCATTATTGACAGAACTCTTATCTATTGTAGGAATTGAATCTGAAGAGAAAACAATACAAGAACCAATTCTTGCTAGCTTATTAGCTTCTCAAATTTCAACTCAACAACTTTCTAAACAAATTCGTGAACAAGTAGCGAAAGTAGATATGGATTTTTCAGTAATGATTCCTTACATGAAATTAGAACCAAAGGCTAATCTTGCAGCTTTCATCAAGGAACAAGCTGCTTTCAATAAACTTGTAGAAGACATAAAGGCTCAATTCGAAGTGAATACCAAAGAAGATTTTGCTGCAAATATTAAAGATCAAGTAGAACAACAAAGACCTGCTAAGACTACTGAGGGAAAAATAAAAAGTATCCTTGATGAAGTTGTTAACGAAATCATTGAAGACGGAGCTGCTAGTCAAACAGTTTGCTTAGACCCTAGTGGAATTAAGGTTTACGAAATTCTATTTTCTTCTGTTTTCTATAAAAAGGCAAATATGTTAGGTTTTAAAGAGTCTGTAGAGTACAAGCACGAATACACAGCATATATCCTAAGTGAACTTGCTACTTATTTAGTTGAAGAAGAAGGCTTTAAACTATCCTTTGAGGTGGTAGAAGATAAGGTAGTAGCAGGTTTAGCTTAATAGCCAGGTATTAAAGAGAATATAGGATGGAAAAGGCTACCTTTGTTTTCTGGAAATAGTGTAGTAGACAAATGGTAAAAACAGTGCGGTACAGAAAAAAATAGACATATCAGTTCTCTTCATTTAGGAGCGCTCAATAAAGTAGATTAAGTTTAACCTTGAACTAAAAATAGGAAGTGGTTAATTTAGTCGTGCATTTTAATCTATACGGAGGTGTACGACTATGGCCATTCCAGTTATACAAAATCTTGTGGCTGCAAGTAAATATCCAATCAAAGCTCCTTATTCTATGAACGCAGAGTATATTACAGTGCATAATACGTATAATGATGCTCCTGCAAAAAACGAAATAAATTACATGGTTGGAAATAACAATGAGGTTTCATTTCATTTTGCAGTAGATGATATTGAAGTTATTCAGGGTATTCCAGTTAATCGTAATGCTTGGCATTGTGGAGATGGCAGTGGGAATGGAAACCGAAAATCTATCGGTGTTGAAATCTGTTACTCGTTGTCTGGTGGTCCAAGATACGAAAAAGCTGAAAGTTTAGCAATTAAATTCGTTGCTCAACTGTTACGAGAACGCGGATGGGGAATTGATCGTGTGCGTACTCATAAGAGTTGGACAGAGATTGGTGTTCGAAACGGTAATTCTAGAGCAGTTAAGAATTGCCCACACCGTATCTTAGATGAAGGGCGCTGGAATAGTTTCTTAGCAGCAGTACAAGCTGAACTTACTGGTACGGGTGCAACTATAGCACCACCAGTAACTCAACCCCCATCTTCAGATGGTATTGGTGTTGTTGAGATTCTTGTTCCAGAACTTAATGTAAGGGAATTTGCTAGCTTTGATTCACGAGTTGTTAAGACAGTGAAAAAAGGTGAAATGTATCAAACTTGGGGACTATCTAATGGTCTATACAATGTTGGAGGAAACCAGTGGGTGTCAGCAGGTCCTGCTTATGTTAAGTTTACTCCTGCAGGAAGTTCTAATGGAAATCCAGAAAATCTAGCGGGAAAACGTGATCCAATTGGGAAAATTACAACTACTGCAAATCTAAACGTTCGTACACAATCTTCTACAGATGGGGATATTATTCGTACTATCCCTAATGGAGAAACGTGGAATATCTACGATATTAGTGGCGGATGGGCGAGAGTGCATGATGGTTGGGTTTCTCTATCTTATGCAAATCTAACAAGATATTAATTTCCAAAAAAGTAGGCACATGTTGTGTCTGCTTTTTTATTTAGATAATTTAAAAGTTATTATTGACTTCATTTGATCATAGGGTTTTATTAATAATCTAGCAAATATATTTAAAATTAAATTAATAGATTTTAGGATGGTCTTCGCTGTGAGGAAGAAGACCCTAGTATTCGATACTAGATTAGGGGAGTGGTAGGAGCCCTTAATTTAAATATAAAAAGTAAATACCGGAAAATAAAAGAGAAGTACTTATGATTTTAAATACTATTTCTTCTTCGCTTAGCTGTTAGAGCGCTTATCTTACACACATAGAGTTACAGGTTCAAGTTCGTCATTTTAAAAAATTATAGTTCTATAGCTCTGCATAGCCTATGCGGTAGCACGGATTAAAATACCGTTTGGGTCGTTTGTTTTTAATAAAACGAAAAGGAGTTTGATATTAGTTGAAAACATTTTTAAGCAACTTAGTCCCAAGGGTTTATGAGACTAGAAATACAATAATTATTTATTGGCTAGGTTATGAATTAGTACTAGGTAACTAATGTAACGATAATACTACAGATATACTAATGGTCGAAGAGGATTCCTAGCTAGGTGGGTAGTAGTTGGTAAGGTTTACGCGATTTTGTAACCTGTTCTTTCTGGTAACTTATGATTATTCTCTCACTCGTACTATTAACAGATTAGATATATTTAAAATACTATATACGCCTAATGTAAAGAGTTTACTTGTGTAGAAAAAAACTACGTGGGAAAGCTCTTTTTTTACCTTGATTTTTAATTTTTAAGTGCTTACGTTTTGAGAGGAGTTATTTATTAACAACTCATAAAAGCAGTTTGACGTTGTTTCATTAAAAACATTTTCCTATAACATGAAATGTTTAAGGAGTACTTCTATTTTCATAAGTCATGACACTACTAATGATAATCATATTTTAATAGAAATATGTAGGTATTTCTTTCAAAAAGATAGTAAATAAACTATCAGCAGTCTCCTTTTAATAAACTTATAGAGAAAAATAGGGAAGAAATGCAATCTTCACTTGTCATAAATAGAAGTAAAGTTTTTATACAGGATTTTAAAGAAAAGTAAAATCTCCACTAAATCGGCTGTATTTCTGTCGTTAAAACAGCTTCATGACTATGTGGCAAATGAAACATTTTTACCAAATTAATTAAACATTAGTTGGAGGTAATTTATTATGCATCAAATTATTACAATTACAGGTCGCTTAACTCGTGATCCTGAGAGTAATACGTATGGTGAAAAGACAGTTTGTCGTTTTGCTGTAGCAGTAGATGATGGGTATGGAGATAAAAAAACTACTGATTTCTTTAATGTATCTGTTTGGGGGAAAATGGGTGAAAAGGTACAAAGATACCAAAAGAAAGGTTCTGTTGTGCAAGTAATCGGTAAAATGAAATCTTCTAAGAAGGATAAAACTACGTACTGGGAATTACGCGCAAATAACATTGTATCTTTTACCTTTGATAATAATAGTAATCAACAACAAAATAACTTTGAAATGTTCACTGATGACATAAATATCAGTGATGATGATTTACCATTTTAAAATAGATTATTTATTGGTGGAGGTGATTATATGAGTGATCAGAGAAGGTTACGGTCGGAGTTAAAACAAGGGCTCCATCAATTTACGATGACCCTTTATAATTCTTATAGACAAACTTTATCGCATGAAAAATCTGTAGAACAATTATCCAACTGTTTAATAGAAGAGTATGAATATTTAACTAAACAAGTTATGAAACAAGAAAAAACTTTTAATCTTGGAAGCCTTCTTGAAAAGGTGGAAAAACGTGCTAAGGATGAAAAGGACCCCGTAAAACAGTTTGAGTTGTATGAAGATGTGGAAATTCTATTGCGTGCACAGGAACTTGTTACAAAATACGAAACGGGGAAGGATAATAAATGAATATTACAAAATTAATGTCTACAATTAATAAGTCTTGGTTTTGATAATAGAATGTTTTGTCGATTAAAAGATGATATGACCCATTTCATATCAACAAAGAAAGATAAATTAATTATGGATTATAAAATTTTTTTACTCAGTCACAAAACATTAAAGATTGATTTAATACAGTACTTCCTATAAGAGAGTCCAATACCTTTGAAAATAGATTATTGCTATTTAATAGATGTAAACTTTGTTTTTGGAGGATTTGATTACATTCAATTTAGGGGTGAACAATTAAAGGATAAAGATATTGTTGTTATTGTTAGTCAGCAAACATATAAATTGTTCCTACCAATAGTTTCTCATCTTTATTCTACGCGCATTCATAATACACTCAATGAAGTAGATTCATACTTTCCTATGTTAGACAGTTCGGAATGGTCAACTAAAATACATTCCTGCTATAAAAAAGTGAGGATTACGATCATTCGTTCAGTATATATTTTTTGAAAGGAAGGGTTAGCTATGCTAAAGAATCGTTCATGTTCATGGTGTGATAGCACCGGTATAACGGAGAAAGGATTTTGCTGTATGTGTAAAGGGAAAGGGTATATGGAAGTAATTGATCAAGCAGTGTTTGCTGCAAAACAACAACCTAACTTATCATGTCTTATCCGCTCTATTTCTAAGCATACGACTCCGGAGCAATTTTCAAACATCATGAATGATTGTTAAGTCTTAGCCAATTAGTTCAAGAGCTCCTTGAAAGAGGCTCCCTTTTTTTAGAGTTAATACCCTTAACTAAAGTAGGGAGAAAGGTAAATGTACTAGGGTAAAGATGTTTGTAAGTCACTTGTTTGGTTTATATATGTATACAAGTTTAAATTTACCAGTTAATCATGATTATAAGGAACAAGAAAGGGGCTAACCTGGCTTCCTAAAATTATTAACAACAGCAATATTAAAAACCGCTACATTGAAATCCCTCGCTTAATACTCTAAAGAGATGTTTGAAAGAGGGAATTCAAATTAGGGGATGAAGCTGCATCAGAGGATATAGTTCATAAGTTAATAGAAGCTTACGAGCAATTAAAAATTCCTACTAGCCTTGAGAAAAATAGTGGATTTAAAAATTGTGGAACTTGGATATGTGGTTAAGGTAAACTATGATAATTGTATGCACCAATGAGTGAAAGCTAAATAGCAACAATAATAGAACTTGTTTACTCTCCCTTAAGAACATGATTTCGCAAATGTGATTTAAGTTAGGAGAAGAAAAAGTAGGATATGGCTCTAATCTCTGTAATTCGTTATGGTGATTAAGTACCATATCTTCTTTTTTGGGGTGTTGCATATGTTTAAAGATATTTTAATGGATAATAAGGGGGCATTAATTCGAATTATTGTCTTTGTACTAGCCTGGTTGAATCAGTATTTGACTTCTAAAGGCTATCAACCTTTACCTGTATTAGGTGAAGCAGAAGTTGCTGCTGTTGTTACATTTATCGCATCAGTGCTGACATTGATAAATGATAACAAGGTAACGTCAAAGACAAAAGAACTTAAGGAATAATGTCATCTTGTAAGACGGGCTTAAATGCTCGTCTTATTTTTTTACCGACTTATTGACGTTTTCAAATTAACTGCTTACGTTTCTATTGAGAGTTGTGAAGAAAATTTAATAGAAACCAATTAGATAGAAAATATTTTTGTATAACCGAAAGGGGAAGCTCAAGATGATAATTACAGAACATGCCGTCAGGAGGTATAAGCAACGTGTTGGAAAAAGAACTGCTTCTAAGAAACGTGTTGTAATGCAAATTAATCGAGATCTTGCTCGTGATGTAAAATACCGCAAACCTTCTAAGGTTAAGAATCATTATATATTAGTAACATCTAGATACCAAGCTGTTTGTTGCAAATCTAGAGTTGTTACTATCACTGGTCTGAAAGAGGATGTTACCAACTACAAGTATACAACTCGTTGTGATCAGGAGTTGGGTCTTGTTGCATAAGTGTAGTAAGAAACAAATGGCGAATATGAGAATGCAGCAATTTGTAAATTATGTAAAGAGATTCGGATTTATAAGAATACTCAAGGAAGGGCCTAGAAATTAGAAACCAGAAAGAAAAGCAAACAGCTGGGAATGCCGTTTAGAAAAATACAGATTTAAAACCCGGGATTACTTAATGGTAAAAGATAAAAAAGCTATAAATATAAGTTTTAAAAAATAATTATTAATCCTAAGTATTTGTTTTTACATATATATTTGAAGCGTTTTGAGAAAATTGACCCCACTGCGTTATTTCGTTTTGATGAAACATATCTACTTTATTTATCTAGTGAGATCATTCAATCAAGAAATAAAAAATCCGGGAGGGAAATAAAAAAATAAGTTAGTGAGAATATTTAGAAAGATGACAATAATTTCATTGAATGTTTATGTAAAGTTAATTGGTATCTTAAAATGGAGTATGGCAAAATTATTAGAGTGTAATACATATGTTTTTATATCTTAGGGGGTGAAAAATTTGAATTCAGCAAACTTGGGTTGGTTTGTTTTATCTCAAACAATTTTGGGAATTGGCAGTTATGCAATTATGTGCGCCATATTCTGTTTAAGGTTCCATCGAAACATTACGGTGATTTCTCTACTTTCATTTTTGACTAGTATTATTAATTACTCCATCTATTTTAATAAACAAGAAGGTATTGGTTATTTAGTACCGATTATAGGAATGCTGATAACTTTCCTTTATTTAGCTGCTATAGAGAAGCTTTCTATTATTTGGGCACTTGTAGTGACTGTTGCAGGAGGTGTCATTATACCTCTTATTATTCAAATTATGATCATATTTGCTTCACTTGGATTTTTTAGTCCTTCTGAATTGAAAGAGCATATTTGGAGGAATTATGCAATGGATATTACATCTGGTTTTAGCTATGCTTTATTAGCATTTGTTCTTTATTCTCAAGAGTGGACTTTTAAATTTGATTTCGAAAAAATACGTTTTAAATATGAGAAATATATAGTGATAGGAATTTCTCTTGTTGCGGCAATTGTTCTACCTGCTTCAATGTTTATGACACATGTAAAAGGTACTGATTTGAATTTAATATTTTTAACTATTAGCTCAACTTTAGTATTTATTCTACTTTTAATATTTTCCATAAGAAAAAGAACGGACAGAAAAACAGTTTGACAAAACAATTAAGGAGGTAAAAACGAATGCTCAAAAAAATGATGTTTAATCTTTCAATGGCTGCAACTAAGATGTCTATTAGTAGTATTTCTTGGTGGTGGGAATAGATAATTAATGAAGAGGGCAGGCATCTTTATGATGATGGCTTTCTTTTTATAGATAATAATCAGATTTATTTGTAAATAAATAAAATATCATAGAATCTTCATTCTAATTTAATTAGTTTTTTTATGTATGATATAGGAAAATTAAGTGGTACCAGTAATTATATCCAAGGGATAATTTTACAAGAAGTGTAAGCGGGAATGTCTATCTAAAAAAGATGTCCATGTGCTTCTAATTTTTAGACAAGGTTCAGTTGGAAGAGTAGTAGGTTTTAATAATATTACTGAAAGAAGCCGAATTCACCATACTTATTCATATAACAAGGGAGTAGTAAATAAAATGTCAAACAAAGATAAATCAAATATATTTGAGAAAACATTTGGTGAACTACTAGAAAACAACAAAGAAGAGAATGATGCGGTGATTGATCAATCGAGAGATAAATTAGAAGAGGTCTTGTTAAGAGCAGAAGGGAAAAAAATCTTATCGCATGAAGATAGGGGGGAATCAACTGAGGGATATATTTCTCCTTCCATTAAAGATGAAAAGTTGGAAGAGTTTGTAGGTGAAATGCCATTACCTCCTATTAATAGAGAACAAGAATCAAGGGCTGTATCTATTGGTTTACAAGAAATTCGGGAAATGAAGGAGTACATGCTGTATATTCATCGTTATATGATTAATGAATTTAATCGAATTTATGCTTCATTTCCAATTCTGTTTGCAAAAGACTTTGAAGATAAATTCGGCACTGCTCATAAGGAATTAGCCACAATAATGGAAGATATCGAGCGTTTCATTATTGGAGATATTTATAATGTAGAGGCAGTGAAAAATGATTTTAAACTCGTTCAAACCCTCGAAGGAAAGCGGCTGTCAATCCTCTATGATTTTTTAGAATATCAAAATAATAAAAAATTACAATAAAGACTTGTAAAATCAAGTGTAAGTGCTTATATTCTGTTTGGACATTTTATATTATGGTGTAAATGATTTTTAAGGTAAAACAACTGTTAAAAATTTGCATAGGGATGAGGTAGTTTATATGGAGAACAAACAAATCGTATCATATAATGCACAATCAAGAGGTCATAAGACAAAGGGGAATACATACAAAGAACGTTACGTCGAGAATACATGCCCGGAGTGTCAAAATCCTCGTGCATATAAAGATGAATGGAAAACAAGGATTAAGTATACATGCTTAAAGCGTGCTTGCCGTCATCAGTGGTTCGAAAAGAAAGAGTTTCCTGAAGTTAAAGAATAAAAATAATGTATAAAGAGTCCGTTCTTTTAGGAGGGCTCTTTTTTATTTTACTTCTCTATAAAAACTTCTAACCTTCTCACTACTGTAACAACAGAAATATAATAATGAGAGGACTTGATTCAAAATGAAAACAAAAATCAAAAAGGGAAAAATAATACAGAACTGTTTAAAAGTCACGGCAGCAACCGTAGTGGCTAGCGGTGTAGGATTTCAATTTTATGAGATTCAAGAGTTAAACAAAGAAGTGAAATCCTTAGAGAAAAACCATAAACAAACTGTCCTAGAATTAAAAACCGCGAATGAAAACAACAAAGTATTAGAAGAACAAAAAAAACAAATTGCAGCTAATACAGAACAGCTTTCTATTGAATTAGAAGAAATAAAAAATGAAAACGAAGCTATTAACCAGGGGAAACATCAGTCTCTAGAAGAGAATCAGAAACTTCAAGCAGAGAATGCAGATTTAGCTAAGCAATTGCGCGAAGCGAAGGAATCTGCCAGGCCAGTGATGCCTGAAAAACCATCATCAGACAAATCTGATCCTCCTACTGCTAAAGATACTAGTGTTTCTAGAACGATTATGGGGATTGGTACTGCTTATACATTAAACGAGCCAGGAGTTACAGGTATAACAGCTTCAGGTAAGACAATACAACCAGGTATGATTGCAATGGATCGCTCGGTTCCAATGGGAACAAGAGTAAGAATTACATGTGATTCTTATCCATATATTAACGGAATTTACACTGTCGAAGATCGAGGTGGTGCTATAAAAGGGAACATAGTAGACATTTATATGACAGATGCTGACAGAATGAATGACTTTGGACGAAGAGATATCAAGATAGAATTTCTTAACTAGTTGATGATATGGATATCATTGGGCACGGTTGCTGAGAAAGTCAGGGGAACATTAGAAGGAAAAGTAATTTTGGTATAACTATTATTTAGGTAAACAAACTGAAAGAAGTACAATGAATAGCGTAATACTTTATATTAAGAAAAATAAAATTAAAAAAGTTGTATAAAAATGGCCCATTGTATTATTTGATGGGCCATTTTTATGCATTCCTCAAAGAACGCGAAGTAAGTAAGAGAAGATGAGTTTGTTTCGGACAAGAGATGACAGGAGCTATATTAATTTTTCCGCATACATAAAGTGGTACTATATACCGAATGTATGTTTGGTGTATAATAGACGTATATCGAAATGGAGGTGAAAGAAATGAGGCGCAATAAAGTATCTAAATTTTGTATCTAACCAAATTAAGCACAGGCACTGGTAACTAATAAAATAGTTGGCTATTTACATGTTATATTCAATCACTTTCTATTCTCTTTGGGATAACGTATACAAAGATACAGGGAAAGGTTTGACATATGGTATATGCTTTCACAAACTTTCTGCCATGAAGAAAGTGTTTATTTTGCAAAAAGAAGTGGATAGTATTGCGATTCAGTCGTCTATTTGCAACATTGCGGATGCATATACACACTTTTTCAAAAACTAAACAGTATCCTGGGTTTCAAATCTAATAAGAACGAAGGAATCTTCTCATTAAAATAAACAGCTAGTAAAGGTAGCTAGAATTCATTAATATATGGAAAATTATTTGGACAAAGTCTCAAATTAAAGAATGAAGCGATAAGGTTTCTAACCGCATGGACTGTGAAGATGGTCTAATAAATTAGAATTCCACAGAAATCTTTATTTAGGAATTTTCTCTTCTAAACGAAGTGAAAGTGTAGGTAGTTGAGTATAGTATGTAATATAAATAGGAAGGAAAACGTTTTTCGACTAAATGAAATAAAAGTCTATACATCAGAAGAATTGAAAGATAAAATGGAACTTGACCTAAATCAACATTTAAAACAGGTAGTTGAAATGCCGAGTATGCTAGGTGTTTGACTAAGAATGGATTATGAAAGTATTGCTTCTATTTCAGATTGGTATGTAAATAAGAAAAAGCTATCGATTATATTGGCAGAAATACTGAATTAATTAGATTTTTTCTATACGATGACGTACTTAAATGTAGGATTAAATTCATTCGTGGCAAATATGTCGTGAAAGATGATTGAGGTGTGTAAACATTTATAAGTATGCTTTCAATCTTGAATAGGTAGGCCAGAATTTTAGGAATACGACAAAAGTGAGAAAATGAAGCACAATGTAGAATTACTCCAAGTTTTAAAAGAGGATTTAAGCAGAAAAGTTAATGTACATGTAGTTATAAAAAGTGTTTCACGTATAAAGGTTAAAAAATAATATGAGGAATTTGGATGATACTTACAAGATTGAACGTTACTCGTAAGTAGTACCTTTTACAGACATTAATTGCATTATGTACAAAAAAAATTATGGAAAGATAAACGAATTCACTGCTTAATTTCGCCTTCTAACAGGAGATTTTTTGCGTTGTTTTCAAACATTTCGCACTTAAAAGACCTGTGGGAGGGAGAAAATTGTACAGATTATTATTACTTGAAGATGAAGTTGAAATCGGTAGCACACTTGAAATGATTTTAAGAAGCGAAAATTATCATATTGATTGGTTTACTACTGGTGATGAAGCAGTCAATGCTGCTGTATCTAATGATTATGACTTAATGATATTAGATGTCATGTTAAAGAAAACAGTGGGAGAGTTAAATACTCGTATTTCAAATGGCCTTGAAGTTGCAAGGTTAGTGAATCAAAAAAAGAAAATTCCATATTTACTCCTGACATCAAGAAGCGAACCGCTAGATATTATGCAAGGCTTAGATATGGGAGCAGAAGATTATATAACAAAACCATATGACTTAACGGTGTTGCTTGCGAGAATCCGAACAGTTTTAAGAAGAAGTTGTAGTAACGATATTTCTAACGGAGGAATTACTCGATGCGGTAATATTGAGATTAATTTATTAACGCACAAAGTAATTGTTGAGGGTAAGCATGTTCATTTAACTAAACAACTTTTCGAATTATTACATTACTTCATCATTCATAAGGGACACATTATTTCTAAAGAAGAATTATATAAAAATATTTGGGGATATGATCCTTCAGAACTTCAAGAAACAAATACTCTGGAAGTAAATATCCGTAGGTTAAGAAATTCACTTGATGTTGATATAATCAAAACAGTTCGAGGTAAGGGTTATGTTCTTGAAGTTTCTAGTTGCTAGAAGGATAAAAAATAATAAATTACATATGAAGATAATGGCGGTGGCAGTCATTGCTGTTACCTTAATTACAATACCCATTCAGCTACTATTTTTTGTTTCTGTTGTTTTAAAAAATGGGGAAGAAGCGTTTAGTCATATCAAGTACAGGGCGATTCAGATTGAAAATGAAGCTTGGAGAATTGGCGGAGTTGATAAGATACATCAGGAATTTTTTGATGGAATTCTATTAAAAGATGAAGAAATAAAAGTTTCATCTGCAGCAAATAACACTGACTACACTTTCTACATTAAACAAAACGAAGAAGCAAGAAGTAGTGTAGATAAATACTTTGCAGCGTTTTTAATAGAAACTTTAGTTAAAAGACATCAAAAAGAAATAAATAAATTAGGTAACATATCAATTCGTAACGATGAAACAAACGGCCTTTATTATATGACTTATAAGCATACTTTTAAACATGGAGATAATAATGAAACAATTATAGTAAAAAGAAACGTAACACCAATTGTTATAAAGCTAATAGAGAAATATCAAAAAGAATTTTTTATTTACTTATTGTATTTTATTATTGCTATAAGTATATTTAACTATTTTGGGCTTGGCCTAGTATTTCGTTTCCTTGGGAAAGCTCTTGATAAATCATTTGTGGAGTTAAAAGAAAAGGATTACAAGGCTAGAATAGACATAAAGGATAGTTATGGAAAAGAAATAAGCACTGTTCAGCATCAAATCAATGGTATTATGGAGCAAATGCAAAATAATATTGAAGTTAATATAGAGTCCATGCAGGATGTATCACATGAGGTAAACAATAAGTTAACCTCAATCAAACAATCTATTGATGTGCTACGATTTTACGGAACAAATAATAAACTAATTGTAGAACAAAAACTAAAGTCAATAGATGATAATATTGAACAAATTACAAAAGTTATGTCTACATTTCTCGATCTTGCAAAATTAGACCTGGGAATTTATATGGATGCTACAAAATCTCAGGATGTAAAAGAAATGATTGAGAATTACCTACAATATATAAAAAAGGTTTTTCCTGATTTTGATTTTATTAGTAAATATGATGTAAGATGGCCAATTATTCATTTTAATAAAGAACATTTTGTATTAGCCTTAAATCCTATCATTGAAAATGCAGTTAGGTATTCATTGCATAGTAATGAGATAGTCATTCATATTCGAGAAGGTAAATATCCAAACTACGTATATATTGATATTATTAATTGGGGTATTCAAATCGAGGAAGAGGAAATCCCACAGTTATTTAATAGATATTACAGAGGGAAGAATATTGAAAATTCAATGAAAGGGTTCGGAATGGGTTTAACAATATCCAAAAAAGTGATGCATTTATATAAGGGGAAAATTCATGTGAAGAGTTATGAAGATGGAAAAAACATTTTTACATTAATCATACCCTTGCATCAGGAATCGAGAGGTGATACCTAATGGGAAATAAGATTAGGAAATTTCTCAATAATTTTGTGAAACGTGATAAACTACGTGTGCAAGTAGTTTTATTAACCCTTATACTTGTTCTTGTTTCAGCAATACCAGTCAATTTATTTTCTATTTATAATGAGCTACAACTAACAACTCAAAGAGAATTTGAATCTATGTTTTCCAGGGTAGAGAAAATACAGGACAAAATAGTTTTATCAGGAATAAGTGCATCACAGGAACTTGATTCTGAGTTCTTTAAGCAGATTAGCTATCCAGGTGAATCAATGAAAATTCGCATGGGTGAACAAGGAGCACAAGATTATCATTATGCAGCTGAGTATGAACAGAATGATAAATTTGGTATGTTTGAAGCTCAAATACTGACCTTATTCGTCCCAACCTTTTTTGATTCTATTAAAGCACATATGAAATCACTAGATGCTACTGCAGATAAAGATAGTTATAATTTTTATATTGATGAAAAAAATAAAGCATATGGTGAGATTTTACATTCTTTTAAACATAAAGGTCATTATGACACGATAATCATAAAAAAAGATATAACACCTAATTTGAAGATGCAAATGGTTAATAGCATGGAAAACTTCCTATATATGTTCATTTGGTTTTTCTTCTTTTCAGTTGTGTCAGTATTAGTATGTTTAAAATTTATTTTTAAACCATTACAAAGTGCAATCGATTCAAGTTTTGAAAATGTAGTAGATAATAATTATCAAACAAGGATTGAAGATCCTTTGTATGGAGAAGAAATATCAAAAATTGTTCATCGTTTTAATGCAGTATTAGACAGGATGCATGAGCTTGTACAAAACAACCTTAATTCCATGCAAGATGTATCGCATGAGATAAAGACATATCTTACGGCAATCAAACAATCTGTTGATGTTATTAAATTATATGGAAAAAGTGATGAAAAACTAGTTGCTGAAAAACTAAATGCTATTGAAGATAATATAATTAGAGGAACGGCCATTATATCAACTACGCTGGAACTAGCCCGTTTGAAACAAATCCCAAATATTGATAGTGCCAATTACTATGACGTGAAATATTTAGTAAATTTCTTGTTAAGATTTAAGCAAGAAACCTATCCGAGTTTTATTTTTGAGACAGACTATGATTCTGAAGATGTTGAGATATTTATAGACAGGAACCATTTTTTCTTAATGATGAGTCCAATTATTGATAATGCTGTTAAGTATTCAATGAATTCAAATATAGTTAAAATAGATACTATTTCTAAAAGAACTGATAATGTGGTTTATATTTCCATTACCAATACGGGGGTTGTTATTGATCAAAAAGAGATTCCTTTTCTCTTTGATCGTTATTATCGTGGGAAAAATTTGGGGAATTCAAAACAAGGATCTGGTTTAGGCTTGACCATAGCTAAAGAAGTAATGGATTTGTATAAAGGTAGAATAACTGTTCATGGCACAGCAGCTGGAGTAACATCTTTTATATTAAGTTTTCCAAAGGCCATTAGAAGAGAAGACTCAGGAAATTTATCCTGAGTCTTTTTATTTTGATGGTGAGAAATAATAATTATATAGATACATTAATCTTAGGTGGCAAAGTATTTGTTGGAGTAATTTGGAAAATATTTTTTGATAATAACTAGGGCTGGACTATTTCTACCCCAATCTACTTCAAACTTGCTGTACATTCAAACAATAGAGATTGAATGTATTCATCTTGTGGAGCTTTAACGCTCGTATTTTTTTAAATGGGCTAAGATATACTCCATTTTTGCAGTTGTGTCATTTGAATTTTGTTTGCGTTGGTATTCTGCAATTTCTTGGAATAGGCTTTCTTCAAGAGCTTGAATGTCATCTCTATTATAGTTCATTATTTCATCCATCTCCAATGTATATATGAGGTTGAGCAAGTCATCAATTTTCTCTTCATCTACTATAAGTCTAGAGAATTCTTCAAGAGATAAATCTACCCCTATATTACCACGGTAAATCTTCAAGCAACCACACCTCCCTTATGTAAGTCTACACATACCTAACATAGACAGCATCTCTGAAATCATTGTATCTCTTACTTTCTGTATCTATTAATTTATAGATGAAAATAATTTTATAGGAAGTGTCTTATTTCTTTACTTTACCGGTACTATAAAAGATTTTACGCTAACTAATCGTGTAGATAGGTTCTATCTCAGTCCTATATTTTTTTATAAGATAAAGTATTGTGTCCAAAGCTTTTGTTAGTTTTTTAATGTATTAATGTTTAAATTAATTGATTAGTCCTTATAAAGGGTTTAGAAATTTTATATTCTCAAAAAGAGTTTCAATTCACTCAATTCTTCTGTATTTTCTTTTTAGAGAGTTTTCAAGAAGAGAATTTTTAAATCTTAATTCAAAACGGTTATATCGTCGTTATCTGTCATTTCTATAACTTTTCACCTCAAACGTTAATAAATTTAAGCACAATAATTCCTTCCTGGACTAACTTATTTTAAGAATTTGAACCATTAGAAATGAGGGTGTAAAGTATTATCTAAAATATTTAAAGGTGAGTTAGCTCAATTTAGCAATTATAAGAAAAGGTACCTTTTAGCTTTTTAGCAAATGTGGTATAAAGGAAGATGGAGTGCTTGAGGGAGGAATTAGTCATGAATAAGCAAGAAGCGATAGAGATCATTAAGAATTCTTTTTATCATTTAATGTTCGAAGAAAATGTTAAAGTGGGTTCAATTAATGTTCTTTTGTATTTTCCATCTATAGGCATAGCAGTGTTAGAACCTAATAAAGATCGAAGACACTTACTTACAGAGGATAATATTGAAGATATGGATGAACTCTATATTAAAAAAGAATTGAAAGCTAAACCCATTTATTTAGATTTGGAAAACGATGAATTCAATATTGGATTTGTTATCAATGACATACTGTTGGAGGCAAGATTTGCACCAGCAGAGAATTTTTTGGAGAGTAGAGGTACCTAAGAGAAGGGGGAATTATTATGTAACTCTTTTTGAAAGTCTCAAAATTTAATTATTGAGTCCTATTATAGGAGTATAAGACTTATCTTTCTTGATATGTACCTCACTATAAATGAACTATACTTGAAAGAAAGAGACGTATTTACGTCTCTCTTTTATTTTGAGGAAAATATAAGGTTTGCGAATTTCTGGTATAACTCTAAGTTAGAATGTAACGCTTTAAAATCAAAAAGAGTTTGTTCCTCTTAATTCTTAAATTGAAAAGTTATGCGAACAAGCTAATTTACAAGAAGAAAGCAGAGTGTTTTATAATCAAGTCCAACAGTGCGTGTTGTAATGAAATATTTAGGTAATAGGTTTAAATATTTTCCTCATTGTGAAATTAAAATAGTGGAAACAGTAAAGAAGAGTATGCTTCAAAAGGATTAAGAAAATTTATATTCATAGAGTTTTTCCCTTTTTGAGAACATCTTAAAATTAAAAAGAGAAAAGAAATTTAAATTTTTATTTATTTGGTAAAAAATATCAAAAATTTGTTTTAATTTCTTCTTATTTTTTATATAATAAGAACATCAGTTCGTAAAAGCTAGAAAAATCATAAATTAACAGAACAAGAGGGAATAGAAAAATGAGAGAAATGAGATATGGGTTATCGGGATATTTAGCACCGGATGGTATTTTCTATGAATGTGATTACGGTAAGCATAGCGAACTTGCCAATGAGCTTATTGAAAAATATAAAATAAAAAATAAAACGAACTATAACGAAATTGCAACTAGGGGAGAATTTTTAAAATTTGGCACATATCCTTGGTCAAGTAAAGAGGGGTGTAGTGGTTGCCACGTTTTTAAAAGTCTATTCCACCCATTATCTAATAAGCAATCTATATGGATAAATGAGAATTTGGATAAACTTACTGACAAGCAACGTTCTGAATTGAATAGATTACTTGATCAAGAAGAGCTCATAAGAAATAAATTAGTTATGGAGAGTAAGAAAGATGTGGAAAAAATACAGATTTCATATAGAGTTGGTACAAGATTATCAGCTGTTGGTGTTTAACGCTAACATTTTTATTAATTTTATTTAAATAGATAAAAAGTATTAATTAAATAGTTATTGATGCGGTCGCCGGAGTTAATAAATTTAGGGAAATTACAGCCTAGAAATACTAGGTTTAATCAAAAGGAAATTAAATTGTGGGGATAAGAACAATTAGAAAAGGAATTTGACTTATACTTTTCAGTTCATAACACTTGCTTGTTTAAAGCACATTAACTTTGTGTATTGAAGTGACTTTGAGGTATCGAAACAAAATATAACCGTAATGAATAACAGACTCATATTGGTGCAGTTACTAAAATTTTTGATTTCGATGAAGAAGCTTATGTTCCAACATAGCATAAATAACATATAGACGTGTATTTTACGTGGTACTAATATGAGCATCTTATAAAAAGAAAACACGTCAATTAAAAACATATTATGGTTAATCTAATGACATTAATTACTTCAGGTGTATACAGTAGATGCCAGGTGATATCTTCTCAAGATACGAGGTGATTGGGGATTTTTTAAGAACCTATTAAATGATTCTAAGCTACATATCGATTAATTATGCTGGTGATGATGTATTTCTTTCGTATCTTACAATAGTGTATAACCTGTTTATAGGATTTGAGCTAAATCCTTAATATAGTATTGCAATTCTTTGTATAAATGCAGGCCGTTGAGTTTGCGGACACGATCATATTCAAGGTAATTTTGAAACAGAAGATATTCAATTTCATATGAATATAATTGGTTGCCCGAATTATTATTCTAATTACCTTAAAAAATGTAATACCAGAAGGGATGGAAAATGAACACAAACCATTTGGTATTAAAGCATTTTAAAATTTAGGTATAATAAAAAAACACGATTACTCGTAGTTTTCTTTTTTACTAACTTTAATCTTAACACTTTCAATTTCTTTCTCTAGATAATCAAAGTTTTGAGTGACTTTGTTTTCTAAGCTAGTGAAATTGAATTGTACCTCTTTTAATGTTGTAGCAATACCTTCAAGCTGTTGGGTGTTCTTTTCTAAGTTTACGAATAATTCTCTTTCACGATTGTCAGAGCGAAGCCGATCTTCCGCTATCATTTTATAATGGTCTTCACGCTGCTCTTTCATGTTTTCATTCATAGAGGTCATTTGATCCTTGTGACTATCACTAACACTACGAACATATCCCATAACCTTTATGGACATAAAGATAGCAAATAGCATGATAATCGCAAAGAGAACCATAAAAGGTTTATCACCCTCAGTAATGCTAACAAAAATCTTTTCGATAATGCCAATTTCATCTGGAGTCATGCAGCGACTACCTCCTTATCTGGAGCTAAATTTGTAATCCGTCGCAGTAGTTCATCATGGGGCAAGGTTTGCACATGAAACTTCACCTGCTTTTTTCGGTACGAACTCCTTTTAGTACGCCCTTAAGGCGTTTTGTTTTATTCTCGTCTCTATATAAAGACAAATGTTTATCTGTGCAATGTAAAAATAAAAGAATTAATCAAGCGTGGATTAGAATAGTTCATGAAAAGGATAATAGTAGTTACTCATAGATTATGTCTGAGGGGAAATTTAGAGGAAGTATCTGTTTTGTTATTGTTGATTTTAAAATTAGTAATTTGAATCAAGCAATAATTGTGTGACTCAATTAATGAACTTTCCAATCAGTTTAAATTCGTCTGCTAGGAATAGGTTGTCTTAAATGGGAATAGTTATTTCGGGATATCTTATGTTTTCTTTGCAGAAAACATAGATAATTTCTATACCCGGATTTAAAATCTGTGATGTTTGTTGTTGGTTTATTCGTATACGTGAAGGTAAGAAGTGTCTAATTGCTTCAAAAATCAAGTAATATTGGTACGTATTTTTTATTCAAACCATTCAATCGTATCTTCACATTGTTTTACTGTTGCTTCGTAATCAATCTCGCTCATCTTTTGTTCTTCTTCTATTAATGAAGAAATAGATTTTACCAATTCTTTAGCTAGTACATTGTCGGAGTTTTTAAGTCGATACAATAATCGAACTTTGTTTTGAAAAGAATATTTCGCCCATTCGTCTTCTCCGATATATATATTAACTTGTGGTTTATCTGAATTATTGTTTTCAATGTATTCGATCATTTTTTAAGCGCTCCAATTGCTATATTCACTTGCGGGATCTTCATGAGCATAAGAACCACAAACTGGGCAACCTTTTGTATCTCTCTCATCAATTACATACTCGATTACGTACTCTTGGGAACAGTTTAAGCATTCCACCCATTTTTCTGAAAATTCATATTCTTTTCTTGGACTTTTCAATTTTTATCACCTCTCTTACACGTATACAACAACCTTTAGTAATGTATATTGTCAAATTCTTGTTTGGACAATTCCTAACTGTAGTTCATGTTTAGTATTGATTTTTTAATAAAGGAAAGGTTGTAATAAGTTATTGTAGAGAGGTGGTGTTGAAAATGAATTATATGAAGAAGATTGATGAAGCGATTGAGTTATTCAAAAATTTAATTAGTGCAACTACAAATGAAGCAAAGTCGGCTGTTTTTGCAACTAACCAGGACAACGAGATTGCTGATAAACTTTTAGTTCTTTTAAAGAATAAAACATTATATCTTCCAGCTCTAACTTTGTTGCCGTCCATTACTAAGAATGACAGCAATAAACGTTTAAGGAATTATGTTAGCTTTGTTAATGCTATTGATAAGTTAGAAGGCAAAAAGCTAAATGCATATGTCTTTGATTACGTACTTCGTCATATTGATGAAGAAGAATTGAAAATGTACAAAGCTATTTTAACGAATGCTGACTTAGTACAAGTTGTTAAAGAACCAGTGGATGAGACTGTGTTAGAAGAAAAAATTCAAGAAGAAGTGACTCAAGTAGAAAAGATTCAAGAAGACGTTGAGTCAGAATAATTCTATATTTATGAAAAAACAAGCGGATAAGAGTTCGGCTTGTTTTTTTTATCTTGACTTTCTTCTAAAAAAGGTTATGTTACAAACGCTCCTGTGAGAGAAGAAAAAGGTGAGACTAAAATGAATAATCAAATGATTGTCCTTGCTTAAAGGGTTATGGATGAAATTGGAGATTAAAAAGATCCTCACAGAAAAAACAACTATGACTCTAATTATGAAAAATAAGTTATTAATGAAATTGGGATTCAGCAAAAGGAGTAGGGTTCAAGTGAGCAGGTGAGCATTTCTTAAATCCGAATGGGAGGCATTTTTCTCTTTAAAAGCGTGATATAGTCTCAACTTGTGTAGTGAAATGTGGCTACACGTAATGGCGTGGGTTAGATGTAGTGAATCTACCTCAAGATACTGGAATCCGTAAAGATTCTATATGAAGTAAAATTTGTAATGTTTTGCTACAAAGAAGTATCTTGCTACGTGGCCAACAATCAACAGGTTATTAGCTGCGACCTGACATCCAAAATAAACAATCAGTTTATGAGTTTCATATTATTAAAAATAATTTGAGTAGTTTTAGAGAGAGACTTTTCTTCGAATTCATACCTGAAATGGCATATTTGAGGGAAGTTTCTGGAGCAGGAGATAAGTACTACGCTCAAATGGTAAATAGAGAGAGAGGAAGAAATGAAATATGAAGAAATTTATTGAGTCATTAAAAAAAGAAATAAAAGAAATTCTTGACTGCTGCAAGAAACCTTTATGGAAATTAAGATATTTCTTTTACGGATGGGCATTAGGGGGAGTTATAGGTACGGCTTATTTTTACAAAATTGGTGAGATAGATGAATATGGAGTGCTTCTTCGTATCACCGCAGCCATAATTTTGTTTATTCTCCCATTGGCTTATGGAGAGAAAAATGAGGTAGGATCTGGTTGAATCTATTGTTTAATGTAAATTCTGATATCAAGACAATGGAATCATTTATGTAACAAAAGATGATTTGTGAGGCAGGCAAAGAAGTACTGTAGAGGGACTATAACAAGATAAAAGAATTTCTGGGCCATCTTTATATACATGCATTGGGATTGAAAAGATTCCAAGAAAGAAAAATGGCATCTTTGTTAAGAAATAAAGAGTAATTCTATACCGCAGTAGTACATATGCACATTACTTGGAAGGTTTTTGAATTTTTCAATGGGTGTTTAATAAGTGAACTAAAAAGGAAATAAAAAGAATATATGATGAAGAAAAATATCATCACTTTAATTTGCATAGGTTTAGTTGCTGATGGAAAAGGGAAGAGAACCCTTCTTACTGGGATAATATTGTCGACGTTATCCAGTCGAGAGCTCGTGGTTTAGAAGATTGAGTGTTATAAAGCAATAGCTTATATATAATGTAGCGTTCATCATATGATTTGAATCCTCATATGTGCTTGTTATGTTATTTACTCCTTTTTACTTCTCTCTCTTCTTGGGGGCCTCTAATTAGAGGTCCCTATTTTTTTGCTAAAATTGGAAAGGTGGTTTGCAATATGATAGTAGGCGATATTATTGTCGTAAGTGGAAAGTCTCTTATCTCAAAGATAATTCAAAAGGTGGCAGGTTCTAAGTGGACACATGTAGCTTTGTATATTGGTGGAGGATATATCATAGAGATAGATTGGAATACTAAATCCTCTATAGTAAGGGAGAAATATTCTATTAGTAATTTAGAATGTATGGTGTTAAGGAATAAGAATGCGTTAACGAAAGAACAACAAGATATTATTATCTCTACAGCGGTTTCATATCAGAGAAAGGGTTTGCGATATGATTGGCTCCGATTAATTTCTCTATATTTAAAGTCGAAATTTCCAAATAACAAACTAATAGATAAACTAGATAGAAGGAATAAATTTATTTGTACAGAACTGGTGGATGAGATTTTAAAAGAAGCAGGTATTGATCTTTTTCCAAACCAAGGTGGGGATATTTTCCCTCATGACTATCTCACTTGTGAACAATTAATAGCGTTGAATAAAGTTAAACGGTCGAGTTATAAAAAGGCTAACTGAATCTTTTTACCCAAGTAGTTGACCTGTAAGTTGCTAACTATTTATGTTTTATTCTTACTTTTGGTGTTACTTTCTTAATGTTAATGACAAGAAGACCATCAATTTCAAGGTGCTCCTATTTATACTTTTATCTTGTAATGAAGTAGTTAGGAGATAAAATACTTTCCTATTGAACCTTCTAAAAAAAATGGTTATCTTTAGTAACTATTATAATTATAGGGGGATTTCAATGAAGTTTAAAATCCAATCAGATGTAATTGATATTCAATCAGTGGCACCTATACAAGTAATTGATTGGGGTGTTAATTTGATTCAAGCTCCTCAAATGTGGTCAATTACAAAAGGAGAGGGGATTAGGGTTGCTATATTAGATACCGGTATTGATGCTACCCATCCGGATCTTGCTGCCAATTACAAAAAAGGAATGAATTTTACTACAAATAATTTTACTGACATAATGGATAGGAAGGGGCACGGCACGCACTGTGCAGGTATAATTGCTGGGTGTGACAACTCAATTGGTATCGTTGGGGTTGCTCCTAAAGCTGAGCTTTACATTGCTAAGGTATTAGCAGACGATGGTTCTGGTTCAGTTGAGGCAATTGTAAAGGGAATTAATTGGGCTATTTCTGAACAAGTAGATATCATTTCTATGAGTCTAGGTTCTTCGAATGATCCTGGTCCTGTCCTACAAAATGCAATTAAACGTGCCCATGAGACAGGTATTATTATTGTTGCTGCTACTGGTAATGAAAATACTCATGTTGGGTGGCCAGCATCATATGATGAGGTAATTGCAGTGGGAGCGATTAATAGAAATCTTGATAGAGCCACCTTCTCTAATTTCGGCAGTGAAACAGATGTAGCTGCTCCAGGTGTAGATATTTATAGTACATATCCTGTCAATCGCTATGCAAAACTATCTGGTACGTCTATGGCTACACCAATGGTAGCGGGGGTAATCGCCCTTATTCTAGCTTACTATCGTGATATTGGCAAAAAATTAACTCCTGATCAAATCATGCAACTAATTCGTGAGCATTCGGTTGACCTTGGAGAAAAAGGTGCCGATGATATGTTCGGTAATGGACTAGTAAATGTTCGTGAACTAATGAAAATTAGTTGAAAAGAGGGGGCTCCGGCTCCCTTTTTTTATTTTTTAAATTTATTTCTAGATTTTTTATGAACTGTTTTATATTATCTTAAAATTACTATATATCTTAAGGGATATAATCCTAGTTTAAAAATAAAAGAGAATAAATTGTATATATTCCTAACGGAATCTCACCTTATGGTAGAAGTCTAAATAATTGATTGATGCATTATTGGTCGTTTTTGATAGGCTGATCTCGTAAATTAAGCTGTTCTTTTTTTATCATATGCACGATTTCTACTCTGGAAAGAATGGATAAAGCTGTGTGAAAATATTTGAATTCTAATATAGACGGAATTGCTTCTTTATAAAGGGATTATCGTGTTCTACTATGTGTTATGGATTAGAAATATGAAAAGGCTGCAAAGCTTTCCTGAAAAAGCGCTTTGCAGCCTTTTAATTCGTTGTGTTGTTTAGGGAGAAATTAATTGTATTTCCTTTCGAATTAAAAATATCAAACAAATATATCTATTAAACCTTCACTTTGATATATGTTTGTTTCATTCTCCAAGAGTCAGTTGTTTGAAGTGACGACGGATACGTTTATCCAATTCAGGTTCATGCTGACAATCTTAATGTTATCTATATAATTCATATTTATATAGGACCGAATCCATGTAACCAAGTTGTTCAAGTTTTCTATAAGATGCCGCAGCCTTTTCATAGGAAGAGTAGCGATGAGATATATATTTTAATGTCATCCATGTATCAGAGTGATAGAATTGCAGTCCTATATAATAGGAACTATCATCCACTTTGATAACGGATACTCTCGTTGGATAGTTTTTCATGTAATCATCTTTCTATTTGTTTATATGACAGTTTGTTATTTTTCATAGTGACAGTAATGAATTCGTTCATGATAATCTCCTTCTATTTAATAGACGACTTAACCTAACCCTCTGACTGGAAAATTTATAGACTTGTAATATGTTTGAGAATGTGATATTGAAATAGAAATTGGTAGTTATATATTAAAAAAAGAGAGTGGTTATTCTTTAAATCTTAATTTTGTTTCACACCAGACGTTAGCTTAGTCAACATGTGTTTAATTGTTTCAATATCTTTCTTAAAAGTTCTACCCGAGAGTTATCCTCTAGCGGGATTTCAGCTTTATATAATTAAGCTGAAAATAAAAAGAACGCAATCTGTTGAGGATGCATTTTTTGTTGTGGATTCATAGTCGTGAACTTGTTCATTGCAAATTCCGTATACCATTTTGTAATTCAAAAAGTACAAAAGATTCGCCTGTGTACCAAGTTAGGTATAGGAGATTCTGTGATGAATCTAACAGTATTTGATTGAGAAAATATGACAAATTGGTTAGGTTATGCCTGAAGTCATGAAAGGAGGGCGAGGACATGGAAGGGCTTAGGTATGAACGATTTGAACAAAACTTACTTGATCATTGGGTGAAACGTAAGGAGTCAGCAAAGGTGGGACTAAAGACTACTGTTGTTTGTCTTCAAATGAACAATGGATTTGAAGTAGTTGGACAATCAGCTTGTATGAATCCAGATGAGTACGACTATGAACTAGGTGTCTATTACGCTACAAAAGACGCGCTTAAAAGAATCGCTGATATTGTAGCTTACATTGAACATGAAGGTACCTTTTAGGTGTTAAGTCAAACGAGAAGCGCTTGATGGATAATCTATGCTCTTAAGTGTTTTAACCTTTTCAAAATGAATCATACTTAAAAACCTTGAAATAACATTTATTTAAGTAACTCACCTACATGAGGAATCAAAATGAATTTCGAAAAGTATTAATTTTAGCTTTGGCAAAAAACTTTAAGAATAGTGTTAATTGTGTCGTAGACAAATTTCCTTGATGAGGAGAATCCATTATAGCAGACGTTAGATCATTCGCTGGTTAGTAATGCTTAGTCAAATCATTTTTATCATATACAGAAAGTAGGTACTATCTATGGCTACTAAAGAGCGTGAAATTGAAACTTACGATACATCTAGTTTTCTACAAAAGAACAGGTCAAAGGTTGCAATGGGTGCAGTTGGTGGTTTTGCCTATGGAGCGAAACACTTAATACAAACTCAACCTGTGCAAGGTTTAGTAAAAAGTGAAATTTTTGATGAGGAAAAAGGAATTTTCAAGAAAGCTAAAAAGGGAAGTAGAATGCAATTTTCTGGAAAGAAGCTTGGAACTGCTATCGGCAAGGGACATTATGCTGTTACTGCTACTGTTTTAGATGTAGGACGCCGAATTGAAGGATATGATGATACAGAAGAGATTAAAGGAGAACAAGAATTTCAACTTAGGAAAAAAATGAAGAAGCAAAGAGAGAAGAATAGAAATTTATATGGGAACATAAATCAAGGAGAAGTCGTATTTAATCTTTTTGAATCCAGAACAGGTCATCATAAGATGGGGAATGCTAAATTTAATTAGAGTGGAGCAGTGTATGGTTTCAATTGCAGATAACTTGTTAAGAAGCATGAAAAATACTAATAAACTCCTTAAAAAAAAGTAATTGATGTAGACAAGTTTATTCGTTCTAAAACAAATTGTTCAAGTATGTCTACTATTGGATATGCGGGTCCCAATAATTGAGCATCAAATATAATGGTGACTCAGAAGTTAAAAGTAGGTATAAAAAATCTTGAAATTTATCCATCTAGAAGCAAGAGTAAATAATCCAACAAATTCATCAGTTAAAAATTTTTAGAGAAGAAAAATTAGAAAGCACTTCTTTGGTAGAGGCTATTAAACGGGCTGATATAGATACTCTTCAAGCAGTAGGTAAAGTGATAAGTAGCGATTAGTACAAACGGGTGCTATACGTAGTTCTTTAGTTAGTGGTTGTTTGAAACTAATGATTAAATGCGTATACATACGCAAATGGGGGATTCGAAAGACATGGATCCTACTACTAAGCAAATATGTAGAATTTATACAAAAGCAAGAAAGATCACTATGGGGTGACCTATCTAGCGAATTAAAACAAGTATTACCTCAAAAACAAATGTCTCAAGTAACAGAAGGAATTTTTTAATCTAATAAATAGGAGGATAAAAAATGGCTATTTTAAATTCAATTAAAAATTTTGCTAAAATAGGTGTTCTAAATACAAAAAAGGCCGTAAATGGTGTTAAAAATGCTCCAAATAATATTATTAAGAGCACTTTTATTGATACAAAAAATAAGAAAAAGACATTGGCTAATCTTTACACTGGTAAAAGAATAAATCCAAAACACTTTGCTGTTGTTGGAGGGGGATATCTTGCTTTTAATCAAGCTAAGATGAGTTTTGAATATCAAATGGGACCTCTTAAACGAGCAACCATGAATGACTATCAGTATATTGGATCGCCAGAAATTATGATGTATGACGGTGTAGGACAAGAAAGAGTTTCTAAAAATTTAAACGTTGATGGAAGTATTGTATTTGGTCTTCACAATAATAGGAAGGGGTAGTCTAGATGGCATTTGAAAAAATTAAAAAAATACACCGGGCAGCGACTTCACCACCAGTTACATTTGGAAACAGAGTTGCATATAATTTATATAACGGTGACAGTCTTGGTACATCGGTGGCTAAAGCATCTGTTAAGGGGATGTTTGCAGCTTCCAGCCCTTGGTTGTATAGAGGATTGTCAGGTGCATACTATGCGCAAAAAGGTTACTGGAAGTTACTAGAATTCAATCACCAAAGTGAGCAATGGTGGAAAGCACAATATGCAACAAGTAATGTAGTTGGGGGTAACTTTTTAGATACGCGAGGGGCTCAAACAATGAGACAAGCAGCTGTACAGGCTATCCAAGGAAGTAAGATGAATGCAAGAAGTGCACTTGGTGGAGAAGCAAAAATATTAAGCCCTTACTAAGTTTCTACACATCTAGAAGGTATTAGAGAAGAGGATTGGAAATATGGGTGAAATTATTAATCTTGAACGTGAAATGCTCCAAATTATTCACGATCCTGTTCAAAGGGGAGAACACCACCTAGGGGTAAGCCCAAGTTGGTATCAAGAGCAAATTATTCGACAGTCACATCATCGCAAAGGTTTACATTGTGGTGAGCGTGCCGGCAAATGTATAGAAGAAAACCAACGAATTATGAATCCTAACACGGGAGAATATAAGTCGATAGGAGAGCTTTATCAGTCCCAACTAGATGGTATCGCTACACCATTATTAACATTGAATGAGTTCTATCAATTAAAGAACAGTAAAGCTTTTTCCATTGAAGATAACGGTGTTCAAGATACGTTCGCTGTTGTAACAAAACATGGAGCACGAGTTACCCTTACAAGAAATCATCCAGTACTAACAGTCGATGGATGGAAAGAAGTAGATGCACTCCATATCGGAGAAAGAATTGCTACACCTAAGTTCTTAACTGTGTATGGCACAAAACAAGTAGAAAAGAATAAACTTCGAATTCTTGCATATATGCTCGCTGCGGGACGTTTAAATAAGAATAGCATTAGCTTCCAAGTACGTTATGAAGGTGTTGGTGAGTCGTTGCAAAAATCTTGTGAGGCAATTGGTATTACAACGTATCATGAGCATCATAAGAAGGCGACAGTCTATCTAATGGACTTTAGAAGTTTTGAGTTTTACAGAGAGTTAGAAGAAAAAAAAATCCCTTCGTTTATTTACGAGTTGGATAGGGATCACTTAGCGTTCTTCTTAGGAAGTCTGTATTCTGCAGGTGGTTGGTTTTGCGCCGGGCGTATTAGTGAAATCGGGTATGCTACTAAGTGTCGACAATTTGCATTAGACCTAAAACACTTACTATTACGTTTTGGTATCCAAACGAATTTACTTCAAAAAGAAATGAACGGTTCTGTTTATTACCATCTTATGGTTTATCACTGTTCCTCTATTTTATTATTCCTCGAACATTTAGCTACACCAGAGCGTAATTATGAAGCAGTCCAACAAAGAGCACTGAAAATGAAACCTTCTGAACCAACACTCCCTAAAGAAGTATGGAAATACATTGAAAAGGAACGAATTGTTAAAGGAATGACAAAAGCTGAAGTGGTAGGAAAGGGGAATCGTCGTTATCGTACAGAAAAAGGTATTTCTTTAAGTAACGCTCGTGAATATGCAGAGAACTTACAATTTGCAATGTTACATTACTTAATTGATTCTCATGTATTATGGGAAGAAGTAGTAGAAATCATTCCTTATGGTAAGAGACAGACTTATGATGTGTTTGTTCCAGAGAATCATAACTTAGTTGTTGAAGATATTCTTGTATTTAGTCCATGTACAAATGTTTTGCATAGATAGAAATTGAATACAAAAATGAAAAAAAGAGTAAGTGTTGCTACTACAATTTCTAACATCTTTACGATATATAACACCTTTGTAATGCCCCTTCAGGTAATCATTCCTGCTGGTAACGTGATGAACGTAGGGAAACTCTAATTTTTAAAAAAAGGAAAAAACCCCCTAATCCGAAGCTGTATTAAATGCGTTCCTAATATAAATAACAAGGTGCAACGACAATTCCATTGGATGTGAAATGCGTCAACAAGAATTGAGTCCATACGGGTGATTGAAGCACATTGATTCAGAGCATTACGATTTTCTTCTATATCTAGGGGAGATGATAGAGTCACGCATCATGTAAGAGTATGAACAGTTCATGAGGAAATAATAAAATGGTAGTGTGTTTTAAGAAAATAGCAGAAGTAGACTATATGAGTGATAAAAATTTTGAATCTATATTCATCATTATCAAAGAAGCATCTATAATCCTATTTACTCCAATATGCCGAAGAGGGACATTCCTCAAAACATAGACTCAAATGAAAATGCATAAAGACGTAAAAATGAATAAAAAACGTTTAGGATATGAGGACATACTACCTTACTGGGGTTGCTTATGAACATGAGGTACTTACTGAATTTTAAGTATTTAATAAAAATATATTGACGGAGCAGCAAGCATTGGTTACAACTATACTACATTACTAACTCATAATAGTCCATTTGCTATAGATATTGAATGGATAAAAATTGAGCAGTTACATAAGTTGTTGTTACTCAATACTATCTTTACGATTTTCATCATACAAGACTAGAGTTTTGGAAAATAGATATATTATTTGGGGAATTTCAACTTATTAGCCGTGTTAAAATTTCTAAAGCGGAGTTTACATCAGGTAATTCAGCTAAGGAGATTATTGAGCAGGTAAGCCCACATTTACTTGCTTAGACGAACATGTTTTAAATGGATTATTGTTCGGATTATTAGTGTTCATTAATAAATAACCTAAATGAACTATAATTTTTATTAATATATCAAACACTATGAAAATAACGAAGGTAAAGAAAATATCTATCAATTCGTGTAAACAGCAGGAACGTTCAGTTAGTTCTAATGATTTAGAACAAATAGAGAAAGAAAACCCACCCAAATTTAAAAAAGAACTTGCAAAGTTTGGGGTTGAGGTATTTGTGGTTCCGATATGAACATGCCTTCCCGCGGAGGGTAATAATAAAGGCGACAGGTATCCGCATTGGGCCTGTTGCTTTTTTTATAAGAAGGAGGACAACAATATGGATGAAGTATTAGGAAAAAAAGTTGAACTGGATACCGAATTAGAGCGTTCCATTATTGAATACAGACCACGCGTAAAGTATGAACCAAATAAACCTTTTACTGTTAATTTACCAACAGAAGAAATCATAGGGGAAGATCAAAAGGAATTCGATGAAGATGGTTCGTTTATTCCGGAAGAAAAGCCAGCTAAACAATATGATAAATTTGTAGGTACACTAGAGCTTATTAATGAACTTATTGAATATATTGAGAAAAAAATGAAAGGCTTACAAGTTCCTATTTCTATAGAAGAACTTGAGAAGTTATATGAGTCACAACCATTTTTTGAACAAGATATAGGGGACGAAGGTTTCATTGACTTTGAAACATATCAGAAAACTTTTGAAAATCCAGAAGCACCTGCAAACTCACTTATTCAAGATATTGTTCATTCGTACGCAGAAGATGTGGAGGGTAGCTTAGAGTTAGAATTTTATGAAGATCTAAAAGAGTTGCATTCCATAGTAGAGGAAGGATATTTCTTATTTAAAGAAACTGTTTTAAAGAATTATCTTGATGGAAATATTCCTAAGACACCAGAAAGCAATAACGGTTTTACTGAGCAAATTGAAAAAGCAGTCAAGAAGCAAAAACAATGGTTTGATCAAGTTACAAACCTCTATAGGAACAATGAGAGTAAATATTATGATGCCCTAAGAACACAGTACGGTTCACCTGAATTCTTCAAGATAAGTGATGAATATACAAAAACAAAGCGCCCTTATGACGTTGTGGTTCGTAAAGAAAAGACACTTAATGAGGTGAGTTCTCTTATAGATGGTCTTCTTATAGGTTCACAAGATTGTTCTGAATCTATTAAATTTGGATTAGCTATAGGTAGCGAGATTGATGGTGAAGGGGTTATGAATTTATTAGAAAATCAGGCTTCTACAAAAGAACAACTTACCGGTTTGCTCAAATTAACTCAGCTATCATTGAAGTTACAACTTAATCAACAAATTGAAGATAAGAAACAATATCGAGACGTGTTAAAAAACATTAACAATCTTTCTCGTAAAAAGCGTGCGCATGATGAATTATTAATGGCATTGGAACTTCGAAATACGATGTACCTAAACATGTACGATTCATTGCAACATTTGGAATCTCCAAGCAAGGCACCTGGTGTGGAATCATTCCTAAATCAAATGGCCGGGGGATTAAGTCTTGTACAAGAACAGTATGACTCATTTCTACAAGATGTATATGCAATGTATATGTCTGAATACGAAGTAAGAAAAGAAAAAATCGATAAAACATTAAACAAGGAAAATGCAAGAGCAGGTTATTCTTTGGTATCAGAGTACCTATAAAAGAGGTTTACTTCATCCTAATCCATATAAGGGTAGATGAGAAAACGCTGGCCAACTTATAGGAGGCTCTATTCCTTTTGAATATGGTGACATTAGACAAAGAAAATAAAGTGACCTAAGAGGTGAATCCAGATTGTTCAGTTTATCTCGAGATGAATTATTTTTTCATCGCTGAAAAACATACTATTGGGATGTACTAAAAGTAGGTAGAAGGTGTTTTTCAACAAAACTTAATAACTGGTAAAAAAATTAAATGTAGAAGCAGATTGGGATAAATTCGGACAACCTTCTTATGAAAATGAAGGTACATGGAAATAACAAATGTGGATCATACTCAAGATCTAGGAAAGTAATAAACTATCTACAAAATCTACTATACTAAGGTAGAATCTGTAAGAAGTAAGATGCGTGCTATCCGCATATCAGAAATACAAGATTTTAAACAATACAATATTTTAATGGAGGGGTAAGAATGTATACGTACAATCAACTTATTTTCCCTTCTCATATGGAAAAGAATACTCGTTTTCTAGTATTAGCGGGCTTTTCTTTAAATGGGCCAGTAGGGACACCTTTTATCATTCGAGATAACATAGAGCCATCTTATATTCTTGGTGATTGTCGCCTGACGGAAAACGTAAGAATGGCAAAAAAATACGGAATCACCCCACTAATCCTTCGGTTAAATGGGTCTCATGGAGAATGCGTTGTTAATCATGATGAACTTAATACTCCAGCTTTCCGATTTAAAACATTAGAAGCAACAGATGAGTCAAATAACATAGCTATTCACTTATTTCCAACGTATATGATTATTAAAGGCATAAACACTAGTTATTCATACCTGTTCGCTGATTACAAGGGAGTAGATGACCTAGCTTTTGCTATCAAACAAGATCTTTATTTTGGATCGGGAGAAGTAGATGTAGAAGTTATCAATCAAATTCCAATAAAAGGATTATGTACTTCTGAGAAACACGTTAGATTTACTGGGGCGGATGATGGCTTCCATTATGTAAGTAATCATAGCAATCCAGACTCAGAAGATAAGATTCAAATGCAATTACAGCTATTAAAAGATAGTTTTATTACTGAAGATGGAAGTGAGGTTTTCTTTACAGGAGAATTAAGTAGTTTTCAAGTAGATACACTCCTATTTACAGATATACCTTACGAGAAAGCACCTGGACAGCTATCCTCTATATTTGGGGAATTTGCCAAGACTAAGACAATTGAACAATCTATTTTCTGCTCAGTTGTTTTATGCTCTGATTTATTCTCTAAAAGTCGTTATACGGTAACAGGAGAAGATACATACGAGACTCAAGTACAATCACTTGTAGAAAAAGCCTCTATTAATACAGAAGAACATCGTCATTTAGAGCACATAGAAGTTGTAGTTGGTATACAAAACTCTGAGAACCCTAAATATTCCTTTATGCCAGTTGCAGCAAATTATGCTTGTATGCGATATAAACTGCCGAATTTCCATAATTCAGCTACAAATAAACAACTACTAAACATAAATACATTACAAAATAGAGAACTCAAAAAGGTGGAAGTTGCTAATTTAACAAGTAGTGGTTATATATGTATAGTACCATCAATTAAAAAAGGATTTGTTCCTTATTCCTCAAGAAATCTTTACCCTCAAAACAAATTTTATTCAAAACCTCATTATCTCCGGAGTATAGGTTACGATGTTAATCGAATTGCTGGATTCTTTAATCAATACATTGGGGAACCATTAAGCTTCGTATTACTTCAATCTATCATCACACAAGTTGATGCCTTCATTGATAGTCTTGCAGAAGATCATCCAATCTACAGAGATATAAAAATGGAAGTCTTACATTATGATCAAGAAAATCTTACTCTATCTATTTCATTTGAGTTATATGGGGAGATTGAAACGGTTAGAACTTCCTTTACTTATATTTCGTCAAGTGAGGTGAGTGTTTCATGGCAGTAGAAATCAATAAGCCAACCCAAGCAAATGGTTCTATGGACTATGAAGACATGACAAAGACAATTAAGCATTTACTAGATGCTGCTTGGGGAACTCAGTGGGGAAGCTTTACTCCGGAAGAACCAACTGTGACAGTTGACAAGCCTGTAGCATATCCAGTTATCATGCATTACCTTAAGTTAATGCAACCAGGACTAATTGGTAAAAGCATCAGAGAAATTAAACCTCGCCAACGTTACCTTGCTTTTAATGAAGATCCTAAAGGAACTCTACCACCTGCAACTAAGGTTTATGGTCAGGTATTTGATGCAGAAGTTGTTTTTGAGATTTGGGAAGAAACCAATGCGCGAGTAGACAAGCTCACAAAGGAGTTTCGTCAAACGCTTGCAACATTCACGGGATTCCTTAAAGAGAAGGGGCTTAAAGAACTTCAATTCGTAAAGATGGAAACAGACTTATCAAAAACAAATATAAGTAATGCTAGTAAGGTTCGTAGACTTGTTTATTTTGCTAAGTTTGAAGAATTAACAGAAGTTCCTGTAGATATCCTTCGTGTGATAGATGTTGTAGAACAGAAACTTCAGGAAACCACAAAAACGTTAAGAAACAAAAAAATCCAACTGGATGAATAGCGCTTGTCGCTTTTCAAATATAACAAAATAAAGAGGAGGCAAACCTATGCTTTATGAAAATCTTCCTGGCATTAATGTCACATTAAAAGATGGTGGCTTAATTGTCCCAGAACGAGGCGGATCAGAATCGATCCTAATCATTGCTCCATCTCTTGCGAAAGATGCTCCTGAAGAACCAGTATTAATTCGTAGTTCAACTGAACTTGTACAAGCTGGATTCGGTGACTTCTATGTTGCAGGAGAAGTTAACCCAATTGCTGCAGAATGGAAAGCTGCTACTGATGCAGGAGCTAGAATGGTTTACCTAGTAGCCCTTAAAGAAATCAGCTTAGAGCGTGCTGCTGAACTTGAGAAAAATGCAATTGATGCTTATGTGGCTGCAGGAAACCAACTAGTAGATGCCCAAGCTAAATTCAAAGACGTTTTAGTTGGCTCTACAGAAGCTGTTCGTATGCGTCGAAAATTTATCTATTTCTACGACATGCTAATGAGCGACCTTCTTGATTTCACTGTGGATCACGTAGTTCTTAAAGGGGTTACACTTGAGGACGAAGCTACTAACTTAGTTGGGGAATTTTTCACTGAAGTTCCAAACTCTGAAGATTTCCCTTACATTAGTGGAATGGTTACTTCTTCTTATGTAATTGAGTCTCACTCTATTAATTACCCAGTAGAAATCAAAACTGGTACAAGCGATACGCTAGTAGTAAAGGTTGATGGCAAAGATGTAACATTTACGCTTCCTGCTAAAACTTACAATGGCAGTTCATTAACAATAGCTGACCTAGTAAAAGACTTGAAGGCTGTTATCGATGCAGATGCAACTGGTATCAAAGTTAATGTGAGAGAAGACAGTGGTAAAATCGTCCTTTACTTCGATGCTCCTGCTTCTATCCAAGCTGGTACAACAGCTGCTGGTCTTCAATTAGATAAGCAAGTAGCAACATGGAAGAAAACAAGCTTTGGTGTAATTCACCGCGGTTCATTCGCTCAAACAGTTGCTGATTATTGTTCAATGAAGACTTTAATGAAATCAGCCGCGATCGGATACATTGGGGTTAAATCTCCAGTAGATACGAAAGTTTCTACAATCCGCAAATATGTGGACGAACTATCTAAGATTGATACAGAAATCTCTCCTTATCTTCAAGTAGTGGGATCTGAAGTGGGAGTAATCATGCCAACAACAAACTCAATCCACTATGTAAATGGTGCGACTCACTACGCTGCACTACTTTCGACTCTTCGAAAAGAAAGTGCACCTACAAATAAACCGATAAAAGGTGTTAAAGCTATCCGCTTTGATTACTCTCTTCGCCAACTTTCTAAACTGACTAGCAAGAAAATCGTTACATTCCGTTTGAAAGATTCAACTCAACTAGTTGTTACAGACGGAATCACAACTGCTCCATCTATTGTAATGGCCGGAAAAGTACGTGAAAGTGACTTTGCTCGTTTATCTACGCTTCGTATCACCCAGCTTGCTATCCAAGTTGTTCGTGAAGCAGTAGAACCATTTATTGGTGAAGCGAACGAAATGCCACAATATAACGCAATGAACACTGCGATCAAGTCTGCATTAGAGAAAATACGCGAAGCAGGCGCTATTCAAGGATATAAATTCTCAATTGAAAACCTTGGAGTATACTTAGATGAGGTAACTGTAACTTTAGAAATCATCCCGGCATTTGAATTACGTCGTGTACAAGTTCAAGTTAACTTAACTCCTCCTGAGTATATGCTACAAGGCCTTAGCAAGTAAGAACTATTAATGAGAAGAGGGGATCAAAGCCCCTCTCTTATATAAAAGAATAACAGGAGGTTATTAACCTATGAGTACAACAGCTTCTCGATATAGTAAAACTTTCACTACTTACGGTGGCTCTGACATCGTATGTACATTTAATGGACAGGTAGTTGGCCAATTACAAGCTATTACTTACTCAGTTACTCGTGAAAAAGGACCTGTGTATGTAATGGGTGATCCAAACCCAAAATCTTTCTCTCGTGGTTGAGATGTAGCCACCTTTCTATGGTGACATAGAATGACAAACTCCGTGAACTGCTGGAAACCCCTAAAGCTTTTGTTACTACAACGTAACTAGAAATGGTAAGCGTGAATGTTGAAAAAACAAATGATAATTATAATAATGTTATGAATTTATAAATTTATGGCATATGAAATAATGGGCAATCAGCAGCCAAGCTCCTGTTCCGAAAGGATGGAGAAGGTTCAACGACTAGAGTGTACTACCTGAAATGGTAATGAGACTTATTAGTGCGGAGCAAGTTGAAAGCCCATATAAAATGGCGATGCTTTAATGGGCGAATTCACACCAAAATATAACTACAAAAGTAACTTTATTAAAAACATTGATTCACCAGAATATTGGTATATTGCAAGAATGTTAGCCTCAGATGTAAGAGACATCCTTTGTCCGGATAAAACGATTGAAATAAAAAAGAACTCCCAAGCAAAATTTTAAATTTTCATAACACCATGATGGCTCAGCATTTTAAAAATTGTTTTTAAAAAGGAAAAAAGAAAAGTATTTAGAGGTGTGTTATTAACTTGAAGATATAGTCTAGTCCGTCTGTAAAACAGAGTTAAAGTATCTCGAAAGAGACGGTGTAAACGAAACGTGGTATCGCAGGAAGTTTAGTATTTACTATCTTCGACCGTGATGCACTATTTGATCTTAAGCAACAAGCTGCTGTTCACCGTCATGGCCTAAACCAAACGGATGCACTTGCTAGTACCTCTACTCAAGTGTTAGATACTGATGCAAATGCTGCAGCATTAACTCAGCGTAATGACTTAGTACAGGGATGGCAGACAAAACGTAAGGCCAACTTCATCGATGAAATCCCTCCATTTGATATTACTATCAACTTCCTTAACGAATATGGACAAGCTAGTAAAATGGAAATCTACGGTGTAGAGATTCTTAACGAAGGAATGGGCTTAAGTGTAGATGACAACACTACAGAAAAAGCTTGTACTTTCATTGCTCGTAATATTGTTGAGATGCGCCCACAAGATGATTGGGAAGTAGAATAATAAAACTTAAAGAGGTGCTTCGGCATCTCTTTTTGTATTTGGTAGCAAAAATATTATCGAGTGGTTATGTTCTGTTTATAGAAAAATAGAAAGGCAGGTGTCTTCATGAGTAGTAAATATCAGAAGACTTATACGAGTTTTGCTGGTACAGATATTGTTGCTGTTGTAACTCCTGAAGGTGGTAAATCTGTAGTGCTAGGTCAATTACAAACAATCTCTTATTCTGTGTATAGACCAACAGCTCCAGTATTTGCTTTAGGACAAATTGCAGCTAAAGGTGTAGTCCGTGGTGCAAGAACTGTAGCAGGAAGCTTAATTTTCACAGTGTTTGACCGCCATGTATTATACGAAATTATGAAAGATCATAATGCGAATGGAAACAGTTGTCCTATTAATAAAAGTGACGAGCTGCCACCATTTGATATAACAATTAATTTTATGAATGAATATGGGCAATCTTCGAAATTGGCAATATATGGAATTAACCTTATCTCCGAAGGTCAAACAATGTCAGTTGAAGACATGATTACAGAAAACACAATGGAATTCATTGCACTAGATATCGAAACAATGAAACCAGATGTTTTTGATGAAGGGTGGTAAGAGATATGAGTGATGGGGCTTATACACCAGCAGGTAAACCTAAAAGGGGTTATGCGAATTATTACTCAGGAACAGATATCCGAATCTACTTCGGAGATAACTGGATAGATGAAATTGTAGAAATAGAATGGACAATGCAAGAACAATTAGAGCCAATCTACGGATATGCTTCTTATACCTGGGATAAGGTAGCTAGAGGAAATAGGTTGGTTCAGGGTTCCTTTTCTATTAACTTCAAAGAAGCTGGTTATTTACAAACTGTACTTAATAGTTTAAGTTCTGAAATGAAAGATGAAAATGAGTGGTTTAGCCTAGCAGAATTTAATGGTGAAAATGGTCAGAGTGCTCATAAGAATACAAAGGTTGAAGACCTTATAGGTAATTTTCAAGCATTAGCAGATGATTACGAAAATGCACTGTGGGGAACAAACTCTAACTCTTCAAAGTTAATAGATAGCCGTAAAACTGACACATTCTTTTATAGCACAAATGAAAATGAAAAAAATAAGAATTTGAAAGAACATGGTTTCAATATCTTACTAACTTACGGAAATAACCCCTGTGCCGTTAGAGGAGCAGGAAGCTACAAGACCGTTCAAACAATAGTTGGGGTACAACTAACAGGTGTTTCACAAAGAGTTGATCCGTCCGGGAATCCTATTTCTGAAGTATATACTTTTATAGCAAAAGATATCTCAGGGAATGTACAAAAAGCGTACTAGTTTAATTATAAGGTTTATATAACTAAATTATTGTAACCTTTAAATTTTTATAATAGTGAGAGAAAGAGGAGGAAGCATAATGGCAAAACGTTTTGAAAAAGAAGAAGCTTTTACGGAGGATGCTCAAGAAGAAACTTCGGTTGTTAAAGTAGGAGACAAATTTGATGAAGATGACGTTTCAAAAGCGGAACAAGAAATCTTTCCAGGTGGTCCAACTTATAACGAACTTGAAAAATGGAAGTCAATGTATGCAGGAGAAGTATACTTGACTGAATTCGATGAAGAAAACATTTTTGTATGGCGACCAATTAAGCGTAAAGAATACAAAGATATTGCTAAAATTCCAAATGCAGATAATTTCTATAAAGAAGAGCGTATTTGTGAAAAAGCAGTTCTGTTCCCTGCTAACTATGGATTTATGCAAATGACAAATGGTAAAGCTGGTATCCCGACACTATTACACGAATTGGTATTAGAGAAATCAGGGTTTGCAGCGAAAACAGGCGCAATGCGCTTAAGCTAAGAGCTAAGGAGGCGTATTATCGCCTCCTATTTTTATTGTAGGGAGGAAACAACATGCTAATCGATCCTAATTTATTAGATGACAAGGTAAAAGAATTACCTATTGAATTTGAAACATATGAAGAAGAGGTAGATTTTAAGGAACAATTGCGTATTTGGCATGAGAAACATGGACATATCTTCATGCAAGAAATAAGCGATGTACTATTTTTCTTCCGTGCATTAAGTAAAGAAGAATTGAAAATTGCACAGGAAGTATACAATGACGACTATGAAAGAACTGAGTATATATGTAAAACTTGCGTTATAGAGCCAATTATTGAAGACTACTCGTTAGATATTTTTGCAGGTGTTCCGGAAATTCTTTGCCTTTCTATCTTAGAGGAGTCAGGTTATACAAAGGCTCAAAAAGTTAAAATCATGATAGCTAGATGGGAAAAATATATGGAAGAAGCAGAAAATCAACTTCCATTAATAATAAAAGAAGCATTTCAAGATATTCCATTAAGCGAAATTGAATCATGGACAATGGCTAAAACAGCAGAGTATTATGTCAAAGCTAAATGGTTATTAGAAAATATACGGGGATTAAAATTATTAAGTGAAGAAGAAGTTCAACAATAGCAACCGTAAGGTGGTGAAGACGTATGGCCGATAAACGTTATATGGGTGAAGAGAAAGAGAAAAATCATTTGCTTAGTAATATAGCAAAAACAGGTTCTCTTAAAGGTGGAGGGGTAATGGCATATCGTAATTTTCCAATGATAGGTAAATCTGATGCTCTTGGTGAAACTGCTTATGTTAGTAGAAAATTACGCGGTGGTTTTGATGGTAATATACAGGAAAAGATGTATAAAAAATTAGAAAATTATGTCCGTAGAAATATTAAAAAAAAGCAGATGCTTAAGAATCATCTAGCTCAAAACAATATCGAATTCGTTAACCGTTATTATAAAGAATTCCACAAAAGAAATATGTGGGGTTTTAACAAGTTTGAATACGCAGCTACTCAATCATTCCGTCAAAATAAAATCCTTGAAAACCTTCTAAAACTATCTTCTATTAAAAATAATGGTGGGGACAAGATTCTCAACGCCCTTATCCAATACCACAATCAGAATAAAGGTATTTTCAATAGTCCTGCCGATTACATTAATGACTTTATAAAGCAACTCGAAAATGGAAAATACGCTCCTAAAGTTAAATTCCTAGACGATACGCAACGAAATGTATTTCAGAAGCAAATGCTTCAAACTCTTGAGTGGTACCAGGATATTAAAAAAGTATTTGAAGAAAATAAAGGTACAATCTTATCTCAAGCTAAGACAATGGAAACCGCGTCTACTTATGAATTTATCCAAGATGCAATTAATCAAACAGACGTATTAATGACTCGATTAAAGAAAACAGGTTTTAATTACACTACATTAAAAGATGCTGAAAAATTAGATACAGCTACCAAGCGTAAGTATGGGTTAATCATTGATGACATTGATGAAAAAGGAAATGAGAAATCTATTGATGTTACTGGGGAGTTACGAAAATTCTTAGATAACAATAAACACAATGACGATTTAAATGCATTGTTAGGTAAAAAGGGAATATCTTTCGTCTTTGAAAATATGATTCTTGATAGTAATTTATACACTCATGCTAAAACAGGTGAAATAATTGATAACAGACATTTAAAAGCCGGTGCTGTTAGAGCAATAGATTCTTTTCAGGAAAGTATTAAAGTCCCATTCTTTATTAATAGCCCAATGGATTTAAAATCTTGGCAAGCTTTTTATTCTAGTCTATCTAAAGAAGAATTACAGGTAGTAGATTCAGAGCAATTCCATAGATTCGTAAGCAACTTAGATGAAAAAGGGTTTGATAGTGTAACTAAAACGAATCAAGAAGGATATATTCGTAATCCATTAAATAATAGTGACCATTTTTATACTGGTGGAAATGTTTTTCCTTATACAGAATCTGGCGTGCGAGATTTAATTAATGAAGGATCGTATCTAGCGTCATCACAATTCGGTACATTCTCACGTATGGATAAGTCTTATGCTCGCTCTGGTTATAAAAAAGAGTTAACAGGTAGGGATGCCTCGCAACTATACGAGGATACTTCTGTTAAAGAATTAGGAAAAGGAACATGGAAGTATATAAATCTCTCTGAGGGGTTTATTTCTTTAAGGGAAGCGGCAGTTGAGAAAAGTCTACCAACCTTAATGGAATTTATGATTCCTACATTTGGTGAAGATGTAGTACGTATCCCTGCAATCGAAAAACTTCGACGTTCATTCCATCAATTCGCTTTAAGGGCATTAGATAATGAGGCATCCTTCTTTACGCAGGATGTCGTGAAGAAGGATGCAAGAAACAAGAGAATTTTATCTGAATTAGATATAAAGAATATGAAAGGTTTAGATACATTAACCGAGTTTCAGGGGTATGACAATATCCATACTATTGATGCAAGGCCTCGTGAAGCAAAGATATTACTTGAGGATGTTATGAATAACGATAAAGGTAAAGTTGAAAAAGAAATTGTATCAGATTTTAATATCAACAACCTGAAGAATTATGGAGCGATTGATAATGGATGGGATCTAGCGATTAACACAAAAATGAATGCTAGCAATGCGGCATCAACCCTAGTTGAGCAAGAACTAGCTGTTTCAAAAGATAGATTAGTAGGAAGACATACTTACAGAGACGCTTTAGCAAACGTAAAAAATTCAAATCAAGATATTGAAGATATTGGTCGAATTGATGAGTTATCAGATTTTCTTAAAGAGGAATTTTATACTGCTTCAAAGTTAGGTAATATCTATGGTTTCTTAACGAAAACAGGAGTTGGGTATAAAGATTCCTGGCGTGGGAAAACACTTGTATCATCAATATTAAGGACTTATCCACGTCATGATTTTTTAGTTGCGAACCATGGTAGTGCCTTACCAGGGATTGGTCGTCGTTATGTTTCTCGTGGCCTTAACAAAGTTTATTATTCACCAATCCGAAATAAGATGTCTGATTGTTTGACTAGTATAATAGGTGAATCAACAGATTTATTGCTTAGTGATCAAATACAGAAGAATGAAATAAAACTTCTTGGTAAAGTATATGAAACACTTGTTAAGCATTATTCGGACGGAATAGGTTCTGATGAGTTTGTAAACGACGTTATGTTTAACCGATTCCCTATCTTGGCAGAAACTAATCCTAATAGTGGACAGTACAAAGTAGCTAAGCATCAAATTCCGTTATTACGTCAATCTGGTGGGTTTACAGAAAATATGGATAAAGAGTTTGATGAGATTACAAAGCTGATTCAGGATAATCAAGATACATATTATTGGTATGACAAGAAGTTCTCAAATGCCGATATTCAAGAAAAAAGTGGAACAGGCTCTAAGATTATTGATGCAAATACGTTCATGGTTCGAGAGTTTGACACTCCAGTTAAATTAACTCAGAAAGATAACCGAGATGTTATTTATTGGATGGAGCAGTATTTTAAACTCGGTGAAAAAGATAAAATTGGTTTTACTAGAGACCTTGTTGCTCGAAAGAATAATAATACATATGGCTCAATGGATGCTGTTGTATATACGAATAGAAGTGAAGATGGACATTTTGGGTTTAAGACTAGTAAAGGTCAATCATTTAATGCTCTTATTGGTAATCGTATTTGGAAGAATCCATTTCAGATTAGCGATGATGGTAGCTCCACTTCTACAAAGGCTTTTAATTTAAACAACATGGTAGCCGTTGGGAAATATTCTGAAATGTTAACGCATGATATTGTTCCTAAGATGCCTTTCGCCGGAATATTAGACGATAAGTTCTTACAGGAACGTACACCGATTGAAAGTTATAAGAGAGACCAAGTATACGATTCAGATTGGGGACCTTGGCCCCAGCCATACGAGGGTTGGATTAATACGATGATAAATACGGTTGTTTCTCAAAATCCAATCATTACTGGTGAGGAAATGACAGCTATCGGTGCAGGAAGAATTCTTTCTCGATTAGGTAATGTTGCGGTTCCTCAAGTGCGTGAAGGTGAACGAGAAATTAATCAGCACTTTAATCGCTTAAGTTACGTTAAGTATTATGATCTTTATGAGAAATCTAGTAAACTTGCTCAAAGTAAAGAAGGTGAAAGTGTAGAAGAGTTTTTTGACGATGCAGCAAGAAGAAGACGAAATAACATAGGATTAAAACGTTACTTAACAGATAAGAAGAAAACATTGTCCTGGGCTAAAAAAATGGGTTATGGTGACACCGAAGCCGTTAAATCAGAAATTGATGAACTCTCCGATGGATTAGGAGGTATTTCGTCTACAAAAGAAACTAATCAAGCAGGTAAGTACATACCCTTAGCTATTAAGTATCGACAAGAATATGAAGGTACTCTTTATAGTATGGGTGAGACTGAAGACTCTGGTCGCAGATCGTTAAGGAGAACCTTAACACCAAAAGGGAAAAAATACATTCCTCAATTCCTTGAGACGACTAGCAGTAAAGAAGGTCAAGAGATTCTACAGTATGTTCCTGAGGACACAAAAGAAATTTCACAGGATAGTTGGGGGCTTAGAGTAGATAAGCAAGAAGATATTGAAGATTACTTTAATACTCATTATCTACCAGCTGAAAATTGGACTGGATGGAACGCAAGTACAAATCTCGATGGTATAAAAATTAAGGTTATGCAGAAGAAGGGGATAAACCCAACCACTTCTGGTTATTGGAGTAAGGATCAAGCTAGAGCGGAAAAAACAGGAGAAAAAGAAATCCAAATACACCCTTTGAGTAGTTTGATCAATATCGGTCGCTTGCGTGATGTGTTATTAGGAATGGGACTATCAGATGTAGATGTCCAATTAACTACTTCTTATGGTGAAGGACCAGGTGGAATTAATACTTCCATTGACATCATGAAAGATGTGAAAAATGAAATTTTAGATGGCCTTAATGCAGGGGTACATTCCTCATTATTCTAGAATACATTAAGCGGCGTTCAGTCTTTTTAGACGAGCGCCGTTATTTATTAGGAGGGTATTATGGAAGATATTAAAAAAGTGCCTATTAAAAACAGGGTGTTAATACCCGTTTATGAATCAGCAGACGGTTTAGGTAAAATTAGAACAGAAAATCAAACTGAACATGCAGCAGCAAAATACAGACAAAGCGCAATAGCTCAAACATATAATGAATTAACAAAAGATAATCGTATTAGTACATTAGGTATTTGGGAGTTGGCTCGTACTCTGAATAGTTTTAATGTAAATGCTCAACGAGCATTAGACCCTTTTATGAAATTAAAAGGTGATGACCATGTATTATTCTTTGATATAGAAGCAATCGGTACACCTGAACATATGAGAAGTAATAAAGGGTTAGATCTATTTGCTATGACTGAGTTAGCTTTTAGTGGAACTAATTTTAATGGAAAAGACTTTGTTAATAAGAAAGGAGCTATTGTTTCAATGGCAGTCGCTCCTGAAAAAGATGTGTATGCTCGATTAAAACAACAAATTAATAAATTAAAGCAGAATCCGATGATGTCAGTTTCACAAGACATGCATCGTACATTACTGGATCTAGCTAAGTATACTGATGCAAGTAAATTTAAGAGTGCTACAAGTAATGGGAAATCCTATATGTCTCTATTAGGGCATTCTCGAGTTCCTTCTATAGACACTGCCTTTACAAGAAATACAATAGAAGAAATTGAACGTGGTCTAAACAACTTGTTTTATAAAGGTACAAAACTTGAAGATGCATTATCTATCTTCCAAGGCCACATTATGTCTAGTAATGCAAAATTAGGTGGATACAATATCCACCACTACGATTTACCAGCTATTCTTGGGATAGTAAAGGACACAAGTACAAAAAAATTCTTTAACGATGCAGCGAAAAATTCATTAGACTTTTTTCATGGATACTCTGCAACAGTTAAAAATCCATATTCATTAACCGGTGCTAGTTTACGACAAGAACATATTTATCAAGCTCTTTTAGCAAAAAGAAAAATTAAAGCCGGTAAAGAAGCAATTGACGGGAATCCCCCTTTATTTCTATATCATTTAGCAAAAGATGATATTCAAGCAAATATTGATATTGCCGGGTTTACTCATCAAAAAATTAAATCATTTATTAAAGGAGCAGAAGAGTCTCCTACTTATGATTTTTCTTCATCAGCAATAAAGAAAAATACTCTAGAACTAGGTCAGGAATTATTTTCTTATCAAAGTAGTTCCTTCGACAAAGATAAGCACAAATACAATCTTGTGGGTAAACTTGGTAAAGACGGAAAAAGCATAGTACCTCGATGGGGAAATTTAAACACGTCACTCCCTTCAAATGAAAACTTCGTAATTCGAGAATTCCTCAAAGATGTTGCATTAACAGGTACAGATAAAAAAGGTTTTGGCTTAAGGCTTGATTCTAAAGATGTAAAGGGTAAAATTCTTTTATTAATTTCCGAAACGCAGGAGGGATTAGCACAGCAAATTCATAGTTCATTCATGCCAATGGATGATGCAATTTCTAGAAATCTACGTGACTTAAAAGTAAAACATGACGCTTCCTTCCGTGAATATGAACGAATGTTTGACAATAATGGATGGGAAAAGATGAAGGAATACTATAACTACCTAGAGAAAGCGGGTAGTGTAGAAGAAGATTTCGACTGGAGATCATACATTATCAAAAATGGTGGGACAGAAGAATTAGCTATGAAATTCCCTTATATGGTCGCACGATTAGAGGGAGAAAGAGATGTCTGGGGAACAGCTATTAGTACTCTAAAAGCCTCAGGATTAAGCGACAAGCAGAAGTCAATTGCACTGCGACAAATTAAAAGCAAGCTAGATGAGAAAGGAGATAATAAAGCTCAAGTAACTGCTAAGGGGAATAGATTTTTTAATTTTAATTTTGATAAAGAATACAATACAATATTTAATGCAAAAGAAACGAATTCAATTAAAGATTCTTTCCGTTCTTATATTAACGATAGAAGAGGGGATCGTATCGGGAATCTGGAAAAGTCATATAAGTTAGCTCGTATTGATGAATTGCAAGAATTAATCATAAATAACTTCAAACTTTCACCAGATAGAAAAGCCTCTAATGATGTGAAATATCTTGTGAATCAGATGAAGAAGGAAGTTATGTCGGGAAATAAAACTGAAATAGCTTTGAATGAAATGTCTAACCTCGTTCGTGAAAAGGTAGAAAACATGGGTACAGACAATTTTGTTCGTGAAGTAACCAATCAGATGACAGATAGCCGTGTAACCGCAATTAAAGGTTTGATGAAGAACCTACCAAATGTTATGCGTGAAAGTATTGAAAATGCTCGTTCATTCAGAAGTGCTAATGAAATATTAAATGGTAATAGCCCATTAAAGAAATATTTAAAAGAGCAAGATAACCGTATTAAGAAATTGTTTGAGAAGAAATTTGGTACACATGGAATGAATGATCTAGACATAATTAGTAGGACAAGTGGTATGGCTGCTAAGTATGAAGAACTTGTTGATAAGATCATGTCAGCTTACAGCAAATACTTCAACACTCAAATTCGATTTATGGATGGTGGTAATCCTCTACTTATTTTAGCTAGTAAGAAGAGTATCATGAATTTAAGCGAAGTAAGAACATATGAAGAATTGGTTCGAAACCCTAGAGTATTCACTATTGAGCTTCCATCCTTTGATAAGGATATGAAGGTTAAATACGGCGGAAACCGAAAAACTTCTGTTATTCGTTCAGGTATTGGTGCAAAAGGTGCCTATCATAGTACATCGGTAACAGATGCTCTTAATATGATTCTTGATTACTCCAAGAAAGCTAAAGAGCTGTCTGAGATAGCTGAAAGTATAGATAGCAAGAATGCATTTGTTCAAATAAGACAAGGGCTTCGTTATCGTGTTGAAAGGCAAGTAGATCCAGTTTCTACTGATGCAAGTCGGAAATTCTACTTCGATGATAAGGGAACGTTTGATATCAAATCAGCTATGAGTGACGAAGTCCGTTCAAGCAAATGGGATATCACAGGATATGCAGAGTCATGGTATCGTGCAAATTCTAACCGATTAGGATTTAGTATTTCTGCCGACATTATTGCTCAAAATGCAATTGAAAAAGGAATCACATTCTTTGAAGCGATGGGACAAAGAGCCAAAGGGTACGCTATTGCCGGAGAACTTCTCAATTTTGCAAAAGGTGCTTCTGGATTAAAAGGAAGTATGGTTGGTATTAATACACGTTCTGCTTCAAAAGGTTTTATTGCTACTACAAATACAGATGCTCGTACTTACAGGGCATTAGGTAACTACTATGCTCATACAGTAGAAAATCCAAATGAACCAATTAACTACCGAAAAGTAGACCAAGAAGTCGCTTCAAGAGTGTTACGTAACTCGGGTAAAGATCAGTCGTTCCGCACGAAAAATAGCTTTATTTCATCACCTGCATTCAAAGCTCTTGATGATGTAAATGAGGTTCGTGGTATTACAATGCAAACCGGTTATATGACAAATGAAGAAATTACATTAAAGCTGAATGATGCTAACACTATTATGAAATACAAGTGTATGATTGATACAGCTCAATCTAAAAAACAAATCACTCCTGTAGAAGCAAGTCAAATGAAGGGGTCTTTAGACAAATGTATGATTTCTACTAGTGAAGGTTTGGCGTTTATGGATTACAAGTTAATGAAAGCTTTTGATGGAATGGACGAGGTTCGTATTAATATGAACGCTGAAAAAGTAATGTTTAACAACTCTATTGAAATAGCTATTGAAAAAGAAGCTGAAAAACAAGGTCTTGCAAAAGGTTTATGGAAAGAGAAAGGAATTACTTTTGATAAACCATTAGAGATTGATATAAATTCTATGTTCAATGAGAAGAATCATCTTACCCTTGGAAAATATGAAATCAACAATATCAAAAATGAAATTGTTGATGAAAGCCGTTTTAAGAAAGGTGATACGGTATCTATCATTGGATTCGACACAGATGACATTAATAAAAGATCGCTTGTATTAGGTAGACAACGTAAAACAGGACACGGATTTAAAGTAGTAACTGAGGGTGGTTTCCGTGCTACTATGACTCCAATGCTTGGTGATATCATGAGTGATTTATACGGCGTAGAAGGGGTAGAACAGGTGATTTCTTATCAAGTGGAAAAGAAAGAAGCTACTGACTTACCAGCATTAATTCGTGGTTACGATACTCAAATTCGTCAACAATTCAGTGGTTCTGTGACAAATGATAAAATCACTACTGACTATGCTAATGAAGAAAGAGCTTTATCTTCATTCTATAAGGATGTTGAACAAATGCTTGGTATTAAAACGACTAATAAAGATGGTCAGTATGTAGTGGATTCTAACTTTGGTTTAGATGGAAAACAGCTAGACTATAAAGGACGCAAGAAGCTTTCGTCTAAGTGGATGGATAAATTAGGCCTTAATCGTGAAGTGTTTGCTGACATCACAATGGCCCATGAAGCTTGGAATCGTCAGGGTGGAATTAACCGTGATAAGGTCACGGTTAAAGGGATTGGTATATTAGACAATTCTGATATTCGAACAGGATTATATGTTCCGGGAGAATCCTCTATATATGCTAACTTTATCCATGAGTTGGTTTATAGTTCTCAAACAAAGCCAGAAATTAAAGCTCAGCAAAAAGTATTCAATAAAATGGTTAAGTTTGTTAGTAACTATGAAAATGATTGGGAACCTAAAACAGGAGATGTAGTTATTGATTACACGTCTGATGGTACGGGGTTAATGACTGATGTAAATGCACAGATGAAAGATGGGGTACTTCATATAAGTAAGGATTCATTTGAAGAGAGGCCTCGAAAATTTGGTCACAACCAAAATTTTACTGTTGAGGATTACGGCAAAACTGTTATCAATGCTGGATTGATGGAGTTTAATTTAGGGTCTGGTGTTAAAGGTAAGAAGATTCAAGAACACTTACTTAGCACAAAAGGAACAGCATACTTGAAACTTCCAGAATTTGCAGCGAATCAATACATTCCTCTTCTTGATATCAACTCAATGAAACTACCTGGTAATGTTAATTACGTCGAGAAAACGGAATTTCTAGATACATTAAAAGGCAACTATACTTCTATTGTTAGAAAAACAGAAGAGTACAATGATTTGTTTACAATAGATAAGTTTTCCGCAAGCGATATGGCGACGCGACGTGGAGTTCTAGAAACGGAAATTAATAGAGAAGTTTCTCATCTTGTTGCAAATCTTAGTAATTCAACTTCGAAAGAGGGTGTGGTTGAGCGTATTTCTGGGAACTTCAGCAGAGATAATTTAGCAGTGTTTTTTCCTCATTATGGTATAAATGAGGAAAAACAAAGAAATGCTGTGATGAATGATATCACTAGACTACATGTTTCTGATAAGGCGAATAACAAATTAGCGGGTGATGTAATCACTGCTTCCGAAGCGTTCTTCTCAGAGAATAGCGCTGAGAACCTCACTCTTGGAAATCTATATGGTGCTAAAGCATATGAAAAAATCCGTGAATCACTTAAAGGTACGGGCGTAAATAATGACTGGGGAACAGTTAAGAATGGTGAACACGGGATAGGTAAGGCCGAACAAGAAAAATCAATCCTAGCTAGTGCTACTTCTTCTACAATTAGCAGTGTAAACAATACACGTATGAGAATGTCTACAGCGTTTATGATGATGGCAGAAACAAAAAAAGAACCATTTAATGAGACAGAAGGTTCAAGTCAAAACGCAGAAGAAGTAATGGATAATAGAAGAGCTGTTGGGCCAGAAATTTTCTTAAATGAAGCAGTGCCAATTCATCATACAATGCGTAATGAGATGAATGAATCACTATCAGATATTGCGACTGTTGGTAAGAAAGCATTCAGTGGAAGTGCTATAAGTTTAACTGGGGATGGGCCTATAGGATTTGGTGAATTATGGGCGACAAACGCTCTAATGAAAGGTACACCGACACCAGAGGGCCTGCAAGAAATGGCACCAGTAGCACCTAAAACTTTAGGGTCTCCTACAGCCCGTATAACACCTAATCAAAATGGTGAGTACATTAACATTTCTGTAAAGGCATCGGCTAGTAAGAGAATGAATCATAATAACCTAGCAGCGATGATAAACAATGAAATCATGGCAATGTCGAATGTCAAAATGAACACGAGTGTTAACGTAAATGACAATTCGAAAAAAATTGACAGCAAGTGGCTAGAGAGTGCTATTGCAAATGCGATGAATAAGGGTTATGCATATTAATAGACAAATGAGAGTTAACATTTTGTTAGCTCTCATTTGTTTTACTACAGAAAAAGAGGTGACCAGAGTGAAAGAAAAAATATTAATTACCTCTCTAACAAGAGTTAGAAAAAATGCGCCTTGGCGTGTTGGTATATACATAAACGAAGGCTATACATTTATTAATGTAGGTGATAAAGGGAACATAGCAACTAGTCCAAGATTCAGCATATTTCTTTCGGAGGTAGAAAAGAAAGTATCTCGTTATCCAGTAGATATTAGTTTCTATTCGATTGAGGACAATAGAGAAATGGAAGTAACAATGATGCGTGACCAAATCATTTACATTGATTGTGGTTATAATTCACACAGACTATTATCAAGTGCTCGTTTCTACTATGAAAAACACGTACTTTCTAATCCATTAGAATTAGCACAGCAAAAGCCGGAAGAAAACAATGGGTTATTTAATGTGATGGAAAAACACGAAGAATCAATTACTTCTTCAGACTACATTGCGGTTGGAAGAGTAGAGAAAGTTACAGATGGTGATACAATTGATGTGAATCTAATAAAGCTATCTGACTATTTATCTAAACATTTTAAAGTAAATCAATCAGTCACAATTCGATATAACGGTGTAGATACACCAGAAAAAGCTCAATCAGGGGCAGAGAAATACAAAGACCCTAAGAACGCTAAGTTTGGAAAAACATATGGTATTAAAATGCAAGACATGTACACAATCGGAGAAGAAGCGTATAAATACAATGAGACAATCTTAGGAGGAAGTGCATCTCAAAAACCACTTGTGATTATTCATTTTGACCGCAATAAAAGTGGAGATCCACCTAAACAAGACGCTGGTTATGGTCGCTACATAGCAGATGTCTATGCTACGAATGAAAAAAGTGCTGATATCATTTTGGACAAGGTTCAAGAAGGGAAACCATTTGTACATGTAAACAAGTCTCTTTTAGTAACAAAATCTGAGAAGTTCCCAAATATCCCTCTTGGTATTTTCCCATTTGAGTATGCAAATACTTTAACTGTTCTTAATCCGTTGAATTGGATTGTTGAGTTAGGATTAAAAGCATACGACACTGGCACTGTTTCTCCATCACAGGATCCAAATAGTGAAGCAGGTTCTCCTGATATCGGTAGTGATGAGCCGTATGATGAAAATATTAATCAGGAAGAGATTAATATAGGGGGAACAACAGGGCCAACTCATAATGCCTTAGATTTCTTTGAGCCGTATGATGACAGGTTGTCTGTTTTCACAAATGGTATCAAAACAATAGATGACTTAAAAAGACATTCAAAGGTTAGAATCGGGGATGTAATTCTTACAATCCCACCTATCTCTATTGAGGTAAACAAAACCGCTAATATCTCCAAAATAAAAACACTTCGTACAAAATCTTCTGTATTAGTTAACGGTGGTCAAACGCTTACTACGTTAAGCATGGATCTTTATTTTCACGATATCGAATCAATTAATGGTAAGAAACAACCTTGGAAGAAAGAATACGCAAAAGGAGAAGAGGCTAAATACTTTTACGTGGATGGACTTAGACCATTACTTGGGCAATTCGCTAAAGCACCATTCGTTCCGATTGATAACTACTACATTAATGACGTATTAGGTATTCGAGATGTAGCTTTAATAGACATCGAAGTAACAACGGTTCCTAATTTCCCAGAGTCTTTAACTGCTAAATTAACGCTTGTTGAATTTAATTCAGAGGCATACTTAATGGATCACAGTACATTGGGCGATTCTATCAACTACCCAATGCTAAGATGGTACTACAATCAGTCCCTAGCGCCTCGCGGAGATAAGTATCGTTTCTTCAAGGGATTAGAAGGCCCAATTAAAAGTGACATCAAATTCACTCTTGCTGACGAAACTTACCTATCTGCACGTAAGGATGCTATCAATTACATGAAAAATGCAGATTCTCCAGAGCAGAGAAAAATCAATCTAAAAAATAAGAACGAGGATTACAAAAACAAAACAGAAGATAGCAAAGTTCTTAACGAAATCTTGGAACAATATAAACGCTATAAAGATTCTAAGATGAATCCAGAAACAATTATTGACGACACCCGAAAAGGTTTCGGTGATGTTAACTGGTGGTACATGGTTAACGAACTCAAAAAGAAATACAAATTAAAAACAGAAGAGGCAGAAAATGTTCTACATGAAGGAGCAGAATTGTTCTCTAAAATTTATGATGGTAAATACAAGGGCTCGTTTACTAATCTTCGTAATCACGAAATCTTTATTCCATATCAATCTCGCTTATACTTTAAGACTCGATTTGAATGGTCAGATGCGTCCGCGTTGCTCAATTACTATGATGAAGATCCTCCGGTAGATTATTCAAAAAAAGCATACAAAGGAAAAGAACAAAAGGGTCTTATTATCTTTAAGAAACTAACGGATGCAGGTAGTCAAAAAGAGCTTGAAAAGCAATTTAAGGAGTATTACGAGAAAGAAAAATTCTTTATTCCAGCTGATGATGATGCAATAAAAGCACTTAAAAAAATTGCAGATGGCGCAAAGGAAATGGAAAAAGAAGTAGATAAATATGAAGATGAATTCAATGAATACATGAGAGTTATCGAAGCTAGTGAGCGTCAAATTCCAATGAAAGAGTATCCGATTTCAGGAAAGGTTATTCCTATTTCTATGAATGCTCGTTTCTCAAACGAGTTTAGCATGGCGCATGTTCTATCTAGTGAAGCTGCATCCCTCCAATACATGGGTGGTGGAGATCCTTATATTGACTTAATCTTAGAAGTGGATGAAAGTGGCGCAAGAGATTTCAATAATCTTATTTCAACTTCTGATTACTACGCTAAGACATACAATCAAGGTATCACAAATGGATATATCGGTATTGAGAATGACCTTGCTCAATTATTTGGTATTCGATATGTAATGTTTGAAAGTATTTCTGTAAACACAGTTCCTAACTTCCCTGGAAGATATCAAATTATGCTTCAAGGTATCGCGTTTGATAAAACACAGCGTCAACGTGAAGAACTTACAGCACTACCTGGAAACAGCAAGCAGATGGATCTTGAAACGCTTAAGATCAATAAAATAGCATTTGCCAACGACCGTATGATTGAAGCAAGACTTCATAAGTTAGAAGTTTATCCAGATATGGAGCTTCCTACTTACGCTCAAATTAACGCTGTATTACCAGAGATAGATGCAGGTGCAAAAGAATATCCAAACTTGACAGGCGGAACATATTTAGACCCTGACTTTTATTTCTCTACAGGTAACACATTAAGACAGCTGATCGAATCAAGCTATCAGGGGAACCATCAAGTAAACATGTTTGATGCTTCAGGTGTAGCTGCTTATACAAGCAATATGTCAACAGACAAGCTTTTTGATACAACTGATGAAGACTGGGCGAAACTTAAGGCACTGCAAGAAACAGAAGGTGTAGAACCTCTTGGTTGGGTATTCCGATGGGGCAAAGAGCAAGAAGCTGCTAAATCTGATACTCCAAATACATCAGCAGGACCTGTTATGGCTGATCAAGGTGGCACGGCATCCGTAAAGAATGCAGACGTCCAAAAGTTTTTAACAGAGAAAAAAGATAATAAATTTGCTTACGAAACCTTCCCAACTATGGAAGAATGGAAAGCACTTTTCCCTGATGGTGGTAACGAGTATGATACTTTCTCTAAAAACCCTAGCGGTGATGAAGCACTTATTTATCAAGAAATTGATAGCTTAGTTGATAAGTACTTCAAGAAGTATTATTCCTTCCCTGAATTCATTGAAGAGTGTCGTGGGGACTTAAAAGATGCGGATAAATCTAAAAAGCTAGTCTCTTATCAACCTGCAGAAGATCTTTATTCTGTGAGTTTTGAAATAAAACGCAGTAAGTTACCAGCTAGCGACTCTGTTACGATTAATAATCTAATTAAAAAAGAGGTACTTAAAAAACCTGAAAAAACGGATCGTATTAGTACGAAAGACTTTCGTAACACAGAGTTGAAAATCACCAAAGAGCGCTTCATGACACTTATGAAAGCATTCTTAGACAAAACAAGCCAATGGAAACACTACAAAGGGAAAACACCTTCAGTAAGTAAAACTGGTCGTATAGGATTAGCGCAAGTAGACGTTTCTTCAAATGACATGAAGGTCGATGAAGTGAAACGCTTAATGTATAACTGGAGATATAATTTACAAACAGCAGTTAAACAACTTGCAGAACACTATGAGAAGCTGGAGAAAATAGACAAAGATTGTGAGAACTATGAAGTCTATGTTCGTCCTTGGGATGCAATGTTTGCTCTATATGAAAAAACGGACGCGAAAATCAAAACTACTAAAGACATTGAAGGTAGTAGTATGGCAAGCGGTGTTATGAGTCGATTCAACCATTACGCGACTAAGCCTTTTAATACGTTTAGTGGGTACAATAAAGATGTGTACAAGGGTTCAGCAGGGTTAAGTATGGAAGAATATATTACTATTGGTAGTGGTAATAAGGATGACTACGTTGATCAACTTCTTGATCTTGAATACTATGACTTATCAGTATTAAAAGCAAATAAATTAAAAGTCGATTCTGATAAGAAAAATATCAAGAAGGTTATGAAAGAACACCTTGAAAAGATGGACAAGGAAGAACTGTACAGTACTTATGAGAAGCATCTAAAGTTCTTGTATGAGCTAAGCAAACAGGATAGCTGGGTGGAGAAAGGTGTAGACTTTTTCGGGAAATGGAATCCAGTAAATCTTGTAACCTTGGGTAAAGCTGGCAAGGCGGTTGATAAAGCAACAGATGTAATCGCAGGGAGTAAAAAAGATAAGAATGGATACGAGTATTCACGAAAAATCTTTGAAAAAGCCGCTAAGCTTTACGAGTCAATTCGTGATGTTGATAAGACAGCCACTGCTTCAACAGAATCTACAGACCTGCGTTTGTATAACGATGTTGATCCACGTGTACTTTATGAAGAAATGTTCTATGACTTAAGATACCATGACCAACGCGGAAGAATGCTTCGTGCATTCCCAGGGTTCCAAATGTTCATTATCCATGAAGGTGATTACTTCGGGAAATACAAATTCTGGGACAATATGTACGGATTCAACGCTATCCAAAGCATAGACGTTCATCGTTCTCGTAAGATAGCTGCAGATACAGCAGTAATCTCCATGACTAATGTTTATTCGAACTTAACAACTCGTCGTACTGATGTTGACTATGTAGACCGTCAGCTGAAATGGTGGGACAACTACATCTGGAATGAGATTCCTCAAGATTTAATTGATAAAAAGGAAAACGAAATTCACAAGAACCTCTTCCTAGAAACAGGAGCGCGCATCCATTTAAGAATGGGATATGGTGCTACAGCTAGTGATTTACCAATTGTGTTTAATGGTACGATTTCAGAATTGGAGCTTGGTGATGTAATTGAAATTGTTGCTCAAGGTGATGGAATTGAATTAGGTAACGTAGTATCTGGAGACCCTGAGGATAATAACGATGGCTTATTCAATGTAACCGAACCACGAGATTTAATTTGTAGTCTTATGAGTTCGAAAGGAAGTTGGGCTAAAGACTTCATGAATGGTATAGTTGATGAGCGATTGTTTAAAGACAACCCTCTAGGGATCATGCATTTTGGTCAACCGTTCGACTCTAACGGTTCCATCGATTCAAAACCATTGGGTAACCTAGTATGGTTTAACGATAACTATGGAGAAGTTGCTCAAAACATTTATTCCTCAAACGGTACGCCTACATTCTCTCAATGGTTGCATCCAAATGGAGAGCGAAATAATATCTTTGAAGACTTTAGCTGGAAGCGTCTATGGGATAATAAGTTTAAAATTTTCAACCCAGGTGATGAAGACAACGTAGTTATTAAGTTTTATAACAATACTGTTTGGGATATCATCCAAACTATCACGTATTCTACTCCGGATTATATTGCTGCTGTTCATCCGTTCGAATTACGCTCCACATTGTTCTTCGGGAAACCGTACTGGCGTTGTGCATTTGAATACGGTTCTCGATACGAATTTGAAGCAGCGGATAAAACATGGAAGAGATACCTTACATCTCAACCAAAACGACCATATATGCAAAATAAATTCTACATGTCGGCTTACGATATTATAGAAAATAATATTAAAGCCAGCGAGGATAATGTCTTTACAAACGTTATTGTTAACTATGACGGAAAACAAACGCCTGTACTTTATGCGGATGCCGATATTCGTTATGACAAACAGAAAACACGAGTAGTAGAAGCGGATATTGTAGCAAAGTTTGGAGACTTCTATACTTCAGAAGTTATGGCGACACATTTTGGACACTCAACTCTTCGCGATAGTATGAAAGATATGTACAAAGGAAATCTATTAGTACTAGGAGATCCTACTGCTAAACCACATGATATGATGTATATTAATGATGAAATTAACGACCTACAAGGAAATGCGTTAATTAAGTCTGTAACACATCACTTCAGTATGGAAACTGGATTTATCACTTCTATTGAACCGGATTTACTGGTTGTAAATGACGATCAAGTGATTCTTGAAATGAGTAAGTGGTATATGAGTTTTGGACAATCCGTTGCCGCTACACTTGCAATCCGTGCTGCAGCAAATAAAGCCGGAAGAAACGTGACTAAATGGATTACAAAATCTAATAGTGTCCCTGCTAAAGTTGGGAAATGGGTTTCAACAAAAGGCTTAAGGCATACAGTAAGGATGGCAAATAGTGATGGAGATATGGATAAAATCCTAAAAACCCTCGATGATATAATTTCAAAAGGGGATGGGGACGTTAAAGCCCTCCAACAAAAACTAGTACAAGACTTCGAAGAGGCAGCTCAAAAAGTGACCAAAGAAGTAGGAGAGGATGCAGGTAAGGCTGCAGCGAAAGCCGCAGGGAAAACAGGGTTTATTAAGAACACAAGTAAGCAGGCTATTCTAAAATCGGGGACTGCATTTGCAAAAGTCTTATCAAGTTCTGACGATATAACAAAGATCGGTAAAAGTGCCATAAATATTGTTCGAGGGGCAGCTTCATTTACTCCAATCGGACTTATTGTTAACGCATCAATATGGATTGGTACAGAAATGCTGTTTGAACACTATCGCCGTTTCAAAGAAAATCTTCAATGTGTTGTGGCAATGCCATTAACTTATAGAGGAAAAGAATTGACAGCAGGTATTAATAACCATGCAGGTATGATTTATGGTGATGCACCAGGTCGATACGATAGCATGTTCAATGCAACGTTCTTTGATGGTAAAGAGGAATCTGATTTCTTTGGTAGTAGTTTGATAAAACTAGCTAACTTCTTTACTGGCTCAGGTGGAGAAGAAGGTGTATATGCAAAAACTGAGAAAGCCCACCAGCTAAATGAATTAGCTAAGAAACAGCAATCACAATAATTAAGGGAGAGGCATAGCCTCTTCTTTTTTTTTTGTTAACTATAGCGAAAATCAAAATAAATGGTTAGCTTATCACAATAAGGAGGAGTAGCTATATGGCACAAAAAGACAAACAAACCTATAACACAGAAATGTATATAAAGAAAATAAAAGCGGCGAAAGAAGTATATGCGGAACGTAAGAAGTTTCTACAGGATTTCTCACTCAAAAAGAAAAAAGAGAAACCAAAAGATGGCGGTGGAGAAGTTGCAGCATCAGGTGGAGGTGCCGGAGTAAACTTCAATGGAGAATTACCTACAGTTGCTCAATACACTGGACCAGACGTTTACACTGACAAACTTCTAAACGGAGGGGTCTACCAAAACGGTCTTAAAGGCAAGGTAGCTGGTACTGATCAATGGAATCAGCATATTAAAGAACAATCAGCAAAAGCTGGTGTAAACCCTCTCATGATTAAAGTAATTATGGCAACAGAATCTGGTGGGGACCACGTTAAAACACCAAACTCTTCTAACTGTGTTGGATTAATGCAAACAGAAAAAGAAATTACTGGTAATCTAGGTTTAGATTTTGGTAAAGCATGTAGCGACCCCGTCTACAATATCTATGTAGGTTGCATGATTCTTAAATCAAAACATGATTATGCTGGAGGTGTTATCTCTAGGGCTGCGGACAAATATTCCAGATATAAAAGTCGAGGGTTTGAGTTAAAACAAAACGTTCATGGGGTTTCCTGGTTGTATAACGGTTTTAGTGTGCCTGATGGTGTGGAAAATAAAGTTTATAGTGGTGGATATGTTTATGCGAACCAAGTAGCTGCTATGTATAAAGGTTTTGGAAGAGACGCATACACAGATACAATTTTAACTCTGGATGTTTTATCTGGTGGAAGTGGTGGAAGTTCATCCTCTGCTGGTGGTAAAGGAACAGGCGGAAAATGGGAGTACGGAAAAACATTTGCAAGCGGTGCAGAAGCAGTTAAATTCTTGGATACTGTAGATACAACTATGATTAATGGAATCTATGTCCACCATACTTGGGACCCAGACCATACAAAGGCTAAAGGTGTGTCATTAGCAACATTAAATGACAATATGAGAAGATTCCATACACAAACAAATGGCTGGGACGATATCGCTCAACACTTTACTATCGGTGTAGATGGACAAGTAATTCTTGGACGAAATATTTCATCCGTACCATGTAGTGCAAAAAACTATAATGGTACAGCTGCTAATCACCCCGCCATGTATGAAATGATAGGAAACTTTGATAAAGGTAAAGATACTTTGCAAGGCAAACAGTTGGAGTCTGCTGTTGCGATTGCTAAATACTTTGCTGGTAGACCAAATGGTGTGAAGTTTCACCGCGAAGGATTAATTAATGGTCAAGAGCCAAAAAGCTGTCCGGGTACTGGAGTTGATAAAAACTGGTTTATGGGCTTAGTAAATGGTGGGGCGAAGGCAAGTGCATTTTCTGTCCAGTCAGTACCTTTATCAAATAAAGAGATTGAAGAGAATTTCGCATCTGGATGTGACCTTTATCAAGATCCGGTAAGAGAAGATGTTATTGAATACCCCGTTAAGTTCCCACCAACCGAAGAGGAATTATTATTCGCTAAAGGTTTTGCGACCAAGATAAGTATCCCTATTGCAAAATTAAAAGAGAGCAGAATTGTTGCCCCAGAATACACAAGATCAAGCTATGTGGAAGACTTTAAAATGTCATCCAGTTATGACATGAAAAAAAATTATACCCCATTATCTCCAAATGAATTCATTCATCTAAATGGACCTCAAGAGAATTTTTACACAAGTGAAGCAAGACAAGCTTTTCGTCTTCTTAAAGATCGACTTGGATACAGAACGTTAAGGATTGCTAGGGGGTTTGATCCTTCCGATGGAGAGTCGTCTCATTCTATTGGTATATCTATGGATATATATGCTGATTCTACGGAAGAAGCAGTTTACATAGCTGATACTGCATGGTTAACAGGATTTCGTTCAATTGCGGTTGGGCCTAATTTTGTTCATGTTGATATCGGACCAGAATCAGTTTGGGGATATGATAATCTACCAATCTATAGAGGACCAGGTACATTAAAGGCAGGTGCATTCCGTTATGGCTACAAACAAGCAAACTTATAATACCGAGAGTTATAAGAAAAAAATTAAGGCTGGTAAGGAAGAGTATGCAAAAAGAAAAGAGTTCCTTGCTAAATTTAATCTCCCTAAACTTAATGACGATGAAGACGAAGTAGAAGAAAAACCTTCTGATGCTAGTAAAAAATCTGAAGGTCAAGGGAATGCAGTAAAAGAACCAGAAGGTGGAGTTGGTAACTTCTCAGGTTCGGGTGAACTATCCGTACCTGCAGAACCTAAGTCATATAGATTCACTTCTGTTATGGGAGCCCGTTGGGGAACAAGCCATAACGGAGTGGACTTAGCTCCTAATACTCCTGGTGATACCAATTGTAAGATACTATCTGCAGGAGATGGTGTTGTTCTTCAAGCTAGAAGTGGGGTAGGTGGATTTGGTACTTGGATAGTTATCAAACACAAAGATGACCTATATACGATTTATGGCCATATGCACCCTAGTACACTAAAAGTAAAAACCGGTGACACAGTAAAAAGAGGACAGCATATTGCAAATATGGGTATGCAAGGAGAATCAACAGGTGTCCATTTACATTTTGAAGTTTGTACAGACTTTGTTAATAACAGGAGAGGAACTACTAAAAATCCTGAAGACTATGTAAATGTCCGCGCTTCAGCATCGTCTATAGAAGTTAATTCCTTTACACCACAAGCTAAGTTCTCAGCAAAAGCAGATGAGAAAGAAGAAGGTAACGAAAAGCCAATGCATCCCCATTATGATAATGATGGAGCTGAGTTATCAGAAGAAGAGAAGTTGATTGACCTAGCATACAGAAGTTCTTATCCGTATATACCAGTTCCATTCGTAGGGGATTCTATGAGAAAAAGCAATGATACAAGAGACCTTTTTCTTCTTAATCGTGTTGGCTGGGCTAGAACTACCAAGTATGAAAAGATGGTTTCTTTGAATAAAGAAAGATTTATTCATAGTGACAAATACGATGGTCATGAAGGTAATCTTTATTCCTCAGATGCAAAAAGGTTGTTTGAAAGCTTGCTTTTGAAAACCAAAAAACCTTACTTTGAGGTTATTAGTGGTTTCCGCTTTAGTAACCAAGGTCAACTCTCACCACATGAAGCAGGTTGTGCAATTGATATCCTTGTGAAAAGTATAGACGAGGTAAGAGAAATTGCAGATTGTGCATGGCAATTAGGTGTGAGATCAATCGCAATTGGTGGAGACTTCGAAAACAACAAAGGGTTCATTCATTTAGATATTGCTCCAAAAGGAAAAGACATTATGTATGATGGAGTTCCTATTTATGGTGGACCAGGAAAGTGGGTAACTCAATGAACTTTAACAGTCAAATCCATCAGTCTATTTATAGCAAAGTAGTTATACCATCTTTGAATAGATTACAAGGAACGATTGAAGGTTATGTGATTCAAGTAGATTACACGAAATTAACATGTGAAGTAGTCTACTCTGATGAAAACAGTCATGCTTTACGAACAATGAAAAACGTTTCTTTACCGAAAGATGGAGATGGCGTATTTACACAAGCTGTTAAAAACGGTGATAGGGTTTCAATCTCCTTTAAAAACAAATCCAAGGAGTCACCTTATATATCTACCGTATACAAGGCAAATCATAGTGATGACAATTATCTAAGCCCCTATGGTGGAAGAACGATTCGCCAATCCCGTATTTTTTAGAAAGGAGGATTCCGATGAATGAAGCATATGTAAATAAAACATATGGAGATGGAGACAAAGATATTCATTATCCTTATTGGCGACAAGTATTGCAAAATGAACTCGTTAACTTTAATGCAAAAAGTCTAGAGAAGGAATTAGAGAAATGGCAATTTATTGGTGAAGATGAAATTGCATTAAAACACCCCGTAACAGGATCAACCTTTAAGCTTTGTAATGACGGTTCTATTGAAATGTTTGTTAATGAAGATACAGGTATTCGTTTAGACGCGAAAGATAATGGAATCATCTTTTATGGTGATAGCATTCACTTTGCTACAAAAGAAATGAGAATGCATACAAAACCATACGGGTTCATTTGGAATAATCACAACCTAAATCCTTATTTGTATTATGGCGATAAGGTAGGGGAACAGAGAAACATTCCAAAAGCTTCTATGGTTTCTATGCTACAAGATGGACCAAGTAACATTAATGTTCCTTTATTCCAAGAGCAACAGAGAAAACATTATTACGACGCAAAAGTTACATCCATGATTGAAGATCTAGGAATAGAAACTTCAAGAATAAAGAGAGGAGGATAACAAATGAAAGTCGATTTTCGTTTTTCACCGGAAGGAGATTTAGAACTTGGTTCTCCTAGTTTCAATGACTTTGATGAATTGCTCTATGTTGATTCGGTAGGGAATACCTCAACAGATAGCTCAGAAGGTTTATTAATAAGAGATATTCCATTACAAGTATCATACTTAAGTGAGAAGCAAGTAATATTCAACCGATTAAGAACCGACAATCCAGACTGGTTTATCCATAAGGATATAGGAGCTGATTTATCCGAACTAGTGGGTCTCCCTAATACAAGAGAGACAGGCGAATTAGGAAAGTCTCTAATTGAAAAAAGTCTAACAGGTGACAAGTTTATACTTCCGGGTGATTTAGATGTTAGGCCTGTGCCTGTAAGTTCTAGTGAAATACTTTTCTATATAACTGTAAGAAGAAAAGTAACGGATCTAGTTATGCCGGTTCTATTTAATTTAGAACATGGTTTGTTATCAGAATATGAGGTGAACAGTTAATGAGAAAATCAAAAGATGAAATGCTCGAAGATGTATTAACAAGACTTCGAACTGATGGTGGAATTACTGAAACAAGTCCAGGTTCCATTGCTCGAATGTTTTCAGAAGTAATGATAGACGAATTTAGTCCATTCTACGATGAATTAGAGCTAATTATTCAGATGGGCTTTGTTTCAACATCAACAGGTGGATACCTAGACCTTATTGGTGAACTGTTAAACTGTACTCGTGATGGAGATGAATCGGACGACAACTATCGTGCAAGAATCTCTAATCAAGTATCTGTTGAACAGAATGCAAATTTAATTGCTATACGTTTAAAAACACTGAGAATTGATGGCGTTGCAGATGCTCAGTTCAAAAGATTTACAAGAGGGACAGGCTCATTTACTTGCTATGTTACTCCTCAAGTCTATCCAATTGAAAACGACCTATTAACTCGTGTAGAAAGCATTATAGATGAAGTAGCTGCTTATGGTATGAATGTAGAAGTAAAAACAAGTGAGTACAACCCCGTTGATATTACCCTCAACTTAATTTTCCACTCAAAAACAACTTCTCTTGAAAGACAACACATCCGCAACAAAGTTATTCAAAATGTCGGAGCGTACATGAAGCAATTAAATATGGGTTCCCCAATTATTATCAATGAAATTATTCAGCGTGTAATGGAAACAAGCGAACAAATTCTAGATATGGAATTTAAAAAACTTGTTGTTAATGAAAAGGAATACTTCATTAAGAATGTTGAGCCTTCATTAGAAGAACGATACTTCTTAAGAAAAATTAACGTAGCATAGAAAGCAGGTGACACTATTGTTAAACAAACATACAACAAGTATGATGTCCATGCTTCCGCAATGGATGAAGATGGCCAAAGATCCAAAATCAGTAGGGGCCTTGTTTTTAGATGCATTTGGTGTTGAATTATCAGAGATTGAACGATACATAGAGCAAGCTTGGAACGACATGTACATTGGTACAACAAACTTACAAAAGGCCGATTACTGTTATAAGATTCCGCTTGCTACTCGTGATGTTGTAGATATTGAGACACTAGATCTCCACGTTCGTTTAGTTATCGACGGTGTACGAAGAGACTGTATGCCGGCTGATACTTTACGACTATTTTTTGAGAGTGATGACAACTCCTACATGATTGATACTATCGAAGGTTATGTATATATCAAAGTAATGGATTACTATATGAAAGATAATATCTTCAAACCATTCGATGCAATTGAAGTAGGGGACACCCTTCACTATGAATATATGCTTCATCATATCTGGAATGTATTTGATGAGTTCGGTATGTTACTAGGTATTTCTAGATTACCAGGTGAAAGAAACGGAGACTTTAAGAATCGTATCTTAGATGTTTTTAAGAATCCTGGCGGAGCAACAAAGCAAGGATTAATCAATGGTATTAGTAGAGAACTAGGTATTGATAAATCGGAAGTTAAATTAGGCTCACTATCTGATGATAAGTATGTTCAAACAAAACTTATGAATACAGATGGTACACCTTCCGAAACATATATCCAATACGTAAATCAGATTAATAGCAATCTAGGTTTTTCTTGGGATCATATGAACTGGGGAGAAGCTTATTGGAGAAGTATTGAAGAGAATAATATGGGGTTCCATTATCTACCTCATATTTGGGATGGTTTCTCTGCTTCATGGAAAGACAACGAAGTACAATCAGGTATTGGTAGCGGAGATGACTTATTAGTAACCGCACCGAAAGAAGAGTCTCCCGTTCGTGAGTTTAAGACTTATGTTGGCTTACATGGTACAGAAGAACAAATAGAAGAGAATCACCCACAAATACAATTCAAATACAAGATAGTGGCGAAAGGGAAAATACCTAATGATGAATACGAATTGGAAGATTACAAGTATACAGTAATGTCTTCAGAAATTATTCCACTACATTACGTATTAGTCGCTTTACGTGAGTTCTTATATCAAACTCACATCACTTGGGATAATCGCTATGGATACACTTTTAGTGATAATACATCTCCTGGTATGGAAGTTGTTACAGGTGAAGATGTTCTTCACAATAACGAAGAACCCAAAATTAAAATTCATGTAGACATGAAAACTGCGGATAGAACAGTGACACCTGTTTTAGAAGAGCTTATAGTGGACTGGACCGATCAGAATGATGCACCTCAGTCTTACAAATTAACAACTGACGAAGACTTTACCTTAAACAATACAATGACTCAAACAACGTTAGCCGATGTAGAAGTAGGTAACGGTTCTGTAACTCTTGGTAGAGGTTCATTCTCTGCTGTTATTGATACAGAGGGTTCATTCTTAAGAGGATCACAAGGTATATCCGTAAGAGTTAACAGAGAAGGTTCTTTATCTCTTAACCTACCAAACTAACAAGGAGTGGATAAATAATGGCTGAAACTGGATCAGTACAAAATGCAGTTGGGAATAATATTTATCCCGATTTAGTTCTTACTCGTTTCCCTGAATTATTCGATGAGCGTAGTGGTTCTAAATCAAACCCCAACTTGCAACGATGGACAAACCTTAAAGATTACAACATGGCTGAACATGTAAACTCTCTGCAAGATGCTACGATGGCAATACAGCGTATGCTTGGGGAGTTGGCTCAAATGCCAGCCGCACCAAAGGATGTAAACGGGAAACCTATTACAGACCCAAATGCGCTACTAAACCTTAAACGAACTTCTACAGTTAAGTCTCGTATAGACGCACTTGAGACTCATGACTGGTATGCTGAGTTCGATAAGAGATACGGTGGACCAGTATGGAAGTTTGATAAGGATAAACCTACAAATGCTACAATTCAACAACACCGTCACTTAGGTAGCACTTCAGGGATCCCTGGTATGCCTGAGAAGATTATGCTTACACAGGAAGTGCAAGGTAAGCTTCCAAAGGCAAACGTTGATCTAACAAAGACTGCTACAGGGATAACTGGTTCTGATATCTATGTAGAATCAACTTCTAATACGAAAGTAGCAGAGGCGATTAACGATAAGATTTCCGAAACAACAGGTGGAACAATTGCACAAAATGCAGAATTAAAAGTGTTAGGAAAAACAAACACTCGATGGACAAGAGAGTTTGATTCTAATGATGCATCTTCAACTGGTAATACCGCAGTTGCTGACGGAAAAACGTTACTGAACAAAGCAATTGAGAGTGGTGCTACTGCTGCTTCAGACCTATTAAATGCTCCATTAGATGGAATGCATTATGGTCGTTATGTTGCGATTGTGAGATTATCCGCAAGCAGTCTTCCTTCTAATGGGCTTGTTGAGATTTCAGCAGTCAACTCAAAGACAAACCAAGTTATTAACAAAACTACTTTAAACGGAACAGACTTCGATACAAGTGGACAATATAAAACATTCTACTTGATCTTCAATCATGATGGTTCTACAAAAATACGTGTTCGAAAACTAGCTACAACTTCTTCTGTAAAAGTTCGTTTCGATTATGCGATTGTTGAACCAGTTCACCCAGCGGTATTTGATCGCTAAGAAAGGATGTTATATAAATGGCAAAACGACCAGAAGGGTTATCTCCTAATTTTAACTCCATCGTTTCTCCAGACGTTCCTTCCTCATTCATTTTTTCATGGACATTCATTAAAGAAAACTCTAGTGATTATCAGAAAGATGCAGAAGTAAAGGTATATAAGACGGGCACTAACACAGCCCTTATTACCTTCTCTTCAGGAACAGATAACCAAGTAGATATAACTTCTCACCAGGGTGTTCTTGACCCAGAGCAGAATTATGAATGGGAAGTAAAAGTAACAGCTGCTAATAACTCGACTGCTTTTAGTGGAAGAAAAAGATTTAAATTCGGAAATATATTTCTACAAGATGGTCTTGTGTGGCCAGATGGACCAGATGCGTACGAATACATTGGAACCCGCAAGTACTTTAATGAGATTAAAGAAAATGCTGCCTCAGTACTTGAAGATTACGTAATAGATTCTAGAGAAGAAAACGATGCATTAGAAAAAGCTTTGGCTTTATTTACTCGTGAAACTGTTCCTAGTCGTACCGATTTTGAAAACCTCGAAAGTATCCTATGGTTAATCGCAAAAAAAGAAAGTACCTATCAAGATGAAATCCAGAGACTCATTGAAGATGGTCTAGGGGCTCAAGATATTCATAAGATATATACACTTTTTGAGCGTCTTGTTAAGATCCCACCAAAAGAACCAAGCAATGTGTATTTAAGCTTTGGTGGCTTTGAGAAGCTTTACGTAAAAGAAGGAAAAGCATACAACAATGGCAAGGAAGACTTATCTGTTGATATCAACTGGAAGCCCTCAGATCTTAAATCAGGTACGTGTACGATTAACTTCTTGAATGAATTGACAGAGGATGTTTCGTATTACAGGGTTGAACTAGAGGTTGGTTTCACTGATGAAGCTTGTACTCATACATTACTTTATCGGGTAGAAGATATAGATTCGTTAGGAAGAAAAATTAATATCCCAATGGATCACATCAGCTTTGTACATCTTTCTTCTTCAAAAGAAACGCGTTACGTACTTAGAGTTTATGCAGTAGATAAAAGACGAAAACAGTCAACCAATTATTATAAACCATATAACGTAAATAACGTTCCTCTTGGTGTAGCAAGTTACAATCTGCGTGTTCAACAGAACGACTTGTCAAATCAATGGGCTATCCAGTATTACCATGATATTTACAATGGCCCGAATACAGCTTATGTTCATAATGTAACAGGGAATGTAGATGGTATTTACCATTACGCTGTTCGTGTATTTGATATAAACGGAAGCGTTAGTGATTGGTATTGGTTCCCCGAACAAATAAAAATCGACCCTTTAAAACCCCCTTCAGCTCCAAAACCATATTTAAATTGGTCTACTCAAACTGAACTTGAATTTGCTTGGTCTGCTGTTCCTACTGCAGAGTATTATGAATATATACCTACATGGTGGCCAAATCCTTCAACTCAAAGAGAGAATGGTCTTACTACAAAACACATATGGTTAAATTACGATACTACATATGTTCAAAAAGTAAGAGCAGTAAACAGAGCGGGTGCATCTCCTTGGGTTACCGTTAGTGGTAGAACAAAACCAAGACCAATTGTTGAAGCATACCAAAAGGGTGCAGGAAGCAGAACTTGGCGTACAGATTATGTCATTTATAAACAAAACGGACAAGTTAGAAAAAATTCGTCAGAGTGGCGCTATGAATACGACGATAACGAAGTATTTCATGGAGAATGGGTAGAGCTTCGAAACAAGATTCAAGATGGTATGGCCGTTAAAAAAGGAACAAGATGGGGCAATAACAAATGTTTATTCTTCCTTGACCACAATGATTGGAGACAAAAATTGCAGGGAAAAGAGATTTTGGACGTTCAGCTTTATATTCGTAGAAGAAATACCGAACACGGATATCCGGAAGATGGTCGTTTCCTTCATGTATGGGCGCACAATTATGCAGGAAAATGGGATCTGCCTTCAGGATCGGATGGTCCTGATTTAAACAATCACCAAAAGATAGAAAGAATAGACTTTAATCGAGGTGAGTCTCACTGGATTTCTCTTAATAAGTCGTTTGGTGAAGGTCTACGCGACGGGTGGATCAAAGGGGTTGCATTTTATCATCCTGGTGCAGATTATGGTCCATACTCTTACATGCGTTTTGACGCTTATACATTCCAATTTTACGTAAAATATCGATAGGGAGAGAGTAATCTCCCCTTTATTTTTTTAAGGTGGTGACACAGATTGGCACAGTACCAAAGAAACTTTTATTCTAGTTCATTATATGGACGACTAAAAGCATTTTATGGAGATTATCTAACAGAAGAATTTGATGCTCAAGAACCTTTTAGCTATCATATCGATGCGAAAATCCAAGCACAATTACTTTCTACTTTTTACGCAGCAACAAGCAGAGAGTTTACAAGAATTGACTCAACAAAATGGACGGTATCCGGTAAGGATATTAAAACAAGAACTGCTAATACACCAGTAGAATTCTTAGCTACAGGTGACAATTTGGAAGTCCATGTTCGCCTTCAAAACGTTGGTGTTCAGAATATAGAAGCAAAGCTATTTAAAGAGGAACTTGTGGCAGAAACATACCAGTGGGTAGAGAAACAAACAAAAACAATCAATACGTTATCTCTTACTAACCCTAATAAGGTAGATAAAATCGCTTTTGATTCCTACGGATTTGGTGATTATAAAGTAGTTATCCAAGCACTTGATACGACAGCAGATGCAATCATTGTCGGCGGGAAACTAAGAACAAGTGACTTTAATATTGAGATTCGTACCTCTGCCAATAAAACTACATGGTCGAAATGGGAACCAATTACTCTAACTAAGACAATTGTTCAAGGACAGGAATATCTATGTACGGGACAGAGCGCAACGCTTTACAAAAACGTTCGTTATGTTCAAGGGAAAATAATTTTATTATCCTCAGATAATGCAACTTCTCCAATTATCGACAAGGTTGAGTTACGTTCAGAAGATAGTGGATTGTATGACCAAGATGGTGATTACACCGTTAAGATCGATTTAACACAAGTAGCGACAAGTGTTGGAAAGACCTTTAAATATGCTAATAAGATACGTTTTATTCAGAAGCAACCAATCGGTACCGAAATGAATATTCGTTCTTCTTCAAGTAGAGACAATATATTCTGGGGTCCAATAACAGCACCTTATCGTCAGAATACGAATCGTCTTCGATTAAAACGCGGAGCAACAAATCATAGTGTGACGCTAGGCCCAATTAATGAAGGGAATAAGTTTGATTTTAGTAAGACAACTGCATTATTGAATTGGGACACACAAGCATTCTCTCCAAAAGATGCAAGCAACACTAAGATATCTTATATCTTCTCAAAAACAAGAACGAATCAAAAAGATCCTCGTAATCTTCTTCAAGTAATTGATAACCCAATGAATGTAAAAGACCGAGCAATGAAGTTCTCTCCTCAACCGTATTTCTTAACTGTAGAAATGACACGTTCTTCGGTAAGAGGAACACCAGTAGTTGACCTTATAGATGTGTATCAAAACATCTTGTACAAGGAAGTAGTCAATGTGATAAATAAGGACGTTTCTGCTGTAGATAGTTTAGGTACGGGTAGAAAATCACTTCAAAAGATTAGTGATTATGCGTTCAAGTATCCTAGCACATCAAATCAAATTCCTTTTAATCAGCAACAAATTACTTCTGCTCAACAAAGATATGAGCTTACAGATCAAACAAGAAGACCTTCTGACGTTATGGTTTACCTTAAATCAGAGGAAAGCAAAGGGTCTAGAACAGGAAAGTCTATAGCTGCATCCGATGAAGTAATCGCAAAAGCTATTCAAAGGAAATTGGAGTTTGGAGAAAAAACAGGAGTCCTTATGCATTACCAATATGGTGCAGGGAAGGTTCAGTATCTAAGACCTTACGAGAGGGAATTAGACTCTACGTTTACACCATTCTTGTTATCAAATCTTAAGTACCGTTACTACATTCAAAATGGATGGCCGAACGAGTTGCATAAGGTTGTTAATGGGCAAACACTAAATGATGTTGCTGAAATGTACAACACAACGGTAACTGCAATTAAGGCAAACAATAAGGATATCCTGTTGAATGAAGATGGTACATTGGTGAAGGATCAGCTTATCACAATTCCAAATATATCTAAGAACAGCAAGGTTTCTCTATTCTTCAAGAACGGTACGCCGTATACACAAAAGTCTAGTCATAATTCGTTATACGACAAAGATCATGGTGTAAACGTTACTGACTTCTCAAGTGAGCCAATAAGTATTAAGGTTCCTACTAAGCCTCCAAAAGGGTATGTGGATTGGGCATCAGAAGAAAAGATTTACACAGGCGTAATTAATGCGAATGATATCCGTGGAGAATTTGTTCGTACACAATTCAACCTTTCTACTCTTTCAGATTTCAATCGTGAGTATGTAGTAGTAAGTGGAGACACATGGGAAAGTATTGCTACTAAATATGATGTTCATGTACAGGATCTAAAGATGACTAATGATTCAATTGAGGAATTAAAGGTAGGGAATACAATCATTGTACCTCCAAATATTATTCTTCCTGCATTAGCTCCTGAAGCTGAATTTGAAAATGCAATGCCTTATGAGATTTCCATTATTGAAGATTCTGTTCATAAGAAGAATGGTGTTAGAATTAATGAATCATTTATCCCTATCAATTGGAATGGGAAACACTTACCGCTTGAAGTAACGTATAGAACCTCCGAACTTCTTACAGCTGAAATGGTAAGAAATGCAGATGCAAATGGAATGGATCCACTTCCTTTAAGTGATGTTGTTGAAATCGTTTCTTGTAAGAAAAAAGTTGGTAGTGTAACATACCATATTTGGAATGACACTTTAAAAACTGGTGACTTTAAATTAAAGAGCAACTACATTGATTGGTCTCCATCTCAAGCAGGAGTATTAGAACCTGCAGCCGGGGAAGAATACATCGTTGTTTATAAACGTCGTGAAGTAAATACTGTAAAGGTTCATTTAGATACAACATTCTTTGAAAAGATGGGAACTGATATCGTATGGCGTTCACCGGAAGTAAAAGTATTTGACGGAGTTTGTACACCGACAGAAGACTTTAAGTTAGAACTTCCTACTCCTCAATCTTTCGAAGGTTATGATGGTATCTATAAAAACATCGGATATATTATTGAGGATAATGACTTGTGGGTAGAAACAAGTGTTCAAGACATTAACGGTAAGAAGTTCTTAGTAGGGACTCTTAACGGAAAAGACCCAAGTAAGAATTGGCATCCAGAAATTCAAAAAGGGTACTACTACCTAAAAGAACAAGAGCATTATCTATATTCCGAACCATTAAAAACGGTATTAACTGATAAAGAATTACCAACAGCTGACGGTATCGAATATGTGAATGGACCAACTGGAATCGGAGCAATGCTGCTGCCTGCTAGTAGCAACATGGTAAAAGATTCTGTATTAGAAAACGATAGTTGGAAAAAGGCTAAGGTCTTTAACGCATCGTCATTCTAGTTTAGTTAAGGAGGGGGAGAGATTCCTCTCCTTTTCTTATGGACATTAATGAGAAATAAAGGTTAGATTGTCAAAAGAAATCAATAAAAAGGTGGTGCAGAAATGTTCACTAATTCTGGAAAAATTATTAAACATGCTACAATACCAGGCGCTATTACTTTCCAAAGTGCGGGATATGTTTCTATCTCAAATGAACTATATGAAGATAGCAAAGTAGTATTCTCGTTTTCTAAGCCGACGGAAAAAGTAGCGTTAATCCCTAAATATTTAAGTGATGGAAACTTCTTATTTGCTTCTTTAGATAAAGAAAACAAGTTACATATAGGCGGAATTGTAAAGGGTTCTGAGAAGATTTATGGAGTCGTAGATGTAAAAGATAATATCTTGGATTCTAATACTCTAACAGTCTCTTCGAATGGATCTCATTTTACAGTTACCTTAAACAATAAAACAGTATTAAAATTTGAATCTGCTTTATTCGTTAATGGACAAGTCCGCGTATATGGGGAAATAGGAGAAGTCTTTAATTCTTGTGAAATACAAGAACCACAATCTACCGCGTGGACAAGTAATGCAAACGGTGGGGGAGTAGAGGCCAAAACAATTAAGATAGAAGACCATGACTATGTAAAACTAGTAGGCTCTGCAACTAAGAAAGCAATGTTCTCTCAATCTATCTCTCTACTTGCAAAAGATTACACACTTTCATTCAACGCTCAAGGGAATGGTGAATACCTAATTAAGTCTGGAGAGACAATTTTAAAACAGATTGCTATTTCAAAAGGAGAGTTGTCTTACATCTCTCAAACTTTTAATTTAGCAACCCCACAAACTATTACTTTAGTATTCCAGACAAGTGAAATACTTATCGTAGGAAAACATCAATTAGAGGACCGCGTAGACCCTACGCCGTACATACCGAATCCTAGTATTAGTAGTTCGGCAACCCGCAAGGGATCGGCGCTGAAGTTTCCAGTTAAAAACTTGTTCGATAAAAAAGCAGGAAGTATCTATTTGAAACTAACTACAAAAAATCGTATGGATAGAGACCAAACTATTTTCTGTTCAGATACAAGAGAGATGTCTCTTTCGGTACATGGAACTAACTTATCGTATACCGTTGGTGCTAGTTCAATTACCCTCCCTAAAACACTTGAAGGAAATACGTCATATGAATTCCTTTGTAGTTGGAATGATGAAGGTATTGAGCTAACAGTAAATGGGGAGAATGCAAAAGCTTTAAATACTGGTCTTCTACTTACAACTCCCCAGAAATTAATTTTCGCAAATGAAGAAACACCTATTCAGGAAGAAGTTGTCTTAGAAGAATGGGCGTTATTCAATAACAAATTACCAGCTAACTCAAACATAAAAGCACAGCTACCTTTTGCAGTTATGCAGTCTTTATTTGATGGTGGAATCAGTGGTCAGAATGTTACATGGTCAGAAATCCCTGTAGCTCCAATTGATCATTCACCTATTCTAGTTCAAAAAGAGAATGGAGATACGTTACAAAAAGTATCATTCTTTAATCATGAAACAGCAGCGTATCAAACATGGAATCAAGAAGCATTCCAGTATGACGGTAAAAGTGATTTCGTTGAGGTTGCGTACAATAATCTTGATGAGCAATTTAGAGATATTGCTATTCGTACAGAGGATGGAGAAAAAATAGGAGAACCTTATCGAATAGATGGTAAGAGATTTTATTTCTCTCTTCACACAAACAGGAAAGCAGTATTAAAAAGCAAAACCCTCTATGCAACGTATCAAGTGAACGATACATACACGATTGATTACAATATCAAAGCTGTTGATGGTTACCGAATCGATTTCGCTAAACATGATGGCGGGAAAAGAATTGTGTATCAAGAAGGAAACCGTTATGGTGAGCCAAAGAAACTAGCAACAATGATTGATATGAATCCAATTCAAAATCAAAATCATGAAGGGTTCTTATATATTACGAACACAATAAATAAGACCGATAGCTTTAGAATTACAGCTACTCCAGATCGATTACATGCAGATGGAGCTAGTTTCTCTACAATGATTATTGAACCACTTGATTATCAAGGGAACTTCTTATCTCACTCCAATTTAGAGATTATTGCTTCCAAAGGTTTTGTTTCTCGACACATCTCAAGAGATGCAGTTGAAGCACAAAAACGATCAGGGCAATACCTGTACCAATACCATGCTCCATATATTCAATCGAAGCGTGCGGGTGAAATTGTAGAAGATTATATTTGGATTACAGACAAGGATAATAATATTGGTGTTTGCTACAAGATGTTATTAAGTCCTGTGTCAAAGCCAGATAAAGTTCAATTAACGCAGGTAGAAAAGAATCTATTAACTGCTAAAACGAAAATCATTAATTACCTCCTTATGTATGAGGGAGTAGAGAGATATGAAGATGAAGTACTTTTCTCTATCTTAGATTTTAACCAAGACGGTCGTGTAACAATGGACGAGATCTTAGTGTTAGAAACAAATCAGAAAGATAATGAATTGACTGTTATCTTAAACAAGTTAAAAGAATGGGAGGATACAAACCATGCAGTTGCAACCTCATAAAGACCTCGTTCGTAGTGGTCAAAGAAATCGCGGGTATGCTATTCGTATTGGGAACAAAGTTCCTAAAAATAGTGCCAACCTTGCATATGTACAATCAAAATCTGTATCACCCGAGGAGAACATCTTATTAGAAGATGTTTCTTCTCAAATTAAAGAAAACGGATTATCTAATTTCATAGAGAAAGATTACATGGTTTACCCGAACAACAAGTTCCTGTTAGAGACAGAATCAGGACAAGCTATCTTTCCTACCGATGCAGTATTTGTAACAGATGAATTTACTATTCGTAAAAACCGTCAAGATACTCCAAAACCAGTATTCTATCAAATGGAATTGAAAGGACGCTTCGATGCAAGAACTTCTCAGGTTATCCCTTATCTAGGTGGCTTCTCTTCTGAAACAGAACAAGATGCTATTGCTTTAGAGGATGTCGTACTGGACAAAAGAAACGATCTAATTTATGTAGGGAATAGTATTCGCATAGAAGCAAATGGTGGCCCCATACAGGAAGAGGACGCATATAAGGTTCAATTAATTCGTGAAGATAATTTCATTTATCGTATTGTTGTAGTTACAAACTTCCGTAACGACAAAGATGTTACATACAAAGTAGTTTACCCTAACTACAGAAACGATACTAAACAGAGCGAACTAAAAGAAGAAGTTCTCAATGCGTATCCGTTCTTCGAACAAGTAACGATGGATCAGTTTGAAGACATTGTTTCTCAGATGGAATCTGATCCTGATAAATACAAGCACTTAAAAGTGTACGCAATTGAAGAGAAGGGGAATGACTTTTCTTTCTACGCAACATCTGACGTTATGATTGCCAACTACCAAACACGTACTCCTCAATTATTTAAGCACCGTGTTGAAGCCAAATTAAAAACAAAGCTTAGTGAAACAAACCCAGGGAAGATGAATATTGGATTTAGCTTTGTTCAATCCGTCGCTAATGTTGAAAACTTATCTTCTATTGGTAAGGCGATCAACGAGCATTTATCTCTTCCTAAATATGTAGAGTTACAGAATCCGCACCCAACAGAAGTTGACCTTTTGAAGAAGGATATACGCTACTGGGCTGTTAATCTTGATATGCCAGACCATCATTATGAGGATTATGATTTACTTGTTATTACTGGTTACGGTAAAGCTGACTTATCTATGTTTAAAGACAAGTTTGAGCATTACTTAAAAAATGGCGGTACGATTTGGATAGACAATGCAGGTAGTGGGATTAACGTTCTTGATTTCAAAACAAGTAAAGGAAACACATTTGTTTCTGATATTGGATTCTCATCGAGCAGCAATGAGTTTGGAGTAAAAGAAATTACGGAAGACTCTCCGTATATAAGTCGCTTATTGCCGATTAAAAATATTGAAGCCTTAGGATATACGGACATTGCTCCTACTATCTTATTTGGACAAGATGAAGAAAGTAAGCAGTGGGATGCAGTAGTAAAGCACTTTAATGGTGGCCCTTCTATTATTAAGAAAACATTGTTTGATAAAGGTACTGTTCTGATTTCTAACTGTGGAATATTCAGAAGCTTTTACCATAATCAAAAAGAGAGCGTCAACCTTGTTCTGAACTCAATCCTTTACCATTCAGAAGAACAATGGGTGTTTACTCCTTGGAGAAATGATTTTGTATATCACCGAGATAATTTATTCGCGCAAGAATACAAAGTAAATAACACTGACGTTTATATCAATGATAGAAGTGATTATAACGCAAACCAAATTGTCGCTAAGAAAATTCTTTATAAAAACTGTAAGGAATATGTAAAAATCTATTGCAAACCTTGGTTCTATAATGCTATCGGAACATATGAACATGCCGTAAATGGTGATAAATCTATTCCAGTTAACAATAGTGGGTTTGAAAGTGGTCAGGTGGATTCCAGTGGTAAACCTATTGTTTCTTGGATATCCGACACAGTGAATGCAATACCTTCATGGAACACAAAGAAGTTAGCTGGTCAAACAGTAACATTCACACATGATTCCGATAAGAGCCTATTCGGAGTTCGTCAAGTATCTCTAAATTCATCAAATGGAACAACAGGCGCTCATGCCTTTTGGGAAAGCGAAGACATCTACTTATCTATTGATGACTACAAAGTAACTGTATGGACAACAATTGATCAGGTACGAGGGATTACAACTGACGGTATTAAGATAGGTGTATACAACCTACAGGGAGAACAAATCTCTTCTTCAATTTCTATTACGGGCAAGAAAGATTGGGTTAAGCTTGAAACGAATTTCCACATCGACAAACCTCAAAACATTAAGATTCGTTTAGGTTTTGTAGACGGTAATGGATTCGGTAAAGCAAGCTTTGATAATGTCACACTAGATACAATCGGAGCAGTCCGAGGGGTTGCACAGAATGAGGGAGAAAAAACTCTCTATGCATTCAGTATCAAGCCAAACGCTACAACGATTGATATCGAAGCAGAAGGTTTTGGAAATGCAAACATTACAAGAGCTACTCCAGAAGTTTCATTCACATACACGATTATGCCATTTATCCTTCAATGGATTTCTTACGGAGTAGATTCAGGAACTGGATTAGAATATGGTCGTTATGAGCGAATGTATGGACCACCGGTTTCTTATTCTAAAGCAATTCGTAAAACAGACGGCTTAAAGAATCTAGGATACTTACATACGCTGCTTCCTCCAGTACCAAGCGGGAAACAATGGTATGACAAGAACAAGATCTTCTATAAGATTGCACTTGGTTCAGAAAACCTAGAAGAAAACAATCTTGTTAACCTAAAACTATTTGACCGTAAAACAGGTATGGAATGGTTCTATAGTGGTGATCTTGTTATTGGCCATAAAGATATTTTTTGGGCAACAGACAAACCAAGTTTTGTTCTTCACGCTGAAACTGGTTTCGAAACAATTAGAGCCTCTAAAAGAAACTTCGGATTAAAGTTAATTGATGATCGTCGTATCTATAGCGAACTTCCACAAACAAAGGATGCTAAAGAAAACTGGTATCTAAGAATCCATAACGGACAGTTTATCAAGGACGGTCTAGGATATAAGGAATGGTCAGAACTACATGCTAGCAATAATCCTGCTGTAATGAATCAATACAAAGAACGAGTTATGAAAAAAGAGAAGTATCAAATCGATGAATACACGTCTCAAATTTTCAATCCTTCTATTGGAATTATGACAGTAGAGAATGAGATGGAATACCTTACTCCTTCTACAGTGAAAGTACCTCACAACAATCTGTTCGTAAGCCAAGGCTTTGTAGAAAAAGAACAGCTTTTAGCTGAGGGATTAGCTAATTCTGTGGGGACATTATTCCGAGCTAAACAAAAAGATTGGCTCCGTAACGATAAAGTTCATATCTTTATAGATGCTTCAAATAACGGTAATATTGTGGAGATTCTTGAAGAGTATCCATTCGAGATTAATCACGATGAAGGTACAGTTTTCTTCCCTGGTCGAATCATAACTGGCAAAGTATATGCAACTTATGAGCATCGCAATTTCCGTCTGTATAAGCGAATCTACAAGAATACTAAAATGTCGAACGACCTTTTAGAAAATAAACGAATCGATTCAGTTACGAAAGAAGTAATCATGTATGGTTCAAAAGAAAACTGGTTAATTCAGCCGATACCAGTTCTTAAGACAACTAAAGGCAAGGCAACATCAGCCAATACAATCCCTGCAACAAATTATCGAATTGATTATGAGAAAGGGAAAGTAATCTTTAAGTTCGAACCTATTGGGCCTGTATACGCAGACTATGGTTATTTCGAGAATCAAGATCTATCAGCAAATGACTATGATATCCAAAATGGAATCTTCTTCTTAAAAGAAAACATTTCATTTAAAGATGATTTATTCGCTAAGTATTCTTATTTTGATAACTTCTACGAATACAAAGGTTTCTACAATGAAACTCTTCGAACATTCCTTCATTTAGACCTCAATCCATCAGTGGGACATTACTCAACTCTTCCAATGACAACTTATGTGAATGGTGTCCAAAAGGTAGAGTATAAGAACGTTCCATCTTCAAAGCTTCTAAATAAGCTTATCCATATTTACATCGTTCCGGATTCTGAAAATGGAAACTCAATTCGTCATTGTTTCAGCAGAGAAGAATGGAGAAACATTCAGCAATCGAATCCTATGTACCTGTTACTTGCTAAGGTTCAAGTAAGAGAGCATACGAATGTGAAAGACGTAGTTGTTATGGATGCACGTACTCGTGGTGGTGGTATCTCTGAATCATTATCAACTAAGGCAATTGACGAGAGAGTACATGGAAGACAACGTTATTGGGACATTGGAAATTGGGATGGGAAAGCATTCTATAGAAATGGTGTCCTAATTGTAACACTTCCAAAATCTATTCTAACTGAGTACGGCGGTACATTATCTGAAGAATATGCAAAAGAAGCTATTGATAAGCATGTTGCTTACGGTACTTATTGCATTATCGAATGGGAGTGAGTGGTGTGAATTATCCATTAGGAGTATTCCAGTACTATGACAAGGAAACTGATACAACCCACTTACAGTGGAGTTATGTTGATGACCCAAACCTTACTCATTTCGAAGTTGAAATCTTTGATCAAAACTTACGCAAATGGGTGAAGGCTGATGGTCGAAATGGAATCATAGAAAAACAACCGAAAATAGGAAGTAACTATTAACCAATGGGGCGGGTAATTCCGTCCCGTTTTTTATAGCAAAAGTATTTTGTAATGGTTATAAAAGAAGCATATTAAAGACAAAGTAGGTGAGTGTATGGAAAAAGAATTGATTTTCCCTGTGCCTTATTCTGAGTTTGACCGTAAAAAAGATGCAGAGTATGACGGAGATCCTAATGGTGATTACGTCATGGCTGAAGATGTTAATGAGCTTCAGGAGTCTATTGAAAAGATAGAAAGAGTCATTAACTTTACAGAACTTGAAAGCACAGTCTCAGATGAACTAAATAAAAAAGTTGATAAAGCAACTATGTCTGATTTTGGTAGTCCATTATTTGTGGGGTATAGAGGCGCGTCCATCAATGCATACGATAGTATTGAGAAACGAATCAACGCTTTTAGCTACATTCCTCATGTCATGATTAACAAAGAAGAATCTACTAACTTTGATTTCTTTGTTAATGAAGTTAAGAAGAGTGGAACATTGCTATACGGTATTATCAATTATTCAGATGTTGTTTTAAATAACATTGAAGCCAATATAACATGGTTCCAATCTAAAGGTTTTCATGGAGTGTTATTGCCTGGTTTCGGATTCGAAAACGGATGGAACAGGTCACAACAAAACCAAATCCTTCAATATATTCATGCAAGAGGAATGGTTGCTGTTATTACAGGTGAAATTGATACCACTTTATTTAACAAGCCCCACAAAAACAATCCCCAACAAACAGACCTTAAAACATCAAAAGATGACATCTATCTAGCACAAGATGTTTTCGTTTTAAATGGTGCTAAAAACAATCCTATCGTAATTCCTTCCATTGTTTTCAATTTAAACAAAGCTCAAAAAGAAAGAGGAATTCAAATCTTCGTTGAAGATACAGCAGATGCAAGTAGTGATAACAATAAGCTTTATTTATACGGAAAAATGTTATCCACACTGTATAACTTAGACGGATACAGTCTCGTTCCTAAAAGCCGATACGCCTTAAATGAGAAGGTAGAAAGATACCTTCATGGTTTTGAGTTAGGGAAATGGAAAACACAGAATCCGATTTATGTAGAAGAAGCAACTGCTACATCGCGTTCTTTCTCTAAAGGAAGCATTCTATTCGATAAAGTGAAAAATGAATGCTACATAAAAGGAGTAGGGTTAAACCCTTCCATCTACACATGGCAAGATAAACAAATCCCTGGTAATGCAATTGATTTCGCAAGTGCTATTTATGGTTCTGAAGGTGTAAAAACTCTTGTTGATGCAATTAATAATAACGACCATAAAATCCACTATTCGAAGATTGATGGTATGGGAGAGGGTGGCGTAACACCTGATTTATTTAAGGATACTGTTATCCGAGCAATCAACAACTCTCCTGCAGCCGTAGCTAAAAACCCACCAAAAGGATATGACGAGTTAGCTGGTAATAACTTTATTCACGGTGGAGTCATTGACTATATTGATGCAGGTTCTATTAAGTCAGGGATACTTAATATCGACGCGATTAAAACAAATATCATTGAGGCGATCAATGCTTATATTGGTACAGCTAAAATCAATACAGCCGTTATTGGTGAATTATCAGCAGATCATATCGCAGCCAATGTTATCGATGCAATCAATATTTATGCTACAAATATTTCTTCTAGTTCAGCTAAAATCAATACAGCTGTTATTGGTGAATTATCATCAGATCATATCAAGGGAGCAGTTATTGAAGCTGTTAACTTATATGCAGGAGAAGCGGTAATTGATTCTGCAAAGATCGGTCAACTTGATGCGGATCATATCAAAGCAACTGTAATTGAAGCGATAAACGCGTCTATTGAAACGGCTGTAATCGATTCAGCTAAGATTGGGACATTAACTGCAAGTCATATTAAGGGTATGGTTGTTGAAGCTATTAACCTTTATGCAGGACAAGCAAAAATCGATGCTGCTCAAATTGGTGCTTTAAAAGCAGATAATATTTCAGCAGGATTAATTGAGGCCTTGGAGATCTCAGCAGGAAGTGCGGACTTCGATAGATTGCAAGCTTCTGTAATTGAAGCGATTAATGCAAGTATCGAACATGCTTTTATTGATGGAGCTATTATTGGTGAAGGTACAGTTGACTCTGCTCAAATTGCAGACGGTAGTATCACAGATGCAAAGATTGTTAGCTTAGTAGCTAATAAGATTGTTGCAGGTACAATTAATACTGGACAAGTTACTCTTCAAGGTGAGAACGGTCATTTACGAATCACAGGAAATAGATTGCAAGTATTCGATAATCAAACAACTCCTATTGAACGTGTAAGTATTGGTGACGTTAACATGGACGGAAGCCTATATGGTCTTCGTGTTCGTGGCGCAGATGGAACAACTGTCTTATACGATGAATCGGGTGTATATTCAGAAGGTATAACGGACGGGGCTATCACAAATCCAAAGATTGCCGAAGGTGCTGTTGATGGTGAAAAACACATTGCGGCCAACACAGTAACAGCTGATAAGTTAGTAGCTGAATCTATAACTGCACGAGAACTAGCAGCAAAATCCGTAAATGCTAATCATATGCAAGTCGGTGCCATCGTTGCAGGTAGTGGGGTAATCGGTAAAGGTGCTATCGGTGAAGCGGAAATCGCACAAGCAAGTATTACTGATGCTCACATTAAAAAGCTAAGTGCTGATAGTGTTTCTGCAGGTTCTCTTCAAATCCAAAGTCGAAATCTAGTATCTAATTCAACACTTAGAAAAGGATTACTAGATTGGACTACTGATCCATTACTAGATATCGCTAAGGTAAGTGAAGTTGTCCGTTTGAACACAACAAATAGTATGCATTTATTTACCACAGGAAAACAGACACAAAACCTTAGTGCGTATTCTAAGTTTGTCCCTGCAAGCCCCGGTGAAAACTACTCTGCTTCTGTATATGTCCTCACAAAAAATATCCTCAATTATGATGGTGGACACCCTAGAGTTGAAATCGAGTATTTTAATGACTCAGCCCGTATCTCATCCAAAAATACTGCAGCTCAATTAACAAGCAATGATCTGTGGCAACGTATCAGTATTACGGAAGTTGCTCCCGCAGAAACGACAAGAGTTCGCTTACGAATCTACCATCCTAAAAATGGAGATTCATATTTCTGTAGACCAATGCTCCAAAAGGGTAACATCGTAACAGAATGGACTGGTGACGGTTCATACATGACAGAAGATGGGTTCTACACAGGAGACTTACATGCAAACCAAATAACAGCTGGAAAGATTAAGGCTGATATGCTTCAAATTGGACCCGATACAGAATTTGAACCAGGTTATAGTCCCGGTGAACTTCGTGAAGAAATGAAAGACCGCATTCCTTATCGTGTAGAAATACTGAGCACAAATGGAATCGCCTTTAAGGGTGGTAACATCTCTACAACACTTAAAGCGAATGTATATTTAGGTGCTGAAAATGTAACCGACCAAATAGATGCTATTCGTTTTAAGTGGATGCGCGTAGGTAGGAATGGGGAAGATGACCTAGTTTGGAATGCTGCTCATAAAGGATTAAAAGAAGTTCCTATTACAAGAGAGGATGTATATCAAAGAGCTACATTTTTATGTGAAGTTTTAGATAGTTAAATGTTGTCAACCATTATTTGGAATGCTTACCTTTATTCTTGTATTTATAAATAGATAACTTAATAGAGAATAGAGGAAAATAAGCATGGCAAAAACATTAGCAACTGGTATGATTTCCATTGTGGACTTCAATGATGCGCCTTCGTTAAGCGCCTTCGTTTCCACAACATCACCAAAGACTCAAATCTACGATCCCACTTCAGGAACTTACATTCCAAACTGGACTTCCTCAGGTCCGACTTTAACTCCTTCATTATTCATCTCTACAGAAGGAACTACAGATGCAATCTCTAGCGCAAAAGCAGTTAAGTGGTATGACTCAATTGATACGAGTAAAGTTATTGTGACTGGCGGAGCATACACGGTTACGGGCAACACTTTAAAAATCTCCCAAAACATCATGACAGGTTCAACATATGCTAAGACATTTATAGCTGAAATTATATGGACAGACCCAACAACTTTAGCAGACTTAGTAGTTCGTGCTGAATTTACATTCCATCGTGCAAACAATGGTGCGACTGGTCCGTCTGCTATCTCAGCGGTACTAAGCAATGATTCTGACGTTATTCCAACAGACAGTGCAGGTAACAACGGTAACTTTAATGGTGCGATTTCAACGATGACAATCTTTGAGGGTGCAACCGATGTAAGTGCTAGTTGGACAGTAACAGCAACGCCTGTTGATATTACTGGTACTTTATCAGGAAGAACTTACACAGTAACTGGATTCGCAGCTGGTAAAGACACAGGGTACGTAGATCTTACGGCTTCTAAATCAGGTTATGCCTCAGTTTCAAGACGATTCGCATTAAGTAAAAGTAAGCAAGGTGTATCAGGTACAACACCTACACTGTACCGATTACTTTCAAGTGCGGATGCACTTCAAAAAAACCTCGCGGGAGTTTATACCCCAACAACTCTTATTTTCACAGCTAAATCTCAAACTGGGTCAGGCGCATACGGTGACTATTCAGGAAAATTCACAATTGAAGAAACAACGGACGGTACAACGTTCACAAACAAATATACGAGTGCCTCAAATGAATCTTCAAAAATTCATACACCATCTGCAGGTATTAAAGCAATTCGAGTTCGACTTCATATCGCTGGCGTAACACCGAATGGTTCAAACCATATTGATGAGCAAACGATTTCTGTTGTTTCTGATGGAGCAACGGGTGCATCAGGTGCAGATGCAGTACTAGTATCAGTTTGGACTCCGAATGGCAACTTGTTTAAAAATGACTTAGTAACTTCATTAACTGCTCAAGCAGACCTTTACAAAGGAGCAACGGTTCAAAGTTCTGGTGTAACCTATGAATGGTTTGTGCAAAAATCAGGCAATGCAGATGAAGGTGCCGGAACAGGTTGGGACAAGATAGATGCTACTAACCAAGCTTCATACGGTGTTACTGGTGCTGTCAATACAGCTACAATCACAGTTACCCCTGCTGGTATTACAAACTTGGCTGCATTTAAAATCAAAGCAACTTACTCTTCGAAAGCCTACTACGACACAATTATCTTCTATGACCAAACGGATCCTATCATGGTTTCTGTGGAAAGCAGCAACGGAAACATCTTCAAAAACGGAAGCGTATCATCACAGATTTTATGTCGCCTATTCCAAAATGGTGAAGAGATTGACCCTAAGTTAGCTTCGGCTACAACTGGTTATAAGTACACATATACTTGGACTAAGTTAAAAATGGACGGAACACAAGATATGGACTTTGGCGGTAAAGCTATTTCAACAAAAACAGGAAAGTGGATAGATATTACAGATGCTGATATTTTTCAAAAAGCTGTATTCAAGGTTGAAATTAGCTAGCCAAATGGTTTCTATATAGACAAAGAATAACTCCACTATTGATTTAGTGGAGTTGTTTTATATTGAAAGGGCGTGAATATATGCCATATGCAGTTGGACAGATTACTATTGTGGACTTAAACGATGCAATTCGATCAGGCACAGCACCTAAAAACCCTGTCGATGGAATGCTTTGGATAGACACGAGTGTGACTCCAAATATATTAAAAAGCTGGAGTGCAGTTTCTAATAAATGGGTTGAACAAACTTTATCTATTGGAGGCCTAGATCCAAACTTCGATAAAGACGTACAAAACTTAAAACAATTCGTTACAGATGCATCTAATGACGGAATTATTCAAACCAGTGAAAAGCTAAATGTAAAACTACTTTTAGTAGAAATCACAGGTGATATACTTGCTGGAACTACTCTTCCTACACTTGCAACAATCGATACCGCAAAGGGAGGACAAGTTTATTTAGCAAGAGCTGAAGCAAGAGCCGCTGGTATTCCAATAACTCATGCAGATTATACAGCTTTCGAAACATCGTACAACGATTTAAAAACTTATTTAGAATCACTTTCTCCTAGACTGTGGCAAACGGGTGATACAAAAATTGTACCTGCTACTTGGACATCCAAATGGGATTTGTACTATGACAAGCTTTCTAAATTAGCAGTCACTACATCTACGTATCTAGCAAACAGCATTAAGCCTGGAGAAGATTATAACGGTGTCACTATTAACACTGATAAGGGGATAGTTGTTCTTAGAGGTGATAATCTTTTCAGAACAATCCTTAATGCAACTGAAGGTATCTCTATTGAAAAGAACAATGCAGGTACATGGAACAAGATGTTCTATACAAACCTAGACGGTAAAATCTACGCAAACGGATTAGTTATTAGTTCCGATTCTACAATTGCTGGAACTGATGCGAATACAATTAAAAACAATGCTGCATCTGGTAAAGCGGGTATTGATGATTTAATAAATGACATGAAGGTTACTCCTTCAGAGAAAACAACATTAAGCAGAGAATGGGAATCTATTAAAGCAGAGTATACGCAAGTGCTAGCACAAGCGACCTTTCTTGGTGTCGCTACTTCTACTTATACAACATCTTATACAAACCTAGATGGTGTTACTCCAAAAATAGCAGCCGAAGTATTAGCCACTATGACAACCACTTATTCATTCGCTTCAGCATCTGCGAGAGATGCATTTAGAGCAAAAATAAACTCTTACTTTGCTGAATCTGAAAAGATTAAAAAAGCAATCAACGACGCAATCAACAAATCAGCAAATGATGCTAATTCAAAGATAGACAATCTAAAAATTGGTTCGCGAAACATCGTTAGAAAGAAACAAGTAATTCCTTACAATGCAGCATCTTCATCATTTGATGATTCTACAAATATATGGACTATTACAGCTAATGATGGGGCTGGTGGAGCATGGGGAGCAGGTGTGCGAATCACTGATAAGTTCGCTATTATCCCTATCGGAAGTTGGTACACAATTAGTTTCGATGTATATTCACCTGTTGATATCAATTGGAACAACGATACAAACAATTTCCCAGTCGGCACAACATCTGGAACAAATGATAATGACGAGGTTGCATTAAGAAAGAATTCTGGTAGAAACATAAAAGCGAATACATGGACTAAGTGTTGGTTCTCTTATAAAAACAAAGATAGCTCAACAAATGAACTGTATGACCAATCTAATATTGGAGTGGTTAATAACACTGGCGCGCCTATAACGGTTAAAATCCGAAATGTAAAAGGGGAACTTGGAAGCGTTCCTACTGACTTTACATCCGCTCCTGAAGATATCGATGAAAGCTTCAACAATAGTATTGCGAACATATCATTTGGTGGTAGAAACTTGATTTTAAATTCTAATCAGGATTACTCTACAACTGGTTATCTTATCAACCAATATTCGTTATCCGAAGACTTTATTGCAGGACAAGAATATACCTTTGTAGTAAAAGGTTCCGTTCCTCAAGGGCAATATTTTGGGATATGGCAAAATGGTGGTTCAAACAAGGTAGGGGAAGCCACAACGACATATGCTAATGGGGTTACTTATGTAACGTTCAAAGCATTAGCAACTACATCAGGCAACGAAAGAAAATTAGCTTTATATAACTACCCTAGTAACACAACACAAGCCAATGTTGACTGGGTTGCTTTATACAAAGGTAACAAACCGATGGATTGGATGATTGCTCCAGAAGATATTGAGAGCATAGTAAATCTTCAATCAAGTGGTGCAGCGAATATGTTTAGAAACTCTGGAAACTTCAAGAATCTAAACGGCTGGGTAACAAACGCAGGGAAGTCATTAAGAATAGGAGAAAAAGATGGATTCACTGTTTTAGAAGCGGTTGGTTCTATCATGTCTACTAATTATGTTACTCGCAATGTGCTAAAGCCATCTACTGAGTATGTTTATTCTGTAGAAATCATGTTTAGCAAAGATACCAATATCGATAATATAAGACCTGTGCACCATTGGTTCTTTGATACTGGTGGTAACTACAATGCAGTAGATTACTACAAATTAATATCCAGTGAAACAGTTGCAAAAGCAAATACATGGACTAGAGTATCTATTCTGTTTAAAACGAAAGCTACTATAACGAGTGCAGCGTATTTCAAAGCTTTCATATATGGTAGTGAGTTAACCGATGACAATATGTACTGGGTTAAAAACGTTATGTTCTCCGAAACCAACAGAATTGTCAACTGGTCAGCATCTCTTGCGGATATTGAAGAGATGGTTGCCGACATTAAAGTTGGTGGTAATAATATCATTCCAAACTCTTTATTCAAAACAAAAGGTTCATGGAGGGATTGGGGTACTGCGACCGGAACAAGAACTACGGGAGTCTCTGTTGATTTATCGGGATTTGGAACAGGGTTTCAATTCGATGCAACAACAGCAGGAGAATTTGGTTATGCAATAGATGGAGTAAGTGTTACTCAAGGAGAGACATATACTCTTTCAGCTTGGTTTAAGTTAGATAAGGCTGGAGATGTAAAAGTTCAAGAGGGTAGCTCTACTGCTAAATGGACTTTCACAAAAGGTACTGCAGCGATTGGAAAATGGTTTAGAATCACGCATACCTTCGTTGCGAAAGAAAGTTCATTAAGTATGTACATAGGTCAAGATGGTGGTTCTGTGCCAACTTCTGGTTATGCTACTGGAGTTCAATTAGAAAGAGGAAATAAGGTAACAGACTGGAGCTTGTCAACTCAAGATCTGAATGACCTAATTGATGCTACAAATAAGAGGTTTGACAATATGAGAGTCGGCGGTAGCCAAATGCTGACTGGAACAGACTTCAAAGATGCTTCAGGTTGGAATCTTTGGGGAGGTATTGGATCTGTTGGCCATTATGCACAAACACAATTACCAACAGGAAAATCGTTGTTCATGGAAACAAGAAATGGTACTACCCAGTTAGCTGTTCCTATAGGTTCTAAGGTTGGTATGTCAAGTAACGGAAGAAAATTCGCAGTTAAAAGTGGACGAGAGTATACACTTTCTATGAATGTAGCAACAAGCGAACTAGGTGACATGCTGGATTATATGTACTTAATGTACACGGTAGAGGGTGGTAACCGTCGTTTAGATGATATCAAAACAACAGACTTCCCAAAATTCGCACCAATCGCTGACGGGAGTTTGACGAATTATTACAGTGTTAGGCTAACGTTTAAAGCCGATCGTGACGACGACAATGCGTATATCTTAATTGGTGGCGGTACAAAACGTGAATTGAATGGAACGAACGGTTATGCATGGATTCGTGTTAATGCATTGAAAATTGAAGAAGGTAACGTTGCAACATCCTGGAGTTTGGCTCAGGCTGATATTGATAAGGTGATTGCAGATGCAGACCAGAAAGCTCAAGGCGTTAAGGATTCTGTTGCTGAAATGACAAGTGATATGAAAGTTACACCACTTGAGAAAAATCAATTAAGTCGAGACTGGGACGCTATTAACGCTGAGTATTCTCAAGTGTTAGCACAAGCTCAAACAATTCCTGGTGTTTCTGCATCAGCCTACACAACAGCATATACAAATCTAAATGGTGTATCTCCAAAAATCGCTTCGGAAATTTTAGCGAGTATGGGCACAACATATTCATTCGTTTCAGCTGCAGCTAGAGATTTATTTAAGTCTCAAATGAACGCTTACTTTACTGAATCTGAAAAAATCAAAAGAGCGATTAGCGATGCAATTAACAATACCAACAGAGAATTATCTCAAGCCATTTCAACAGGAAAAATGCTACATACTGACCCGATATTTAAGAACGGTACAAACAACGTAATTACGTATAACAATCTTAGTGGTAGTACTGCAGTAACGGTAACTAGGGTTGCCGCACCAATAGATGCGCCAACAACATCTTCTAGTGTGATGGAGATTAAAACAACTGGCACAGCATCGCCTGGTCATGGTGGGTATGTACAATTTATCAATTCAAGAGCCGGTGCTAAATTCTTAGTTCGAATGGTAGCTAAGATACCAGTAGGATGTACCCTGAACGTAGCATCTAACTCAATGGGTACTGGATATACAGACAGAATCTTAACGTCTAATAAAGGAACAGGAAAATTTGAGGAATATATTCGCCTTATTACTTGTGGAACTACAGGAACCTTTTCAAATGGAGGTCACTTCTATTTAACAAGTGGGTTAACAGCTACACCAGAAGCACCGATAACTTGGCAAGTTGCTTTTGCGACTGTATACGATGTAGGAGATGTAGACTACACTGTTGCGGACAATAAAGACAAGTGGGATAATGCTGCGGATGATGCAAATAACGCATTAAAACAAGGACAGGTAGTGACTAATCCAACTTTCTCCAAATGGACAGGGACATACCCAGATGGTTTTAGTTCGTGGTCTAGTTCGACAGTTTCTAAAGAGACAGCATTAACAAGAAGTGGAACAGCTATGAGATTTGATGCGGGTACTGATGCAACTGCAGTAGGTGCTGTCATCAATACAAACTTCTTTATTCCAAATCTGCCAAACAGTAAATATTACGCAATTGAAGTAGATTTCATGTTAGTAAGTGGGAGTATAACTGGTGCAGGTATTCTTTTAGATTGGAATGGGATGGCCAACTATAGAGCTACTATTAAATTAGCAGACTATGAATCAAATCCTACTCTAGGAAAATGGTACACAGTCAGAGCAGTCATGAAAAGACCTTCAGATACATTGACTGGATATAATGGCATGATGGGTTACTTAATGGCAAATTACAGTAGCTTTGCTCCTACTAAAGTTAAAAACATGGTATATGACCGATTGGTTTTCCGAGAACCTACTCAACAAGAGATAGATGCTTACGAAATCACAACTATCGAAAACGGGACAACGGTTATTGATGGTGGGAAAATTAAAACTGGTTCTGTACAAGCTGAGTCTATTAATGCACGAAGACTTAGAGTGAAAAATAATGCCGGAGAAGACACTTTATACATTGATAACAATGGTGAAGTAACTATCAACGGTAAGGTTTCTATTAACAGTAATTCTACGTTTGCTGCAGGGTACGACCCATCAAAAAATGATGGTGGACGAAACATATTATTAAACTCTCGTTTCTCTACTGCAGATGCAACAAGCTGGAACAATTGGGGATCTCCATCTGTCAGACAAATTGAAGATATAACTGACTTGCCTGGTTTTGATAAAGCAGTTAAGTTAACAACGACAGCAAACAACCAAGGTCTTAACCAAAGTGTGCCCGTTGTTACTGGTCAAACTTACACCGTTTCTTGTTATGCTAAATCAGCATCGGGACAACCAATCCTACAGATATATGACGGTTCAGGTTATCCTTCTGTAGCAATGCCTACAGCTAAAGTAGGAAAAAACGAATGGGTTAAGTTATTCTTTACGTTCCCTGCTAAAACTAACACCGCACGAGTAGAGTTTGGTAAAACTGGTGGAGGATCATTAGGTACTTACTGGTTCACTGGTATTAAATTAGAAGAGGGAGACAAAACAACAGGTTGGACTCCTGCTAATGAGGATGCTGAGGGATTAATCAACTACGTAGTATCTCCGAACGGTGAGATTAAAGCACTCGACATTGCTTCTTCTATGTCTGTTACACCGGGAGCAATTGATGTCATAAGTTCAAGTATCAACTTAAAAGGTAAAGTAACATTTTCTTCTTTTGCTTCTGGATGGGCACTTGACTCAAAAGGAAACAAAATTAGCAACTCTGATCAACCAGGTTACGACCCTAAAAATCCACTTTATCTAGATATGGATGGTAACTATAGACCGTTAACAGATGAAAAGAACTTCATGTCAAATCTATTCACTAAAGACGACACAACTGGAGTTACAGTTATCGATGGTAACTACATTAAGACAGGAACAATCCAAGCTAAATACGCCAACTTTAGAGATGTTCAAGTATATAACGACCAAGGGCAACAAACTTTCCGTATTGATACTAACGGTAATCTATCTACATCTGGTACCTCTCAATCTATCGGATATGAAAGACAGAAAAAGGGTTGGAAAATTGATGCTGATGGTAGTGCTGAATTCAATGCTGCTACATTCCGTGGAGATATTGAATTAGGTTATTACAACGCACCAACCAATTCTTTTGTCGTTACTGGTGGACTACTAAGTAGTGTTGGTGGAACTGGTAAAGATTTAAGATTCTGGGCAGGAAATGATAAATCTAATGCTCCATTTAAGGTTTACTCGGATGGTACTTTAGAGGCTACTAAAGGTTTCTTTACAGGAACTTTCTCTGGTGAAGTGGTTGTAGGGAATATCTTAATCAAAGATACTGCAGCAAAAGGAGATGCAAAAATAATTCTTACTGATGACTCTAAAATACAGAAAGTTGTTCTAGGGGAATCAGCAGTAGAGTTAAATACAAAAACGACTTTTGGTAACTTCTTAACAGTAGATATCGACAATCAAAAGCTAGATTTCGGAGCGAATGATTTCAAAATCGACTATAAGAACAATACGATTAAAATGAAAAGCTTCTCTCTTAAAGGGACGACAGCTTTAGAGTTTATATCCGATGGTTCGTCTGGTGATGATTTCGTATTTAAAAACGTTACTGGTGATACATCAGTTCGCGTAGACGGTAGCTTCATTGCTAGGGATGATATTGAGATTGTGAACGTCTTACGTATGAAAAAAGCTACGGATGCCGGTAATAAAGGTATCGACTATGTATTCATTTAATAGAGAAAATTAAGAGAGGAGTAGAAAGGCATGGAATTATTTAGTGCTTTAGCGTCGGGCTCAGGCCCGACCATGCTTTATACAGTTTACGCAGACGAAACAAGTCGTTCTGCTAACTCAGTAACATATAGTGTTACATGTTGGGCTAGGTTGCAAAACCAAACTTATGATTACTTTGGCGCAGTAGTTTATCCCAAAATAAACATAGGTGGCAATACGGTATCTTTCGCTAATTTAGGTACATTCCCAAAAGGAGCTGGCGCTAAATCTAGTACTATTAGCGTAACTGTATCAGGTATATCAGCAACAACATCTAGCGTATCATATACGTTCTCGGCAACATCACAACTTGGAGGAACATCAAGTAGTACCACAGGTTACGTAGGCGGTAAATCAGGTACAGTATCTTGTTCTATTTACGCTACAACACCTTGGCTAGGTGGTCAAATTTGGATAAAAGATGGATCAACAGCTGTTGACTCTTATTATAGAGAGAATTTAGGAACAGGATCTTTCGCGCTAAACTGGTCAGGTGCAACCGGAGCCAATGGAACACTTACTTATGAAATACAGAGACAAATAAATGGAGGCGCTTGGACAATAGTGGCTGCCGACAATAATGGAAGCTTTTCGGATGCTCCAGGGGCAAGTGCAAACTCTGTTCGTTATTCTATACAGGCAAAAAACAAAGTAGGAACAGATGTTATGCGCTCCGATTGGATTTACTCTCCGACAGTATATAAAAACGAATTAAGATCTCCAACACTAACATCTAGTGCCTATGTTTCTTATAATACAAGATCTTTCACAGTATCACTCGGAGCCGCATCGGATAATCTTGGCTCACCAATAAGTTATTCCCTAGTTGGGATATCAAGTAAGTTTACAACAATTAATGGACCAGGCGGTGTTTCCCCAGGGAATATTACTATTAATGCAAACAATGGATCATCGGGTATCTATATGACTATAGACAATCTGAAGACAGCCGCATTAAATGGTACAGCACATTCAGATACGAATTACTATATAGGTTCAATCGATTTACAAGTTACTGCTACAAATGGTAAAGGGTCGTCAAAAACCGATACAGTGTCAATTCCAGTTAACTTAGGAATGGATGCTCCTGTAAATGGCACGCCTAGCGTTACTATAGCGGCTACTTCTTATTACGCAATTAATGCAGCTAACTATATTTTCCCTGAATATAAACCTGTTTCACTTACAATTGCAGGCGCAATCAAAGATATGCTTGGGCGAAATTGTAGCTACGACATAGTTATGGTAGAGGGGAACAGTCAATCTATTATTAAAAATACAGGTATTGTTACCGCTTCGACTACGGCGACAGTTAACCATGTAGAATCTGGATTATTAACTACTAAGAAAAATGTTTCCTTCTATGTAAGAGCACAAACGTTAGGTAATGAAGGCAAATCCTCTGCAGAAACCCCAAAAGTAGATCTCCACTATTACAAAAAACCAAGTGTTACTTCAAGTGATTTATCTCGTGTTACAGGTAAGGCTACATTCAAAGTAGTTATTACACCTTCTAACTCATTAGGTGGGGCTACTAATACTTCGACAATGCCTTCAGGATACACGAAAGGTACATCAGGTATAGCTTCCGGAATAGAAACCTATACGGTAACTAGTAGTACAACTCTTACTGATTCGTATACTGCGACAATTTCTGTTGTAGTTCGTGATTCAATAGGTTACATATTAAATGGTTCGAATGACGTTACCCTAAAAGTTACTATTCCTACATTTACACCTGCATTATCTATCCGTGAAAGAGGGGTAGGTATTAATGGTTTTGCTACAGCAAATGAAAAACTTTATGTTGGTGGTAACGTAACTCTCACTGGTAACTTAATTGTCGGTGGATTTATAGATATGGGTAATACGGATATTAAAAACGTAAACCATATTACAATTAGTGATCCAGGTGGTGGAGAAGGACTTGAGTGGCTAGATCCTACAAACAACTGGAAGATTGTAGTTGCACCAGACAGCCTAGCTAACTCTTCAGGAGACTTACAATTTGCTCGAAATGGTGTAAGAAGAGCCACGGTAAGAGCCAATGGTGAAGTTGCAGCAGCTGGTGGTTTTGCTACAATTAATCCTAGTAATACAAGCGCCTCAGTTTCATTAAACTTCCTTAACAATATCGCAAGAATTCGTACTGGCGGAACAGGTGCTGGCGCAGATAATGGATTTCAAATACATGGAACTGGTGATGTTATTAGATGGTCAGTAGACGGTGCCGGAAACGTAGACAACTCTGGAAACTTACGGATGTGGAATGGTAAGGAAATTCAATTCATGAACAGCTCTGGCATGACATTTGACGGAAGCGGAAACATAAAACCTAGAGATCCTTTAACTCACGCAACAGGTGCTTACTGGTGGGTAAACGATATGAATAATAACTACCCACTTAAGGTATGGACAGGAACTAGTGGTGGTTATGTGGAGGCTAAAAGCAGACCATACACAACAGTTACAGGATTTCTGAATGGATGGACTGAATATGGTATAGGTTTCGGTGGCGTTTCTTATACAAAAGATGCAGCCGGAGTTGTTATGTTAAAGGGCCTAATGAGGTCTGGGGTAGTTGGCCAACCTGGATTCAATTTACCTGCTGGATTCAGACCAGGTGGTACGCTTTTATTTAATGGTGTTGATGGTGTCAATCAACATACTCGTATCGACGTGAGCCCTAACGGAGACGTTAAAATGACAGCTGGCAATAACGCATTCTGTTCTTTAAATGGAATAAGATTTTTGGCTGAGAATTAGAGGAGTGTTTACTATGGAAAATATAGAAAATATTGAAGTCGTAGGAGAAGTAGGGATTACAGAAGAACCTGTAGTTCCTCCTATTTCAATAGAAACAGAAGAACCTGTAGAAGAACCTGTAGAAGAACCTGTTCTTGTGGAAATAGAAAAACCATGTTGGGAAATAGATGAAGCAGGTTATGTTATTGAGCATTATTTAATCACAGATAGCGAAATCAAAAAAGCTTTATCTGAAGGTCGTAGAATCATTGATTTCTGCTGGAAAAAAAGCTTTCACAAGCCACAATTCGATGAAACTCTAAATGATTGGGTCGAAGGTGCTGATATGGAATCAATACTGAAACTTGTTAAAGAAAATAAGTTTGATGAACTAAACGATGCATGTAATAAAGATATTTTAGGTTACTTCGATGCTCCTGCTGGTTCAGAGACTTACAAATTTTCTTTTGATGTAGAAGCACAATCTAATTTTATTGGTAGCTTAGCATTATTTAATGAAGGCCTGATGACAGAAGTTGAGTGGACTGCATGGAAAGGCGAACAAGCTCATAGAGTTACTCTGAATAGGGAACAGTTTATGGGTGTAGCATTTGTAGCGTATCGAGAAAAGGATGCGAAAATATCTAAACTGAGAAATATACTTCAGCCACGAATAGATGCATGTACAACTATAGAAGAAGTACAAGCTATTTATTGGGACGAAAAACCAACACCACTAGCTTGATATTTTAATAAGCAGTCCTTATGATGTGTTCAACAAACAGTATGTTCTAAATGTTCAATAGGAGGAAAAACAAAATGAATCAACAAGGGAATACAACAAATATAGATGTGAATCTATTAATCAAAGAGTATGAAGCTACAATTACCGCCTTAATAAGTGAGAACGTTAAATTCAAAGCACTTATGAAACAAAGAGCTATTGAAGAACAGCAACGTCAAGAAGAGCTAATGAGACATCCTGCTCCGCCTGCACCACCTTCGGTGCCGGTAGAAGAAGTAGAAACAGTAGTAGCGTAACAATAACTAATTATATATTGACTGATTATATACGAATGGTTACGTTCATGAGGGAGCAAGAGCTCCCTCTTATTTTATTTTGGAGGTGTTTTTCTGTATGACACAGGTACGAATTCGTTCCATTACAAAAGACGAAAAATCTCCCTGGGTTTATATTCAAGAAGAGACCAGACAGGAAACTCCAAAAGCAAATGTATTCCAAGTAAAAGCCGAACCTGTTATAAGACGAAACACCAAGACAAATCAATATGGCCGTTTTCGTTACAGTGAAATGCAATATGGAAGAATTGAAGCAATCTTAGCTTCTGCTTTAGAGATAAGTAAATCTCCTATGAGAATAAGAAACCAAAACGGAGAATGGGCCTATATCCAACAAACAACCATCGATGGCGCTTGTCCTGCTATTCGGATACGAAATCGATATAGTGAACAGGCAGGTCCTTGGGTTTATATCCAACATAAGGAGGTGTAGATATGGAATATTTGGATAATTATTTATCTGTTCTACCTAATTATGATCGTAAAGAAGTAGAGCAGCTATTACAAGAAAATATGGATTTGTTTGATGTAAAAGTCATAACAAAAGAAGAGTTCGAAGCACTTATTCAACAACTTGCAAATAGAAAAGAAAAGGTTACAACTCTTACGACAACTGGTGAAAAAGTCGATGCCGAACATTTTAACCAAATTCACTCGAATGTAGCTCTGGATTTAAAGAGACTTTATAACTCACATCTTATTGTTGAGAAAGTAATTGCGAATTACGACAGAATTCTTCGAGGAACATTAGATGATGTAAAAAGAGAAGTGGACTCACTTTCTACTCGTGTTGAGGAATTAAACCTCAAAGCAAAAGGAGAAGATGGTTTAGTCGTAAAGACATACGGTTTTGAAGAAAAAGAAAAGAGTTTGTACATGGAAACAGATCATGATCAATATGCGCATTTATTCTTAGACCGCGACGGTAAATCTTTACAAAGCGCATCATTGAATCGTAGTTTTCATCAACACTATTTATCACTACCTATCAGAGAAGTGGAGAACACAATGCAAAATTCAAATGGGGCGACAACTGCAAAGATTGAAGTTATGTATCAAGCACCAAATAGCATTTCAGATAAAAACCATCCATTGGAACATGCAATAGATGATTCACTTGAAACGTATTGGGCGCAAGCAGTTAAAACGAATGCATCTGCTTATACGGAAATAAAAAAACTATAGAAAGGAGGAAAGGGAATGCCTACTCCCATTTATATTGAACAACATTATTCATTATCCGTATCTGAATTTGAAGGACTATGGGAAATGACATTTATGCACCCATACAATCGACAAGAGCATTTTAGTATCTATCTAGTTGCTCCTAATAGTGATTATGAACATGCTGAGCTTGATGATCGCCCGATTGTAGAAGCTGGACCAAGATTAACGGAAGTATTAAAACGATTACTTTATAAAATCGAATACTATCCTTATTCTTGGGACTTCGCGGGAAAGAAAATTGTTTCATATGGGTATGATTTTGAAACAGACTTTACAGGTACCAGTTTGACCTATATTGATTTAACTGAGATCGCCCTTAAAGAAGTAAATGAGTTTTATAATTTCTTCTCTGCGTTAAAAACAGATGTAGTAGATGAAACAGAAAAGGTCAGCGGAAAAGGTGTTATGGCCAAGCTGAAAATCACGTTGGACAAGCCTAAAACCGTAAATCATTTGTTCATTGATTTCTTTACAGAGTATCCAATCGAGTTACTTTCATTGATGTATCAAGTTGACCAGAATGAAGAATCGACTACTTACGAAATTCCTCTTTCAAAAGCAGTTCAAACAAATGGATCGATCTATCTTCATTTCTCTCCTGTATTTGCAAAGACATTCTATTTAATCATTAAGCAAGAGTCTTATACATTACTAGACCAATCAAAGAAGGAAGAAGAAGTAATGAAAGCAGAGTTATGGGATCAAGCTTCAACAAGAAGCCAATCTATTTATGAGTCTGCAGTTGGAGAATATGTAGACCAATTATTCTCTTCTAAATCTGGTATTCAGCTGCATCAAGAAATCTTAGATAGTTACCAAAACATTAATGTAAGTCACGCATCTATTTCATCGGATCCTATGAATTTATACCGTAGTGATTTTGAACAAGCAAAAAGATCTTTAGATAGCCAACAACGATAGAAAGGAGGATTTAGATGGTTAACAGTTTTGAAAGTGCAAGTAAACCAAAAACAACTTTACTACAAAGTCAAAGTGCTACAAGTAGCACAACACCTGGACCGCTTCCTCCAATCGTAGAAGGAATTGGTTCAAGTAACCGTACAAATAGTTCAACAGAATATGTTTACCAGTATGGAATAAAGAACCTTCAATTAAATCATTCTTTGTATGAACAAGCTGGAATTTTTGTTACAAAACCAATTGAAGTAGAGGGTAATATTGTAGAGGTTTCATTATCTACCTTTGAAGACCATCCGCTGTTTAATGAGCTAAATGGGATGGCAACAGATCGGGTCACTTCTATTGAATACTACATCTCATTAGAAGAAAATCCGTCACTTAATGATTGGGTTTCAATCCTTCCTGAAGGTACAAGGAATGTGAGGTGTGAAAAGCTATTCTTCCGTGGCTCAAGTGCGGAACTTCGATTCCATGCAGACATTAGTGATGAAGATAATACAAGAGTATACCGCAATAATATTTTAATGAATAGGAGTGACTGGTACTTTACAGAAAGAGGAGCTGCTATTCAGTTGACTGTGCCTCATGATAATAGTTCAATTTACACTATTGATTATGTACCAAACGCAAACTTATTTGACCCTTGGACAGTTAAGGTAGGAGATCGATTTTCTAAAAGGATTCGTAAAGTAGAGTCTTTCCCAAATGGAACTGATTATAACAATACAATTAAGCTTTCTAAGTATCCATATGTTGATTATAAACAAGTGAACAGTGAAGAGAGTTATGATCCGAATACAAGTGATTACAGACCAATTGATGTATTTCTAACGAGCGGTTCAATCGTAGTAGAGGGGGGAAAGACACAACAAGAATTTTTCCCAATCTCTTATTCAAGCAAAAATGAATTTACAACAAAAAACCGTACAGATTATAAAACTAACAAAGATGTATTTTTAAATAAGTACAGCATTGTTCCGGATTCTGTTTACAACACATTTGAGTATAAGCAAGAGAAGAATAAACTCATTTTCACAGAAAGCTTTAATCGCTCGGATCTTTATTATAACGAAGCAACAAATCATGGTAATGCGACAGTGGTTGTTCACTACGATTACTTAGTGACAAACTTTCGATTAAAAGTTATCTTGCGTAAAAACGTAGGTGATGAACTAGTGGTAACGCCAATGGTTGATAGCTACCAATTAAAATTTAAAGTCATGAAGTAGGGAGGTGCAAGAATGAATGCCCCTGTTATTGAATCTAAAATATTAGAGAAACAAAGAGAATATCTTTTGGAGCAAGCGAAATTACGATTAAGTAGTTCTGCTACACAAGAAGAAGTATCTCAATTAGCAGATGAAATCTTTTACAGGTATCAATCTTGCATAGGTAAGCCTTTATTCCAGGCACGTAAAGTTGTGTTTGGAGAACTACCTTTTCTTGAGGATTACTATGATAACAACAAGGAAATGGAGAAAGACTTAGGTATTTTATTCTCAGAACTAAATACCATTGCTACATACCTGGTAGATTATTTTAATTATTCTCAGAGTGAGAAAGATAGAATCTTATCTATCGTGCGCAGTATTAATGGGATCGTATCAGACCTTCAAATGTTAACTGAAGAAACAACCCCTAACACGGTTTATTTAAAAGAATCGTTTATGAATTACGATAATGTGGATTCTGTTTTAACTCCAGTAGAGAACAGAAGCATGATTCATACACAAGAAGGCGTATTAACACTGCGTCGTACAAATGCTTTAAATAGAAGCATAGGAAGTAAAGTTCGAACTATTCAAGGTAATGGAATTGCAGGAACTTATTATCTATCTCGTAAAGTTCAATCAGATTCAGAGTTCGAAAATTACCAGTATGTTTCTTCTCAAATTAAGAATGATGATCCGAAAGCATTAATCGATGGAAACGCGGATACTGTATTTGAATTTGAAATGGTAAACATCCCAGAAAGTTATAAGAAACAATCATTCTATTACGACGTTGAATGGGCAAAGGGAAAGGAACATGGTGACTTACTACGTGTAAAGATTGTTGTTCAATTACCTAAGAGCGAGACAATCAACTGGATTAATTTAAATCCTTATCATGCTGCAGGTAGCCCAGGTACAGCTAATGTATATTCTATTCGAACATCTAATGACGGTATTGAATACCAAGGTCTTTTCGAAAAAGACCAATTTGTATTAAACCAAGAAATCAATAAAACACCTCAAAGCTATCGAGCAGAGGATTTATTCGATGGTAGCGAAAACTTTGCTAAAACAAAATTTTCTGGCCAAGGTGTTTGGAGCTTCCCATCAAGAGAAGCAAAATACATTGAATTCGTACTAGAACAACCAAATTCTTATAAAGAATTATTAGGACAAGAAGCATTCTATAGAAGAAAAAAGGATTCTACTTCATTTACACGTATTCGCAAACAGGAGGTGCCAAGTAATATTGTTGATGAAAAATACGGCATCCATACTATTAATAGCGACTATGAGATTAAAAAGGTATTGGAAGCTGTTGAGGGTTGGCGTTACGATATAGGAGTTCGAGACATCGACATTATGAGTTTCGAATTCGCTGAAACGAGTGAATATATTAGCAAACCATTTCTACTTGAAGATGGTATTAAGAAAGTACTTCTATATGCAAATGAAAAAGTTCCTGCTATATATAAAGAGAAGGTAAGTGAATCCAATGATTGGATTCAATACTTTGTTTCTTTCGATGATATAGACTGGCATAGAATTTCCCCACAACATCAGCAACCAGTAAACGATAAGTTCCCTGCAAAGGTGCTTTCAGTTAATGATAACGAATCTGATATTGAAAATGCGTTTGCTCTTTACAAACAAAACCTTCAATTAAAAGAACTTCCAAAGCAAGTAAGGTTAAAAATCATTATGAAGAGACCGGAGAAAACAACAGAAGATGAAATACCTCTTCTTCATACAACACCACTCGTTGAAGACTTCGCTTTAAAAATTCTTACAGAACAGAAAGGGGTGTAGGGGATGTCTATCAATATTCGTCAAAAACGTTTTACCGTAGCGGTAAACCAAATCCTTCAAGAAGAACTGAGAAAGGGAAATCTTCCTACATCCAAGGAGTTCGCTTCTCGTTTAAATAAACTATTAAGAGATCAAGAATTAGGTGCTCCTGAGTATAAATTTAAGCTTATTCGTAATGGTGAATTAGCTGAGTCTGATTTTTTCAATGAAGTTGTTGGAAAAATTCAAAAAGATTTGATGATTCTTTACGAAAATACAATTGCTGTTCATAACCAGCTAAAGGGAAAGTTTCATTGGTTTGAAGTAGAAAAGAATCGATTAGAGTATGAAGCTAGAAGATTAGAATCGGAATTAAAAGAGAAAATTTTGCTATATGGGAAGACAGGTTACTTAGCTAGTATCTTTGATACATTTGATGACCTATCTAAAATTGATTCAGAAGACAATGTATCTATCGATATAAAGAATCATCAAATCACCCTTAAAAAACAGGAGAATACCTCATTTTTAATTAATCCTGCTAGTGAAATTAAGTTCGTTATGCCAAAAAGTTCTGTAAGTACATTTAAGAAGATTCCCATTTCAGGGAAGATTGAACAAGCATTAAATGCAAATACAAATGAAACATTCCAAGAAGTATGGTTGTCTAAAACGGAAGGGCCAGCTGATGGATATATAGATATCAAATTTAATGATAAACAGGTATTGAATCGAATTGATTTAAGCCTACATACAATTAAAAGTGCTACTGTGTATATTGAATTCACGCTAGATGAACTGAATTATTTCCACTTACCATATTATCCAGATGGTAAACTGACAGGGAATAACGTATCTTTTTATTTCCCGACAACAGAAATGAAGAATATGCGAATTTGGATTCGCAAACAGGAAAGTGATAAAGAAATTGTCCATCCTGAAGGTTATTCATATCAGTACTTGTTTGGAGTTAAAAAAATTCAATTTTTCCAATTAAGTTATCCAGAAAGAGGAGAGGTTGTTACAAAATTTCTTACGCCAAAAACAGATGAGACATTCTCTATTGGAAAAGTATCATTGGTTACAGAAGAAGAGATTCCGGACGGTACGGATATCGAGTACTTTGTACGAGTAGATGACAGGGAAGAGAGCTGGAAACAGATTTCTCCTGTTAACAGGGATACTGCACAAGCACCTAACCTAATTGATTTTAAATATGTTGTTCATGCTAGTCAAACAAACTTGGGCATTCGAAAGAATATCGGTGGCCAAGAATCTGAGATTATCGAACTGCAAGCAAATGGAGTCGCATTCTATTCATTAGGTTCTATTGAGAAACGTAAAATCGTTCCGCGAACAGAGCGTTTGTATATGGGTAAAGATGCTTGGAGTGTTCAGAAGACAGTAGAGAATTTTGGGGAAACCCATATCCCTTCTCTCGATGATTGGAAGAAGCCATCAAATGATATCGTTCAAAATGTAATACCAATCCAGGAAGGGCATCGAGGACTGATTCTACAAGATGAACAATTCACACAACATACGCAACTGTATTATGGAATGGGTATTTTCTATGAAGGAAAAGAACAAGTGCTTTCTACAATCCCATCATCTACAGAACCGATTGCCATCTTCTTAAATGGAGAAAAGTTATTTGAAGGAATCCCTTCTTCTCAAACTAATGTAAACTACAAATTTAAACAGGGATGGAATGATCTAACTGTGTTGGTGTATGTACAGAATTTGAATAAGGACTGTACGATTGATTTAGGATTTGATCCGATTCGTGTAAGTACTCATTGTTATTCTTCAAGTCAGTTCCTGGAAAAGGTATCTGTATTCGACTTACGATATAACACAAAGAACAACGATTGGTCTAAGTACGCCCTTTATGAGAAAAATGGAAAGGTTTATATTGTGGTTAATCATTCACTACCGGGTGTAACATATGATTTTTACTATGACTATGTGGATGAAGTAGAGCACCGAAATATTCAATTGAAAATCGCTATGAAACACTTCTCAGTAGGGCAGTATACAACACCTGTATTACGTCGATATACATTACAATTTAGTTAGTGAGCAGTTATCAATGGGGAAAGAAATGCTAAGACATACTTGTTACAACTCTCAGGATAAAATAGGTAAGTACTGTCCCAATTAGAAATGACAAAACGTATGTGTTGGTAATTTACATAACTGTATTAAAGAGAAGTACCTATCTAAAGCTTAAATAAATGAAAGGAATGGCAAAGAGATGCAAATAGAAAAGAAATATAAACCTTCTTTCCATAAAGCCAATGCTCGTTACCGTGGTGTTACTGAGCTTTCCCAATATACGAATTTTGTTCTTGAATCTGCCCACGACCTTTTATTATTAGGAAACATTACAGAAGGAAATGAAGCAACACATAAAGATGGACACAAAAAAGAAATGTACAATAATTTCATTTCTATCATGACAGGTGATTGGGAAGTAGGGAAGTCGAGTTTATTTACGGCTTCCACACTTCAAAAAATTGACTACTCACGAACAGTTCCTATTCCTGAATTAGATAGTTGGAGTCCTTTAAATGGCTGTACAAAAACAGCAGTGAGTGACGCAATTAAGCTCTCTTCAAATGGATTGCTAGATCCAGTAGGAATGTTTAGTACTCTTTATGTAGAACCAGGAGACAAGCTTTATATTCGAATGAAGGTAAGAAGTACAGGTGGTGCTTCAGACTTTTCCTTTGGTTCGAACAATATGCGTATGGGACCAGATAAGAATGGTGACACAAGGAAGGTTCCTTTAGCGAAAAGTAATGAATTTATCACTATCGATTACGTGTTACGTTTCCAATATGCTGAATCAGTATCAATTAATATAAACGTTCATGAAAAACCGAACGAGTTAAAGGCGGAAAATGTTGAAATAAAAGATCTTGAGATATATTACTTTAATGAAACACCAATTCAAGCTTCATCTATCGACATGGTTATTAAGCCAAATGTTGATGAACTAGAAGAAAAAATTAATTCGATACGATAGGGAAGGTGAGTACATGCGCCCGATTACATTAAGAAATCCAAATCTAAACAAAGGGCCTAGCTCTTCTGAAGAGTTTAATAAACTACGTAATGACATCCAGACTGATATTACAAATTTGTTTGATATTGTTAATAGTCATGATGGCATAATCTCTGAGAATATGGATCATATTTTACGTGAAAATTACTTCTTACAAAACCGTCTAAAGAAGTTAGAAGGACGGGTGTATGAGCTAGAAAAGGATTACCAAAATAACAGTGTAGACGGGGAGAGTATCCTAACTCGGTCCTTCTATCATGCAAGCAATATTATTTCCTCAAATGCAAATAATCCCATTAATATAGATACACTTCACGGGATTGTTACCCCAGTTGTTGTTAGATCTCATGATAAGATTGCTTATAAGAATGACTTAGGAGAATACATATTACCTAGCAACCTAGAAGTAAGTGTATTTGAGTCATCAGATGTAGAGCCAATTGATGAAGAAACAAAACAACGCAAGTTCTATGCAGTAGATTCTAGTGGTATTACTAAAGCATTTGATGGAGATAAGAACTCATTTTGGGTTCGTCAATCTGAATCTAACGAAAACAAATGCGTAACAGAAGTGTATGGATTAATTCATGTGAAAATTCCACAAAATATTTCTAATAACATTTATACAAACACAATTACTATTCATCCATCTCCGGAGTACTCTATGAGTATTCTTGATATTCAATATAAGAATCAAAATGGAGAGTGGAGGCGTATTGAAACCTACCCAATTAAAAAGGTAAACAATACAGACATTCCAGAAGAGATTGTTGAATCTGGTAAGTTAGTATTCTCATTCCCAAGAAGACAAGTAACAGAATTACAAATTAAAGTAAAACAACCTTACTGGTTTAAGCATGATAACAAACGAATTTTTATGTATGGATTCCAAGACATCGTTGTTGAATACCGTGAATATTCCCAAGATACTGCGGAATTCACAACAAAGTTCTCTTTAGAAGGAACAAATCGTCGTTTTACAAATGTAAACACGCCAAAGGTAACAGTACCCGTTGGATGTCCATCACTTAATGATTACACTGTAAAACACGAATTGTACTTTGATGAAGGACTAACGGAGAAGTTTGATTTTTCAACAGATATTTTCCAACCAATTCAAACTGTATATGTAAAAACACTTTTAAAAACAGCAGGGGATCAGGTACCAATCTTACGCGAGATTGAATTGCCTTATCGACATGAAGAAATAGAATTGTTATAAAAAGAGAAAGAAGCATAACCGAAATATTGTCTTAAAGATTTATGAATTTAAAAATCCGTTTCTATTTTAGAAACGGATTTTATGTATTTAATTTTTTCATTAGGTTTATATTATTCAATGTGGGGTTACAGACCTTTTACTTTTATCACATTTCGGAAACTTGTTTCCTATTGAAAATGCAAATTTTCTTAAATGTTTTCTTTCGGAATCATTTTTCTCTTCCTTTGATCTAGTTTCTTCACAATTATGTGTTTTTGGTTGGTCAACTTTATTATCAGAGTCTATAATCATACGAATATTAAATATAACCCACCGATTAGAAGTGCCAGAGCTATGATTAATATTATTACTCCATCAGGGCTATTCATAATTTTTTTTATGTGTTCTTTTGCTATTTGCTTAGTTTCTCCACTTGAAAAAAGATAAACAATAGAATTAAAAATTAGTAAGAAAAATGCAGTGACGACCTCTAACATTACTTATGTTCCTCCTTAATTTAAATGATCTTATAAATTATACCAGTTAGAACAATTTAAAGTAACAAAATTTAACTTAAATATTATATCCTTCTTAAAGTTTAATTTTTAAATTTTTACTAGAGTAAGGACCTTTTCCTTTTTATTTTTAACTACACGGATTTTGGGATTAATACTTCAATATAATTGTTTACTATTACAATAAATACATTTGTTGTTATTCTGTTGTATTTTATAAAAGAAAAAGACAGCCTTGGGTGGCTGTCTTTTTCTTTTAGGGAGGAATTTAAATAATTAGGTAAGGTAGATAGGATTAAACAAGTTCAAATTCACGGGAGATGTGAAAATACAAACTTGCGAGGTAACTTACATTCTTAATAAAACCTTTTCATCGTGAATATGCAACCTTCTATTTTGAAAAGTTTAGGGAGAGAAGGATTAAAGCTAATTTCTATGTCTTTCAATGTAATATGAATTTAGTTGAAAGGTTGCTAGAAAAATGAAATTATGGGAATATTCATGAGCAAAAAATAAAAACATTATTTATTTAGTAATCGTTCCAAAATCGTTAATATATAGTTGCAAATTTCTTATACGTTGTAGTTGGTGAATTGGCACCAAAAATACTTGTGATTCAAAAGGCTGAGAAGGTTACATTATTGCTTTCAGCCTAGCTTATCTTATCTGGTTCCATGAAATCTTACATCCGTTATATAATGATAAGAGGATACCTGGTGGATTCGAGAAAGCCAATAATATAATTATAGACGTACTGAGTACAGGGCAACCGATTTTTGATGAAATAGACAAAGGTTTACCTGATGCGAAACGTAAAGCAGAGAAGAGAGTAGAAAGGAATTTAAGTGATAATGCAGAAGGTGAATTCCGTATTCATAAATTAAATCCTAAAATGGTAAGCAGAAAAGAAAATAACAACGATTATTAAAGGGGGATGACGTATGAAATCGAAGAAACTAATCACGTTAGCGATTCCGGTTATGTTATTAGGTGGTTGTGCTACAATTCAAGGTTCACCAAAGATAGAAGCAAGGACAGAAGAGTCAAGCAAAGCGAAAGTTACGGAACAAGATAAAAAGTCTACTAATTCGAAAGATGACGGTAAAGATATTCAAAAGATTCGAGTTTTAGAAGAGGATTACCCACAATACATGTTAGACATGGAGAAAGATTTAGTGAAGCGGTTAAATCTTTATAAAGATTCAATAAAATACTATCAAAAAGGTAGTAAATCAAGGGAAGAAGTCTTAGTTTCCAAAGACTATATGAAAGTACTGGATAAGATAGAGTCTATAGATGCCCCTTCTAAATACAAGGAAGATCACAAAGAAGTTCTTAAAGCAGTCAGTAAGTATAGAGGATCCTTTGAAGAAATAGAAAAGGTATTCAAGAAAAAAGACTTCTCAATGGAAGCTGATAAGGAAGTAATTGAAAAGGCAGACAGTAAGCTATCAGAAGGTAATCGTATTTGGATACCGGTGTTTGAAAAACTAAAGAATGAATCAAAAAGAGTAAAAAGTTCTTCTGATTCGTCTAGTGAAGACGTTTCATCAAGTTTTGTTCCAAAATCATCTTCACCTAACCCAGGTCAATTAGACAAGAGCCTAGCCGAAACAGGTATGTTCAAAGGTATAGTTGGTACTGATGAAGAGTTAGGAATAAACGATACTAATACATCTAGGTACATTAAAAATGAAAGATCTATTGTAGGTAAGTATGGTATTGATTTAGGAGACGGAGTCAAAACAATATTTGATTTAGAAGGTGATATGACATTTGCTTTTTATAAGTATGGGGATTTCCCAAGTAGAGATAATCTAATGAAGGGAACATACGAGTTAGACGTACCTTCTTTACAATTAACATTAAAACTAACAAGCGTAACTGAGAACGGTTATAAGACTCAAAGAACTGAGAGTTTTAGATATCAGGTACAAAATTATGATTTAAATACGTTACAACTTTATAGTGCAGACGAAGATGTCCGTATGAGATTGATTAAACACGGGTAAATATATTAGTAGGGTTAGGTGAAAAAGCCTAGCCCTTATTTTAGGGGGATATTGCATAAATGGAGCAGGTTATACAAGAGTTTTTTCTCCAAGTAAAAATTATAAGGTTCAAATCATTAAAAGAAAAGATGGTCTATATACAACAGAAGCGTATAGATGGATGGAGGATTGTGGATATGAATTTTGGAGTTATATATCACAAGGATTGACTTTGGTAGATAGTGAGGAACATGCGCGAAAGATTGCTATAGAACTACTAATATAATGTTCAAGAGAAAGGTTTAAAAATACGTAATTATATTTGTAAATTTATAAAGAAGTATGATTTTTTATTATTTGTGAAAGAATACAAATCTTTTGTAAGTGAACCTAGTAGTATTAATTTATAGATTCATATACTTTTATGAAAATACATGAAGTAAATTCCATCTAATCTTATTTACTTTATAGGAATTGTTAGGTATAATAAAAGTAGGTACAAAATGTACCATTTGAAAAAGAGTGCATTGCAAAAAGGAATCCGTAAAGGATTCCTTTTTTATTTCTTTGAAAATGAAGCAACGTTCTAATTATCTCTTTCTTTTTTATGAATGAACTACCACTTTATAAACTTAAAAGGCATTTTTGTAAAATTGCCATATTCCTGTAACAAAACAAAGGTATGTTATGTGTGTTAAATATAAAGAGAAAGAAGGAAAAGTTGTGAAAAAAATTTTGCCGATTGTTGCGTTATTAGGCATGATGAGTTTTGGAGTACAGGAAATGAATGTGAAAGCTGATACTTATCACAAGAGTGATTCCAAAATTCATTTTTGGGATTCCAAAAGAAAAGGTACTAATTTTATGAATAGTACTTCATTACCTGAAAACTATAAAAGTGCAAAGGAAGCTAATATTGAATATGTCCGTTTAGCACCTGATAAATGGGCGAAAGATAAAGATTTCTTATTTGAGGATAAACCAGATACTTCTGGAAAGGATTTTCTGATAGGGAATGCAGATAACTATCAGGGATTGGTAAAGGAAGATTTGGAAAAATTAAAAGCGGATTTAGATGCCGCACAATCGCAAGGAATGAAAGTCGTTCTTACAATGCTATCCTTACCTGGTGATCGATGGCGCCAATTCAATAATAATAAGAATGATGATAGAATCTGGGAAGAAGAGAAGTATCAAGAACAAGCAAGTGAATTTTGGAAGGACCTTGCTCTTGAACTAAAAGATCACCCTGCAGTGGTTGGTTACAATATTATAAATGAACCGCATCCAGAAACAGCTAAAAATAATAGATATAATGATTTTTGGACAGAAGATTACGAGAAATGGTATGAAAAAGTGAAAGGAACGACAGCGGATTTAAATAGATTTAATCAAAAGGTCATTAATTCCATTCGTGAAGTGGACCAAGAAACACCGATTATTTTAGATTCAGGTTTATATGCTACTCCATGGGCCTTTAAATATTTAAAACCAGTAAAGGATAAAAAAACACTTTACGCATTTCATATGTATGAACCATATGAATTAACGAGCCAAGGTGAAAAACAAAACAAGGAATATCAATATCCGGGATTTGTAAAAGTTGGGGATTTAGAGAAACCTGTAATGTGGAACAAACAGGGATTAGAGAAATTTTTAAAGCCAATCCAACAATGGTCTAAGAAAAATCATGTACCATCTAATCGAATTATTGCGGAGGAGTTTGGAATTAACCGTACTGTCCCTGGTGCTACCAAATACATGCAAGACCTTATTTCTATCTTCAACCAAAAAGGTTGGCATAAATCATTCTATGCGTTCCGTGAAGACACTTGGACGGGAATGAATTATGAATTGGGAACAGAAAAAATAAAATGGGGCGAAGATGGTAAACCGATACGTCAAGATAATTCGCTCTGGGATGTAATTAAAAAAGATTTACAGGGGCATAAATAGTTTAGAATGTTTGGCTTACGGACTAAATAAATTAGCCATTAGCCATCTCTTCATTTTATGGTATTTCTTGTGGATTTACAATTCAGTTTCCTAGTAAACTTTCTTTAAATTATCAAGATTCAGGTAGAAGGGTCTAAACAAAAGGGGGAAATTCAATTGGCTGTGATTTACTGATTATAATCAATATGTATATTATCTGTCTTTCTGTAGAAACTGTTTTAGTCAAATAAATACAAAAAGTAGACATACAAAAACGCCATTCTTTCTATGATTTTTAAGAAAGAATGGCGTCTTATTTATTTCACAGGGTATTTCTTTTGTTTGCCTGATAGCAACTGAACAGAAATTATGTACATTCGCAAACTGATTCTATTGAGTTTTTCCTTCTTTGTAAATATAAATGGCATTCCCGCTTTGTACTAAAACTACAACCCTATCATCCTTTTTATATTTAATCATCGCGCCGTCTGCCTTCAGTGTTTTCCACCCAGCAAACCATATTCCTAATTGATAATCAAATGGTAAACCGTTCGAAAAGCATGATCCATTGTATTCATAATCCTTATGCTCATCTTGATATACATATTCTGCACGAGCAGGTACAGGAAATCCCTGTATTTTTGATTCAACTGTACGATTATAGTAAATGATAACAACGACTATTATCGTCAATGGTAACTTCCACTTCATTAAGTTCATCTCCTTTTATTTCCTCTTTTTAAAAAATTTATGGAAATACCCCTTTACTTCGACTTGAAATCATTAGTATCACAAAAGCCTTCATGCAATCATCATTGCGTGAAGGCTTTTTTGAAACTAGTGATTTCATCCAAGTGATTCAGACATATCTATTATTTTCGTTATCATTTTATCTAATATTTGCCTTGTTACCCTTATAGGGGTAGCGTCACATCGCTATCAAGCTAAGATTTTAAAGTACCCCCATAACGAAATTTTTATCTCTCTATAGTTATTTATGTGAATTTCGCTCGTTTTTTGCGTTTTGGGAGATAATTAGTTTTTTAACTTGATGGGCAGGAGGTCCCACCACATCGCTATCAAGCTAACAAAACAAGAGTCACTTTTGTTATAAGATATTTTTGACTTATGTTTCATTTATTATATTTTTAAAATATAGTTTCATATCCTTAGCTTCGAATTCATTTATTTCAAGGGGGGAGCGCAATCATCACATTTAGTATTTATACTTTGCATTGAATGCTTTTATTTTGCATCGACAACATCCATAAATTTAAGAGTAATCCTGTTATAAAAAGCATCTGTACATAATATAGAACAATTCAATGGATCAATATCAGTCACGGTCATGTAGTTAGTAAGCAGATAGCCATCTTCGTAATATGTAATCAACACCTCTTCTTCAGATAGTAATGAGCATAATAACATGTTCTCGATAAGTTCTTTTTCTTCAGAAGTTAAGAGTGGACGTGCTACTTTATTTTTTTCCTTAATAATCTCACGTATACCGTCAAATTGTTCTGTCATTGCAGCGAATGGCGTCCATTTCACCATTCCTCTTCCCTTTGGCATATTAGTGTCGTTCATGATTTGTGCCCTCCTAACAATGTGTTTCTGTATCTTGCTGTAGCACTATTTGTATAAGAAATTCCTCTTAATATGCTATTCTTACCAAACTTAGTGCGTATTTCATCCATTACCTTCGTTAATTTCATTTCTTTTTCTCGTTGTATTACATTGTCAAAAAGAGATATTTGTTCTTCACCTTCATTGATTAAGTTGGTTAAAGAAACATTGATGGATCTAATTGGTTCCCCGGTATAAAACTTATGTAAAAAATATGTACAAATATGATAGATATCCATTGTTAAATTAGTTGGTCGATTCATAGTGTGAATTTTTCTGAAACCACCAGCGTAGTTTTTACTGTAACCAATGGAGAAATGGATTGTTTGAGCTAGTTTGTTTTGTCTTCTCATTCGATAACAAACTTCCTCGATATGTTCCAGTAGGATGATCGGGAATTCCTCTATCGTGTAATCACGCATGAGTATTTGACTTTTACCAATAGATGTTGTTGCGGGTATGTATTTTTCTGCAATGCGGCTAAAATCAATGCCGTTGCTATGTAAGTGTAATTCTTCACCAATAACCCCAAAGCTTTGTATTAAGTATTTGAGAGGATAAACAGCTAGGTCACCGATTGAATGTATTCCTTTTCGGTTTAACTTCGCTTCTGTTTTACCCGAAATCCCCCAAAACTTGCTAAGTGGTCGTATCGGCCATAATTTTATAGGGACATCTTCGTACTTCCAGTATGCTATACAATCTTTCGTTTTCTTCGCTTCCACATCTAATGCCACTTTGCTCATTAAAGGATTAGGTCCAGTCCCAATCGTGCATTCAATTCTTGTTCTTTCATATATTTCACGTTTGAATTTTAATGCAAATTCATAGGGCTCATTCGCAAACAGATGAATGCTATTTGTAATATCCATAAAGAATTCATCGATGCTGTATTGATGGAAATCCTCAATCGGAACGTATTGTAGAGCTAATTTCGTTATGTAATTTGAGCATTTTATATAAGTTCCCATGATTGGGTTTACCACAAGAATGTCTTTACGCCGTGGTATTTCGTACAACCTTGCCATTTTTTTAACACCTAATGCCTTTAATGGTGGTGTTGCAGCCAAAACAATGGAGCCACTCCTGTTAACATCTCCTACTACAGCTAATTTAGTATGCAGTGGGTCTAAGCCCATCTTGATACAGGACACGCTTGCATAAAAGCTGCGAAGATCTACACATAAAACAATTCGATTTGGCAAAATTGAGTAGTCATACACCGTTATGCCTCCTTAAATAAGAACGTATGTTCTTATTGTATACGAATGTGCGTTCTGTTATAAAGGTTTTTTTATAAAAAAATAAAACTGATTCTAGTTAGCCAGTTTTTACATATCCCAAAAGTCGGTGGATTTAACGTTGGGTTGTATTTGTCTAATAACTTTTAAAAATTTTTTTATTACGTATTTTAATTTGTGTTCCAGTTTTTCTTGCCCATATTAATGAATTACTACATATAAACTCCAGATAAGCCCTAATATCTTTAGATAATCTACTGAATATCTTCATATAAACTCCAGATAGCGTATATACAATAACAACTATCAAGGAGGTTAGGAAAAATGAATTTTATAAAACGCGCAATTCTCAGTATGAAAAAAAGAATAGGAACATCATTAATTTTGATGGCGGTCTTTCTGATTGTTACAAACTTAGTGCTGGCAGGATTCACAATCCAAAATGCATCAAAAAAAGCTGCTGATGCAGCAAGAAAAAAACTGGGTGCTGATGTTACTTTAGGTCTTGATTTTGATAAATTAGGAAAACAAGCAAGGGAAACTGGAGAAGCGCCTAATCCGCCGCAGCTCAATACAAAAGAAACAGATCAATTAGCGAAGTCCAAGCATGTAAAAGACTATAATTATATAACCCATAATTTCGGAATTGCAGATGGATTTAAATTAGTAGGAGTTTCAGAAGGAGAAGGAGAAGGAAAAGGAAATGGAAATGCTAGAGTGGCAACGGCGGGAGGATCAGGTTCGGGTACAGAAATAGATATGAATTCTTCTCTTATGATAGAAGGAGTTCGCAAGACTTTATTACAAGAAAGCTTTAAAAATGGAAAAAATAAAATCGTTGATGGAAAACCGATTACAGAACAGATGCAAGATCAGAATGTAGCTTTAATGGAAAAACGATTAGCGGAACAAAACAATTTGAAAGTAGGAGATAAAGTTAAAGTTCAATCAGGGGATAAAAAGGAAACTCTTGAAATTGAAATTATCGGTATTTACGAAACGAATGAGCAACCAATGGGTCAAAATCCCCCTCCTATGATGAATCCAGCTAATAAACTATATATGCCTTACTCTACTTTAAAAAAATTAGAAGTAGATGAAGGTATGAGTAGTATTCAAGTTGTGTACTTATTGAACGACCCACAATACATTGATGCATTTAAAAAAGAAGCAAAAAAATCTGATATTGATTTTAATTATTTTAAGTTAGATGCACATGATTCATTGTACAAACAAATGATTGGTCCTATCGAAAATATCGCTTCTACTTCTCAAATGATTATCTATATGGTATCTATTGCAGGTGCGATTATCTTAGGATTAATCATTATGTTATCGATTAAAGCGCGTCGTAAGGAAATGGGGATTCTATTGTCCATTGGAGAGAAAAAATGGAAACTGATGGCGCAGTTCGTAGTAGAAGTAGTATGTATTGCTATTTTAGCATTTGGATTATCCATAACAACAGGAGCAAAAATTTCTCAATTCATAGGGAATAATTTACTTTCGAGTGAAATTGCTACAGCAAGCGAAGAAACAGATACCCCACAAAATGGTACTGTAATGATGTCTGGACCTGGTGGTACGCTACAAGACCAAAAAGAAGATCCAATTGATAAAATTGATGTAAGTGTAACAGGAGAAGATGTAGCGAAAATGGGGGGGATTGGACTAGCTATTGCTTTATTAGCAACGCTTCTTCCAGCATTATCTATTCTACGCTTAAATCCAAAACAAATCCTTTTAAAAGATGAATAAGGAGGCTCGACATGGAGACGATTTTACAATTTAAAAACTTAGATTATTACTATGAAAGTAACGGAAAAAAAGTAACGATACTAGATAATGTTAATTTTTCTTTTCAAAAAGGGCATTTCTACACGATTTTAGGGCCATCTGGATCTGGTAAAACCACAACTCTTAGCTTAGGTTGTGGTCTAGATATACCTAAAAATGGTTATGTACTGTTTAATGGCAAGGATATTCGAAAAATTGGCTTGGATCGATACCGTAATCAAAATGTATCCGTAATTTTCCAATCCTATAATTTGATTACCTATATGACTGCTCTTCAAAATGTACTAACGGCAATGGAAATTACAGGTGTGAAGGTACAGAATAAAAAAGCAAGAGCATTAGAATTATTAGAGAAGGTAGGACTCACAGAAGTAGAAGCAAAACGAAACGTCTTGCAACTAAGTGGCGGGCAACAACAGCGTGTAGCAATTGCTAGGGCACTATCTTGCAATGTTGATTTACTTATTGCGGATGAACCAACAGGAAACCTTGATGGAGAAACAGCAAAAGAGATTATTGAGTTGTTTCAAGAGCTTGCTCATCAAGAGAATAAATGTGTAATTGTTGTTACGCATTCACAAGAAGTTGCAAAAAAATCGGATCGAGCAGTGTATTTAAGTAAAAAGAAGTTAGTAGTAAACGAAATTAATAATAGCTAAGAAAAAAGCTACTTTCGTTCTTAATTCACATAATTTTCAAAATTAAAATCCATGGATGTTAATATTTGTTATATAATATATCTGTCAAAGCATTACCCCTGTAGTTTCTATGATGAATCTGTAAGATAGTTTGTTTGTCCCGTATATTCACCTGAAACTAAAAAGAACTTGTAGAGATTCCTACAAGTTCTTTTTGTTTTAAGGGTTAAATGTGGATTTGAAATAAAGTTACGATTTTTTGAAGAGGGAAAGTAAATGGGTTCTGTTGCAAAAGTTTAGCTTAGTTTTAAACACTTTGCAACAGAACATAGATAGGTATACTTTATTGTTTTAATTAAACTACAATCAGTTGTACCGTATGCTGTTCCAATTCGGAATACTTCTGCTTTTTCAACACCAGCATACGTATTATCTTCGGTTACCTCAATAATTTCACTCAATGGAATACAAACCTTTGCTAATTACAATATAATTAGTAATTTTTCTTCTATGTTTTTACATCAATACCTAGCACTTTACCAAAACATTACCATAGTTAAATTACAAATTGATTATCTAGTTATATAAATTGATTAATTAAAAAACAAACTTTTTGCGCTCTTAAATTCAATTTTCAGGTTCTTTAAGCAACAAAGCATCCTTCGAAAAAGGGAAGAAAGATAGTACTGGGGCAAGTTCAAATGAATAGGAATTGGAGCGATTTTATCGAATTCTGACAAAAGACTCCTTTCTTAAAAATGTGAAAGTGTAAAACGTCAATTTTAAGTGTGGGATGCATGTCGGTTGGTGTAAGCCAAAATGTTTTTTACCATATACTTGTACAGATTGATCTTTGAAAACTGAAGATATGAGGTTGGTTGCAGAAAATTCGTTGCAATCGTAAAATTTTCAACGTCCTATCGTCCCGCGCTTGCCGAAATTGCGAAAATCAAGCTAAAGTAGGGAGCGTGGTGAGGCAACGTAAAAGACACTTCAGTTCCCACCATAGGAACTACGGACGGATCCTGCTAAGATAACTGGTGGATACACCGATGTTCACAGAAATCTCCCACTTCAAAAAGGCCGCAAAGTCGTTAAGTGGGAGTAGTTCAAAATCTTACAGTTATATTTGAGTATTCAGCCCATTTTTCAATTTTGCTGGTGATATATTGATGGCGATGGAGTTAGTTCTAAGAACCTAAGAAAGCTTTAGAATACTATTATAGTTGATCAAGCACATGAACTAGGCACCTAATTATTTCAGAAGATTTCTCGATTTGGTCTGCATCAAAATCTGAAAGGTTCGCATTAAGAATATGTTTTAGTTTTTCCTCCCTTTCTAAATGACAATTTAAACCACTAGGCGTAAGCCGGACTTTGACAACTCTCCGGTCGTTATTTGAACGAACACGCTCAACGTAGCCTGCTTGTTGTAATCCATTGATTAATTGAGTAATACCAGCGGCGGTAGTTTCTGCTCGATCAGCTAATTCTTTGACTGATAATTCGCCTTCTTCAGCTAATACTTTAAGAGTTCGAGCATGGACCATTGAAACTGCTCCTAATGTACGAGTAGCTCGCCCTCTTAAACGTCCATCGGCTGCAGTCAGACTATATATAGCCTGACTAAGTTCGTCTATTGCATTTATCTTATTTATAGAATTTGTCATAATATCACCATTTTCTTATTAACTAAGTACTTAATTATATGGAGTTAACATTAACATATGGAAAAGAGTAGAGTCAAATTAAGTATAGATTTGCTGTTCTTTTCCAAGCAATAGTATATCTACTTATTTTGAATCCTAAATAAAACGACTTAGTTTATAGACTTGACAAAAGTAGATAGTATACTTCATCATATTAATTAAGTACTTAATCATTAAGTACTTAATTATATTGTAAAGGATGATTATTATGACTCAACGTTCACAATCTCAAGGATGGGCTTTAGATATAGCTCTTGCACTTGGTGGGTTTGATGCTTTGCACCCTGAAGCAAAGGCAACTATGGAACAGTTAGGACACGACCACACTGATTTTGATAAAGTATTTTCTCAAGTAAAGAGTGGAGCAATGATACCAAAAGCATGGGCCACGGTTGCTGCTCAAGCTCAAGAACGAGCAAAACATTATGAACAAAAAGGATTTACAGTTACTGCCCGTGATTTGTATCAGCGAGCTGCTGTTATGTGGGGACGTGCTCAATATTCATATTTTAATGATGATCCACGAAAATTAGCGTTTCGAGAGCGTTGTAATGAATGTGTGGCAGCTATTTCGTCACTTGGAGGGGGAACGGTACAACGTATAGTATTAGAATTTGAAGGCAAACAGATATATGCACTACTTCATTTACCTTTAGGTGAAATTCGTAATGCACCAGCAGTAATATTAGGCCCAGGTATGGATATGATTAAGGAAGACTATATACAGATTGCGCAACGCTATTATACGTCTCGTGGTATCGTAGCTCTATCAATTGAAGGACCAGGTCAAGGTGAATCTGTATCAGGAGGTCTAAAAGTTGATTTGACTAATTACGAACGCGCCGTTAGTTGTTATATCGATTTTCTATCAAAACGACCTGAGGTTGATCCCAATCGGATTGGATTTTTTGGTATCAGTATGAGTGGGTATTGGGGGATGCGCGCTGCTGCGAGTGATAATCGTATAAACGCTATAGCGACCTTTGAAGGTGTATATGGCGAATTTGATACCATCTTCAACCGAGCACAGCCGAGTTTCAAAGCAAACTTTATGTACATGTCTGGCTACACTGATGAGGTTGCCTTTGAAAACGAGCTGAGTAGCCAGATGAACCTATGGAAATTGGCTCCAAAGATTACTTGTCCAGTCTTCATGGGTATAGGAGAATTTGATGAACTAACCCGTTTGGAAGAAGCATTAAGTCTTTATGAGCTTGTAGAAGCACCAAAGGAGCTGCGCGTCTACGAGAATGAATTCCATCCGCTTGGTGGAGTAGCTGCAGAAATTTTCCGTTTTGGTGCAGAATGGGTAGAACTTGCACTTGAAGGGAACTTTAAAAATGACTATGATGAACGTTATTACATGCATCGTGATGGCGGTGTCACTGAGGGGACTGCATTTCCAACTTATTGGCTTGGTGCTCAGCCGGCTGAAATTAAAGCACGTAAAAAATGTAACACATTAAACGCTTGTAAGAGTTAACAAATGTACACCGATTCAAAAAAAGATCTGCAGTAAGTAGCAGATCCTTTTTTGTTGTGTATCTATTATTTAATTGCTGTTTTAATTATTTTCCGGCTTTAAAAGCTGTTTTGAAAAATTAATCAAACAAATATAGATAATTATTAAGAGAAATCATTATTTATCACAATAACGATTCAATTAATTTCATAAGTCGTTGTTTTGTCTGGCTCAAATAATTTCTGTTTTTAGAAGAAATTAATAATCCTATAGGCATTTGGGGATCAAATCCTTTAACCTTAAATGATATATTACCTTTGTTTAAAATAGTTCCCTTAGGAATAATACCTATTGCATTTCCAAAAACCATTTGTGGAATAAGATGTAATGCACTACAATTGTAAATTCTTTTAAAAGATAAATTATTTTCTGATAAAAAGGTATTCACAGATTGATAATAATAACAACTATTCTCTCCAATTAAAATAGGATAATTAACGATATCGAATACTTCAATTGACTCTTTGTGTAATATTGGATGGTGAGGGTTATTGACAATAAATTCAATTTGTTCATTGTAAAGTGGAGTGAAGTTCATATTGGAACTATTTTTGTTGTTTCCGCAAACAGCAAAATCAATTTTATTTTGTTCTAATAGTTGTGATAAAAGTGCTGTATTCCCTACAACAAAATCACAATGTATATATGGTTTCTCATTGTCTAAATAGTTTAATATAGATGGCATTAACTTTTTTGCAACAGATTCTGTTAGTCCTATTCTTACTCTCCCTTTTTCCTCATTACTTATGCGCTGTGCTTGAGATATTGAATAATCCCAATGCATTAATAAGTTATCTACCTCCTTTGCAAATAAAGTACCTTCCTCTGTTAATCGCGCATCCCACCCTCGTTCAAATAGAAGGAAGCCAAGTTCATTCTCCAGCTTTTTTATATGTGTTGTTACAGTTGATTGAGCATAGTTTAATTTTTTTGCTGCCAGTGAAAAAGTACCTTCTTCGACAATCATCTTAAATGTATTTAACTCTTTTATTTCCATATTCACACCCCATCTTCATCAATTTTATTGATAATTATACGATATATTTTCAATTATATAAATCGAGGTAATGGAAGTAAAATAAGGTCATAAGAAAGGGAGTGAAAATATGCCGTTTGTTAATGTTTATTATCCAGATGGTCAATTGAATAAAGAAGAGCTAAAAACGGTAAGTAATAGTATTCATCATTCATTGATTGAACATTTTAAAATCCCAGAAAATGATTACTTTCAATTGTTTTTACCTTATCCTCCTAATCAATTTTATTACGATCCGCATTATCTCTTAGAAGGAGAGGAAAAGAGAACAGAAAAAATAATGCATGTTTCTATTACATGTGGGCCAGGAAGAACAATAAATCAGAAAAAGAGTTTGTATCAATCCATATCGAAAACTATTTCTAATCATTTAAACATCTCTACAACAGATATTTTTATTACATTAAACGAGACATCTGTTGAAAACTGGTCATTTGGTCAAGGTATAGCACAAATGGTTAATATAAGGGAGTGGAAAAATAGTGAATGATCGTATCGAGTCCAATATACGAAAGAAAATGAGAGATATGGCTCCCGATTTTGTTGATTATAGTGAAAACATATTATTCGAAAAAGTATGGAGAGATCCTATTTTAACATCCAGAGAAAGAAGTTTATGTACACTATCTGCTCTAATTAGTATCGGTAATACTGAGCAACTACCATTTCATCTACAATTAGCTGAAAAGAATGGAATTAACGAAACGGAAATTATTGCTTTGATAACACATATGGCCTTTTACGTTGGATGGCCTAAAGCGGCTGCAACGCTAAACATGATATTGAACAAAAATGAGAATACGGTATCTAAATAATCAATCTTCTATAAAAAACAAAAATGAAATCTGCTAGATAAGAAACTAGTTTGACTAATCCAAATGCAAATCGCAGCTAATTCTGATCCAGAAAACTTACGTTTTCGCTTTATAAATTCTATTTCTCTTGCAAGTTCTTCTAAGAATACAGGTGTAACATATCGTTGTAATTCTTCTGCAAATGGTAATAATTCATCTTGAATCGAGAGATTCATAAGAAAACATCATCCTTTCTAATTTAGCTTGTTTAGAAAGGATAACGTTTTTTGATATTGGAGGGTATTAAAATCTCCTGAGTTGATGGTTATGTATGGTGACCCCATAGCCAAAGAAGTAAGAAGATATTTAGAAGTGCATTAAATTTTGAGGAAGTGCTTGTGAACCGTATCATAAATAAATGAGGTTTTGTATGTTCGATTTTTAAATAATACCCAAGAAGGAGTGGGTTGCAGTTATAGTAATACTCTATTTTTGTATTTCTATAATAGATAATTTTTAAAAAAAACAGAATTATCTTGACAGTTATTGAATGGGTTGATAAGGTTATAAAAAATATTTCTTATCCAGAGAGGTGGAGGGACTGGCCTTATGAAACCTCAGCAACAGGTCTGCTTAAGTAGACACTGTGCTAATTCCAGCGGGTGATAACCCTGATAGATGAGAGCTTCCGTTTTTATTTGTCAGTAGCGCCCTCTTTTTTAGAGTGCGTTTTTGTTTTTTCTGGATAGTAACTAAAGGAGAGTAGAAATGGAGAACAAAAATGGGCGAGAATTTCAAAGGAAAATGCAAGCACGTCATTTAGTGATGCTATCACTTGGTGGGGTGATTGGAACTGGCTTATTCTTAAGCTCGGGTTACACTATTCAACAAGCTGGCCCGTTTGGAACAATTCTATCTTATCTGATTGGTGCGCTAGTGGTTTATCTAGTTATGCTATGTTTAGGAGAGCTTTCCGTACATATGCCTGAAACGGGCGCATTTCATAGTTATGCAGTTAAATACATTGGACCAGGTACAGGGTATACAGTAGCCTGGTTGTATTGGTTAACTTGGACTGTTGCTTTAGGTTCTGAATTTACGGCCGCAGGATTACTTATGAAGCGATGGTTTCCATCAGTTAATGTTTGGGTATGGAGTGCTCTTTTTGCCATTTTGATCTTTGTATTAAATGTCCTGACTGTTAAATTTTTCGCCGAATCCGAATTTTGGTTTTCATCGATAAAGGTTATAGCTATTGTGTTTTTTATTGTTTTAGGAGTAGCGGCAATGCTAGGGTTTCTTCCGATGACTCATTCAAAAGCAGCACCATTCTTTTCTAATTTTACAAGTGGAGGTTTATTTCCTCATGGTGCTACGGCCATTATGATGACCATGCTTGCGGTTAATTTTGCTTTTTCGGGAACAGAATTAATAGGCATTGCAGCTGGAGAAACAGCGAACCCGGAAAAAATGATACCGAAGGCCATTCGAATTACTCTGTGGAGATTAATCATCTTTTTTGTAGGAACGATTGTTGTTTTATCTGCGTTATTGCCTATTTCCGATGCAGGGGTATTAGAGAGCCCTTTTGTTGCAGTTCTAGAACGAATTGGGGTGCCATATTCAGCTGACATAATGAATTTCGTTATCTTAACAGCCATTTTATCTGCGGCAAACTCAGGCCTTTATGCCTCTTCTAGAATGCTTTGGTCGCTTGCTAATAAGAATACGATATCCCCGATTTTTGGGAAAATGACGAAGCAAGGTGTTCCAATCAACGCCGTCATTTTCAGCATGGTGGGTGGAGCGTTGGCTTTGCTCTCAAGTATTGTGGCACCGGATACTGTCTATATCGTACTTGTTTCCATTTCCGGTCTAGCAGTAGTTATAGTTTGGATGAGTATTAGTGCTTCCCAGTTCCTATTTCGCAGACAATTTTTGAAAGAAGGAAATTCTGAAAAGGACTTGATTTATCGCACACCACTATATCCATTAGTACCAATTGCTTCTTTTATCCTTTGTCTGGCATCGTGTATTGGAATTGCATTCGATCCAACACAGAGAATTGCCTTATATTGCGGCATACCGTTTATTTTATTTTGCTATGGAAGTTATTATCTAACAAAAAATCTAAAAAAGAGGGGCGTAGATTATGTCGAACAAAATCAACCCAATTGATGCTATTTTATCCCAACATTCCATTATGCTTCTTGACGGAGCATTAGCTACTGAATTGGAGGCGCATGGATGTAATTTGGACGATCCCCTTTGGTCGGCACGTGTGTTACTAGAAAATCCGGAACTAATCTATCAGGTTCATTCGGACTATTTTCGTGCTGGAGCGGACTGTGCCATAACAGCAAGCTATCAAGCTACTATTAGTGGTTTTTCCGCGCGTGGAATACAAGAACAGGAAGCTTTGGAATTAATTAAGAAAACGGTGTTACTTGCAAGAAGGGCAAGAGATGATTTTTGGAAGGAAAATACGCAAACGAATAGGCCTAAACCATTGGTTGTTGCATCAGTTGGACCGTACGGGGCTTACCTTGCAGATGGTTCAGAGTATGTAGGCAACTATGGTGTGACAGATAAAACATTAGCAGACTTTCACCGTTCGAGAATGTCTGCGTTAATCGAAGCAGGTGCAGATCTATTGGCATTTGAAACGATCCCTTCCCTGCAAGAAGCAAGAGTATTAGAAACATTATTGCGTGAATTTCCAGCAACATATGCGTGGCTTTCCTTTTCGCTAAAAAATGAGAAAGAGATTAGTGAAGGTATGAAACTCGTGGAGTGTGCACGAGTTTTTGAGAAAAGTGAACAAATTGTAGCGATAGGCATCAATTGTGCGCCAGTAACCGTTGTGACTGGTGCAATCCAAGAGTTGAGGGCAAACACCAAAAAACCGATTATTGTTTATCCAAACTCTGGTGAAACTTATAATCCAGAAACAAAAACATGGCATGGTCATGAACAATGTAACGCGTTGGATATTCAATCTGAAGAATGGTACCAAGCAGGTGCACGTTTAATAGGTGGATGCTGCAGAACGACACCTTATCACATTGAGGAGATATCGAACAAGTGGCGTTCTTCCGAGTTTTTCTATTCGAACGAAGCAAAACAGTAATGTAATGGATGATAATCTAACTTTGTGTGTATTTTCATGATTTTGCTTGTTCAGGAATCTACAGTTACGTCTAGTGGCACAAAATGTCTTTTCAGAGACACAAATGTGGATGGTAGCCTCGGGAATCCAGTGGACTTTTGGGTACCTTAGGTATGGAAAGGAATCAGGGAAAATAAAAACCGCTAGTTTAATAGATATGGTAGACAACACGCTGAATCTTTTAATGAAGATGTAGTTGATCCAATTGAAGGTGAAGGGGACCATTTATTCGTAATTAAAGTTAACGAAGAGGTTAATTTAGTTATTCAAAAAATAGTTCAATAACTATATGAAAATTTGTTGTAGTAGTAAATGTGGTCATATTGTTGTAAAAAAGGATAGATGTAACCAGGTATACTCTCCTGTTCATCTATCCTTTCCTTTTTACCTTATAAAATGTGTGACATTATATTCAATCGCATAAATATAGGATTTCATTACTATTTCCTTGACTTTTAATAAAACGATAGGGTTTATTTGGTATGCGTATTATTAAGAGTATGCTTCTATTTTAGGAATGCTTTACCCCACAAAATGAAAGTACACTTTATTTCCATTCTTAAGTTGATGGGTATCACCACATGTCTATCAAGCTAATATTTTAAAGTGTCTCCGAAATAAAAAATTTCTTCGTTTTGAGGAACTACCAAATTCTTATGTTGATAGATGTGGGGTAGCACCACATGCCCATCAAGCTAAGATTTTAAAGTACCCCCTAAATGGAAATTTTGTGTTATTATAGCACCGAAGTTTATTTTTATCGTTTTGGAGAACAACAGATTTTTTTAACTTGATAGCGATGTGATCATGCCCTTTTTTAGAGTCATACTATTAGTATATCCAAGATTAGGAGATTACTTGCAAGAGTCTTGGAAGTATTGCAACGGTGCTGTGTTATACTTCTAAAGTACTAACATTTCATGTAGGACTTATAGATGTCGGTATGACATATGAAATGTAAAATCAATCTGTTATTTTGAGGGTTCAGGCTATCGTTATTTAAACTAACATTCACACTAAAAGAAGTACAAGGAGGAAGGTATATCTATTAAAATAGTGAGGTATACCAAATTAGAAATGAACATTAGATTTAATAAAAAAGTAGTAGCATTCACGGCAGGATTAACGGTATTATCTTCACCATTGGTATCGTTTGCAGAGGAACAACAATTAGTAAACAATAAGCAACCTACAAACGTTCAGGAACAAAGTAAAACAACATCAGATGAACAGGCTTTAAAAAGTATTGAAGCTAGTTTTGAAGAGGTAGACGGACGTGGTGGAGGTACTGTCGACAATAAGAAAGTAGATAGTCTTCAACGTTCAGAAGGTATTCATGAAGAAACAGGTACACTAACTGTTCCTAACAATTCAAACAGAACAAAACGTAGTCTGTCTCCCATATCACCTAGCACCTCTAGTACAATAAATGGTGTTCCATTCACTGAATGGATTGTTCCAGCAGGTAACGATAATATTCGTCCTCAAAACTATATGAGTCCAAAGTACATTACAATTCATGAGACTGATAATACAAGTGTAGGAGCAGGTGCTAGAAACCACGCCCAATACCTATATAACCAAGCAGTAGGCAACACAGACCGAGCTGCATCGTGGCATTTTACAGTAGACGATAAAGAGATTTATCAACATCTACCATTAAACGAGAACGGATGGCACGCAGGAGACGGTGATGGTCCAGGTAATAGAGAATCTATTGCAATTGAAATCGCAGTTAACAGTGACGGTAATTATAGTAAAGCGGTAGATAATGCTAAGAAACTTGTAGCTTATTTAATGAAAGAAACTGGTGTACCGTTAAATAACATTGTAAAACACCAAAGATGGAGTGGTAAAATATGTCCTGCTAATATGATTAATAATGGACAATGGGATGCATTCGTAAATGGTGTTGGTGGGTATTATAATAATCTTTATCAACCAAAAGATGACATTACTGGAGGTTGGTATGAAGAAGCTATACGAGAGTTAAATAGAAGGGGTATTATGATAGGGGAAGGAAACGGAGTTTTCGCACCTAATAGAGCGATAACAAGAGCCGAATTTGCTCAATTAATCTCTAAATCTCTAAACCTGCCAGCTGGAGATGCTTCATTTAAAGACCTAAACGATGCAAACTCAACTTTACGAGATGGTATTAAACGTGCTGCAAGTGCAGGTATTATTCTAGGTAGAGGTGATGGTTATTTTGACCCAAACACACCTATTACAAGAGAAGAATCAGCAATTATTGTAAACAAGGCTTTACAGTATAAAGGTATATGGGGACCAGTTGTAAACCTACCATTCTCAGACAAAGACCAAATTAGCTATAAAGAAGACGTACAAAGATTGTATGGCCTAGGTATTGTAAGAGGTAAGGGTGACAATCAATACGACCCTAAAGGAACAACAACTCGTGGTGAAACAGCAACATTCATTCTAAATATGCTACAAGTAATTGAAAATGGTAGTGTTGAAAAGGTAATTGGAACGGCTCAAATTAATGGTATTGGGGTAAATGTTCGAAGCGGATCAGGTACAAACTATTCTATTGTTAGAAAGACAAGTAAAGGCGAAAAAGTTACAGTATATGAAGAAAAGAATGGTTGGCTAAGAATTGGAACAGGTCAGTGGATTTATTATGACTCTAGTTATATCGACTATAACAGATTATAAAAGACTAAATAGTTAAAAGAACAGGTCATATTTGGATATATAACTTAATCTCAGGTTGTGGAGAAAGTCTTCTTCACAACCTGTTTTTGTGTCTGGCCCCCTCTTTACCTACCAATACTGATAAAAAGAGGAAAAGGAGAGATTCATTATGATGGGTTGCATCGAAAAATCACCGTGTATACAATTTAAACACTAATGTTTTTCTAATAATTAAGTAGGGATCACCGTACATGCCTATCCAACTCATATTTTGAAATACCTCAAAACGAAAAAATGGGCTTTTTTGTTACAAGTTAGCACAAAATTTCGTTCTGGGGGTACTATAAAATTTTAGCTTGATAGCGATGGGGTATCACCACATTAACTTAAAAAATTTATAACGCCCCTAAAACAAAAAATTGACATTTTCATCTGGAAATGTCAATTTTCTCGTTTGGGGGTATTTGCTTTTCTTATCTTGATAGCGATGTGGTGCTACACCATGCTGCCCATCAACTTAAGAATGGAAACAAAATGTACTTTCATTTTGTGGGGGTAAAGCATTCCTAAAATATAAGCATACTTTTAATCATACGCATACCAAATAAACCCTAACGGGTTTCATTTTTTTAGATATTTTGAAGCTTTTGCACCAGAACTAGATTTACAACTCTTGATAAACTACTGATTATCTCCATGTACACTCCAGATTTAGGGCTTATAGTGAAAATATTAAGTTGGGAATATCCAGGTGACATAAAAGGAGAAAGGAGTGTTTATAATGGGACACTATGATACAAAACAAACAAGAAAGAACAAAAGTAGAGACGGTAAAAAAACTGGTTATTTTTTTATTGGAATAATTGGTGCAATGATCGGGTCAATTACTATTGGCTTGACCACTCTATATATAGATGAGATCAAAGGAAGTACAGGTCAATCCGCTAAAAATAACGAGGTGAATCAGGTTACTCCTATCTCGCACAAACCAGAAGGTGTGAATAGTCTTCAAAATATGATTGAAGATGCAAAAGAAGTTGTAGTAGGTGTCATTAACTATAAACAAAATGCAGATTCATTTAATACGCAAGACCAATCAGAAGAAGCTGGTTCGGGATCAGGGGTCATATATATATAAAACGGCAATAAGGCTTTCATTGTTACAAATAATCATGTGATAGACGTTGCGAATAAAGTAGAAGTGAAATTGAATAACGGTAAAAAGGTTCCCGCTAAAGTAGTAGGGACAGATTCATTATTAGATTTAGCGGTATTAGAAATTGACGGAACTGATGTAAAAAGAGTCGCAACACTTGGAGACTCAGATAAAAATCGTACAGGGGAAACGGTAATAGCTATTGGGAATCCATTGGGGCTAGAAGGAAGTGTAACAAAGGGGATTATTAGTAGCAAAGAACGAGAAATACCTGTTAGTACACTTGGAAATCAACAAGTGGATTGGCAAGCACAGGTAATTCAAACAGATGCAGCTATTAATCCTGGGAATAGCGGAGGAGCTTTGTTTAATGAACAGGGTGAAGTCATTGGAATTAATTCGAGTAAAATTGCACAACAAGCAGTTGAAGGAATTGGATTTGCAATCCCAATTAATATAGCCAAAACAACCCTAGGGTTTCTTGAGAAAGATGGAACAGTTAAACGTCCAATGATGGGTGTACAGTTATTAGATGTAGAGAAAATGACAGATTCTGCACGTAATCAATTAAAATTACCAAAAGAGATATCAAATGGTGCAGTATTGGGAAATATCTCAAACCAATCACCAGCAGAAAAAGGAGGATTACAGCAGCATGATGTTGTGATTGCATTGGATGAACAAAAAATAGAAAACGTTGTTCAATTCCGCAAGTATTTATATGAAAAGAAAAAATCGGGGGATACAATTAAAGTGACAGTTTACCGCAATGGTGAAAAAATAACAAAAATGGTGAAATTAACAGAGCAAAAGTAGTCTGATTTTGAACAGATCACTCCTGTAAATTGATTTAACTTTTTTTGATCATATACACACAAATTCAATTCTAGTTCAAACTATTTTAGGCTCATCTGGAACTGGTAAAGTCAAAACCTTTAGCTTGGTTTGTAGGTTGGATACATCTAATATTGGGTAAGTATTGTATAAGGGTATTTTAAAAAGCAATAATAAACAACCTCCCCAATTGTTAGGGGAGGTTGTTTATTGTTCAGATATTGGAATACTAACAACAAATTGTACACCTTGTTCTACATTATTAATACAGTACTCTATACCTAGTGCTTCAAAAATTTGTTTTACAATATATAATCCTAAGCCACTCCCACCAGTATTTCGATTTCTTGACTTTTCAATTCGATAAAATGGTTCAAAGACATGTTGTATATCATTTTCTTTAATTTGTACACCTGTATTGATAATTTGAATTAAGATACATTTTTGTTTTGAGTCCTGAGTTAGCTGTATATATACATTCTCGCTATTCGGAGAATACATAATTGCATTATGAATAATATTTTTACAGGCTTTTTCTAAAAGAGCCCGATCTGTATAGACAGAAAGGTTAGAATCAATCTGTTTTATGATTTGAATGTCTTTTTGAGAAGCAAAAAAACTGAGATCTTTTGTGATTATATCCATTAACTCGGAGAGATTTATTTCTTTTAATTGTAGTTTAAATGTATGTTGTTCTAATTTAGACATACTTAAAATCTCACGAACTAGATCTTCCATCTTTTCGATAATTTGGTGGTTTTTCTTTAAGTATTGGTCACGATCTTGATAAGGACCAATATTATATATCATCCCCTCTAAGTATCCTTTCATAATAGTGAGAGGGGTTTTTAATTCATGTGATACAGTTGCAAAAAATTCTCTGCGTTTTGTTTCTATTTCTCTTTCTTTTTCAATATCACTTTTTAATTGCTGATTTGCTTTTTGTAAATCAAACATAGTTTGTTGTAAATTAATGGACATATCATTCAAGCTATTAGATAGTTCCCCTAATTCATCCATAGAACGAATCTCAATTTTTTCGGAAAAGTCTAAGTCCGCCATTTTTTGTGCCCCTCGATTAATATAAATGAGTGGCTTTGTAATGAACCTTGAAAATAAATAAGCACTTCCTATCCCAATAACAACTACAATAATACTGATATAGGGAAGGAAACGTACCAAAACTTTGGAAGCCTCATCAATAGGTTGAAATGTTGCGTATACTATGACGGTTTGGTTACCATCCTGAAATGGAATATCATATGATTTGTTCAGGCTATTTGAACCCCCTATTCGTGCTGCTTGAGTAACACTTCCTTGAATAAATGTATAAGGAGTAGAATAAACGTTTACTCTTTCGTAATCTGGAAATCTGAGTATTGCATTATTTTTTTGCATATACTCCTCAAAAAGCGGTTGTGCATTTTGAAAAGTAAGATTCTTAGATTTATCAATTATTTCTTCCATTCCGTTTTCAAGCTGCTCTGTTTTATATTGTTCATAAAATGTAGGAAGAAAAAAGTATAAAGTTAAATAAATCATGACTGCAAAGGCTAACAAAATGAGGGATGTAGTCATAAAAAGTTTATAAGTAATTCGCTTCATTTTCATGATTTTTACGATCCTATTCATCGATTTTATAACCAATGCCTTTTATTGTTTTAATGTATGGGATATCTAATTTTTTTCGTATGTTTTTCATATGTGTATCAATTATTCGTGATTCTCCAATATAATCGTATCCCCAAACTTTTTCTACGATGCTTTCTCTTGGGAGTACTCTTTTCTCATTTTGAAGTAGTAGTTGCAGAATTTCGAATTCTTTCGTTGTTAAGGAGATTTCAACTTCATTTACATATACTTTATAGGCGTCGACATCGACACGCAATTCTTTAAAGACGAAATGATTATCTAAGCTTTTATCATTGCTTCTTCTTAGTACTGCTTCGACTCGTCTAATCAAAACATGAAAAGAGAATGGTTTTGTAATATAATCATCGATTCCAAGATCAAATCCTTTCATTTGATCTTGTTCTTCTTCTAACGCAGTCAGCATAATAACTGGCACATTTGATTGACTTCGAATCATTTTCGCAACTTCAAATCCGTTAAGGTTTGGCATCATCACATCCAAAAGAATCAAATCAAAGGATTGCTTATTAAATTGTATCATTCCTTCTAATCCATCTGATGCAACTTCAACTGTATACTGTTGTGTCAATAAAAATTGTTTAATTAATTCCTGAATTTCTTGGTCGTCTTCTATTACAAGAATATGATGGTTGATCATTATATCACCTCTAGTAGCCATTATAACTTTACTATCTGGAGTTTGTATGGAGAATTACTAGAAAACAATATAAAGACTTCACAGGAAAACTATATATATTTCAAATCAGCTCCAGATTTAAGAGATATTATGTATACATAACACTTAAGAAAGAAGGAGGTAAGCAAAATGTCACTTGAAACAGACATAATTCTTTCTTTATTAGATATAAAATTGTGGATGATCTATCATTTTAAAGAACTTATATTGACCTCATAATTATTCCCATATGGTCTAAGCGATGGAATTTCTTCCTTTGGCCCGTAAAATAATAGTTTCAAATCATCATCTTTGTACTGAACTACGAAGAAATCATCGAATTGGTAGAATGTATTTTGATTGATCGTGATAAAACCTTTTCCTTGGGCAGTTGTTTTAACACTTATTCTTCTCCCATCTTTGATGACATCATATCCATGCTGATTAGTCACTTTGGATAGCTCGTCATTCGTATAAAGAACACAAAAGAATTCACCTAGACGACCTATAAGATGTCTTAATTCGGTTGCTTTCCATCCAAGGACATTTATTTCATATGGTAAAACTTCAAAATATGATTCATATAACTTTTGGATTTGCGAGATTCCTATAGCACTTTTACCATTGTAAGGAATAAGTTATCCATTGACCTTTTACTTTGATATATGTTTCATCGACTCTCCAAGAGTTATTTGTTTGTTTGAGGTGACGACGGATTCGTTTGTCCAATTCAGGACCATACTGATGAACCCAACGCATAATCGTTGTATGAAAAATAAATAAAAGAATCCGTTAGTCATAAACGGATTCTTTCCACAAGATTCACAAGGAATACAAGGTAACTGGTCCAGAGAAACCTATGAAATTCCATGTGATATTACTATATGTAAAGTGGATAAAACGGTTAATGGAAATTAAACAAAATTCTTATTTAACAACAAATAAAAAGAGCACATTTTTATATGCACTCTTAGTAAGATAGGTGAATGTCTCATGAGATATAAAAAATTCAAAAAATCGTAATCAGATTTTCATGAGTGAATTTTTTATATTGTATTTGTTACTTGGAGTTATTGAGCCTGTCACTATAAAAATAAAGAGCGCTTTTTAAGGCGCCCTATGACCAAGACTCATATCGAAAAGCCTATCATGATTAATGTATGTGCAGTTTTTTAATAAAATCCTTATTTGAACGTAAAAAGCCCTAGAGGGGACTAGGGTCTTTTACATAATAAATTTTTCTGTTTTTAAAAGGACTTACTGAAGATAACACATGAATGTTTCATAAATGTATCAAAAAAATGAACAAAATCTTTATTTCATAACAAGCGAAAAAGAGCACACATATAAGTATGCTCTTTGACAAGAAAGGTAGATTTCTATGAGTGGAAAGTCTCCATACAATAACATATGCTTGTCCAGTTAAAAGGCGAAAAAATTTAACAAAATCGTTATTTAGTAGCAAATGAAAAGAGCACACTAATAAGTATGCTCCTTGAAAGGTAGATTGCTATGCTTGGAAGGTCTCCATACAATAACATATGCTTGTCTAGTTTAAGTGTGAAAGGCTTTTAACCAAAAAGCTATTTAAATAAAAGAAACCCCGTTTGTCTGCGGGGATTCTAAGGGCAATCGTCAAGTAATGACGTACTCGACTAATTAACCATATCATGAATTTTTTGGTAAAAATAGTGGTAAATGTGTCCAAATGAATGGGGCATCATTTTGAACAAAAACACTATTTGATTTCAAATGAAAAACAGCTAGCAAAAGCTAACTGCTCAGTCTTGAAGGAAGTCTCGATTAGTAAGGTTACACACAAGAGATTTCCGGCTGTTTAACAGCCTATCTGTAGTATTGACGGAATATTAAGTTTTATTCAGGGGAGATTATATTTTACAAATTAGATTATGATAGTCGATATTCTCCATATTGACCAGAAAAGAACCAAAAATTCTATTGAAATTCCAAGTCTTCTTTTCCTAGTTTTTTGAAATTTTTTTATTAAATAGCCAACAGCACTAATTGCTATAAGAATGAAAAGAATAAGTTCTAGTGTAACTGGCATTTGATCTACTCCTAATCTTTTAATTTAATTCAGTATATAACGATTATAAGATATTTTTGTGGTTAGTGGTGAAAAATTAAACAAAACCATCTCTTTACGAAAAAAGGTCCTGTTGTCTCCAACAGAACCTCTCCTAAAATGGAAAAGAGTAACTCTTACCTTACTCTTTGTTCATATACTACAGGAGTTTTAATGAAAATCCAAGGATCCTTATATTGAGAAATAAAGAAGAATCATTCTAAAGAATCTTATATTTGTTATAAATATAAGAGCAGTTAGCAAAAACTAACTGCTCATCTCCAAGGGGGAACAAGGAGAAAAATCTAATGTCATCTATATTATTGACGTAATATTTAGTTTTATTCAAGGGGAGAGAAGTAGGATATTAACATGGATATGCGCAAATTCATATCCTGTAAGTAATAAATTAATGACGGGGTAGATTGAGAATGGATGATCCGATTAAGGAGATAGTTGGCGCTTGGTTTGTTGCAGTAGGGACAATTATTGCTGCGATTGGGAGTACACCTTTAAAAAGATTGAACAGCGAATTAAGAAAAGACTTGAACATATGGGGGAATGTATTACAGGCAACGGGGAACGGTCTGGAAGCTGATGGACAAGGAGAAATATCCCTTGAATTGATTGGTAACGAAATCCAATCAATTGGTAATGTAACGGTTCTAACAGGACTCATTATAGAATTTGAAGATGAAACACAAAAAAAATTAGTAATTGCAGGGAATTGGATACAAGCATTAGGTGGTGTTACATCAATAGGTGGGATATAGGAATTGAAAGCTAGTCGGGATAAAGTGGAGGAAATTTCGGAAGGTGATGAGGAGGATGGACAACTTATAGTGATTACGGGGAGTTGGGTCCAAGCAGTCGGTTCAGTAGTTTCATTAATTGGTCAAATAAGAGAAGAAAGCCAAGAGATAGAAGAAAATAATTCATAGAGAACTTAATAAAATAATCCTTTTATTAGAAAGTGAGATTAGCAGTTGATTAAAAAGAAAAAGACTAAACCTCTTAAAAATAAACAAAAAGTGAAAGTACAGAAAAAGAGGAAACCGAAGATTAAGAGCAAGCCAATCACGATTGATGGTATATAGTTTGATTCTAAAACTGAGTCGGAGTATTACATGTACGTGAACTACCCGCCACTTAACGTCCTAACGGACTGTTTGAAGTGGGGGCTTCTCGGTTAGTCGTTACTTTTGATAGCTAACGAATTCGTCCTAAGACAGCCGAGCTAACTCCCTTGTTCCAAAGGTTATTTTATTGCTATTTACGCTAACACTAATAGACGTATTGCTTCATTTTTGATATTGATAGCTGCGTTATAATCTCTATCGAGATTTACACCGCATATACAAGAATATACTCGTTCAGACAATGACATGTTTTTTACATTTCCACAACTGCTACATGTTTTTGGGGAAGGAAACCATTTGTCTATTTTCATAAGTTGTTTTCCTTGTTCGTATAGTTTATAAGCTAAAAAAGAAGTGAACATTCCTCAACTATTGTCAGCGACACTTTTTCCAAAATGAAGTGCTTGCGACATTCCTTTCATGTTTAGATCTTCAATAGCTACAACATCAAAATGAGTAGCCAACTCTTTAGACTCATGATGAAGGAAATTCTTACGTTGGTTAGCTACTTTCTCATGTAACTTAGCTACACGAATACGTTGTTTATTCCAACGCTCAGACCCTTTATTGCGTCTTGCTAATACTCGTTGTGCCTTTGCTAATCGGTCTAACATGTTACGATAGAACTTAGGATAATTGGCTTTCTCACCCTCAGAACTAACATATAATCCATCCATCGCAAAGTCTAATCCAACAACTGTTTCTACTTCTTTTTGTACAACCTCTTTTTCGTATTCAGTCAAGATGGACACATAGTATTTACCAGTAGGTGTCATAGAAATCGTACATGACTTGATCATATAATCTTGTGGTATCTCTCTATGCTGTTTGATACGTACCATTTTCAGTTTTGGCAATTTGATATGACCATTAAGCAACATAATATTTCCGTTTACTACATTCGTTGTATAAGACTTTCTGTCTTTTTTACTTTTGAATGTTGGGAAGTCATTTTGACCACTAAAGAAATTCTTATAGGCAGTTTGCAAGTGTAGTTGAGCATTTGCCAAAGCTAATGAATCAACTTCTTTTAACCACTCAAATTCTGCTTTATATTTCGCAGGAGTTGGAAGCTTTTGTTTCTTTAGTTGTTCCTTATCATCTTTGTATTTTTCGTACGCTTCTTTCCGTTCAGCTAACATTCTGTTATACACGAAACGTACACAACCGAAGGTTTTACGCATAAGATATGCTTGTTCTTCTGTTGGATACAAACGGAATTTATATGCTTTATTATGCTTTGTCATATCATTTCACCTCACTTTTCAATATATTTCTTTACTACATCTATTGGAGAACCACCAGTAGTTAGTAAGCAAAAACTTCTTGACCAAAACAACTCTTTCCAAAGTTTCTTTTTCACTTGTGGAAAGTCTCTCTTGATTATTCGAGAACTTGCACTCTTATAAGCATTGATGAATTTTGTCATTTCTGTATTCGGATGTGCCTTGAACAAAATATGAACATCATCAAACACATTTCTTCTGTATTTTACGACCAACACAAGATGATAATACAACAAGAACACTGAATGATTATTGCTGTATAATTTCATTGATATACCAACCTTTGTACTTTATAAGACTGATTATATCAGAGGCAAAATAAAAAGCAAAGCCTTTTGGCTACGCCAAACCGAAATTCATCTCCCACCTACCGCTGGGCTACGCCCTTCACGCGCTTGAGGAAGGAGAATTCTTTCAAGGAATTCGTTAAAACTAGATCGGCACCAATTGGATATGATGGTTTGATTGAATGAACTGCATGTCATAAAAGAAGGAAAGTCTAAATTATATTAGTAATTGCTACCGACAATCACTGATATAAGTCAGGCTGTTCTTCTTAAACGATTAACCGAGCAGAGAGCTTCCGCTCTTTGTTTGAGCCAATACAGCTGAACATTCCCCTCAGTTTTATGTGTTGGTTCAAACAAGGCATAGGAAGAAACATATGCGTTTGGATATAAATCTTTTATAATTCGACATTGGCGAAAATGACATTAAGTAGCCGACTCTACGGAGTATAAACGAGAAGACTGAGAGTATCTAGAATAGCAGAGGCTTGAAGAGATACTTATTGCCATTTGTTCTCTCTCTTCCCCTTCAGGAGCTGTCACTTCGGTGATGGCTTTTTGTTTTGTAGGATATTCTTCTTTTCTGTCGAATAGATAGATTGGGAGAGGTGGGGAATAAGTAAATGAAAAAATTTATAATAAGCATAGAAGCAGTCGATGGTAAACAACACGAATTTGAAATTGAGTATAAAAAGACAGTAACAGTTGCTGCTATAGAAAATTCTATACAAGCAAGAGAAGCTAGATTCTTCAGATTTGGAGATCGTATGGTTAATTTGGACAATGTATTCTCTTTAGTGGTAAAAGAGAAGAAGGATTAAATACAAAAAAAGCATCCAAAAAGGGTGCTTTTTTCTTTGTTATATAGAAATTACACATTAACCATTAAGCATATTAGGGAATATCGAGCATAGAATGATGACACACCACGATATCAAGTTTATTGCTGCGTTTTAGTGTTACCTCTATGTTCACGAAAGGGCACCTGGATAAGGTGCCTTTTTGATGAACTATTTTGATAAAGAAATCATATAGTATAGTGTAGGACAAGTTAACCGCTTATATCCTATTCAATGCTCATCGAGAAGTCCATTCACATATTTTAGCATCTACTGACGTGGGTGCTCTTTTTTATTGAGCAAAATGTACATTTAAATAGAAGGTTAATGGTGGGTGTAACATTAGAGGAATTAGAAAAGTGTTTTAATGAAGCTGTAAATGAAGAAGCAGAGTATGTAGTTGTTCAGATTGAAATGGATGGATTTCCTAGCGAGGAAGTAATTATTAGCGACAAACATAACATTGATTCTAAACTAGCTTATTATAAGAAAACGTACAATGAAGATTTAGAACATAGATACACTCCAGGAATTTGTATTGTAGGTTTTGCGTATGGTTATTAGTTCTCAGGAATCCTACGTGAATTAGGATTGTTGGTGAAGTAGTGATGAAACCAATAGCAATTATCGTAGGCGCTGCCGTCTTGTTTGTTGTTAAGGAGATGATAAGGGGTGAGGGGAATGTGGGGTCCAACAAGTTTTAAGGATGTTTTAGAGATTATTTGGTACTACAAGTGGGAGTTTTTCAAAGCACTACTTCCTATAGGGATTCCAGTATTTTCACTTGGATTAGGAACGGGTTGGCTGGTTCTGGTGCAAAAAATCTATAAAACTTGGACATACTGATATTACTACTCTAGAAAAGGTGTTTGATCAGTATGAAAAAGGAAAATTTGTTCAAATGGAAGCATTATCAGCCTGATATAATTTTGTTAACGGTAAGATGGTGATGGTACCTACGGTATAACCTCAGTTTTCGTGATTTGGTGGAAATGATGAAGGAACGGGGCTTATCTATTTCTCATACCACGATTATGCGTTGGGTTCATCAGTATGGCCCGGAATTGGACAAACGAATTCGTCGTCACCTTAAGCAAACCAATGACTCTTGGAGAGTTGATGAAACATATATAAAAGTTAAAGGGCAATGGATGTACCTGTACCGTGCTGTTGATTCGAAAGGAAACACAATCGGTTTTTGTCTAAGCAAAACAAGAGACCGAAAGGCTGCAAAGCGCTTTTTCAAGAAAGCTTTGCGGTCTTTTCATGTATCAAAGCCACGTGTGATAACAGTCGATAAGAATCCGGCTTATCCAATAGAAATTGAACTGTTGAAAAAAGAAAAAAGCATACCTGATGGTATGCAACTTAGACAACAAAAGTACTTGAATAATATAGTAGAACAAGATCATCGCTTTATAAAGAAGCGTATCCGTTCTATGCTAGGGCTCAAATCTTTTGACACAGCTATATCCATTCTTTCTGGAGTAGAAGCCATGCATATGATTAAAAAAGAACAGATTAATTTACGGAACCAGTCTATCCAAAATCAGAAAGAATTCGTCCATCAATTGTTTGGACTTGTAGCATAAGATACGATTCTGTTAGGAATATATATGCTTTATTCTCTTTTACTTTATTTTTGCACCAGAACCTAAAAGAATCAATGGGAAAATCAGAACTATTTGAGAAAGAAAAAATAAAAAAAAGAAGTGACTGTTTTGACAGAATTGAGAGAGTCATAATGGTACATCAAAACTTCATGAAGAGAAGAAGTGCACCTATTATCATATAGAATTTGTTGTGAAAGATGAAAGAAACAAGCATGCAATAATGATGAAGTATGGCATTATATATATTTCTTATTATTCGATAGGATGATGTTATCTGCATTACTAATATTGATAGATGGTGACCCCTACTAGCAAGCTAAGGTTTTGAAGTACCCCCTAAATGAAAACTTTCTTTCTCTACAGGTAGATATTTTGAGAAAACAGCTCATTTTTTTGTTTTGGGGTGCTTACTTTTCTTAAGTTGATGGGCATGGGGATAGTACTTCTTGGCACAATCTCGTTTGTCAGTCTTCTTGGTACTCTTCAGCTAAGTGAGATGGATATGATGAAATAGGAGGACCAATTTTAAAGTAGGATAAGCTAGTTTTTGAAATCGGTATACAGTTCTTTAATAGATACAGTTTTTGTAACATGTCTTTATCTATTGGGTGAAGCATGCGATCTGTCATAATGAAATAATTGTGATGATAGATAAACACTTTCCCTTCAGGTAGAATCGTGTAATTAGATAATTTCGGGTAAATAGGTGGTCCATCTGAAAATTCATCTAAATTACGTTGCGAAACTTTAATAATTTCTTGAGCTGAAAATTTAAACTTGCGAAATGCTGTAGTGTTAATAAATGGACGTTTTTGATTATTTTCTATATAAAATAATTCTCCTTTTTCATTTTTTACAACACGTAAATTTGGAATGGGTTCTGTAAGAGATATAGGTGGTCCTTCTGTGTATTTGTAAATAAATGGTTCAGGTATTGGGACAATTTGATTTTGATTATATTTGAAGTAAGAAAGCATTTCTTTTGATATGGGCCTACGTTTATAATTATCAACTAAAAATACGTCACCTTGTGAATTTCTAAGCAATATACCATTTAAATCTTTAGATGGGAGGTTGGCATATAGATTTTGGAAGGAAAAAGGTGTTTTGAAAGTAATATCGAGCACTTTGTTAATAGGATAGAAAGGTTGGAATGTATTTAGACGTTTCCAAAACATTGCATCTCCGTTAAACCAATATAGAGAATCGGTCTCCCAATAATTACTGTATTTTTGATAAACCTTTAATAAAATTCTTCTTGTATGCATAACTGAACAGTGATCCACAACATTTGCAGCTGTATATAAAATTTCCGAGGCTTTTCTTACATATTCATGAGTAGGTTGTAGATTATAATCAACACATTTTACGTGCTGAGAAGAATACACCACATCTATTTCAGGACTTTTTTGTAAGAAAGATAACATTTCAGCTAATCTATTTGGAACGTACATAGTATCATCGGTTAAATAGCAAATATAATCTCCGCATGTTAATGGAAGCGCCTCATTAATGAGCGTTGCATATCTTGTGGTTTTATATCTTTCATTACCTTGTATAAAACTATTCTTATAATAAATTCGAGGGTCATCTAAATACTTTTTTATGATATTTATAGTATCTGGATAAGAGTTATCATCCATAATAAAAAGTTCCCATTCTTTAAAAGTTTGCATCTGAACACTTTCAATAACTTGATTAATTAAAGAAGGTTTATTATAGCTAGTGAGGATAATTGAAATTAGGGGTTTCAAAGTTGTCACCTCTTGTGAGAATTTTGGATAGCTTAATATTTTCAGGTGAATATTAATTGAATCTTTGGAGTTAGTTGTTTCTAACTATTGATATTTTCTTTTTTGTACTTAAATAGTTTATTACTTGTTCATAGATATGGTATAGACTATAGCGGATTATAAAAAAGATGCATGGGCAAATAAAATAGCTACTTTATCATTTTATTACATATATAAATCTTTTTTAAAATTATCGGAACGGTTCGTCCTTTCTCTTTATATAATAACGTAACTATTTTTTATTTAATGATAAGGAGGAGAGTAATATTTGCCTAAAATTACAGTTATTATGACGAGTTATAATAAGCCCACATTTGTAGAAAAATCGATATTAAGTGTATTAAACCAAACTTTCCAAGATTTTGAACTTTTTATTATGGATGATGATTCTAACGAACTGACTCAGAAAGTGATTCAACCATTCATAAACAAGAAAAATGTACACTTTTATAAAAGTAATGTAGCCCATATTTCTGAACGAACAAAAAAAGTCAGATATGCTGCTTTAATTAACGAGGCACTTAAACATGCAAAAGGGGAGTATATTACTTATATTACAGATGATAATCAATACGAAAAAGAGCGACTTAAAATGATGTCTAGTTATCTTGATGAGAATAAAGATGTTCAAATTGTATATTCTGCATCAAAAACGATCCATCTAGATGAATCAGATTTACCTATCAAAACTGTTGAAAGGCCTGCAAAAAAAGTCACTAATAATGCGCCATGCGCAATTGATCATTGTTCTATAATGCATAGAGCATCTGTTTTGCCGATTCTTGAAAAAAGGTGGAGTACTTACTGGGATGAAGACCCTCAGTTTTATCGTATAGGAGATGCACGCTTTTTTTGGAGATTAAATCATTATTGGGATTTTTATCCTTTAGATGAAATTTTAGATATCAATTATATTACTTCACATTCAATACATGCGCAGTTATTTGCGGAAGAAAAAAATGAATTTGTACAATTATTACCATCACAAAGAACATGTAAAGAATTAAGAGAAGACTTAAGAAAAAAAAGAGGGTGAAATATTGAGTGACATCTATTTGAAAAATTACTGGTTATTAAATCTAGAATATATAAATGTTTTTTCTGAATTAAAGCATTATAATGTTCCTTTACCATTACTGAGTAATTTCTATCAATATTTGGACGAAGATGTAAAAAATAAAATGAAAGAAAAAGATTTTTATAAACAACTGTCAATTGAACCTATAGAGGAAACACAGTTGCAGTTAGAGTTTGAAAAAAGAATGTCTTCATTTCAATCAAAGATAAAAAGAATAAATCAAAATGGAGTGATTCTCCTGAATTCAGATTATCTCCGTTTTTCAGTAAGTAATTTTACTCACTTTAATCCAAATCATACAAAGATATTAACTAGATCAAAAAAGACAGAACTTTATGGTCTTCCTACAATTTGTGCACCAGATTATATAAATAAAGTCCCTAATACTGCACATGTTTTTATCGAAAAGGCTAAAAAAATCTATTCAAAGTTTAATAAACATCCACTATTTTCAAACATGTTTTTTCAAAAAAAATTACTCAGCGACCTCCCTATTATGATTGAGAAACTTAATATGGCATATTTCATTTTTAAAGAACAAGTTATTTCTGGTGTGATTGTTGGCACAACGGAGGATATAGCAAGCAGAGCTCTTACTTTTCTATCTAAAAGTGAAGGGATACCGAGTTATTGTCTTCAGCATGGTGCGATAATGGGTGAAGAAGCATACTTTCCAGTTTTCGCTACAAAACAGGTTGTATATGGAAGATATGAACGAGATTGGTACCTTCAAAAAGGGGTCAGTGAATCTCAAATTGAGATTATAGGGCATCCCAGATATGATGATATCTTCGATAGGGTATATATGGATAAAAAGAATCTTTTTAAACAATTAAAAATAGACCCCTCTACAAAAGTGGTTTTTATTGCAACCCAGCCATTTAAAACTTCATTTTATATAGAATTGACAGAAAAATTAGTTAAAGACAAAAATATCACAGTTATTATAAAGCCTCATCCTTGGGAAAAAGGGCGTAACCTAGTGGGAGAATATGTTCGGTTAAGTAACGTATATCCTAATGTTAAATATATAACAAATGAAGTGAACATGTATGATGTTATTTTACATGCGAATCTTGTGGTTATTTCTAATTCAACAGTAGGGTTAGAGGCAATGTTATTAGATATACCTGTAGTTGTTTATAAATCGTTATTAGAGGATAGAGATTATAAGTATTATGATAAATTAGATTGGCTTGTAAATCACTCTATTGAAGATATGGTGAGCACGATTGAAAAGGTCCTAAACGATTCTTTGCAGTCAAATCTAGCAAAAGAATTAAGACAACAATTTATTAGTGAAAATTATCCACAAGAAGTAAGCACCAAAAAGTTGCAAGGCTTAATTCAAAGCGCACAAGGATAAACATTATTTTAAAAAGAGGAGGTATTCATATCTATGTTTTTTAAAAATAAAAACGTTTTAATTATTGGTGGAACAGGAACAATTGGAAAAAGCATTCTTTCTAATGTTTTAGAGGGAAAGCCAAAAGTTATAAGAATTTTTAGTAGAAGTGAATATAATCAATTTTTATTACAAGAAGAGTTTAGGGGTGAAAATCAAAATATTCGCTATTTAATTGGGGATATTCGAAATTATGATCGCCTATATAGCGCAATGGAAAATATTGATTATGTGTTCCATGTTGCGGCGATGAAGCATGTTTCATTTTGTGAATATAATCCGTTTGAAGCGGTATTGACCAACATTTTTGGAACACAAAATGTAATAAAAGCAGCAATTGCCCAGAAAGTAAAAAAGGTGATTTTCACAAGCTCTGATAAAGCAATTTCACCAACAAATAATTACGGTGCAACAAAACTAACAGCTGAAAGATTGATAACATCAGCGGAATATTCAAAAGGATCTAGTGAAACAATATTTGCAAGTGTACGTTTCGGAAATGTTATGGGATCGAGAGGTTCTGTTATTCCCTTATTTGAAAATCAAATTAAAGAAAATCACAAAATAACTGTAACTGATCTTAGTATGAGCAGATTTATGATGACACTGAAACAAGCAACGATGTTAACCATTGAAGCAATGAAAATAGCAAAGGGCGGTGAAACTTTCATATTGAAAATGCCAGTTATTTCATTAAAAGATTTAAGTGAAGTGATGATAGAAGAAGTTACAAAGTTGTATAGTTTGTCCAAGGATAATATTAAGATTGAAGAAATTGGATTAAAACCTGGTGAAAAAATGTATGAAGAACTTATGACACATGATGAATCTTTACAGGCTTTTGAATTACCGGATATGTTTATCATACCAAGTCCACTAAAAAAGGGTGCTCAATATGAAAATGCCAATAGAGCGAAGCCAGGATTTTATCGTTCTGATTATCAAGATGCGATTTCAAAAGAAGAGCTTAGAAATTTGATTATAAACCAGCAACTACTAGCAGGAGGGGAGAAATTATGAAAATATTAGTAACTGGTGGTGCAGGATTTATTGGTAGGTGGGTTGTAAAGCGATTATTGCAAGATAAGCATGAAGTATGGATATTAGACAATTTAGCCAATTCAACTACAGCAAATATTATCGAGTTCGTTCATGATTTAAACTTGAAGCAATGTATACAAGGAGATATTAAAGATAAAAAATTGGTTGACCAATTATTTAAAAATCATTCATTTGACCTTTGTTATCATTTAGCAGCAAGTATTAATGTTCAAGATAGTATAGATGATGCTAGAACGACTTTTGAAAATGATACAATAGGTACTTTTAATTTGTTAGAACAATGTCATAAGCATAATGTCAAAATGGTCTTTATGAGTACTTGTATGGTATATGATAAAGCTACTAATACACAAGGAATATCAGAATTAGACCCCATTAAACCAGCTTCTCCATATGCTGGATCAAAAATAGCTGCTGAAAATATGGTTTTATCTTACTATTATGCTTATAAGCTTCCAGTTGTGGTAATTCGTCCATTTAATACGTACGGACCATTCCAGAAAACTGGAGGTGAAGGTGGGGTTGTTGCCATTTTTATAAATAATAAATTAGATAAAATACCAGTAAATATTTATGGAGATGGGAAACAAACGAGAGACCTTCTATATGTTGAAGATTGTGCAGATTTCGTTGTGAAAGCAGGCTATTCTTCTAAAGCAAATGGTCATATTATCAACGCAGGAACAGGACAAGATATATCAATTAATAAATTAGCAGAATTGATTTCGGGAAATAAAGTAAGTATTCAACATGTAACTCATATCCATCCACAAAGTGAAATTCAAAAATTATTATGTAACTATGAAAAAGCAAAAACAATATTAAATTGGGAACCGAAAGTTTCTTTAGAAGATGGAGTTATTAAAACAGAAGAGTGGATTAAATCTTTAAAAATTAACCCTAAGGAGAAAGAATAATGGCCAGGGAAATTCTCGGTATACATGGGGGAAATCCTGTTAGAGGAACATATTTGCCTTATGGTCAACAACAAATTGATGACCATGATATTCAGGCAGTTATAGATATATTAAAAGGAGACTTTTTAACGACAGGACCAACGATTCAACAGTTTGAGGAGGCTATAGCAAAATACGTTGGGGCAAAATACGCTGTTTCTTTTTCAAGTGGTACAGCTGCTTTGCATGCTGCCTGCTATGCAGCTGGAATCAAAGAGGGAGACGAAGTAATTACAACCTCAATGACATTTGTAGCAAGTGCAAATTGTATTTTATACGAGGGTGGAAAGCCAGTTTTCGCTGATATAGACTATGAAACATACAATATCAGTACTAAGTCTATAGAGGAAAAGATTACAAACAAAACAAAGGCTATTATTCCCGTACACTTTACTGGGCAGCCTGTAGAATTAGATAAAATAAAAAAAATAGCAAATGAGAATAACTTGATTATCATTGAAGATGCAGCACATGCATTAGGAGCCACTTATAAAAACCAAAAGATTGGTTCAATTGGTGATATGACAATGTTTAGCTTTCATCCTGTGAAACATATTACAACAGGAGAGGGTGGAGTAATTACTACAAATAATACTTTGCTTTATGAAAAGCTTGTTCAATTTCGTACACATGGAATTGAAAGGAATCCTCAAAAACTTCTTGATAATCATGGGCCTTGGTATTATGAAATGCAATTTTTGGGTTACAACTACAGGATGACTGATATACAGGCTGCTCTTGGCTTATCACAGTTAAGTAAATTAGATTCTTTTATTAAGATTAGAAAGAAATATGTAGACATTTATAATAAAGAATTTAATAGTTTACCTGAAATCATCATACCAAAGCAATTGCCCCAAACCCACTCAAGTTGGCACCTTTATATCATTCGGTTAAATACTAAATTATTAAAGGGTAATCGAAAAGAAATTTATGAGGCATTACAAAAAGAAAATATTGGTGTGAATGTGCACTATATACCGGTTCATTTACAACCGTTTTATCAAAATTTAGGTTATGGAAAGGGCCTTTGTCCAGAAGCAGAAAATTTATACGAGGAAATTATTACTCTTCCTCTATTTCCTAAAATGGCAGAGGATGATGTATGGGATGTAATAAAAGCAGTAAGAAAAGTTCTTTCGTTTTATAGAGTTGCTAAACATTAAATGAAAGGGGTGTTATTAGAATTGCGAAACAAAAAGTTGTTAAGAGCAGTAACAAAAGTTGATATAAAAAAAGGAGAAATCATTACAGCTAATAAAGTTGATATGGAACTAGGTATCGTTGAAAATGCACTGAACCAGCTTCAGTTTGAGGAATTATTACCTCAAGTAGCTTTATATAATTTGCAAGCAGGAACTCCATTAACGAATGAGGTTATTGAACCTCCTAAAGTAGTAATTATTGTACTTTGTAGATTAAAATCTACTAGGTTGCCTTTAAAAGCAATATTGCCAATACATGGAATCCCTTCTATTGAACGCTGTCTTATAAATGCATTAGCTATTCCTGGGGGACACCAAGTCATACTTGCTACTTCAGATGTAGCACAAGATGATCCTTTAGAAAAATTTGATCTAGGTGGGAAGGTTAAAATTTTCAGAGGTGATCCAGAAAATACCGCAGATCGCATACTCCAAGCTGCAAAACAAGAAAAAGCAAACATTGTTATGCGGATTACAGGAGATTGCCCAGTTGTATCACCAGAAATCAATAATTATTTACTAGAGCAACATTTGAAAAGTGGAGCAGATTATACACAAGCACAGCTAAGTACGTTACCTGTCGGAACAGCAGGCGATATTTTCACATTAGAAGCAATTGAACGTTTGCTACAAACCCCAAAAACTTTAACCTATGCAGAATACCTTCCGTTTTATTTTATTAATAATCCACATTTATTCCGGGTCAATATAGTAAAACTCCCTCCGCCATTTTGTTACCCTACTTGGAGGTTAACATTAGATGAACAACCAGATTTAGATATGTTCAATGAACTTTATAAAAGTCTGAATGTAAAATCTAAACCTTTATTTTTTCATCAAATAAAAGATTATATCCTTCGAAATCCTGAACTTATTCAAATCAATAGTCATGTGAAATTGAAATGGGCAAATCAACAATCATTAGTGGATGAGTTAAATAGAGAAACGAAATTATAAATTAATAAATTGTAGTGCTTTTAGTGAGGAGGGAGTAACTTGCTTGAGAAAAAAATTGCCTTTCGCGCCGACGCATCTATTGAAATAGGTACCGGTCATATTATGCGTTGCTTAACACTGGCCCATGAGTTACGGAATAAAGGTGCTCAAGTTTATTTCATTTGTCGTAAGCTGCAAGGTGATTTGCAGCAATATATTTTAAATAAGGGATTTCATGTATTTTTGTTAGATGCAGATGGTGAAAATACGAATTTCTTAAGTACAGTACACGGGAGTTATTTGGATTGGCTAAAATGTCATTGGTTTGTTGATGCACGACAGACCAATGATATTTTGTCGCAACTTCCCAATTTTGATTGGTTAATTGTTGATCATTATGGATTAGATGAAAAGTGGGAAACTGCTTTAAGAAAAACTGTAAAAAAGATTATGGTAATCGATGATCTTGCAGATCGAGTACATGATTGTGAATTGTTATTAGATCAAAATCTATACGAGAGTCTTAATGAACGCTATAAAGAATTAATACCAGAGCACTCTTTAATAAAATTAGGACCTAAATATGCCATATTACGGCCAGAGTTCCATTCTGCTAAGAAATTTTTACAAAAAAGAACGGGTGCGGTTGAACATATTTTTATATTTTTTGGTGGGCACGATGTAACGAATGAGACATTAAAAACGTTAAGAGCTATACAAAATATTAATAGTGATACTTTAAAAATAGATGTAGTGGTAGGAAGCCAAAATCCTCATAAGAAAGATATTCAAAATTATTGCAAGAGCATTTCAAACGCTTCATTTTATTGTCAAATAGAGAATATTGAAGAGTTTATGATACGAGCGGATTTAGGGATAGGAGCTGGGGGCACAACAACATGGGAGCGCTGTTTTCTTGGATTACCATCTATAACAATTACAACTGCACAAAATCAAATAGAAGTAACCAAAGCTGTTGCGGAGGCCGGAGCTACATGGAATATCGGTACAGCTGAAAGTGTTTCAGATGAAACCATTACGAAATGTCTAAACAAACTTTTAACAGATTCAGATAAAGTGAGAGAAATGTCTAATAAAGCTCTTGCCATAAAGTGTGCCAGTAATTCGGATGAAATAACAAAAATTATTTTAGGAGGATAGTATGTTAAACATTGAAAAATTCCATTTGAAATGTATAGAAAAGAAAGATTTAAATCTTATTTTAAAGTGGAGGAATACAGAAGAAATTCGTTCTGTTATGTACGAAGATCATAAAATAACAATAGACGAACACTATAAATGGTTTGAAAAACTAAAATATGATGAAACAATGATTGCAAGATTACTAATATATAAAGAAAAGCCAATTGGATTTGTTAATTTTACAAAAATAAATAAAATAGATCGAACTTGTAATTGGGGATTTTATATAGGAGACAAACAGAGTGTAAGGCGTGCTGGAACTGTATTAGGTATAGTAGCATTAGACTATATTTTTGAAACAAATGGCATACAAAAAGTATGTGCAGAAATATTAGAATCAAATCGTATTAGTTTAAACTTTCATCAGAAACTCGGCTTCCAGGAAGATGGAAGATATGTGAACCATATTTTCAGGGATAATGTATTTATCGACGTTATTACAATGACCCTTTTTTATGAACAATGGATGGAAAGGAAAGAAGCTATAAAAGCAGAAATTGAAGGTGAAAAATATGAGTAATTTATATATCGGGGGTAGAGAGATTGGCAATAGCTCGCCACCATTTATTATTGCAGAAATGTCAGGGAATCATAATCAATCATTAGATAGAGCCTTGCAAATTGTAGAGGCAGCAGCAGAGGCTGGAGCACAAGGATTTAAAATTCAAACATATACACCAGATACAATGACTTTAAATATAGAAAATGGTGATTTTTTAATTCAGGATACGAAAAGCTTATGGAAAGGTAAAACACTTTATCATTTATATAAAGAAGCATATACACCATGGGAGTGGCATAAACCCATTTTTGATCGCTGTATAGAATTAGGAATGATACCATTTAGTACTCCATTTGATGAAACTGCTGTAGATTTTCTAGAATCATTGAATGTTTCTTGTTATAAAATCGCATCTTTTGAAAATACTGATATTCCCCTCATACGTAAAGTAGCAACGACAGGAAAACCAATAATCATTTCGACAGGTATGGCTTCTATTGCTGAATTAGATGAAACAGTAAGAGCTGCGAGAGAAGAGGGATGTAAAGAATTAATTCTATTAAAATGTACAAGTACGTATCCTGCATCTCCGAAATCTACAAATATAGCTACGATACCTCATATGAAGGAGTTATTTAAATGTGAAGTAGGTTTGTCTGATCATACACTTGGTGTAGGAGTATCTGTAGCGAGTGTCGCCTTGGGAGCCACAGTAATAGAGAAGCATTTAACGCTTTCGAGATCGGATGGAGGAGTTGACGCTGATTTTTCAATGGAACCTGCTGAATTTAAATTATTAGTAAGCGAAACTGAAAAAGCATGGGAATCTTTGGGGAAAGTATATTATGGCCCTACTGATTTAGAAAAAGATTCTTTAAAATTTAGAAGGTCATTATATGTTGTAGAAAACATAAAAGCGGGAGAGGCTTTCACGATAGAAAATATTAAAGCTATTAGACCAGGTAATGGCTTATTACCAAAACACCTATCCAAAATTATCGGAAAGAAAGCGAATAAGGACATTGAAAAAGGAACGCCTGTTTCGTGGGATCTTATTTGATAGGGTACAATTAGATACTACTAGGAATTCGTTGAATAAATTAAAATGCCTTTTCAATTTAATGAAAAGGCATTTTAATTTATTCAGAATGATTATAGAAAAAAGATATTTTTAATTTAATAACCTAATAAAGTTGTGATTGTAAAATAGTCGTAATAAAATGGATTCTCTCATGAAAAGTATGCTGTGTAATAACTTTTGTATGAATTTTTTCGACCATTAATCTTTTCGAAATCGTATCATTCAAATGAAAAGATACTTTATTTAAACAGTCCTCAAAGCTATTATAGGATATAATTTCATCTTTATTGAAGAAAGATGAAAGGTCAGATTTTTCTTCAATAATTTGAAAGCCTTGGCAAGCTGCAATATCAAACGTACGATTATTAATGGTATTATTTTTTACTTTATTTTTATTTTTATTCTGTGAAAATAGATGACTACGATGAGGGTTTAATATAAGACTAGCGTTATTATAATAGAGTGCAACTTCTTGAGGTGGAATCCATTCTTCTATAATTTTAATTCTCCGGTGATTTTTCCATTTTTTAATTAACTTATTTCTCCAGTGTTGACCAATAACGGTATAGTGATAAGGGGTTTTTTCCAAAAGAAACTGCATCAATTTTACTCGGGTTGGATAAGGATATCCAATGAACAATATTTCACTTTTATATTTCGAATTTCTTAGACCAGGCTTAAATACATCTATATTAGTTGCTAATGGTAAGTGGTATACATTGGTATATCCTAAACCTGAATAATATTTAAGTGCTTCACTATCAATAGTAAATATAAAATCAAAGTTCTTTAATAGAAGAAGAGAGGTATCTATATAAAATGGGTCCTCTGTTAACCAGACAGCTAATTTAATGTTCCTTTTTTTAAAATATTGAATTGCTTTTTGTGGTAGATGATTACCTAATAAGGTGAAAACAATATCAGGATGAAACGTTGTTGTAATGAAATCCAATTGCTCTATTAATTCACTCGGCTGTACTGCTAACCATTCGAAATTTTGATCGATAAGTGTTCTCTGTATGCTTTGATCTAGATATTGATAGATTTTTGAGTAACCAGAAGTAATGTATAAGAGTTTCATATTTCAATCCCTGCTTTAGGTTTAAAATATATTATGAGATAAATGTAACACTTTCTATTTCTTTACAACTGATCTTAGTAATACTTGTAGTAGGAGGAGTAACTGAATTTTCCTCTTCTAATGTGACGATACAAGTATTAGGGTTAAAATTTGTAAAAATAGCAGGTCCAATAATATTTCCAGATTTACCAGTCACAGTAACGACTTCGCCTGGTTGTAAATTTTTAAAAATACTACATACTCCACCTGAACAACGAAATAAATTACATAAGAACAAATTTATCCCTCCTTTAAACAATATACTATATCATATGAAAGTATGTAGAGGGATGTGTAGACAAGTAACCTTTAGAAGGGAAAAAATTCAGTTTAAAGCAACTTATTGAAATGATAGATACAATGGAATAATACATTTTGGAGCATTTTGAGTAGATTATCCATAGTTAAGACATTCATTAGAATGTCTTAACTATGGATTGAACTTTAACCACCTGAAGCATCTTAAGGGGTGGTTAAAGTAACACTTTCTATATCTTCACAACTTATGAATATGGTATTGGTAGAAGAGGGGGTTATCACATCTTCTTCAACTAATACAACCGCACAAATAGTCGGAAAGAACAATGAAAAAGTAGCAGGTCCAATAATTTGTCCTGATTTAGTGGTAATTGTAACAACCGTTCCTGTTGGCCACGAAGAGAATAAAAAACAAGCTAAACCTTTGCATTCTGCCATATTAAGCCCTCCTAACTTTAAGTGTTGATTAATATAATACAATCCAAACATTTTATATTGTATGTGGTAACAATATGAAATGTTTGGACTAATAAAAAAACTAGAATTATATAAAAATGTAAAAGTAGTATATTAACTTACATCTATCTTTTTTAGTTAGCCTGGATGTTATTTGTTTTTAAAAATATAATATTTTAATATAAAAGAAGTTAGTGAGAAATATCCTTGGGTTAAATGGTTTCAAAAAGATGGAAACTGGTATTATCGTGATAAAGAGGGCCCTCTGGTTAAAGGCCTACAATCTATTAATGGATACAAATACTACTTTAATGAAGATGGTGTTATGCAAACAGGCTTACAAACTATTAAGAGACAAGTATATTATTTTAACGAAAATGGTACTATGGTTACAGATTGGAAAGACGTAGATAATAAATGGTATTATTTTAATGAAAATGGCATTAAAGTTCCTAATGTATTTTTAGATGTTCCAGAAAGTCATTGGGGGTATGACCAAATATCATATATGGCAGGAAATAAAATTATAAATGGATATGGGAATGGTTACTTTGGAGCAAATGATAATCTTACACGTGAACAATTAGCAGCCGTCTTATATAAATCTTTATCACTGCCGGATACAAGTGATAATCCTTTTACAGATATAAATGATAGCCCATTTAAAAAAGAAATTTTGTCCTTAACGAAGAGCGGTATTTTTTCAGTAAATGGGGAAAAGACATTTAATCCAAAAAACACTGCGACAAGGGCTGAAATTGCAGTAGTGTTAACAAAAGCATTTAACTTGAAAATCAAAGCTAATTATGAATTCAATGATATGAAAGATCATTGGGTGAATGAATATGTAAAAGCTTTATATAGCAATGGGATTGCAAGTGGTACAGGAAATAAAAATTTTAATTCAGGAGCGAATGTTTCAAGAGCAGAAATGGCTGTATTTTTATATAGAGCAATCAACTTAAATCTAAATTTTGTACCAAAGCCTATTTAATCTTATAATAAGATGGTTTTAATACGAAGCCTATATAGGCTTCGTACCAGTTTGTTTTGAAATTGACTCATCATTTTGAGTGTAAAAAAGTTTATATCAACACAATTCATCTTTTCTCTAATCAAAGTTATAGGTTTTGAAAAAACTAACTAATTCGATCAAAAAATGCACCCTAATTGTTAGTCACATAATTGACAATTAGAGGTGCATTTTTTATAGTCTATTTTTAAAATACAAGCACTAAGACGGTATATAAGGTGTTGAAAATTAAAAAACAATTTCTAAGTGTGGATTTGAAATAAAGTCGTACCGTTTTGAAAAAAGTTTAACCGTTTTAAAGAATACATTTTAAAAGAAATGTTGTTGTAGCAGGATTTATGATGAATTTCAATCAAACTTTTTTATAAAAATTGTGTATTAGTTCACAAGAGTAATTCTATTTTTAATCAATCTTTTTTCAAAGTATGAAGGGTCTCTTTTAATACAAACAACTTATTAATATGTTTTGAATCAAACTTTATCATTTTAGCCAAGAAGACTCCTTCCTCAAGGAACGTGAAGGGCCACAGCCTAGTGAGTAGGTGGGAGATGAATTGGCTTCGGACAAGGGATGGCAAGAGCCCTCTTAATTGTTCGACAGGTAGTAAAGTGTTACTTGACAAATTGTCATGATCATTTTATTATATGTCGAATGTACGTTCGGTGTATAATAGATATATATTGAAATGGAGGTGAAACTTATGATTATCAATAAAGCATATAAATTTCGTATATATCCAAATAAAGCACAAGCAACTCTAATCAATAAAACGATTGGTTGTTCTCGTTTTGTATTCAATCATTTCCTATCTCTATGGGATAATGCATACAAGGAAACAGGAAAAGGTTTGACATATGGTACATGCTCTGCCAAACTCCCTGCCATGAAGAAAGAGTTTGTTTGGCTAAAAGAAGTGGATAGTATTGCGATTCAGTCGTCCGTTCGCAACCTTGCGGATGCTTATACACGCTTTTTCAAAAAACAAAACAGCTCCCCGTGTTTCAAATCTAAGAAGAACAACGTACAATCTTATACCACAAAACAAACAAATGAAAACATTGCCGTTGTAGGCAACAAAATGAAATTGCCAAAACTAGGTCTTGTTCGATTTGCCAAAAGTCGTGAAGTAAAGGGACGTATTTTAAATGCTACGGTTAGAAGGAACCCTTCTGGTAGATACTTTGTGTCATTGTTAGTGGAAACAGAAGTGCAAGAATTCCTGAAAACACTTTCTTACATTGGAATGGATGTAGGGCTAAAAGACTTCGCGATTTTGTCAGATGGAACAACCTATAAAAACCCGAAGTTTTTTCGATCGTTAGAAGAGAAGTTGGCAAAAGTACAGCGTGTTCTTTCTAGAAGAATGAAAGGATCTTCTCGCTGGAATAAACAAAGAATTAAGGTAGCTAGAATTCATGAATATATAATGAATTCTAGAAAAGATTATTTGGACAAAATCTCAACTGAAATCATCAAAAACCACGATGTTATCGGTATAGAAGATTTGCAAGTATCGAATATGTTAAAAAATCATAAGTTAGCAAAAGCAATTAGTGAGGTATCATGGTCACAGTTTCGAACCATGTTGGAATATAAAGCAAAATGGTACGGCAAACAAGTCATTGTCGTATCGAAAACATTTGCTTCAAGCCAATTATGTTCTTGTTGTGGATATCAAAACAAAGACGTTAAAAATCTAAACCTACGTAAATGGGAATGCCCTTCTTGTAGTACACATCATGATAGGGATATTAACGCAAGTATCAATCTAAAGAATGAAGCGATAAGACTTCTAACCGCAAGGACTGCGGAGATAGCCTAATAAATTAGAGTTCGATAGAACTCTTTACTTAGGAATCCCCCACTTTCACTTCTAAACGAAGTGAAAGTGGGGGTAGTTCAATACAAGTAGGGATTTAGCAAACACTCATGTTGGGATTCTAACGTCAAATGGAACATCTAATGTATTATTTGATGATGTCCAAGTTATAGGTGCAAAAAAAAGCTAAACTAATATGGGTTCTGATGTAAAAACTTTGAAACATATAAAAATGGTTTATCAAACTTGGATATACTGATAGGAGCACCATACATGCCCATCAACAATACCCCTAAGTACCAAGAAAACGTTATTCTTTCTAAACTGATATGCTCTCCTTTAGGTAGACAGATAAAAAATAAAAATCTGTTTGCTTGAAGGAGAGTTTTGTTAATGTCTAAAAAAGTTTACTCTGCGGAGGATAAATTTAACATATTGAAAGAATGGGAGGATGGTAATTATTCACTAAATGAACTTGAGTCCGTTTTTAAAGTAAGTCGCATCAATCGAAGCACTCATCAAGTCCTGAGGGACTGAATCAACGGTTTAATAAGGCGGCCGTCCTACTTTTACACCCCCTACTAGCAGAACTACTAAGCAAAAAATTGGCCGCATCTATGCCGATTTCTTCTCCATACACTTCTGTTTTCAAGCAAACTCGTATTTTAGATTCAACTGCATTTCAACTCCCAGATGTATTTTCATCGGTTTATCCAGGTGGACAGTTCCTACATATTCATACAGGTCCAGGTAAACAACATGATCGCACTTACGGCTCTCTGTGTGTCCCAACTGTAACAGCAAATGATTTATGTATCCGAGATTTAGGTTGTTTTCATTTAAAAGACCTTCAATACATACAATATAAAAAGGCAAGCCAGTATGGAAAATAAAATTAACCCAGAATTATTGGAATCATGAAATGAGGCTTTTAAAAGGAATGCTTATTTCTTCAATCACTATCAATTTTGTTTTTGAAATATCCCTATTTAATCAAAGGGTTATTAAAAATCATATAACGGGAGGATTTATATGAAAAAAAATACAATTTTGATATTATTGATATTTATTCTGTCTATTTCCCTTACAAACCATCCCCTTGCAGCCGAAACTTTAAACAACCTTGAGTTTATAAAAGAACAACAGACTAAAAATGAAAGGCTTATTCATATTGATATAAGAGGAAATAATGTGGAAGAATATCAAGAGGCACAACATATGGTTGATAGAATAAAAAAAATAAAAAGCGGCATACTTGATAAATTAGTGGCAGACGGAACATATGTAAAACTTGTTAATTATCCTATCACTGAGTCTGACGAATACAGGGACCTAAAAGGATTAATTCCACGAGGATGGGAAGGGCAAACCAATGCCGAAGGAAAACAATTGACCTGGGATGATGTACCAGGTGTGGGATCTGATATTGGTGGAAAACCTGTAATGGCTAGAATAGGTTTTAGTGAAAGAGGAAAGGGGCATGGTTCCATTAATTTAGAACTTCATGAAATAGCGCATGCAATTGATCGAGTGGTTTTTTTTAATATAAGTCATACTGATTTGTTTGATGTTCCTTTCAGTCAAGAGAGACAGAAAGTTTTCCCGGATAAATATTACGAAAATAAGGAAGAATATTTTGCGGAATGTTTTACATATTATTATTTTAGCGAATCATCTAAGCAAGAGCTAAAAGATAAGGCTCCATTGACTTATAGATGCATAGATTTATTAATTAAAACTGTTCAAGGGGATTCCAATTCAACAGAACCTATTAATGAACTATTAGACGGAAATCAATTTGCTTGGTCTTTAAAAGGATATAGTGATCGAGAATTCGCAAAAGTAGATTATAACAAGAAGGCAGAGTTAACTATGGCTTTAAAATAAAGTCGCGATGTTTATAAAAAAGATACGATGCTCTACCCCTTTAGGTGGTTATCTAAAGGGGGTATTTTTATACTAAAAAGGAAAAGAACATCTGAATTGAAGGATAGACTAGGGAACTGTTGTGTGGCAATAAGTTATTCCTGTGAACACTCGCCACTTAGCAAGGCTTGAAGTGGGAGTTTCTCAGTTCCACGATGAAAGCAACCTTTCGTCTCCCTGAGCGTTACTTCGGGGTGTTCCATCCCTAGATGTCCAACGCTTGGACGCTCTTTTGGTACGGTTGATATTTTACGCAGGAACCGAATGGCTTGTTTTTCGCACTCTATTTTCTTCCTGCAACCTCATATATCAAGTTATCAAAGAACTTCATATAGCTAGTTTATCAAAAGTTTTTGGCTATGCCAAACCGAAATTCATCTCCCACTTACCGTTGGGCTACGCCCTTCACACGCTTGAGGAAGGAGAATTCTTTCGGGGAATTCGTTAAAGGATGCTATTATTAGACATTCTCGAAAAAAATGTACAAGAAAAGTATTTCCTATCAGAAGAAAAATTGGACAAAATCGTATTTAAATAATAGGAAATATTAATTCTAGTGGTTGGAGAAGGGGTGGAGAGATGTGTAATCCTATGGGGATATCCCCTACGATTACATGAAAAGATGATCCCAGGGTTTTACTTCCTAATAAAAAGGCAGCTTAATTAGAAATGAATTAAATGGAGAGTGTAAATGATGAAAAGCTATAAAATCCATATTAAAGAAGCTACAAAAAAAAGGATATGCAGTAGCTGAAGTGGGGGATAGTGTTAATTATTCTGTTCCAGGGAGTAAAACTAGAAGGGGAAGAGGAGGGAAAGGTGTTGCTCAGACATTAGATACTGCTTGTAATCAGGCTGATTAACAAGGGATCCTACCACACCGCTATCAAGCTAAGAAAAACAAATGCCCATCGACCTAGGATTTCAAAGTAACTCCATAAAGAAAATTTTATGGAGCAATAAATTAATTAACTTGATGGTGATAGGGTCCCGCCACATACCCATCAACCTAAACTTCTGAAGTATCCCCAAAACGAAAATTTCATCCTTTCATAGTTGTCCATAGGAGCTCAGCTCGATTTTTCATTTTAGAGAAGAATACATTTCTTAAATTGATGGCAATATGGCAGGTTGTGTTTTAAAAATAATGTTACGATGTTTATAAAAAAGATGCGATGAAATATGTTGATAGATTTTTTAATAATATTCATATAAAATACTATTTTGACTTTGATTAAACTTTGTTTCAAACTAACATTAAAATCTATTTTAAAGAAAGGGAAATAGGGTAGCAAATGAAAGCAAACATTAAAATTATTGAAAACCTTAAAGAAGAATCTTGTACCTTTTACATTCACAAAGTAACATCTTTTATTCTAGATATGGTATCAACACTAGAGAATAGTTCTGATAACTATTTAATAGTAAATTCTACTCACAAAAGTGAACAAGAAAAAATTTCTTGTTCAACTATTATTTATTTGGAATATCTTGAAAGGAAAATATTTGTTTATACAAAAGAAAATATATTCGAGATAAAAAGTCCTTTATATAAATTACAACATGAACTTCCAGATAACTTCATTAGAATTTCAAAAACTATAATTATCAACATTCATTTTTTAAACAAATTCTCCGTTAAAGCAAACGGAAATCTAGAAGCACTACTTTCAAACGGGGAAAAAGTAATTGTGTCAAGAAAATATGTTTCTTCATTAAAAAACCAGCTAAAAAAACATTCCAAATAACCACTTATGTATTGATTTTTACCACTTATGTTTAAAAGTATTTCTTTATATCTCCTTTGATGTAAATATTAATAAAAACAAAGGAGGATATACAATGTATACTATGATTAAAGAAGTATTTATAAGAACTCCATTATGGGTATGGATATTATTATTCATTTTAATAAAAAGAGGTATTGCTATTTCTCAAGAAAGACCAATTAATTTATCTAAAATGTTCCTTGTTCCCATGATTTTTATGATATGGGGTTTGGATAAAATTATCACTAATTTTTCTTACTTAGGATATTGTTTAACAAGCTATACGATTTTCATTCTTCCAGGCATTTTAATTGGATATTTGTTATATGCAAAATATCAAATTTTTTTCAAGCAAGAGACGGTTACTTTCAGGAAGAAATGCTATCTTCCATTAATAATTATCTTGATTAATTTCTTTGTAAAATATCTCTTAAATGTAACTTTAGGAATTTCTGCATCATTTTATAATAATATTTCGTTTAATATAATTTATTCTGCCATAAGCGGACTATCTGTAGGTTTATTTTTTGGAGGAATCTTCTACACATTTTATATACAATCAAAATTAAATAATCTTATCTTAAAATCATAAAAAATACGAAGGGAAAGACTTTATTGAAATTAAAAAATCGACTGTATACAGGTTTAGGAACTGGTTCATTTATATATATGATAGTTTTACTATCCAGAAACAATAATATATCTATTACACAGGCTGAGATTATAAGTGTTCTTATAATCTCAGCTTGCGCAGGCATTTTCACATTCATTTTTGATATTGAAAGAATCAGCTATTTGTTCGCCTTAGTAATCCATTTTCTCATGATGATTATAGTTGTCTTTCTTATATCTACATATAACCATTGGATAGAAATATTCCCAACTGCTGATTTTCTTGAAAGTATAGTTTTGATATATGCATTTTCTTGGTTAATATCATTTTTAAACACAAAAAAAGATGCTAAAGAATTAAATATGTTACTAAAAAATAAGAAGAACATTTAAAGTGTCCTTCTATAGGGGGCTGCTGCATCGATATTAAGTTAGCAAAACAAAATTTCCCTAAAATTTAAAAATACGCTATTCTTTCTGTAGAATCATAGGAAAGGATGGCGTTTTTGATATGAACTTATCGATTTTTGATGAACTAGAATTATTTTCTAAAGAGTTGCAACGATATATGTCACCGCATGCTCTAGAGAAATTAGCTAGAGATATAGGGTTTGTTCAGCGAAAAAGTAAATATCGTGCACAAGATTTAGTAGCTTTATGTGTTTGGTTAAGCGAAAACATAGCAAATACTTCATTGACACAACTATGTAGCCGATTAGAAGTTAACACAGGTATTTCTATGAGTCCAGAAGGACTCAATCAACGCTTTAATTCCCAAGCTGTACAGTTGTTACAACAAATATTAGCCTCTTTACTCCATCAACAATTTTGTTTATCTAGCCAAATTCCAACATCGTATACAAACTATTTTCGTCGGATTCGTGTATTGGATTCTACACATTTTCAGGTTCCAGATTAATTTGCCTCTACATATCAAGGTTCAGGAGGTAGTGGTCAAAGTGCTGGTGTGAAAATTCAATTAGAGTACGATTTACTAAGTGGTCAGTTTCTACATGTTCATGTAGGATCGGGAAAACACAATGATAAAACGTACGGATCCACTTGCCTAACGTCTCTTCAACCACACGATGTATGTATACGTGATTTAGGATACTTCGACTTAAAAGATCTACATATTATAAGCGAGTGTGATGCTTATTTTATTTCACGATTAAAGCTCAATACTCGTATATATCAAAAGAATAGGGACCCTGAATACTTTCACAATGGAACAATAAAAAAGCATTCTGAGTACATTCAACTAGATATGGAGCAATTTATTGACCAATTACAGTCTGGTGAAACATATGAGATTCCTGAGATTTATATCGGAATGTATCAAAAACTTCCTGCAAGACTTATCTTATATAAATTAACTGAAACACAAATGAAACGTAGGCAAAAAGATTTAGCATCTAAAGAACATAAGAAACAAATCACCTATAAAGAACGCAGTAAGCGACTTAGTGCAATAAACTTTTACATTACGAATATCCCTTCGGAATATCTACCGAAGGAACAAGTATACGATTTTTACTCCTTACGATGGCAAATTGAATTGATATTTAAAACATGGAAATCATTTTTTCGTATTCATCATTGTAATTCTGTAAAATTAGAACGGCTAGAGTGTCATTTATATGGGCAATTAATTAATATCCTTCTTTGTTCCTCCACTATGTTTCAAATGCGTCACTTACTCCTCGGCAAAAAGAAACGAGAATTAAGTGAATATAAAGCGGTCTATATCATTAAAGATTACTACCTACTTATATATCAATCTCTACAACAAAACACCCAGGAACTATCAAAGACCTTCCTTCGTTTGTTCAATCTCTTGCATAAAAATGGACGGAAGTCTCATCGATATGAGAAGAAAACAGTCTTTGATATATTGGGTGCCGTGTACAATTATTTCGTTACTCACAATCATGGAGCTTAATTAAAAAAATGAAACCCGTTAGGGTTTATTTGGTATGCAGATTTTTAGAAAGCTGATATCAACTCTTTAGAAAATAGAAAAAATCTAGTTGACGGACTTTTACTTAATCTTAGCTTGATGGACATGGGGTCCCGCCAACATTTCGCGAATTTCGTACGCTAAGGAATTTTTTATTTAAAAAACTTGGTTTTACCGTACGTTAAGGAAGTTCTATAAACGATATTTCATGTTTGTTATGGTACTTTGTTTTTGGTAATGAGTTTTGGAACTGATTTTTAATCGTATTTCATTCTAATTTAGTAGAAATAAATAGAGCTCCATAAACGACAATTTTCTGGACACATAGTACAGTAATATATGTTAATTAAAAGTCAGAAAAGTAAATTGGATAAAAAATATTAATGAATATATTGAGTTCTTACCTATTCAAATACCCTTACTAACATCAATTCATTTTATTAATAAAACTTATCTATATTCTGAAAAATCCCAACCCATTTACTGTTAAAATTTTTATTAATAAAAAAACAACAGATATAAGCTTTATTTGATATTAATTGCATTTTAGGGCGTATGTAAGATATTATTTCTTTTAAATAAATTAACTTAAAAACTAAATATAAAAAGCCAAACAAACTTTAAAAATCACACTTAAATTAGAGGAGAGTACGATATGAATACAATCATGATTGTAGAAGATGATATAAAAATCGCTGAATTACTGGGAACTCATATTAAAAAATACGGATATCAAAGTGTTATTATAGAGGATTTTGAAAATATCTTAGCTACATTTCAAAAGATTAAACCAGATTTAGTGCTATTAGATGTAAATCTGCCTAATTTTGACGGTTATTATTGGTGCCGCCAAATACGAGCTATTTCTACTTGTCCAATTATATTTCTATCTGCAAGGAGTGGAGAGATGGATCAGGTTATGGCTTTAGAAAATGGTGGTGATGACTACATTACGAAACCTTTTTATTATGAAGTTGTAATGTCTAAAATCCGTAGTCAACTCAGAAGAGCATACGGTGAGTATGCTCCAAAAGTAAAAGAACGAATAGTTGAGGAAACAGGATTACTCCTGTTTCCAGAAAGGATGGAGCTTCAACTAGATGATAAGACAGTTTTGCTTACCAAAAAAGAAACAATTTTATTAGAAATATTGATAACAAAATCTCCACTTCTTGTAAAACGCGAAGTAATTTTAGAACAATTGTGGGATAGTTCGTATATAGATGAGAATACATTGAGTGTAAATATAGGTAGAATTAGAAAGAAGTTACAAGAATTAGGTATCGAAAATGCCCTCGAAACAGTTCGTGGTGCAGGATATCGACTGCATGTTATTTGGGAGAAGGAAGGAAAGGATAAATGAAATTATTCTTACGAGAACATATCCCACTTATTTGTTATACATTCGGCCAATTGCTTATTATCCTTTTTATATATTGGTTTGATGGGTATCCACATATTTTGACTGCATTATATTCAGTATTTTTGGGCATTTTTTTATTAATAGGTTATTTAATATATCGTTATTATAGTCATCGTTCATTCTACAAGCGTCTATCAACACCGATGGAAACGCTAAATGAGTCAATCCAGGATAGCGATTTGACTCCATTATCAATGGCCCTAGATAAATTATTACAAACCCAATATCAATATTATCAGAACCAATTAAAAAAATGGGAACGAAAACAACAAGAACAAATGATTTTTATGAATCAATGGGTTCATCAAATGAAAACACCTCTTTCTGTCATCGAATTAATTACACAAGATGCCGAAGATCCTCGATTTGACAGTATTAACGAAGAAACAGAACGAATCAAAAAAGGATTAGAGATGGTGTTATATGCTGCCCGATTGGAAACATTTGAACAGGATTTTCATGTAGATAGAGTACCATTATTAGAAATGATTGATTCTGTTATTCATGAAAATAAGCGTCTGTTTATACGTAGTTATGTGTATCCAGAAGTAAAAGTGGGTTCGCTCCTTACTGTAGAAACAGATAAGAAATGGTTTCGATTTATACTCAATCAAGTGCTGTCAAACGCAATAAAATATTCATCAAGTAAGAAAGAGAAAGTAATAATATCAGCGTATTCAAAGGGACGCGCAGTTATTTTAGAAGTAAGGGATTATGGAGTTGGTATTCCTACTGCTGATTTACCACGTGTTTTCCATCCATTTTATACTGGAGAAAATGGTAGGAAATTTAAAGAGTCTACGGGAATGGGATTATATCTTGTTAAAGAAGTATGTGAAAAATTAAATCATAAGATTGAGCTAGAATCTGAGGTAGGTAAGGGAACGAAAGTTAGAATCGTATTCCCGTATGCCTCTCGTTAACCGATGAAAGAAAGATTATTCATCGGTTTTTTCTTTTGAATCTTACAAACTTGTTAGATAAATGTTAGGGAAATCGATAGGAAAAATCCTATGCAATATGTACATTGTATGTAGAATCAAAACTGAAAGGAGAAAGGAATTATGATACAAAAGCAACGTATTGAAATAGTTGATTATTTACGGGGATTTGCGCTTATAGGCATTACTTTTACAAATATATTTCAAAATACGAGTATGGTGAGCACTGATGCCCATCCTTATTTTAGCTCTTTCATTTACACTTTCATGGTATCCAAATTTATTTATATATTTATGTTCCTTCTAGGCTTATCTTCTGCATTATTAATGTCAAATTTAAAGAAGAGGGGTGAAAGGGCAAATTTAATATATATCCGGCGTTTTAGTATCCTGTTATTAATTGGTGTTACATGTACATTTGTAGGGGTCCCTGCCGGTGGATTATTTATTATGTATGCAATTTATGGGCTAATAGGATTTGTATTTCAGTATATACCACCGATGATTAACATTGTCGTTTTTATCGCTATTGCAATATTGATTTGGTTCACACGTGACATGGTTTTAATTGAAGGTGAATCAACTAATAATCAAATTGTATCTTTAGTAAGCATGTTTAGCGGGCTTTCAATGGTTATTTTAGGGATATTTTTAGGACAGGTATCTTTTTTCAATCACCTACAAAGATGTAAGGTATTACTTGTAACAGGTTTAGTCCTCCTATTCTTTTTAACATACTACTCTTTTGGCTGGATGAATAATTTTAGTTCTTTCGTACTGCCCCTATTTTATATTGTTGGCTTTACCATTTTAAGTATGATTCCCATGGTAAGAAGTATGTTCTCATGTTTAATCGCATTTGGCCGAATGTCTATGTCAAACTTTATTGTGCACACATCGATTGTTTTTGACTATTTAGAAAATGAAAAGTTCTCATTCTTAACCTATTTAGGTATCGGTCTATCCATTATTGTTATACAAATTATTTATAGTAACATATGGTTAAAGTACTTCAGAATGGGACCTTTAGAATGGATATGGCGTATGGGGATATATTGGAAGAAAGTTAGAATTGTAGATCAATTCGAGAAAGATTCTAACTTTAAAGAAAACAAAACCTGTTAAAGAAGTATGTGAAAAATTAAATCTTAAGATTGAGCTAGAATCTGAGGTAGGTAAGGGAACACAAGTTAAAATCGTATTCCCATATGCATCTCGTTAACCGATGAAAGGTAAACTTTTCATCGGTTTTTTCTTTTGAATCTTACAAACTTGTTAGATAAATGTTAGGGAAATCGATATGAGACATACTATATATAGGCTACACTTCATGTATAGAAAAGAGAAATGGAGGGTGAAATACTTGTGGAGATACTACATGTTTCAGATTTAGGGAAAGTTTATCCTGGGAAAATTTCTTATACAGCATTATCCCATATTGATTTAAAAATAAACAAAGGTGAATTTGTAGGAATTATGGGACCATCTGGGAGTGGTAAAACAACGCTATTAAATATGGTTTCTACTATAGATGCTCCAACATCAGGAGAAGTATTAATTCATGGAGAAAATCCATATCTGTTATCTCCAGATCAGTTGTCTTTATTTCGAAGACGTGAATTAGGGTTTGTTTTTCAATCATTTAATCTCCTTAATACATTGACAGTGAAAGAAAATATTGTTCTTCCACTTACGCTTGATGGTGTAAGCCCTAGAGAAATGGAAGGGAAAGTGGAAGCTATTGCTGAAAAACTGGGGATAACTGAAATATTAGATAAACGTACGTATGAAATTTCTGGTGGGCAGGCACAAAGAACAGCAATCGCACGAGCTACTATTCATAATCCGAAATTATTACTTGCGGATGAGCCTACAGGAAATCTGGATTCAAAATCTGCTAGTGATGTGATGGAATTATTGACAACGCTTAATAAAGAAAATAGCACAACGATGATGTTAGTGACACATGATGCAATGGCTGCAAGTTATTGTGATCGAATTGTGTTTATCAAAGATGGACAGTTATACAATGAGATTTATTGTGGAGATAATCGCAAAGTATTCTATCAAAAAATTCTAGAGGTTTTAGCATTATTAGGAGGAAATGCACATGACTTTTCGACAATTCGCATTTAATAACGTCATTCGAAGTAAACGAACATATTTGGCTCATTTTTTAAGTAGTACGTTTGCCATTATGATTTTCTTTACGTATGCATTACTTGCATTTCATCCTAATTTACAAGGCGATCTTGCTGCCAGTGTAACAATCAATACATTTGCAAAATCAGGATTACAGATATCGCAGGGGTTAATATTTTTCTTCTCATTCTTCTTTATCCTATATTCTGTAAGTGCATTTTTAAAAACAAGAAAAAAAGATTTTGGAATTCTAATGCTACATGGGATGTCACGTTCACAGTTGAATAAATTAGTATTTATTGAAAATATAATAATTGGAATCGCTTCTATTTTAACAGGAATTACAATTGGAATGGCGTTCTCTAAGTTTATCTTAATTATGAGCAACAATCTGCTAATGATTGATAAAGGACTCCCATTTTACATGCCATTTAAAGCAATTGGGATAACATTTGGAGCATTCTTATTACTGTTTTTATTTATTTCACTTTTCACTTCTCGACTAGTAAATGTAGAGCAATTAGTAGAATTGATAAAAGCAGAAGAAAAGCCAAAGCCTGAACCAAAAGCATCATTTGGGCTATCTTTATTCGCACTTATTTGTATTGGATTAGGATATACGGCTGTTTTCCATAGTGTTCACGCAATTCATTACAAGGATATGAAATATGTATTATTCATGATGGCGACAGGGGTGAGCTTTGTTGTACTTGGAACGTACTTCTTATTTACACAGCTCAGTGTGTATGTGTTACGTGTATTAAAGAAAAGGGAAAATATTTTCTTTAAGAAAACAAACATACTCACCATTTCAGATTTAGTGTATCAATTAAAAGATAATGCAAAAATGTTTTTTATGGTCACTATTATATCTGCCGTTGCCTTCACTGCAGTGGGAACTTGTATGGGATTAGGTAACTCATCCATGGCTGAATCAAATAGTCCCTTCGCATTTTCTTATAAGTCTTATAATAATAATCCTTTAGAAAAAGAGCATCTAAAAAAAATAGAAAGCGAACTCAATAATGGTGGGTTTAAATTCAAACAAGTAGCTTATTCAATAAAACAAATTCCAGATACCCTTTATAACAGTAATGTATTATTAAGCGTTATAAAAATAAGTGATTACAATAGGTTAGCAGAGTCATTTGATTTTGAAAAAGAAAGCTTAAAAGATCAAAATAGTAGTTTTGTCATTCCTTCAAAAAAAGTCGCTAATACAAAATCTAATCAAAATGACTTTCAATTGTTGCATGAAAATATAAAAAAAGATATGCATGTAGATAAAATACTAACTCCGAAAGAACTACAAGATACAACCGTCACGATAATTATTGTACCAGACGTTTTATATAATCAAATGATTGTAAACCCAGAGAATCAATATGGGCAATTTACTATCAATGGTTTTATTGTGAAAAATTGGGATCAAACAAAAAAGGTTGCTGAAAAAATCGTGACTACTTTACAGAAAGATAATCAGGGTATTAGTGAACTTGAAGTATACAACGAACAATATACATTTTCGTCTTTAATTTTTACATGGATAGTGATGAAACAAGGTTTTGGACTTGCATCTATCATGAGTGTATTAATAGGTATTGTTTTCTTTACTTTTGCTGCAAGCTTTTTATATTTCCGATTATATACAGACTTAGAACGAAATCAGCAGCAATATAAAATGATAGCAAAAGTTGGTTTAAGTAAACCTGAATTAAAGAAAATTGTGTCACATCAACTTGCATTGTTATTCTTTTTACCAATTGCAATAGCGATTACACATAGTACAGTTGCTTTTATGGCCTTACAAAAGTTAGCCAATTTTTCAGTCTTGGGTAGTTCCGTTATGGTATTGATTTGTTTCTTAGTTATGCAAATTATATACTTTTACTTTGTTCGTGCTCAATATTTGAAAAAAATGTATAAAACAATTTTTTAATTTAAAAAGAAGGAGAATATAGGATGAAAAAAAGAATTGGATTATTAATAGTAGCTAGTATTTCGATTACCATGTTAGGAGCATGTTCATTATTTGGTACAAAAGACTCTCCAGCAAATGGAATTTCAATAGAAGTAGGAACGATAAACGAACAAACAAGAAACTCTATAATTGACTCATACAAAGATATAACAACCTCACAAGACCTATATCAATTAAAAGAAGGGACTATAGATAATAATAAGCTTGACATAAAGCTACCGACTAAATTTGGGGATTCTATGGATACTGCTACTAGTAATTTACTATTTATTAGTAGAACAACTGCTGAAAAAATGAATAAAAAGGGACTTATTCGTGAAAGGGATAATAACGAGGGGCTCCTATCTTCAGTCCCTCTTGATTCGTTACCAAAAATAGAAAAAGATGAAACTATCATATTTGCAAATAAAGAATATAAAGACTTGAAAGAACTACCATTTGATGAGAAAAAAATGAATGTTCAATATAAAGGGGATGTATGGCTATCTCCATATCGTGGTGGATCCAAAGAAATCCTATTAATTGTAGATGATACATTATTTAAAGAAATAAATGGGAAAGAAAAAACTAGACAGATTCTATCTTTTAATAAATCTTTTGGGAATCTTAATTTAGTCAATAAAGGGAAAGCACCAGAATTAACAAATGAAATAGATAAAGTAAATACGGTTTTGGGAAATAAGGAAATGAGAGCCGTCAATTTTGTAAATATTACAGAAAAGTAAAAAATTACGTCTATATGGGTAAAAACTGGTCACCATCAAGTTAAGAAAAATAAATACACCAAAACGAAAAATCTCACTTCTTATCTGAAAAAAGATGAAAAGTGAGGTTTTTTTGCTTAGCATGATAATGTTCTAAAACGCTGATGGTATTACATGTCTATCAAGCTAAGATTGGATTTTCTATAAAATTCCATTTCTCGTTGTTGTACCCCTATTAACGTTTCGGTTCTGTTACTATACAAACTCAAATTTTTTCCTCATATCAAAGTGGAACAAATTTATTACTTAAATTGTCTATTAAATGTAATCCTAAAAACTTAGTGCCCAAACTTGATACATTGAGTCAGGTTTGACATCTATTTTAAGTACTGCAAAACACGAAAGGACTGATTATCTTGAAAAGTACAAGGATGTTAAAAATAGGGATGTGTGTTGGAGTATTAAGTTTAAGTCTTGCAAGTGTAAAACTTTTTAAAGGTGAACCATTTTAGATGGAAGCAAAAGAAAAAGTAGAGAAAAATAAATATGCAAATCATGCGCCTCATTGAGCATTCACGCAACTTGAGAAAAGTTTGACGCTTGACTGAGTGTCTATCCAATCGACGCTGGTACAAACTGGGCAGTTACCTATCGATCACCTAACGAACGGTTTGTTTACGCATCTACCTTTAAGGCTCTGATTGCAGGGGCATTGTTACTACAATATCCAATTGACAAATTAGGCGATATTTTCACTTATACAAAATATGATTTAGTCAAGTGTTCACCAATTACAGAGAATCAAGTGGATACCGGTATGACTCTTGGGGGAAATTGCGGAGACGAATATTCATTATAGTGATAAAACTGCGGGGAACATTTTATTCGAAAAATTAGAAGTCGATTCTTTTTAACATCAAAAGAATCGTTTTTTACATTCTTTTCATTATGATTATGCTAACAAGAACCATTAAATTAGACGAGTAATTCAAGAACTCACTATTATAAACATTAGATATAGTACAAAGAGGTGAGGAACAGCTCACAATTCCCTTACTTTAAGACTTAACGCTTTCTCTACGAGCTGACGAACTGCTTCATTTCAATTACTTATCTTGTTATCGTGCCAAAAATCCTCTATTTATTTTACTTGTTCTTTTGTAAATGCAAATAAATTTTCATGTATGGGAAAAGCTTGTTACAATAGTAAAGAATAACTTGGGTACAATTGATAATGAAATGGGGAAAGATATTAGATGAAAGCAACCGGAGTAACTAGAAAAATAGATGAATTAGGGCGTGTGGTAATTCCAAAGGAACTTAGAAATACGCTAGGTATGAAAGAAAAATCACCATTAGAGATCTTTGTAGAAGGTGAAGACATTATTTTACAGAGGTATCAGCCTGGTGGTGTTTGTGCGTTAACAGAAGAAGTGTCAAATCGTAACATATCATTAGCAAATGGTAAGATAGCATTAAGTCCAGAAGGTGCAGAATTATTAATAAAAGAAATAGAACAATACCTTGTAAAATAAGAAGCTCCTTTCAAGGGGCTTTTTTAGGTTTAACATTATAATTTCACGTACTGTAATAATTAATAAAAGATAAAACACCACACAAATAGTCTACATTTACTTTTATGTTGAATTAATCCGCTAAATGGATCATGTATTGTTTATTTTGCATAGATTTCTTGCGAAATATGTCCCTAAAGCAGTATTTCAATTTAAATGTGATACGATAGTTATATATTCGTTTTGCTAGTAAAAGGAGATGAGTTTCGATGAAAAACCACAAAAAAGTAAATGGAAAAATCCTTCAAACAAATAAAAAATGGTCACATCTCAAGCGAAAACAAAAAGAACATATTTCTAACTGGTTACGTAGAGAATATACACAGTTTTTAAAAACACATCATAGAAAACCTAGAAAGTATGAACATGATGAGATTCTTCATGAAGTGATGATTCAAATGCAGGAACGTGAAATTTGGATTCTTTATGGTGAAGTAAAAAGATATTATCTAAGCAAAATAGGAAAATGGTTTAGAAAAATAGAAAGTGAATGGGAATCACATATATCCAACAGTGAAAAGCAGCAGGTATGAGAAGAAAAGTAAATACAAACAAACCAGGGGGCGCATTTCATGTTTAATTTACAAGAAGATATGTATGAACAATTGAAAGAGAAAAAAGGGGAAGTTACTGTATTTTTAAAGAATGGCGTTCCAGTACGTGGGCAGATCCTTGCAACAGATAAATTTACTGTCTTAATGATGGTTCATGGTAAACAACAACTGGTATACAGACAAGCCATCTCTACAATCATTAAGTAATACCATAAAGTATTTAGCTCTACCTAGGCAAATTTTACGATCTATGCAATACCAATCTGTTAATATGTACAAATGTAAACAGGATATTAGGGGCACCATATAGTGAAAACGAGTTTTACAAAAGTATGAAAGTAGCAAACTAATATAAACAAGTTGTAATATTACCATCAACTCAAAAAGAACATGTAGTAATTTCTACATGTTCTTTTTTTAATAAAAATGAAAGTAAACTTTTAGCCGTTTAGTTTACTTTCAAATCATTTATTTAATTAGGTTTATCACAACTTATTCATTTCCCTCAAAAATTTTTATAGAAGTATACCTTTAAAGACATTACTTATATAGTCAAGGATTATCATGTTTAAAGATGTGTTATAAAATATTTTTAAACGTTTATTAAACATCTACAACCTTTATAAATTTCTTAGCGTACAAATTTATCGAAATGATATGGTGACCCCAATTAGGATTACGTTCTTGTGAACTACCCGCCACTTAACGTCCTAACGGACTGTTTGAAGTGGGGGCTTCTCGGTTAGTCGTTACTTTTGATAGCTAACGAATTCGTCTTAAGACAGCCGAGCTAACTCCCTTGTTCCAAAGGTTATTTTATTGCTATTTATGCTAACGCTAATAGGCGTATTGCTTCATTTTTGATATTGATAGCTGCGTTATAATCTCTATCGAGATTTACACCGCATATGCAAGAATATACTCGTTCAGACAATGTCATATTTTTCACATTTCCACAACTACTACATGCTTTTGTGGAAGGAAACCATCTGTCTATTTTCATAAGTTGTTTTCCTTGTTCGTATAGTTTATAAGCTAAAAAAGAAGTGAACATTCCCCAACTATTGTCAGCGACACTTTTTCCAAAATGAAGTGCTTGCGACATTCCTTTCATGTTTAGGTCTTCAATAGCTACAACATCAAAATGAGTAGCCAACTCTTTAGACTCATGATGAAGGAAATTCTTACGTTGGTTAGCTACCTTCTCATGTAACTTAGCTACACGAATACGTTGTTTATTCCAACGCTCAGAACCTTTATTGCGTCTTGCTAATACTCGTTGTGCCTTTGCTAATCGGTCTAACATTTTACGATAGAACTTAGGATAATTGGCTTTCTCACTCTCAGAACTAACATATAATCCATCCATCGCAAAGTCTAATCCAACAACTGTTTCTACTTCTTTTTGTACAATCTCTTTTTCGTATTCAGTCAAGATGGACACATAGTATTTACCAGTAGGTGTCATAGAAATCGTACATGACTTGATAATATGGTCTTGTGGTATTTCTCTATGCTGTTTGAAACGTACCATTTTCAGTTTTGGCAATTTGATATGACCATTAAGCAACATAATATTTCCGTTTACTACATTCGTTGTATAAGACTTTCTGTCTTTTTTACTTTTGAATGTTGGGAAGTCATTTTGACCACTAAAAAAATTCTTATAGGCAGTTTGCAAGTTTAATTGAGCATTTGCCAAAGCTAATGAATCAACTTCTTTTAACCACTCAAATTCTGTTTTATATTTCGCAGGAGTTGGAAGCTTTTGTTTCTTTAGTTGTTCCTTATCATCTTTGTATTTTTCGTACGCTTCTTTCCGTTCAGCTAACATTCTGTTATACACGAAACGTACACAACCGAAGGTTTTACGCATAAGATATGCTTGTTCTTCTGTTGGATACAAACGGAATTTATATGCTTTATTATGCTTTGTCATATCATTTCACCTCACTTTTCACCTTGATTTTCAATATATTCCTTTACTACGTCTATTGGCGAACCACCAGTAGTTAGTAAACAAAAACTTCTTGACCAAAACATTTCTTTCCAGAGTTTCTTTTTCACTTGTGGAAAGTCTCTCTTGATTAGTCGAGAACTTGCACTTTTATAAGCATTAATGAATTTTGTCATTTCTGTATTCGGATGTGCCTTGAACAAGATATGTACATGGTCAACATCATAATGCCACTCTACCAGTGTTATGTTGTAATTCTCGGATAACCTGATAAACATGTCTTTTGCATAATCTGACATATCATCATCAAACACATTTCTTCTGTATTTTACGACCAACACCAGATGATAATACAATAAGAACACTGAATGATTATTGCTATCTAATTTCATTGATATACCAACCCTTATACTTTATAAGACTGATTATATCAGAGGCAAAATAAAAAGCAAAGCCTTTTGGCTACGCCAAACCGAAATTCATCACCCACCTACCGCTGGGCTACGCCCTTCACGCGCTTGAGGAAGGAGAATTCTTTCGAGGAATTCGTTAAAAGTACTGGTATATCCGGTTTAGGTGATTAGTTACAACTGCTTGGAAGTTTTTGTACCAAAACATAATGTATTAATATTTTGACATTTTTAAAGATTTTAATACGTTTTTAATAATAAACGTATTAAAATCCTTCTTTTTCTCATACATTCATTTGATTATTCTTCTTATCAAGTGAATTGAAATATGTTCATTATCTTATATAAATGAGTATATTTATGTTAAATTGTGTAAATATGTGTCAATAGATAATATGAATATATAAGTAATATCTATTACTTATATATTCATATTATAAGTATTTGGAAATATAGCGGAGGGATATTATGAAAAGGGGACAGCAACAAAAAACAAAAAATTTAGTGATGATAACTGCCACATTATCTATGTTTGCTACTGGAATAACGCCTTCATTAGAAGTCTTTGCGGAAGAACAAGCACAGCAAAAGAAAGTATCTAAAACGTTACAGAATGAAAATTCTGTTAATGTGGAAAATCGAGTATTTGCAGTTCCAGGAAAAGGAGATGTCTCCCAACTTCAAAATATTGAAAGAAGGGAAAGAAATTTTAGTGCATACGAGCCAACAGGGTTATATGCTAAGCCAAATGAACAAATAACAATTCAGGTACAAGGAAATCAAAGTATACAAGCATATATTGGAACTTTCTCGTTCGATGCTTCTTGGAGGGAAGATTCCAAAATTAAATTATTTACTTTAAATCCAGGTACAAACACAATTCAATCTCCAAATGGAGGAATGATTTATTTTTATAATAAACAACAAGGTGGTACCATTCAAACAACAGTAATAACAGGCGGAACGGCTACTCCTCTCTTTGAACTTGGAAAGCATACGAAACAAGATTTAATAAATATGCTCAATCAATATCCAAATGCACATGCGGTGGAATTAAAAGGGGAGCGCGTATTGATTACTGCTAGCCCAGTTCGTGTTAAAAAATATTTGATAGACTCTAACACAGATCCTGTACAACTCTTAAAAAAAATGGATGAGGCTACTAGAATTCAAGATAAAATATCTGGATTATCTGAAGAACAAGTAGATAAACATTATCTGCATTATGTGGAGGATAACCATTCTCTGGATTATTATATGTATGCATATCCTCACAGAACTGCATATGTAGGAGATGCAATCCAACATGTATTAGACATTAATAAATTTACAAATGATGGATGGGGACCTTGGCATGAGGCAGGACATATGAGACAACAAACGCCTTGGAACTTTAAAAATATGACAGAGGTACAAGTCAATCTTTACAGCCTTGCTGTAGAAAAAGCATTTACATCTAATCAACCTTTTAGATTGCAACAAGAGGGCGCTTATACTAAGGCATTTCAATACTTAGAACAACCTAATAAAAATTATGATGACATTAGTGACCTTTTTGTTAAAGTTGTAATGCTTTGGCAATTACAACTAGCGTACGGAGAAGACTTCTATCCTAAGTTGCATCAGCTGTATAGAGACATGCCTTCAAATGAGATTCCACAAACTGATGAAACGAAAAAACAATTATTTATGATTTCAGCATCAAAGGCAGCAAAACAAAATTTAATTCCGTTTTTTGAGAAATGGGGATTACGCCCAAATAATGAGACAATCCAAAAAGTAGCGGCACTAGGGTATCCAAATTTAACGGCTGAAATTTGGAAAAGTACAGATTCTAATCCGGTTAAACCGGATACACCGAATTTTTCGAATATTTTAGAAGGAAACCAGTTTGCATGGTCGATGAAAGGGATTGGTGATTTTGAATTTGTGAAAGTAAATTTAAATAAATCAACAGAAGAAATGCAAATTAATCTAAAAGCAGGTGTACCACATAACTACTTTGATAGTACATATGCAAGTATTAAAGTGCAAAACACATCAGGTAAAGTGGTATATAACAAAGAGATTTATGGAAATAAGCAACAAAATGCTGAGCAAGCAAAAGTTCCGGTAAAAGTAGGCAATTTTATTGAATTCACACATTTAGAAGGTGCGAACAGAGCTACTATTACAAATATGGAAAAAAACATGCAGGAAAGTTTTGGGAATAAAGCGGTCTATGAGATTACAAAAGAGGGATTGAAGAAAGTAGATAACATTGTTAATCCGAAACCAGATACAGAAGCTCCCACACAGCCACAAGGATTATATGCAAGTAACGTTACTTCTAACAGTGTAGAGCTAAAATGGAATTCTTCTACAGATAATGTAGGTGTAAAAGAATATCAGGTATTACGTGATGGACAACTAATTCAAACGGTACAAGGAACGACGTTTACTGATCAAAACTTAACAGCTAACAAGGAATATAAATACGCAGTGAAGGCTGTAGATGCAGCTGGAAATACATCAATTCAAAGTAACATTCTTCCGATAAAAACAAAAGATCAAAATGTATCTTATGAAAAATGGAATCCGAAGAAGGCATATACAAAGGGAGACAAAGTAGAACATCAAGGGAAGGTGTATGAGGCTGTTCAAAATCATCAAGGAAATGGTGACCCGAATTGGATATTTGCGTTATCTTTATGGAAACCACTTACAATCAATTAATATGTAAGAATCAGATGTGAATATAGAACATCATAGATTGGGTCAGTATTTTAAAGAATTACTGGATGTTGCTTGAATTTTGATAGATTTCTCTACTAAGTTATTATTTAAAAATAAAAATTAGAAAAGGAAGTAGATTAGTGATTAGTCAGAAAACGAAAAAAAGATTTAATAAAGTTATTATAATTACCGCAGCATGTAGCATGTTTTCTATGTTTGGAACGTCTATTTCGCACACTAAAGCAGTAACACGTTCAGCTGCTCCTTCAGTTTATGTGAGTCCACAAAATACAGCTTCCTCAGATATTATTAGTATAGACTGGTCACCAGTTCAGACTGCACCTTATACGTATTGGGCTGTACACAACTGGAATGCAGGTGGTAAAGCTGGAGGATATGCTGGTTTTCAACAACAAAGTGGGTTTGATGAAAATGGAAAACGTACTTTACATTTTGCCTTATGGGATCCAATTGCCTCTAAAGAAGCAATAAAGGCCGAATACTTATCTCCGAATTCACAAGCTGGACTCTTTGGAGGAGAAGGAACAGGACTGAAGGTTCAAACAACTTATGGTTGGAAAGACCACAATTGGTACAGAATGACAATGCGTTCATGGCAAGAAAATGGTCATACTAAATTTGGACAATGGATGAAAGATGTAACAAAGAATAAATGGCATCTAATTGCAATTATGGACTTTCCGGTTGCTAATGTTGCATTTAATCATGGATTAGGAATGTTTCAAGAAGACTGGGCTGGTAATGGACAGGATGTTCGAGAAGCACGCCTAAAAAATGGTTATAGTCGAAAGTTATTAGATAAACAATGGAATTCTTGGAATAATCAAAGTATTTCTGGACAGCATGATACTTCTTATCAATATGATGGAGGAGCGACTTCAGAATATGTATGGGTCAAAGCAGGAGGTAATACTCAATCTACCATTGGAACAGGAAAAATATTCACACTAAATCAACCTACTCAACCTGAAATAGGAAAACTAGATTTTGATATACAATCTATATATTATGAAAATGAAAAATTAAATGTATCTTGGAAACTAAAAGAAAATAGCACACCACAATTTAAAGGTAAAATTGAAATTTATAATGATGAAAATATGACAGGACAACCAATCGAGATAATTGATAATATTAAATCTTATCAAAGTGAGATTAGTCAATCTATACTATTATCTACAAATGCTTATGCAAAAATTATATTAACAGATTTATTTGATCAAACTGTTGAGAAAAAGGTACAAATCAAAAATGAATCTCCAAACATTTTAGAAGGTAACGAATTTGCATGGTCGCTAAAAGGGATTGGAGATTTTGAATTTGCGAAAGTAAATTTAAATAAATCAACAGAAGAAATGCAAATTGATTTAAAAGCAGGTGTACCACATAACTACTTTGATAGTACATATGCAAGTATTAAAGTGCAAAACACATCAGGTAAAGTAGTATATAACAAAGAGATTTATGGAAATAAGCAACAAAATGCTGAGCAAGCCAAAGTTCCGGTAAAAGTAGGCGATTTTATCGAATTCACACATTTAGAAGGAGCGAACCGAGCTACTATTACAAATATGGAAAAGAACATTCAGGAAAGTTTTGGGAATAAAGCGGTCTATGAGATTACAAAAGAGGGATTGAAGAAAGTAGATAAAATTGTTAATCCGAAACCAGATACAGAAGCTCCCACACAACCACAAGGATTATATGCAAGTAACGTTACTTCTAACAGTGTAGAGCTAAAATGGAATTCTTCTACAGATAATGTAGGTGTAAAAGAATATCAGGTATTACGTGATGGACAACTAATTCAAACGGTACAAGGAACGATGTTTACTGATCAAAACTTAACAGCTAACAAGGAATATAAATATGCAGTGAAGGCTTTAGATGCAGCTGGGAATACATCAAATCAAAGTAACATTCTTCTGATAAAAACAAAAGATCAAAATGTATCTTATGAAAAATGGGATCCGAGGAAGGCATATACAAAGGGCGACAAAGTAGAACATCAAGGGAAAGTGTATGAAGCTGTTCAAAATCATCAAGGAAATGGTGATCCGAATTGGATATTTGCCTTATCGTTATGGAAACCACTTACTTTGAATTTTTAAGTTGATGGGCGTGGGAATACCACGTTATAAAATGAAATTCGATAAAGGTAAAATTAGTGAAAGTTATAGGGACTAAGGTGCATTCCACTATGTCAGCCAGTTGCGAAAGGTTAGGAAACTACCAAATTATATTCATGTTGGCTGTTTAATTCCTCATGCCTTTAAGTATGGAAATTATTTTATATAAACGAGAATCATGCAGCAGTCAAAGGTCAAAAACAAAAAAGGGGGAATTATTTTGAAAAGGATTTCATCTTTATTATTAACAATGCCGATTATTTTAGGAAGTATTGCTACGATTCCGCATACAAAGGTTTCAGCTGAAACAATATCATTCAATCAAGAAACATTCACTTTAGAAACATTGAACCAACAGACGGATCAAGCAATTACAAATGGTAATTTTGAAGCTCATTTGAATAATCTCACAGCATATTTGAATGGAAATGTTGGGGGTATGACTGAAGAGAACTTGAAAAAGAAGCTTGCAGACCCAGTATTTGCAGCAGCTTTGGCTCAGTGGCAATTCATATCACAAACAGGTGCTGCAACAATGGATGCATTTGCTAAAAAAGATGCTGACCATCAAAAATTTCTTAGCTGGGCTATGAAAAATACAGATGTGATGAATACCTATCTTGAAGGTGGTAGTCCAACTGGAAAAAACCCTGTAAATGCACTTGAGATATGGCATACAATTTGGAATGCGGATGCAGATTCTCACAAAGGATTGTATTTAAAATTAGCGATATCCACATCGTTAGCTCATGCTGAACCTATAAAATATTGGACAAACAATAAACCTATTAATCCATTAACAAGATACCAACATTATAAATCAGCAGATCAAAATAACGAGTTACTTCCTTGCTTTAGAACATATGATGTTTGGCATTTAAGATTAGTAGTGAATACTTGGTCACCAGAAGAAGATTTAACTTGGGCAAGAAATATGATTAATACGGAACATCCAGAACTTAAAAGTCAAGATAAGGTAGGGGAAAGTGCATATTTGATTAAATATACAACCCATAACAAAGATGGAGTTAGCATTCACGCTGGAAATGATGCATTCTACGGTTTAGGTTGGAATCTTTCTTCCATTTACAGATTTGGCGGGGTATGCGGTAATATTTCGAAGTTTGGTACGCAAGTAAGCCAAGCCTTTGGAGTGGCAGCTATGCCTGTTGGACAACCTGGACATTGTGCACTCATATGGAATAACAAACCATCTTCTTGGAATTTAGGAAATGATATATCCGGATGGGGTGAATCGAGCCGTCATGATGCAACTGTTATTCCTTGGTCAGATAATAGCCCGACAAATCAAGTACCGTATATGCTACTATTTGAAAATGCTGAACGTGACCCAGTAAAACTAGATCAATCAGAGCGATTACGCTGGTTAGCGAAAGCGATCACTTCAGCAGATAATAAAATTGCAATTTATAAAATATCCACCAATATTTTACCAATCAATTTTTTAGTATGGAAAGATTACGTTTCTCTTATGTTACAAAATCCAAATGTAACAGATGCTGAGTGGAAAGAATTAAATAACAGTATCATTTCTGTTTTTGCGAATGAACCGCGACCGATGATGGATCTTCTTACTCAAATAAAAAGCCATGTACCAAATACAGATGATATCTTGGAAGGAAAACAGTTTTCATGGTCACTGAAAGGGATTGGAGATTTTGAATTTGCAAAAGTAAATTTAAATAAATCAACAGAAGAAATGCAAATTGACCTAAAAGCAGGTGTACCACACCATTACTTTGATGGCACATATGCAAGTATTAAAGTGCAAAACACATCAGGTAAATTGGTCTATAACAAAGAGGTTTATGGGAATAAACAGCAAAATGCTGAATCAAAAACAGTCCCAGTAAAAGTGGGCGATTTTATTGAACTTACACACCTAGAAGGTGAAGAGAGAGCAACGTTAATAAATTTAGATAATAATAAGCACGAAAGCTTTGATAAAAAGGTAATGTATGAGGTTACAAAGGATGGCCTGAAGAAAGTAAATCAAATTGTTAATCCTAAGCCAGATACAGAGGCTCCAACACAGCCACAAGGATTATATGCAAGCAATGTTACTTCTAACAGTGTAGAGCTAAAATGGAATCCTTCTTCAGATAATGTAGGTGTAAAAGAATATCAGGTATTACGTGATGGACAATTGATTCAAACGGTACAAGGAACGACGTTTACTGATCAAAACCTAAAAGTTAGTAAGGAATATAAATATGCAGTGAAGGCTGTAGATGCAGCTGGAAATACATCAAATCAAAGTAACATTCTTCTGATAAAAACAAAAGATCAAAATGTATCTTATGAAAAATGGGATCCGAGGAAGGCATATACAAAGGGGGACAAAGTAGAGCATCAAGGGAAAGTGTATGAAGCTGTTCAAAATCATCAAGGAAATGGTGACCCAAATTGGATATTCGCTTTGGCATTATGGAAGCCACTAACATAGGGGTCTAATATATATTGAAACTACGCCAAAATGTTGATGGCAATTATGGGGTTTCCCTCATTCCCATTAAGCTAACATTTTGAAGTGCCTACAAAACGGAAATTACAGCCAATAAAATAAAGTGGTTTTCCAATGTTGGGTTCCGTGAATGTTACCTATTGAAAAAATGATTTATAGTAATAACATAGACATTTGACGAAAGGGCAACGAATGCATGGTTGCCCTTATTATTCTAAAAGTTCCTTTATAATTTCTTTTATATGCTTAGTGGGCTTATCAACATGGTTTAAATAATAATTTTCAGTTATGACAAGACCTGGTCCTACTATTGAACGAAGAAAAGGTGATATCTTTCCTGTGTAATTATTAATAGTTATGCATTCAGTATCTTCATTCATTAGAATGTTATATTTACATGTTATTTCTAATACAGGCTTTCCTTCATTATTTATCATTTTTCGAGAACTGATGGATTCAATAAGCGCATTACTTTGTTCGATTTAAAAACTATCTGTATTAGCCAAATCGTAGGAAATAATGAAAGCTATACCTATTGCGTTAATCATAGATTTCCTCCTTTAGTAGTTATGCTTACTAAAATATAATAATATATATTAAAAGTAAACAATATGAGAGCAAGTGATGTATGGTTACTCTTTTTTATACGAAATATGACATACCGTAATGGATTATATAATAACAATTTCAGACATAAAGATAATTGAGAAGCATACACTTATATAGAACGGTTGCAAATATAATTACCGATACTCTTTGCGAGAGAGCACTTAAGGAGAGTGCTCTTTTTCATTTTCACACTTTAAAAGAGACAAGCATATAGTATAAAACAAGTTATATTTCATCTAATCCCTTTTTTACCAAAGTACTCGTGGAAACGGGTGCTGTTATTATGTCACCTTTTGATAAGGACAAGTATAGGTACAACCCTGCGTTGTTCCTTATTCACTCATATCTAACTCCTTATCACATTAAGAGCATCCTTGTGTAGGGTGCTTTTTATCATGTAATAAAACACTTTTTACACCAAAAAAGAAAGAAAACGAAAATTTTATATCCCTACAGTTATTTATGAAAGTTCAATTCATTTTTTCATTTTGGGGAACAACCAACTTCTTAAGTTGATGGGCATGGGGTAGCACCGTACATCCATCAACTTAAGAAGAATAAACGCCACCAAAACAAAAAAAGTCCCAAATTTTTCTTGAAAATAAATTGGGGCTCTTGAACCAGAAAAGTATATTTTTAACTATGAAAACTACGATAAATTTTTCCTTTTTTCCTACTTGCTAAATTCAGCAAGTAAAATATTTTTAAAAGGATTAGGACTGTCAGTTCTACCCAAACTATTCCAATTGACGACCAACGTATGCTTGCCTCCAAGTGTACCTCCAACAAGAGTAGTAAACCCTAGAATGCCACCTGTGTGTCCCCATATCGAGACACCGCTTGGAAGCTTAGTTTCATAGATTCCAAGACCATATCCATCGATTCCTTCTTTTCCTGTAGGAACTGTAGTAAGCATTTGTTTTAGTTGCTGGTCTTTCAGTAATTTGCCACTGAGCAAGTAAGAGAAGAATTTATTTAAGTCGTCAGCAGTAGAAATCATATCTCCAGCTGAGCTAGCTACACTTGGGTTATAATAAGTAACGTCTTTTAGCTCACTTGTTCCGTCTGGTTGGACATATCCACGGGCATGATTGATGCCTGGAATAACGCTTGAATTGCCAGGTAGGAATGTATTCGATAATTCAAGCGGTTCAATAATCCGATTTTCAATCTCTTCCGCATAGCTGTTTCCGGTTACTTTTTCAATAAGAATACCCAGTAATACGTATCCTGTGTTTGAATAAGACCAACCCTTTCCTGGGGCAAAGTCTGGGGGCAGAGAAATCCCCATCTTCACTAACTCTTCAGCCATATACGATTTTTTTGTATCCATAAAATCAGCGTCTTTTGACCTTGAGTATTCAGCGATACCACTTGTATGGTTCAATATCTGCCGGATAGTAATCTGGTTACCATCATATCCGTTTCCTTGAATGACACCAGGCAACCATTTTTCGATGTAGTCGTCTAGATTCAAGCGGTTCTCTCCAGCTAATTGAAGTACAACCGTTGCGGTGAACGTCTTCGTCACGCTGCCAATGCGAAAGCGAAAATCTGTTTTCATTGATTGCTTGGTGCTTAGATTCGCTATCCCAGCGGCATACCCCCACGTTTTTCCACCCTCAGAAGTTTTAGCAAGTATCCCCGGGTATCCAAGTTGCAATGTATCCCGCATTGCTTGCTTGACGGAAGTACGATCTCGTTGAGTATTTGTTTGTAACGAACTAGATACATTCTGAGTGGGCTCTGCTTTTACAATTGAGGTTGGTGTTGTATATAATAGAGAACTTCCAGCTATTAAAAGGGCCAGACTTGCACATGTAATTTGACTACGTGTTTTCATAAGGCATTCCTCTCCTCTATTCATATTGTATAGGTGGTTGCTTGCTGTTTCATACTAACCACACAGCTATCATCTTCACCGATTACAAAAGGTCAACATTGAATTTGTAATCATCTTCATAAGTATTATTTTATCAACGCCATTCTGCCCTAACAAACGGTAAATCTCTCTTTTTTCACATGTTTGTAAACCACAGAAATTACTTCTTTTCCTTGAAACACTTTTGTTACTAGTTTGTTTTTCATATATAAGTCATATCTGTTCCGCCTTTCACGCCTCGTAATATTTTTATCCTATACAATGAAACTCTCTTTTTCCTTACCCATTCCTTACAAATTTCTTACGTTTAAAATAGATTCTATTTATTAATATTATTTAAAATCTGCGATACGATTTAATCTTAATTTAGTTGTTTTATAGAAATATTTCTGGTTTTCAGAAAATAATAATCGGAATATTCATTGTTTTCTATATTATTTTTAGAAAATAATCCCATTAATAGGAGTGTTATGATTTAATTGTTAGTCAATATCTCACTTTTAGAGCGTTAGTGTCTTTGAGAAAGTCAAAGCAAGCTATTGATTTCATTACCATCACAAACGAACTGCAAAAAAAGAATAGGGTTGAAGAGGCGGGAGAAGTCTCTTATTCCACCCAATTAGTTTCTATCGTCCCTATTTAGTAAACTTAAGGAGCTCGTTTTTATGAAAATTACCGAATCAAAAAGTCTATGGGGAAATACAATTTATTTACAAGTTTTCTCTGCGTATTCACTGCTTATGCTCGGAGTATTTATTGACATGTTAGCCATTATGACCATTGTTAGTTTTGAATGGGAAGTAGACCCCACCATGATTGGATTAATTCCTGTTGCGTATGCACTTCCTGGGATTATATTTAGTTCATGGGCAGGCGTGATTGCTGATCGCTTTAGAAAAATTCCAATTATGATGTTTTGTAATCTAATGGTTGGTTTATTAACAATTGTTCTTTTATTTGTCCAAAATATTCATTGGCTTTTGTTAGCATTAATGGTTCGTTCCATTTTCACCGTTTTTTACTATCCTGCACAGCAAACACTAACACGACAGATTGTTTCTCCTGATCTGCTTACCAAAGCAGTAAGTATCAATGGGATAGTTGAGCAAGGAACCAAGATACTGGGCCCACTTATAGGAGGAATGTTAATGAGCTGGTTTCAGCCAGAGTTTTGTCTGATTATAAGGGCAATATGCTGTTTACTAGCTGCTTTGGTTCTGTTGCCCACAATAAGGTTACAGGAATCTCTGTCAAGAGAACATATAGAAAAGAAACAGCAAAGTACTTGGACTGCTTGGTTACAAGGCTGGGGTTATGTATTATCCAATCGGATGATATTATCAACCATGATTTTCTTTACAATAGCTATGGCAGTATTACAATTAGTAGACTCACAGTTCCCTACTTTATTTAAGAGCTTGTTCCCAAATGATAAGAGTAAAATGGGATACATCATTTCTATTATTGGTCTTGGGGGAATAATTGGCGCATTCTTAACTCAGAAATTAAAACATTTTCAATATGGTTGGGTAATATGTGGAGGTATTGCTTTAATGGGAATTGGCTTTGGAGGAATAAGTCTGATAACTCTGATAAGTCCTGATGCATCCCTCATTTTTGCCTATCTGATCAGTTTTATAGCTGGTATTGGAAGTGGACTTATGTTTGTATCCAATCAAGTCATTCTACAAATAGAATCTCATCAAGAACAGGTCGGAAGAGTATTTGGGATTCAAAGCAGTTTAGCAAATGCAGCCCTCATTATTTCTCCTGCTATGAGCGGTCCACTGGTTCACTTTTTCGGAGTAATTGAACTCTATTTTTATGTGGGTATTGGGCTCATCATCATTGCAGTAATTGGGGTTGCACTACAGAAATATTTATGGGTTACACATAAACAAGAACCTGTAAGAGTAAATAATTTTTGAAGGGAAGATTTTTTATGGCCAATGAGGAATGTTATCCGTTAAGTCATCCACAGAGGAGAATATGGTATACAGAAGTTATTCATTCCGGTAAAGGGATATGTAATTTAAGGTTTTTGTTTAAACTTCATAGAAAAATGGATTATTCAAAATTAAATCGAGTTGTGAATCGTGTTATTAGTGAAAATGATGGTCTTTGCATCAGATTAAAAGAAAATGGGCTTCAGGAACCTGAACAATATGTTATTAAACATGAAGAACAAGAATTTGAGTTTTTCGATTTCAGTTCCGTGGAGGATTCAGATTTGCTTGAGAAATGGATTGAGCAGAAAACAAAAGAAACGTTTACATTATTTAATTCAGATTTATACTATTTCGCTTTAATAAAATTAAACGATAATGAATGTGCAGTCTTTGGGAATGTTCATCATATTATCATGGATGGTTTATCAATCCAAATATTTACCAGTCAGATTGCAAAATATTATTATGAGATGCATAACGAGACTGAGGAAGGCGAAATTAGAAATTCATATGTTCAATTTCTGGCCAATGAACAAACATACTTGAATAGTATTCGCTTTCAAAAAGATCAAAAATTCTGGTTAGAGGAATTTAAAACAATTCCATCTGTGACGGGATTGAAGCCTTATAATACGTACCAAGTTAGTACCAAAGCATCACGTGAAACGTTTATATTATCGGAGCATTTGAAGAAAAAGATAGAGTTATTTTCTGAAGATTATAAATTAAGTGTATATTCTCTTTTTGTTGCTGCGTTTTCGTTGTCGATTTATCGGTGGACCTCGTCGCTTGATATTGCATTAGGAATGGCTTATGGCAATCGTATGACTAAAATGGAGCGGGAATTAATTGGAATGATGGTGAGTACAGTTCCTCTAAGAATGGATATCGCCCCTGAAGAAGAAGTGCTTTCATTTATTGGTCGAGTGTCCAGAAAACAAAGTAAATCATTACGACATCAGAAATTTCCATTTGATTTGTTATTAAAGCAGATTAATAAAGAGAACAACAGCAATGTTAGACTTTTCGGAACTACGATTGATTATAGAGATCGTGATGAAAGTGGTGACTCACTTTGGATTCCAAATGGTGAAGAAATGCAAGATTTTGCAGTACATATTGAGAATTTGACTGATATAGACTCTTTACAAGTACATATTGACTATCGTAAAGAGCTATTTTCTAAAGAAGAGATAAACCGCTTTTTTAAAACCATGTTAGCAATAATAGAAAATACATTTAAAAACCCAAAGCAAAAAGTTTTTGAGATTGAAATTATTTCAGAAGAAGATAAAAGAAAAAGTTTAGTAGAGTTCAATGAACCAAAGCTTGACTTTCCATATCATGCAACCATTCATGAATTGTTTGAACAGCAAGCGATGATTTATCCAAATGCTATTGCAGTTATGTATGAAAAGGAGAGGATTACCTATAGAGAGCTAAATGAACGTGCAAATCAGTTAGCATATTATCTACAGAAAAAAGGAATAGGACCCGATTCTTTGGTGGGCCTTTGTGTTGAACGTTCTCTGGGAATGATTATAGGCATTTTGGGGATTTTGAAGGCTGGTGGAGCTTATGTTCCACTTGATCCAACATATCCAGAGCAGCGACTTCAGTATATTTTAGAAGATGCTAGCATTCAATTAGTTGTAACGCAAGAAAGTTTAAAAGGATTGAAATGGTTACCAGAAAATATAAAATCGATTTGTCTTGATCGTGATCGTGATGAGATTGAGCAAGAAAGTAAGACTTTACCGATTTCTAATGTAAATCCTCAACACCTAGCTTACGTAATCTATACTTCGGGATCAACAGGGAATCCGAAGGGCGTCATGGTAGAGCATCACAATGTTATTCGTTTATTTAAATCAACGGAATGTTGGTATCAGTTTAATGAAAAAGATACTTGGACGCTTTTTCATTCTTATGCATTTGATTTCTCAGTATGGGAAATTTGGGGAGCATTATTGTATGGTGGAAAACTGGTTGTTGTTCCTTACTGGATTAGTCGATCGCCTAAGGATTTCTATCAACTATTGGTAGAGGAAGAAGTCACGGTTCTAAATCAGACGCCTTCCGCATTTCGACAATTAATACAGGTGTGTGAACAAGAAGATGAGAATAAAAACTTGCAGCTGCGTTATGTGATATTTGGTGGAGAAGCGTTAGAACCTATTAGCTTGTTACCATGGTTTCAAAGATATGGTGAGAAAGAACCGCAGTTAATTAACATGTATGGAATTACAGAAACTACAGTTCATGTTACATATTATCCGATTACTCTAGATGATGTGCAACATGCTTCAAGAAGTAATATCGGAAAACGAATTCCAGATTTAGAAGTGTATATACTAGACGCCTATCAACAACCTGTTCCTATAGGTGTAGATGGTGAGCTTTATATTGGCGGGGCAGGGCTTGCACGTGGGTATTTAAATAGACCTGAATTAACAGCAGAGCGCTTTATATCTCATCCATTTAGTAGTGATTCGAAAGCAAGATTATACCGGACAGGAGACTTAGCGAGGTATTTGCCGGATGGGAATCTGGATTATCGTGGAAGAATTGATCATCAGGTTAAAATACGTGGTTTCCGAATTGAGATTGGGGAGATTGAGTCTACTTTAAATGCATATGCATCTATAAAAGAGGCAGTTGTAATTGTAAGAGAAGATCAACCGGGTGATAAACGATTAGTAGCATATGTTGTAGGAGATGGAAATGTAGGTGCGTGGAGAGAGTACCTTAAAGCGAAACTACCGAGCTATATGGTCCCTTCGGGATTTGTGACGATGGAAGCTATTCCACTTACAGCTAACGGTAAAGTTGATCGTGAGGCCTTACCTGTGCCGGAGGAAAAGCAGATTAAAAGTGAAGCTGTTGCCCCTCGGAATAGTAACGAACAGATACTGGCTACCATTTGGAAGCATGTGTTAGGTGTTAAAAAGGTGGGAATCTATGATAATTTCTTTGAAATTGGTGGTGACTCGATTCTCAGTATTCAAATCATATCTCAAGCAAGTCAAGTGGGGTTAAAACTTACTCCAAAGCAAATGTTTGAATGCCCAACCATTGCCGAGTTGGCACAAGTGGCTATAGAAACGCAGGGAGTGCAAGCGGAGCAGGGAATTGTGACAGGAGAAGTGCCCCTTACTCCAATTCAGTACTGGTTCTTCGAGCAAGAACATTCACGTCCGGAGCATTGGAATCAATCAATGCTTTTAAGAGTAAAAGAGAGATTGGACGTGAAGTTACTAGAAGGATCGATCTTAAACTTACTAAAACATCATGATGCTTTACGTTTCCGGTACGAACAGTTACCAAATGGAACGTGGAGGCAGAGAAATGAAAGGACTGATGAGCATTCTGTACTTCATGTGGTAAAACGGAACAAAGCTAATGAACAAGCGTGGAATAAAGTAATACAAGAAGAGATGAACATTACTCAAACTAGTTTCAATTTAGTTACAGGTCCGTTAATGAGAGTAGTTTACTTTGAGGACACCTTGTCTGGAAATGATCGAATATTCTGGGTGATTCATCATTTAGTAGTAGATGGAGTATCGTGGAGAATTCTATTGGAAGATTTACAGGTGGTATATAACCAGATGAAACAAGGTCAAGGAGTTCGCCTACCTGCGAAAAGTACATCTTTTAAAGAGTGGTCGGAACGCCTGCAGGCATACAGTGATTCGGGTGTTTCAAAAGAAGTACAAGATTATTGGAATGAACGGGTAGAAAAAGAAACGATGAAAATTCCAATGGACTATCCAATGCAAGAAACAACAGAAGAATCGATTGATCAAGTGACGAGGACTTTAGGAGTAGAAGAAACACATGCATTGTTACAAGAAGTTCCAGTGACTCATAAGACAAGGATAAATGAGGTACTATTGGCGGCATTAGGACAAGCTATCGTCGATTTTACAAATCAGCAAACGGTTTCTATTCATCTAGAAGGACACGGGAGAGAAGAGATGGTTGAAGGTATTGATCTATCACGGACAGTGGGCTGGTTCACGAGTATTTATCCTGTTCATCTGAATTTTCAAGGAACTAAAACACCTATTGAAGGATTAAAGGCTGTAAAAGATCAATTGCGTCAAATTCCGAATCGCGGAGTTGATTATGGTATTTTACGTTACTTGAAAAAAGAATTACTTCCGTTTTATCAGCAAAAGCCTTCAATAAGCTTTAACTATTTGGGCCAATTTGATCAAGTGTTTTCAAAAGAATCTTTGTTTATGCAAGAGACAGGGTTTACATTTTTAGATCATGCTCCAGATTCCAAGCCATCTCATCTAATTGAGGTTATCGGTATGGTAAAAGATGAGAAGTTACATTTTGTTTGGATATATAGTAGAGAACAGTTTTCTAGATTAAAAATTCAAGCGATAGCAGATGGTATGTTTAGGCATCTTCTTCAACTTATTAATAAACCAACAACAGAGTCAGCTTTTACAGTATCAGATTTTGCTGATGCTGAGGATCTTACGGAAGAAAGCTTGAGCAAAGTATTACTTAAATTAACAAAGAAGAGGGTGTAAAGATGGGAGACGTTATAGATATATATGGATTATCACCTTTGCAAAAAGGAATATTGTTTCATACTTTATACGATCAAGATGATGAACATTCTTTTTCCTACATTGTACAAGTAGGCTTCTTGCTCGGGGGGCAATTGGATGTTGCTACTTTTGAAAAGGCTTGGGAATATGTTATTCATCGACATGAAGTTCTACGCTCAGTATTTGTGTGGGAGGAAGTAGAAAAACCTCTGCAAGCAGTTTACCAACGTCTTCCTTTTACTATTCATCAAGAGGATTGGAGTGCCCATTCGCATGAGGAGAGGGAGAAGAAATTACACCAGTTTTTGACTGCAGATCGTAGAAAAGGATTTTTATTGGATGAAGCACCGTTGATGAGAGTCACTGCGATTAAAGAAGCAGAAGAGGAAACGAGAATCATTTGGACACATCATCATATTTTGCTAGATGGGTGGAGTGTGTCATTGGTCTTTAGTGAAGTGATGGAAGTTTATCTCAAGATGATAAAGGGAGAATTGTTGAATCTTCCTAAATCTCTTCCTTATAAAAAATATATCCAGTGGATAAATAAACAAGATCAAAGTCAAGCAGAGGAATTTTGGACAGAAGAATTAAAGGGGTTTTATGCACCTACGCCATTAGCGATGGAAAGAAAGGATCAAGAACAGGAGAAGGGCTATGGAGAGTGTGTTTATCAGATATCTGAGGAACTCACTGAGAATTTACAAGAGTGGGTACGAAATAGTCGATTAACATTGAATACGTTAGTACAAGGCGCATGGGCCTATTTGATGAGTAGGTATAGCGGTGAAAGTGACATCGTATTTGGCATAACTAGCTCTGGACGTCCTACTGATTTGATAGGAGCAGAGAATATGGTAGGTCTATTTATTAACACATTACCTACGAGAATTCAATTAACGGATGATACATCAGTAGTAGATTGGCTTCGTAAAATACAGATGAAAGAAATGGAACGAAGACAATATGAGCATAATTCGTTGGTTGATATTCAAGGGTGGAGTGAGGTTCCGCGGAATAGTTCCTTATTTCATACCTTGTATGTGTTTGAAAATTATCCAATTCAAGGTAAGAGAAATGATGATTTAAGATTACTAGATGTTAAAAGCGCGGAACAAACAAATTATCCTTTAACACTCATTGTAATGCCCGGTAAGAAAATTACTTTAAAGTTGATGTATGATCGAAGCTATTTTAATGAAAAAACAATAAATCGGATTCAGGGTCACTTATTGCAAATATTAATTCAGATGACGAAGAGCTTAGATTCAAAACTCTTTGAAATTACTCATTTAACAGTGGAAGAGCAGACACAGTTACTAGAGGAATGGAATAATACTCAAGTAAAATATTCAGCTGAAGGCATGATTCATACGGTGTTTGAGGAGCAAGTCAAGAAAAATCCAGAAGCAATCGCAGCAATGTACGAAAATGAACAAATTACCTATAGAGAGTTGGATGAGCGTGCGAATCAGCTAGCACATTATTTACAAAAGCGTGGTGTAGGTTCAGAGTCTCTAGTCGGGGTATATATGGAACGTTCATTACAAATGATGATAGCGTTATTAGGTATTCTAAAATCAGGAGGGGCGTATGTTCCACTTGATCCTACTTATCCAGAGAGTCGGCTTCGTTATATATTAGAGGATGCTGGAATCGAAGTACTAGTGACGGAAGAAAATTCAAAAAATTTATATATATCTGAATATATTGAAACGATTTGTATGAATAAAGATTATACTGCAATTAAAAAAGAAGAATCAATCCCATGTATAAGTGGTGTAACAGGGAGAAGTTTAGCGTATGTTATGTATACTTCAGGATCTACAGGTAATCCAAAGGGAGTGATGATTGAGCATCATTCAGTAATCAATTACCTAGAATGGATGCAACATAAATATCCACTTTCTGAAAAGGATGTGGTCTTGCAGAAAACCCCATTCTCATTTGATGTATCTGTTTGGGAGTTATTTTGGGGTATTCACGTTGGAGCAAGTGTATCTTTCCTACCTCGAGGTGGAGAAAAAGATCCTTCTATTATAGCTGAAGTGATTAAAAAACATCAGGTTACTATAGTTCAATTTGTACCTTCGATGTTATCTGTTTTCTTAGATCAATTCAATCATATTGAATTGAACATGAATTGTTCGTCCGTACGCCATGTATTTTCTGGTGGAGAAGAACTAAGTTCAGGGTTAGTTAGACGATTTCAACAGAAATGGAATTATAGTGGACAAGTGAAATTAACCAACTTTTATGGACCAACTGAAGCCACTATTTATGTAAATGCATTTGATATTCAGCCTAATCAAGAATTTGTTTCTATTGGGCAGCCAATACAGAACACGCAATTATATGTATTAGACCAAAATCAACGCTTGCAATCAATAGGAATTGAGGCTGAGTTATATATTGGTGGTGCTGGTTTAGCACGTGGATACTTAAATCGTCCGAATCTTACTGCTGAAAAATTCGTTTCGCATCCATTTCGATTGGGGGAACGACTATATCGAACAGGAGATTCAGTAAGATATCTAACTGATGGAAATATAGAATTTATAGGTAGAATGGACCATCAAGTAAAAATGCGCGGTTTTAGGATTGAATTAGGAGAAATTGAAGCGACTTTAGAAAAATGTTCGTTTATTAAAGAGGCTGTCGTATTAGTTAGAGAAGACCGTCCAGGTGATCAACGATTGGTTGCATATGTAATAAGCGATGGAAATACCCAAGAGTGGAGAGAGTATTTACAAAACCAATTACCGAATCATATGATTCCAGCTCACTTTGTAGAGTTAGAACACTTCCCGCTTACTCCGAATGGGAAAATTGACCGAAAGGCCTTGCCAGCACCTGATGAGCAAGCTATTGGAGATTTAAATGTTCTACCTCGGACGCCATCGGAAGAGCTTATTGCCTCGGTTTGGGGTCAAGTGTTAGGGACAGAAAATATTGGTATTCAGGATTCCTTCTTTGAAAGTGGTGGGCACTCACTACTTGCTACTCAAATCGTCTCTCGATTGCAAGAATTGTTCCAAATCAAAATCCCATTACGTGAACTTTTCAAGCACGATACAGTGGAAGCATTAGCGAAACGAGTAGATCAGTTGCGCAAAGAAGATAAAAAACGAGAGGTTCCACCCCTTGTACCTATGACACGAGAAGAATCTATTCCACTTTCCTATGCGCAGAAACGTCTATGGTTTATTGAACAATTAATGCCAAATAGTGCGATGTACAATATTCATGCAGCGTGTCGCTTAACAGGTAAATGGTCAATTGAAGCATTGGAATCCGGATGGAATCAGTTGTTTGAGCGTCATGAATCATTACGAACGATAATTCTAAAACAAGAGGGTGAACCTTTTCAACAGGTTCAATCTCATGTATTCAGACATATCTCTCAAACGGATCTAACAGATCTCTCTTTAGAAGATAGGGAAAGAGAAATGAAACGGCTCATTCAAAACGAAGCGGAGGAACCATTTCATTTTGGACAAGGTCCTCTAATTCGAGCACGAATATTGAAAGTGGACAGGGAAGAATGGGTTCTCCTTTGTACGATGCATCATATTATTTCAGATGGATGGTCAATGGGAATCTTACTTGAAGAATGGATGGCTTTTTATGAAGGAGCACTAAGCGGAAAACCGGTCGAATTGAAGGAGTTATCTATCCAATATGCAGACTTTGTCATGTGGCAGAAGGAATGGCAAAAAGAAGAGAATTTGGATCAGCACCTTCAATATTGGAAGGAAGAATTATCTGGGGAGCTACCGGTTTTACAATTACCGATGGATCGTCCTCGACCTGCGGTTCAAACCCACCGTGGTGCAAGTCAGTCCTTAACGGTGGCGAATTCCCTACAGGAAAAGCTCAAAGATTTAAGTCTGCAAGAAGGATGCACTTTATTTATGACATTGATGGCAGCGTATCAAAGCTTCCTTTCTCGTTATACAGGACAAGACGACATCTTGGTTGGAAGCCCAATTGCAAATCGAAATGTTAAAGAGATTGAGGGATTAATAGGTTTCTTTGCAAATACGTTGGTTTATCGAGCAGATTTCAGTGAAAATCCGACGTTCCAAGAACTTTTGTCGCAGGTACGAAAAAAAGCACTAAAAGCCTACGAGTATCAGGACATTCCATTTGAGAAAGTGGTGGAATCTGTAAAACCGGAACGGAATACAAGTCATTCACCGATATTTCAAACCATGTTTACTTTACAGAATACGAAACAAGCGTTTCCTCAGCTATCTGAAAGAAACATGGAACTCATGGAAAGTCATGCTTCTGTTGCGAAATTTGATTTGAGTTTATTTGCTTCTGAGACGGAAGAAGGATTATCGCTAACCTTTGAATACAATACTGATTTGTTTAATGATACAACCATTGAACGCATGGCAAGTCATTTTGAACATTGGTTAAATCAAATTGTCTCTCATCCAAAATATTTATTATCTGAACTGAATATGTTATCGAAAGCAGAATATAAGCAATTACTAGAGGAATGGAATGAATCAGGTGTTGTAGATATACAAGAAAGCACGATTCATACATTGTTTGAAGAACAAGTGAAAAAAACACCAGAAGCAATTGCAGTAGTGTGCGAAGATGAAGAACTAACATATCGAGAGTTGGACGAACGCTCGAATCAGCTGGCACATTATTTACAGAAAAATGGTGTTGCATGCGAATCATTGGTTGGGATTTGCGTTACACGTTCATCCGAGATGATTGTCGGCCTCTTAGGAATTATGAAGGCAGGAGGAGCATATGTCCCAATTGATCCAGCGTATCCGGAAAGTCGACTGCAATACATTTTAGAGGATGCTCAAATAAAGGTACTGGTGACACAGGAAAAGTTACAACAAAAAATGGTTATAACTAAATCCGTTGCCGTGATTTGTATTGATCGTGATCGAGAAGAAATAGAACAAGAAGTAACTACAGTGTGTACCAGTGAAGTGACGGGCGATAATTTAGCCTATATTATCTATACTTCAGGTTCCACTGGAAATCCAAAGGGGGTAATGATTGAGCACAGGAATACAGTAACAATGATTCATTGGGCGCATCACACATATTCCCAAAAGGAATTAGCGGGAGTATTAGCTTCAACTTCGCTATCCTTTGATCTATCCGTTTTTGAAGTGTTTGTTCCCTTAACGATGGGTGGTAAGGTGATTGTCGCTGAAAATGCTCTACATCTAGACAAGTTGTCTACCAAGGGTGTGACTTTGGTCAATACTGTGCCATCGGCAGCGAAGGAACTGGTTCGCGCAAAAACAATTCCTTCTTCGGTAAAGGTGATGAATTTGGCTGGAGAACCATTACCATATTCACTCGTTCAAGATTTATACGAGAGAAGTACGGTTGAGAAGGTGTACAACTTATATGGACCGTCCGAAGATACTACGTATTCCACATATATGGAATTAGAAAAGGGTGTCATGTATAGGGTACCACCAATTGGTAAACCAGTCTTCAATGCAGAAGTATATGTACTGAGTGCTGAACAAAAAATGGTTCCAATTGGTGTAGTTGGTGAGCTTTACATTGGTGGATCAGGATTAGCACGTGGATACTTAAACCGTCCTGACTTAACGCAAGATTGTTTTATACCGCATCCGTTTAAAGAAGGAGAGCGAGTATACCGGACTGGAGACCTAGTAAGGTATCTGCCAGATGGAAATTTGGAGTATCTTGGCCGAATCGATCATCAGGTAAAAATTCGTGGGTTCCGGATTGAACTAGGAGAAATTGAAGCGACATTGCAAAAGCATACATTAGTTAACGAAGTTCTTGTGATGGTGCGGGAAGATTATCTTGGTGATCCACGTTTGATTGCCTATGTTGTGGGAGATGGGGATGCTCATAAGTGGCGTGATTATCTCAAGGACCAGCTACCAAATTACATGATTCCAGCCTATTTTGTCGGATTGAATGCATTTCCACTCACTCCAAATGGAAAGATTGATAGGAAGGCCTTACCAGTACCAGAGAGACAGGAGATAGTGAGGGGGTATATTGCTCCCCGTACACCTACGGAAAAAACAATCGTTTCAATATGGCATCAAGTTTTAGGAGTAGAAAATATTGGAGTGCAGGATTCGTTTTTTGAAATAGGTGGGCATTCATTACTTGCTACACAAGCTGTTTCCAATCTTAAAGAGGCTTTTGGAATCGAGTTACCATTGCATGATCTATTTACGTTTCATACGGTGCAACAATTGGCAAAACAGATTGATCAATTGTTCTATAACAAAAATCAAGAAATACAGAATGATAGTAAGGAGAATGTAAGTCTTCAAGACTATATTCAAAAAGAAGCAGAAGTGAGTAATGATGAAGAATTACTTGAACTACTTAAGCAATTAGAAGAGCTATCAGAGGAAGAAGCACAAGGAATATTCGAGAGTAATTTAGTTGAGGAAGGGGTAAAAAAATGAGAAGTGATTTACATGCAAAGCTGAGTTCACTTTCTCCTGAGAAAAGAGCTTGGCTTCAGAAGAAAATGCAAAAAAAGGAGAATAAAGAAGCACTTCCGTTGTCTTATGCACAACAACGTTTGTGGTTTATGGACAGATTTAACCCAAACAGTTCTTTATATAATATTCCAACTGTATGGCATCTAAAAGGAAATTGGATTCCTGAAGCATTAGAAAAGGGATTCAATCGACTCATTGAACGTCATGAATCATTACGAACCGTTTTTAAAGAAGTAGGAGAACAACCTGTACAACAAATTGTCGAATTCCTTCCTAGAGCATTACCCGTAAGGGATTACTCGCAACTTCCTCTAGAAGTAAAAGAAAAAGAGGTAGATAGTTTAATTGCGAGAGAAGCGCAAGAACCATTTGATTTAATGAATGGCCCTTTAATTCGTAATCAGCTTGTTCAATTAGGAAAGGATGAATGGTTATTACTATGTACGATGCATCATATTATTTCTGATGCTTGGTCCATCGGTATACTCATGAATGAATTACTTACTTTCTATGAAGAAGAAACGGGCGGGAATCCTGCTAAATTAAGTTCACTATCCATTCAATATGCAGACTTTGCGAAGTGGCAAAAGGAGTGGTTGCAAGGTGATGTGTTAAATCGTCAACTCACGTATTGGGAGGAAGAATTGTCTGGGGAGCTTCCTATATTACAACTGCCAGTGGACCGACCTCGACCGGTTACGCAAACTTACTCTGGGGATACGCATCACGTGATTTTTCCTTATAGATTACTCAATCAATTAAAGGATATAAGTCGACAAGAAGGATCTACCTTATTTATGACTTTAATGGCTGCATACCAGAGCTTTCTTGCTCGTTATACGGGGCAAAAAGATATTCTAGTCGGAAGTCCGATTGCAAATCGGAATCATAAGGGAGTAGAAGGATTAATCGGTTTCTTTGTTAATACGTTGGTTTACCGATCAGATTTGAGTGGCACCCCTACTTTTCGGGAGATTTTGAACCAAACAAAGAAAAAGGCGTTAAAAGCTTACGAATATCAAGATATACCATTTGAAAAAGTGGTAGAAGCTGTGCAACCTGAACGAAGTATGAGTCATTCTCCTATCTTTCAGACCATGTTTACACTACAGAATATAAAACAAGAACGACTAGATTTGTCTGGTAGAAGTATCGAAATGGTAGAAAGTAATATGTCTATTGTAAAATTTGATCTGAGTTTAACTGCCTACGAAGTGGAAGAAGGTCTATTTGTCTCATTTGAATACAACACGGATTTATTTGATAGTAGTACCGTTGCACGTATGGCAGGCCATTTTGAGAACTGGTTAAATGAAATCGCGTATCATCCAGATGAATCATATACAAAGCTGTCAATGTTATCGGACACAGAGCAGAAACAACTCCTAGAAGAATGGAATGATACTGACATAGTTTATGGTCATGAGTGTATGATTCATGAGCTATTTGAGCAGCAAGTGGCACGTACACCTGATGCAGTGGCGGTAGTTTATGAGGGTGGAAAGTTAACGTATCAAGAACTCAATGAAAAATCGAACCAATTGGCACATTATCTACAAAAACAAGGTATAGGACCTGAATCATTGGTTGGTATATGTGTTGAACGCTCTCCTGATATGATTATTGGTCTCTTTGGGATTTTGAAAGCAGGAGGGGCTTATGTCCCACTGGACCCAAGTTATCCCGAAAACCGCCTGAGATACATTTTAGAGAATTCACAAATTCAAGTGCTGTTAACAAACGAGGCACTACAGGACTGGTTACCTAAAGATATTCAAGCAATTTGTTTAGACCGGGATCAAGTAATGATTTCTAAAGAGAGTAATTTGGCTCCGGTAAGTGGAGTAACTGCAAATAACTTAGCCTATATCATATACACTTCGGGTTCGACGGGAAATCCGAAGGGAGTAATGATTGAACACCATTCGGTTATCAACCGCCTACAGTGGATGCAGAAAAAATATCCATTATCTGAGGAGGATACAATTCTACAAAAGACACCGTTTTCGTTTGATGTTTCTGTCTGGGAATTATTTTGGTGGTCATTTGTAGGAGCACGTGTTTGTTTGCTTCCACCAGGAGGAGAGAAAGATCCTGCGGTGATTGAGGAGTATATCGAACGATATCGTGTGAACACCATTCACTTTGTTCCGTCGATGTTATCTACTTTCTTGGATTATATGGAACAATATAATTCGAAAAGGGATGTAGCGTCTTTAAATCAGGTTTTTACTAGTGGAGAAGCATTAAATACTGAACAGGTTCGCCGCTTTAAGGGGGTATTTTACGATGTTCAGCAAACAAAGTTAATTAACTTGTATGGTCCTACCGAAGCGACTGTGGATGTGACTTATTATAATTGTGATTTAGAAAAAGAACCTATGCTTATTCCAATTGGTCGTCCAATTGATAATACAGAGTTGTATGTGTTAGATCAACATCAACAGGTGGTACCGATTGGTGTGGCGGGGGAACTTTACCTTGGAGGAGTAGGATTGGCACGTGGCTACTTCAATCGACCAGAGTTAACTACTGAGCGTTTTATTCCGCATCCCTTTAAGGAAGGGGAACGATTATATCGAACGGGTGACCTGGTGAGATATATGAATGATCGTAACTTGGAGTATATTGGAAGAATAGATAACCAAGTCAAAATCAGAGGATTCCGAATTGAACTGGGAGAAATCGAAGCAGCTTTACATGATCACTCATCTGTAAAAGAGGCTGTCGTGTTGGTGAAGGAAGATCGACCAGGAGATAAGCAGTTAGTAGCCTATGTAGTGGGTGAAGGGGATACTGGAGAGTGGCGTGAATATCTTAAGAAGCAATTGCCACATTATATGGTTCCGGCATACTTCTTCCAAGTTGAAGGGATGCCACTCACTCCAAATGGTAAGGTGAATCGGAAAGCTTTATTGGAATTGGAGGCACAGTTCATAAGTGAAGATATTACTACTTCATCACGAACACCAGTAGAGGAGCTCATTGTTTCCGTATGGGGCCAAGTGTTAGGTATAAAAAATATAAGTGTTCAGGATTCTTTTTTTGAGATTGGTGGTCACTCGCTGCTAGCTACTCAAGTAGTTTCACGCTTACAAAAAATCTTTCAAATCGAATTACCGGTACGTGAACTATTTGAGTATGCAACGGTGGAGTCACTGGCAAAGCGATTAGATCAGTTACGTAAAGGAGATAGAAAACGAGAGATTCCGCCACTAATGCCGATGGAAAGAGGGGAAACTATTCCGCTCTCTTATGCCCAACAGCGCTTATGGTTTATCGATCAATTTACACCTAATAGCGCCCTTTACAATATGCCAATGGTATGCCGCCTTACAGGGAGCTGGCTACCTGAGACATTGGAAAAGGGATGGAATCAGCTCATAGAGCGTCATGAATCATTGCGGACGGTCTTTCATGAAGTGAACGGTCAGCCCGTGCAGCAAATTGAACCGTATGCTTTTCGATCAATTCCGAAAACGGATTTAACTATGCTTTCTCCAGAAGACCGAGAAGAAGAAGTTAAACGTTTGATTCAACAAGAAACAGAAGTGCCATTTGATTTAACAGAGGGCCCACTAATCAGGACAAGTATTTTGCAAGTGGGAGAGGAAGAATGGATTCTCCTTTGTACTTTACATCATATCATTTCAGATGGATGGTCAATGGGAGTCCTACTTGAAGAATGGATGGCATTCTATGAGAAAGCTACGGATGGAAAGATAGCAGAACTTGAACCATTACCGGTTCAATATGCCGACTTCGCTCAGTGGCAAAAAGGATGGCTGAAGGCGGAAGTGCTTGATCAACAACTCCAATATTGGAGGGAAGAATTGTCTGGGGAGCTTCCTGTACTCCAACTTCCTATGGATCGCCCGCGTCCCGCAATACAAACTCATCACGGGTCGACATACACCCTGGTTCTGCCAAGCACGCTACATGACAAATTAAATGAATTTAGTCGTCAAGAAGGGGCTACACTCTTCATGACCCTGTTAGCTGCATATCAAAGTTTTCTATCCCGCTATACGGGACAAGAAGATATTCTGGTCGGAAGTCCAATTGCTAATCGAAATTATAGAGAAATTGAAGGACTTATTGGTTTCTTCGTCAACACCTTGGTATATCGGGCTAATCTAAGTGGTAGACCGACATTTCAGGATGTTCTGTCTCAGGTTCGTCAAAAAGCATTGAAGGCGTACGAGTATCAAGATATCCCTTTTGAAAAAATTGTGGAAGTTGTACAACCAGAGCGGAGTACAAGTCATTCGCCAATCTTCCAGACTATGTTCATCTTGCAAAATATGAAACAAGAGTTCCCGGTGTTATCTGGTAGAAGTATTGAAATGATAGAAAGCCATAGTCCAATCGCAAAGTTTGATTTAAGCGTAATGGTAGCTGAGACGGAAGAGGGATTACTTTTTACTTTTGAATACAATAAGGATTTATTCAATGCCACAACTATTGAACGGATGGCAGGGCACTTTGAGAAATGGCTACACGAAGTTTCCCATTACCCGCAAAATCCGTTGCATAGTCTGAGCATGCTATCGGAACCTGAGCGTACTTTGTTATTAGAAACATGGAATGACACTGTAATGGAAATGCCCCCACAGGGTCTTATTTGCGACAGATTTGAGGAACAAGTAGCAAAGCGTCCTGAAGCGATTGCGGTAGTTGATCAAACAAAAGATTGGACTTACGGTGAACTGGATGCACAAGCAAATCAGTTGGCAAATGTTTTACAGCGAAAAGGAGTTGCTCCAGAGTCAGTCGTGGGAGTTTATCTTCCGAGGTCGGCTGAGCTCATGGTAAGTTTACTAGGTATATTAAAAGCTGGTGGAGCTTATGTCGTTTTAGATCCGTTGTATCCAAAATCAAGGTTAGAATACATGATTGAAGATGCAGGAATTCAATTTGTAGTGACGGCGGAAGGACAAGAAGGCCTTTTCGAACAGGTCGAAATGGTGAGGTTAGAAGAGTTAACAGTGGAAAGCGTAATCGCACCTACACGGCAGATAAATCCAGAGAACTTAGCTTACATTGTCTATACCTCTGGTTCTACAGGAAAGCCAAAGGGTGTCATGATTGAATATCGCTCATTAATGAATATGGTTTCTTGGCATCAAGAAGTTTATCGTATTACAGCAGAGGATCGTGCGACTCAGATTGCAGGGATTGCTTTTGATTCGGCTGTCCAGGAGATTTGGCCGTATCTAACTGCTGGTGCAGCACTCTACTTGTCAACAGAGGAACTGAGAATTAATCCAGAAGCACTAAGAGACTGGCTCATTGATTCGCGAATAACAGCTAGTTTTGCACCTACGCCTATTCTGGAAAGACTCTTGAAATTATCTTGGCCAGGTAAAACGGATCTTCGTTTTATCATTACCGGCGGGGATCAATTAACGCAGTATCCATCTAACGATATTCCTTTTGCGGTAATCAATCAGTATGGTCCATCGGAAAATACCGTTGTTACCACGGATTGTTATGTACCTGTAGGAGTGACAACAGGTACGCCATCGATTGGTCGACCGATTGCGAATACAGAAGTTTATGTGTTAGATTCTCATCTTCAGCTAGTACCAAGTGGTGTGATTGGAGATCTCTATATTGGAGGGAAGAGTCTTGCTCGTGGATATGCTAATCGTCCGGACCTTACAAAGGAAAAATTTATTTTGCATCCATTCAAGTCAGGAGAGCGTCTCTATTACACCGGAGACAAAGCAAGTTATCTTTCTGATGGTGCTCTCCAGTTCCATGGTCGTATAGATGACCAAGTGAAAATTCGTGGTTTCCGGATTGAATTGGGAGAAATAGAAGCAGTTTTGCAGGCACATTCTTCTGTGAAAGAAGCGGTTGTATTGGTACGAGAGGATGATCCAGGCGACAAGAGATTAGTAGCTTATGTAGTTGGTGAAGGAAGTGTCCAAGAATGGCGAGAGCATCTACAAACACATTTACCAAATTATATGGTCCCAACAAACTTTATTGAGATGGAATTTTTACCACTTACACCGAATGGAAAACTTGATTTAAAGGCATTGCCAATACCTAGCAAATTATCTACTGAAAATACCGTTCACGCACGAACTCCGCTAGAAGAACTTATCGCTTCAGTGTGGAGTCAAGTGCTAGGAATAGAAAATATAGGTGTTCAGGATTCTTTCTTTGAACTTGGTGGTCATTCTCTACTTGCTACTCAAGTGGTTTCACGTTTACAAGAAGTCTTTCAAATAAAACTACTGGTGCGTGAACTGTTCGAGTATTCAACGGTGGAGGCACTGGCGAAGCGATTAGATCAGTTACGTAAGGGAGGCAAAAAACGAGAAACTCCACCATTGATGCCGATGGAACGAGGAAATGCCATTCCACTTTCTTATGCTCAACAGCGCTTATGGTTTATCGATCAATTTACACCTAATAGTGCACTTTATAATATGCCGATGGTATGCCGTCTTACAGGAAATTGGTTACTAGAAGCATTGGAGTTGGGATGGAATCAGTTGATAGAGCGTCATGAATCATTGCGGACAGTATTTCATGAAGTGGACGGTCATCCTGTGCAGAAGATTCAACCGTATACTTTCCGTTCCCTTCCACAAATTGATTTAACTAAGATTTCTCCAGAAGAGAGAGAAAGAGAAGTGGAGCAATGGATTCAAACTGAAGTGGAATCCCCATTTGACTTAGAGCAAGGGCCATTGTTCCGTGGACAAATCGTGAAAATTTCAGAAGAAGAATGGGTTCTTCTGTGTAATATGCATCATATTATCTCGGATGGATGGTCGATGGAAATCTTGCTCCAAGAATGGATGGTATTTTATGAGGAGGCGATTGGCGAAAAACCAGCAGAGCTCGCACCATTACCAGTTCAATATGCCGATTTTGCTCAATGGCAAAGGGATTGGTTAAAAGAGGAAGTACTAAATCAACAGCTTGCATATTGGAAGGAAGAACTGTCTGGTGAGTTACCAGTCTTAATGTTGCCGATGGATCGTCCCCGTCCTCCGGTACAAACCCACCATGGATTAACTCATAATGTGTTGTTGTCACGCTCATTACTGGATAAATTAAACGAACTTAGTCGTCAAGAAGGGGCAACGCTTTTCATGACCTTATTGGCATCTTATCAAAGTTTCCTTGCCCGTTATACAGGACAATCAGATATTCTTGTTGGAAGCCCAATTGCGAATCGAAATTATCGAGAGATTGAAGGATTGATTGGTTTCTTTGTCAATACGTTAGTCTATCGGGCTGATTTAAGTGGCGCACCGGCATTTAAAGAGTTGTTGTCTCAAGTGCGGATAAAAGCATTGAAGGCATATGAGTACCAAGATGTTCCGTTTGAGAAAATTGTGGAGGTTATCCAACCTGAACGAAGTACAAGTCATTCTCCGATTTTCCAAACCATGTTTACTTTGCAAAATACGGGACAAGAGCTACCACAGCTACATGGACGAAATATAGAAGTAATGGACAGCCACGCTTCAATCGCCAAATTTGATTTAAGTTTAACTGCCGCAGAAGTGGAAGAGGGCTTATTGCTTACTTTTGTTTATAGGACTGATTTATTTGACAGTTTAACTATTGAATCCATAGCCGAAAATTTTGGAAACTGGTTGAATTTAATCGTGGAACATCCTGATAAATCATTAGCTAAGTTGCCGATACTGTCAGGATTACAGCAAAAACAGTTAGAAGAGTGGAATAATAATGCTGTAGCATATCCACAGGAATTTGGGATTCATCAGCTGTATGAAGAGCAAGTAAATCGTACACCTGACGCGGTGGCAGTGGTAGATGAAAAACAGCAGTTAACCTATCGAGAGCTGAATGAAAAAGCAAACCAATTGGCACATTATCTCCAGAAATGTGGGATTGGGAGCGAGTCATTGGTTGGTCTCTGCTTCCAGCGTTCAGTTGAGATGATTGTCGGTCTCATGGGGATCTTGAAAGCTGGGGCAGCCTATGTTCCATTGGATCCATCGTATCCAGAAAGTCGCCTACGATATATTCTGGAGGACACAGGGATTCAAGTATTGGTCACGAACGAAGCATTAGAAGGTTGGATAACTGAAGAAATCAAAACAGTTTGTTTGGATCGGGATAAAGCGATGATTTCGCGAGAAAGCACCCTTTCACCAATATGTGAAGTGACAGGAGAAAACTTGGCGTATGTAATCTATACTTCGGGATCAACAGGGAATCCAAAGGGAGTTATGGTAGAGCATCACAATGTGATTCGTTTATTTAAATCGACGGAATGTTGGTATCAGTTTGATGAAAAAGATACTTGGACGCTTTTCCATTCTTATGCGTTTGACTTCTCGGTATGGGAGATTTGGGGGGCATTACTCCATGGCGGAAGATTGATTGTTGTTCCTTACTGGATTAGTCGATCGCCCAAGGATTTCTATCAACTGTTAGTAAAGGAAAAGGTTACGGTTCTTAATCAGACACCATCCGCATTTCGACAATTGATACAAGTGTGTGAACAAGAAGATGAGAAGAAAGACTTGCATCTGCGCTATGTCATATTTGGTGGGGAAGCACTCGATCCTACCAGCTTGGTACCATGGTTTCAAAGGTATGGAGGGCAGAAACCACAGTTAATTAATATGTATGGAATTACAGAAACTACCGTTCATGTTACGTATTATCCAATTACTCAAGATGATGTGCAGTATGCTTCAAGAAGTAATATAGGAAAACAGATTCCAGATTTAGAAGTGTATGTACTAGACGCTTGTCAACAACCTGTGCCTATTGGCGTAGCTGGCGAACTATATATTGGTGGAGCAGGACTTGCACGTGGATATTTAAACAGACCCGAATTGACTGCAGAGCGTTTCATTCCTCATCCATTCAGTAGTGACCCAGGAGCGCGATTATATCGGACAGGAGACTTAGCGAGATACTTACCTGATGGAGATCTGGATTATCTTGGGCGGATTGATCACCAGGTGAAAATCCGTGGTTTCCGAATTGAGCTCGGAGAAATTGAATCTGCTTTAAACGCACATGTCTCCATAAAAGAGGCTGTTGTAATTGTTCGAGAAGATCAGCCGGGTGATAAACGGTTGGTGGCATATGTCGTGGGTGATGGGAATGTAGGCGAGTGGAGAGATTATCTCAAGGCGGAACTACCAAGCCATATGGTTCCTTCAGGATTTGTGATGATGGAAGCCATTCCACTAACTGCTAACGGAAAAGTTGATCGTAAGGCCTTACCTGTACCAGAGGAGAGGAAAATCGAAAGTGAATGTGTTGCCACGCGGAATGGTAACGAAGAAACACTGGCCACCATTTGGAAGCAAGTATTAGGGATTAAAAAGGTGGGAATCCATGATAACTTCTTTGAAATTGGTGGAGACTCGATTCTCAGCATTCAGATTGTCTCTCGTGCGAAGCAAGCAGGTTTGCAATTGTCGCCAAAGCAAATGTTTGAACACCAAACGATTGCTGAGTTGGCGCAAGTAGTCAATGAAGAACGGGGTGTACAAGCAGAGCAGGGAGTTGTAACTGGAGAACTGATCCTTACACCAATCCAGCAATGGTTTTTTGCACAAGATCATCCAAACCCACACCATTGGAATCAATCCATGTTTTTTAGAACAAAAGAGCGACTGGATATAGTATTACTGGAGAAAGCTGTGCGTACCCTTCTAATCCATCATGATGCCTTGCGTTTAAGATATGAACGGTTACCGAATGGAGCTTGGAAACAGCGGAACGAAGGAATCGAAGAACAATCGACGCTGACCGTTATTTCATTAGAAGAAGTGCCGCAAGCAGAATGGCATCAAGTGATTCAAACGGAGATTGACACTGCACAAGCAAGCTTGCACTTACACGCAGGGCCGCTAATGAGAATGGTGTATTTTGATGAAGGTGAGAAAAGAGCCGGCCGATTATTCTGGGTGATTCATCACTTAGCAGTGGATGGTGTTTCTTGGCGGATTTTACTAGAGGATCTGCAAACGGCGTATAATCAAGCGAGCCAGGATCAGATGATCCAATTACCTACAAAGAGTACATCCTTTAAAGCGTGGTCGGAGAAATTGCATCATTACGCTGAAGCTGGGATTGTGCAAGAAGTGCGTGATTATTGGGAGCAGCAATCCGAACAAGAAGTGGCTATGCTACCAGTGGATACCACCCTCGAAGTTCCAGCAAACACAGGAACCGAGGAGATTACCGTGGTGCTGGATGAGAAAGAGACCCGTACGTTATTGAAAGAAATTTCAAGCACTCATCGTGTCCAAATCAATGAGGTACTATTGACAGCATTGGTACAGGCTACGGCAGCATGGACAGGTCATCCGGCGCTGACCGTGGATTTGGAGGGGCATGGTCGGGAAGAGATTATCGAAGACGTTGACCTATCTAGAACTGTGGGGTGGTTTACAAGTATTTATCCTGTTCACTTAAATATTACCGGTGCCGACACGCCAATTGCAGCATTAAAATTAGTTAAAGAACAAGTGCGTAAAATTCCTAATAAGGGTGTTGACCATGGAATTTTGCGGTATCTGAACACAACAATGTGTGAGAAATGGGGGTCTCAACATACACCGTCTATTAGTTTTAACTATCTTGGACAATTTGACCAAATGTTTTCTAACGATGCAATGCTTATTCCGGAGAACGGATTTAAGCGCTTAGATCATGCTTCTGGTTCCAAGCGCTTGCATTTAATCGATGTAATTGGAATTGTAACGGATGGGAAACTTCAGTTCACTTGGGTATACAATGTAGGACAATTCGCGAAATCAACGATAAAAAGTATTGCAGAGAATATGCTCCATCAACTAAGTAAATTGATTCAATCTGCGGATGGAGAATCTGCACTGACCGTTTCAGATTTTGTGATGGCTAATCTTGACCAAGCCAGTTTGACAAAAGTATTATCCAAGATGAATCGTGGAAATAATTATCAGATTATCGATTTATATCCACTATCGCCTTTGCAAGAAGGTATGATTTTCCATACATTGCATGACCAAGGGGATGAACATGTAGCGCCGTATATAGTGCAATTAAGTTTCATGATTAGAGGAGAATTGGATATTGTAACTTTCGAACAGGCGTGGAAATCGGTAATTCAGCAGCATGAAATTTTTCGCTCATCTTTCCTTTGGGATGAAGTTGAAGAGCCTTTACAAGTGGTGTATGAGAGTGTTCCATTTAAGGTGAATGTAGAAGATTGGCGTACGCTGACTGCTGAAGAAAAAGAGGAGAAAAGAAAAGCCTTTTTGGCATTGGATCGAAAACAAGCCTTTCTTTTTGATGAAGCGCCATTGATGCGGGTGACTGTCATTCAAGAAGGTGAGGAAGAATATCGGATTGTTTGGACACATCACCATATTCTGTTGGATGGATGGAGCCTACCACTGGTCTTTAACGAATTGCTTACAGTGTACCAGAAGAGAATGAATGGAGAAGCCGTGCATTTACCTAAGTCATCGCCATACAAGAAATATATTCAATGGCTAAGAGAGCAGAATCAGGATCAGGCGGAGCAATTCTGGAGAGAGAAACTTAAAGGTTTTACAGCTCCAACTCTGCTGGGTTTAGAAAGTAAAGAGCAAGAAAAAGGTTACACAGAGAAGGTAACTTATTTATCAGAAGAGCAAACCCAAGCGTTACAAAACTGGGCGAAGCGCAATAGGCTCACTTTGAATACGGTAATTCAAGGTGCGTGGGCGTATCTCATGGGCCGGTATAGTGGAGAAGATGACATTGTCTATGGTGTAACTAGCTCAGGACGCCCTACTGAGATTATTGATGTTGAAAACATTGTAGGTCCTTTTATTGCCACATCACCGACGCGAATTCAGTTGATAGATAATATAAAAATAATGGATTGGTTGCAGAAGATACAAGAGGAAGAGATAGAAAGAAGACAATATGAATATGCTTCTTTGACAGAGATTCAAGGATGGAGTGAAGTTCCTAGAGGAACCCCGCTGTTCCATAGCTTGTATGTGTTTGAAAACTACCCAGTGAAAGAGGAGTCCTCAGGAAATCTAGAAATTGGTGAGTTGGAAGGAGTAGAGCAAACTCATTATCCATTAGGATTGACAGTTGTCCCAGAAAGCCAGTTGTTGTTAAAGTTGAAGTATGATCGTAGCAAGTTTAATGGTCTCACTATTGAACGGATGCTGGGGCATTTAAGCCAGGTGTTTAAGCAAATGATCGAGAACGTTGATCAAACTCTGTCGGAGCTGGTGTATGTTACGGAAATAGAACAGAAACAACTACTGGAAGAATGGAATGATAATGCAGCAGCGTATCCACGTGAGAGTGTGATCCACAAACTGTTTGAAGATCAAGTGGATCGTACACCTGATGCGGTGGCAGTGGTAGATGAAAATCAGCAGTTGACGTATCGAGAGCTGAATGAGAAAGCAAACCAATTGGCCCATTATCTTCAGAAATGTGGGATTGGGACGGAGTCATTGGTCGGACTTTGTTTCCAACGTTCAGTTGAGATGATTGTAGGTCTCATGGGAATCTTGAAAGCTGGATCAGCCTATGTTCCGCTGGATCCATCGTATCCAGAAAGTCACCTACGATATATTCTGGAGGACACAGGAATTCAAATATTGGTTACGAACAAAGTATCACAAGGTTGGATACCTGAAGAAGTTGAAACAGTTTGTTTGGACCGAGATCAAGCAATGATTTCGCAAGAAAACACCCTTTCACCAATATGTAAAGTAACAGGAGAAAACTTGGCGTATGTTATCTACACTTCAGGTTCGACCGGGAATCCAAAAGGGGTTATGGTGCAGCATCATTCGGTATTAAATCTATCCTATGGTTTACAGAAAGAGGTTTTTTCACATCGGGCACATGATAACATGCGCGTTGGTCTAAATGCCTCAATCGCCTTTGATTCATCCGTTAAACAATTACAAATGCTTTTGTATGGTTCTAGTTTATATATTATTTCAACAGAAGTTCGCAGTGATCCTCAAAAGTTTGTATCTTATATTCGGGAGAATAAGTTGGAAATGTTTGATATAACACCTTCACTACTCCAATTACTCATAGATGAGGGGTTGTTAGAAAAAAACGATAGTGTTCATGTTCCAAGCAAGGTACTGGTCGGTGGAGAAGCGATTATGCCATCACTGTGGGAACAACTAGTAGAGAATGACCATATCCATTTTTATAATGTATATGGTCCTACGGAATGTACGGTTGATGCGACATGCTATCGTATCAAAAAAGATAGTAAGAGAGTAACCATTGGGCGTCCGTTGCCAAATGTTCAAGCCTATGTATTGGATGAGAAGTTGTTACCTGTTCCAGTTGGTGTAACGGGTGAACTTTATATCGGTGGAGCAGGCCTAGCGAGAGGATACTTGAATCGTCCAGAGTTAACGTTAGAACGTTTTATTCCTCATCCATTTAATGAAGGGGAACGGTTATACCGGACGGGAGATCTAGTCCGCTATTTAGCTGATGGCCATTTGGATTATCTGGGAAGAATCGATAATCAAGTGAAAATTCGAGGATTCCGGATTGAGCTTGGAGAGATTGAAGCGAATTTAGAAAGTCATCCATCGGTGAAAGAGGCTATAGTCTTGATAAGAGAGGACCAACCAGGAGATCGGAGAATGGTTGCCTATGTGGTGGGTGAAGGAAGTATGCATGAATGGCGTGAGCATCTCAAGAGGCAAGTACCGAATTATATGATTCCTGCACACTTTATTGAGGTGGATGCGATTCCGCTTACAACAAATGGGAAGGTTGATCGAAAGGCACTGAACAGCTTAACGATTCAAAGAGAAAGTACCTTTTCTACACCAATCATCCCACGGGATGAAATCGAGTATCAGCTGATTACAATCTGGCAGGATTTGCTACAGTTAGAAGATATCCATGTAAACGATGATTTCTTCAATATAGGAGGTCACTCTCTCCTTGTAATTAAATTGATTTCAAAGGTCAGAGAGAAATTTGGAAAAGAGATTAAGGTGCCCGCACTAATTAAGAATCCGACAGTGGAAGGAATCGCTTGTCTCATCCGTGAGAATCATCGTATGGAAGAATCATTATCGGTTCTGGTTCCATTACAAGAATCAGAGAAAAGACCTTTCTTCTGTGTTCACCCATTTATGGGTAATGTACTCTGTTACATTCAGCTAGCAAGGTTACTCAAGGATCACTGCTCATTTTATGGTCTACAGAATCCTCTCGTAGAGAAAGAAGGAATGAACGGGTTGATTTTATCGGAAGTAGTGCAACTCTACATCGAGGAAATGAAGCGGGCTCAGCCAGAGGGGCCGTATCGTCTGGGAGGATGGTCTCTGGGCGGTGCCATCGCCTATGAAATCGCAACTATGCTACGGAACCAGGGAGAAGAAGTTGAGGTGTTGGTACTATTGGATACCAAGGTGCCTTCAGAACGGGATTACAAGACAGAGGATGAAATGCTATCTTATATATTGGAGCATTTCATCCATATAGAGCTAGTGGACCAGGAAGAAGAGCTTGTTCATCAACAGGACATGCTTGTTGAACAATTAATTGTGGAAGGAGTGCTCCCGCCTGATGCAAATCTTACGAATTTGAAGCAAATTATCAATGCTCACAGGAAATGTCTGAACTTAATGGCAGAGCATGATTTAACACCATATTTTGGGGAAGTTATTTACTTTAGTGCTGAGGAAGGTAAAGAATTGTTTACGGATTGGAAGCCTTTATTAAAAGGAAGAGTGAATATGTATTCGGTCCCTGGATCACACGAAGAAATAGTAGCTTCCCCCGCAGTTGAAAAGTTAGCTAAGTATCTACTAAATGAATTAGAAGGAATAAAAGAGACATCCCTTTCGCTAACGGAAAAGTAGAGAGCACAAAAGAGGCAACTTTATAAACAAAAATTGTTATTATTAAAGTTGTTATTTGTGAGTAGTAGTGTAAATAAAGAGAGCAGTCCAATAACTGCACATCAAGTGTAGGAGATTATGTATATATATCAAGAGCATTACTTTTTAAGGGGCTTGCTTGATAGGGACATAGAAACATATATGAGTTGTTCATAGTATGCTGTAAATTCTCTGAAGTTTTTGTACCAGAAGCGAATGCTTTGATGATATTGCTGAGGAAAGGTGTATATTTTCATTGATATGTAAATATGCACCTTTTCTATTATATTTGCACTTGAATAAATGCAAGTTAGAAAATGAAATTGAATTTCTATAACGTATACATAGGAAGAAATCCTTTTAAAAAGGAAGTGATTTATCATACAAATTCATGCTGTGAAAATACCAAAAAATATTGAAAATCATTTGTTTAATCAATTTAGTAACTTGATTTCAAATGAGAAGAGAGAACGAATGAAGCGTTTATTAAATTTATGTGATATTAATAGGACTTTGATAGGAGATTTATTAATCCGTTCCCTAGTTTGCCAAAAATATAAAATGAATAATGAAGAAATTAAATTTATATATAATGAGTACGGAAAACCTTTTGTTCAAAATTTTTCTGACTTTCACTTTAATATTTCGCATTCAGGAGAATGGGTGGTCTGTGCCACTGCTAATTCTAATGTAGGTATTGATATTGAAAGAGTTTCAGACATAGAGGCTCTTAAATTAGCAAATGAATTTTTTTCAGAGGAAGAATTTTATGATTTATCTAATATGAATTCTGATGAACAAATCAATTATTTTTTTGATTTATGGACATTAAAAGAAAGCCATATAAAAATGATTGGTAAAGGACTTTATATCCCGTTAAATTCATTCTCTGTAAAAAAAGAGTCACGAACTTTAATTTCATACACGAATATACCTCAAAACTTTTACTTTAGACAATATAATATTGATCCAAATTATAAGATATCTGCTTGTGCAACACGTGATGAATTACCGAATGAGATAATAATTAAAGACTTTTATACAATTGGCCAAAATATAAACAAATTTTAAAGTAAGGAGAAAATCTATGAATAAGACTAAACTTTTTTGCTTTCCACATGCTGGTGGCTCTGCGTTTAGTTACTCAAAATGGAAAAATTACTTTAATCCACATATTGAAGTAGTTCCAATAGAGTTAGCCGGTAGAGGATATAGAATTGAAGAAAGCCTGTACCAGAGTATGGAAGAGGCTGTAAATGATGTCTACAATAGTATAGTCAAGCAACTAGATAATTCGCCCTATATTTTATATGGGCATAGCATGGGAAGCTTGATTGCCTATGAATTAGCTAGAAAAATACAGGATTCTAATAATGTATTGCCTGAATTTCTTGTTTTATCCGGTAGAAATCATCCTAATAGTAAGATAAAAAATATTCGACATAACCTACCCGATGAACAATTCAAAAATGAAGTTATTGCAATGGGGGGAACATCAACCGAGGTACTACAATCAGAAGAATTAATGGGAATTTTTCTCCCCATTCTAAGAGCAGATTTTAAAATTGTAGAGACATATATCCATAACAACAATATACGAGCATGTGACATTGATTTTCTTGTATTGAACGGAAAAAAAGATGAATTAACTACATATGATGAGGTGAAAAAATGGAAACAATACACAAGTAAATCGTGTACCTTCAATTCATTTGAAGGTAATCATTTCTTTCTAAATGAAAATATTGAAGAAATAGCAAGTGGTATTATAAGAAAGTTAGAATCTAAAAGATTTTCAACTAGTTTTTAGAATATTTCTATGTATACTTATGGTTGAAAAATAAAAATATTAAAGGTGAAAAATACAGGTTCTGTTGAAACATCATTGAATAAAGAGATAGAAAAAATGCAGATACAATTAGAAGCTGGTATACCACATTCCTACTTTAATAGTACGTATGCAAGTATAAAAGTACAGAACTCATCGGGTAGCGTTGTGTACAATAAAGAAATTGTGGGAAATAGACAACGAACTGCTGAAACCCAAACCGTTCCTGTAAAAGTTGGGGATTACATTGAACTTACCCATATAGAAGGGGAATCAGAAAAGGAAAAGATACGAGCTACTTTAACTAACCTTGAGAATGGCAAACAGGAATATATGGGTAAGAAGAGAATATATCAGGTTACATCTACAGGACTAATAAGACAATAGATGAATCAAAAAGTTGGGGGAATCCTCAACTTTTTTGGTTAAAAAGGAGGTTCTGGTGCCAATATATGAAGAGGAACGATAGTAGATTTTTAACGGAATCGTATTTTATACTATAAGTCCAAAAATTCTGTGAATGAAATCTTTCTGATTTAGGAAAGACTGATTTTGTACATCAAATAAAACAGGAAGCAAGATTTTTGGATGTTCTCAACACTCTACATGTACGCATACAGAGCTAATAAATACATGAGCTGTGATAAAAATTCAGCTCTTTTTCAATTTTTTAAAGAGTGTATTAAAAAAAGGAAGTTTAATTTAAAAACTACTTTTCAGGTTTGTTTATTTTGCGTTTCGATGGACAAGTTAAAATAGGTCTTGTTCATTTTAAAAACATATGTAAAGACAGATAAGGACTTTAAATGTGTTTTTTGGGTTTTTAGGGGGAATAAAAAGGCTAGTCATTATTTAAGACTTAACCCTTTTCTACTAGCTGACGAATTGCTTCATTTCAATTACTTATCTTGTTATCGTGCCAAAAATCCTCTATTTATTTTACTTGTTCTTTTGTAAATGAAACTAAATTTTCATGTATGGGGAAAGATATTAGATGAAAGCAACCGGAGTAACTAGAAAAGTAGATGAGTTAGGGCGTGTGGTAATTCCAAAGGAACTTAGAAATACGCTAGGTATGAAAGAAAAATCACCATTAGAGATCTTTGTAGAAGGTGAAGACATTGTTTTACAGAAGTATCAGCCTGGTGGTGTTTGTGCATTAACAGAAGAGGTGTCAAATCGTAACATAGTATTAGCAAATGGTAAGATAACATTAAATCCAGAAGGTGCGGAACTATTAATAAAAGAAGTAAAACAGTACCTTGTAAAATAAGTGGCCCTTACAAGGGGCTTTTTTAAAAATCAATAAAATAATTTCATGTACCGTATTTATTATAAAAAATAATAACACAACGAACCTAACACCGCTAAAGGTATTGATAACAAAACCAACATTTGATGATCCTGAACCATTATAAGATTTTGTATTCTCTTTTGGAGAAACATTATAAAAATCGTCTAAGTTGAAAGAACCAGTACTATTTTGTGCGACAAGGTTTGCTACAACTGAGGGCATAGTACGCACCTAATTTCCTAGAAAGTATTTAAATTAGCATATGTTGTAATCATCTAGAGGTTCATTTTGATCTAAGAATTCGAAGTTATTGCTCGTGAAGATTTTAATAAAATAGTTATTTTGTAATAAGGGGTACAGCCAACATTTTAACGAAAATATACGCTAAGACTTAATTTGCAATATAAAAGCTTGTTTATCCTACACTAAGGATAAACAAGCTTTTACTACTTAATTGAATCTGACTTAATTAAATGTCTATAAGTTACCCTCTTATCAAAAAGGTGACAATTGTTTGTATTAAAAATTTTCTGCATCGGAAGGTTTTTGTGTCCAGTTGCTCCAATATAATGCTTTGCTCCAATTTGCTTAAGGTATCCCAGTGATTGTCTATGGATTAAAGCTCCATGACCTTTTCCCCTATACTCTGGAATGAACCCCAAATAAAAAAGTCGTCCTTCATCCACTGTACCTTGTTCAATATGGGGCATGGTGACGCCGATTGGTTCATTTTCTTTAAACACAATTAAACAACTTTTAGCATAATTATCCCCAATCTCAGATTTCATCCCCTCAAATTGTTGACCTATTGTTGTTTGGGAAGGTGCGTTTAACGATAAGGCCATGGATTGTTGCCATACCTCTTTAAATAAATCCTCGCTCGTATGCTCAAGTGATTTTAATGTAAATGACGAATGATCATTAAAATCATGGATACTTGTTAAATCCAGATGATAAAAATACTGAATTTCGTGTTGAACAAATTTTAAGTCCTTAAGATATTTAATATAACTCGAATTTAAAGATTCCTGTTGATTTAAAACAACGGATACTGTTTTGATATTTTCATTTGAAACAGTTTTCATTGTCTCCGCTAATAGTGTTTTAAAATCTTCGATTCCTTTCAAATCTCCTATTTCCTCTATTATAAAGTAGTGTGGAGAGCCATTTATTACTTTACTATCAAACGAATGTAACATTCATATTGTCCCCCTTACAATTCTCATAGATTTAAATTTAAATACACGTTATCAAGATCATCTTGTGTCATGCCAATATAGGCAAGAGTTACGCTTGGTGCAGAATGATTAAACAATTTTTGGAGAATAGAGAGATCAACTCCGGATTGATAAGCGTGATAGCCAAAGGTCTTTCTTAAGGTATGAGTCCCAATTCTTTCTTTTATTCCTATGGCTCTTGCTGCTTCGTTAATAATTCTGTAGGCTTGTTGTCGCTTTAATGCTTCTTTCCCTTTCCTAGAGCGAAATAAAGGTTCGTTCTCCTCATAATTTCTTGTCATTAAGTACTCTTTGATTGCTTTTTTTGACGTATCACCAATAGGAAAATCTTTTGTCTTTCCTGTTTTTACTTCCCGAAGGGAAATTCGATCCATAATATTGTGCTTTTCATCAATGACATCACGAATTCTTAGTTGTAGTAAATCGCTGATCCGAAGTCCTGAATTAATTCCTACATTAAAAAGACAATAGTCTCTTAGATTAGTAGCCTTTAAAATTTTCTTCATCGCATCGATTTGTTTTCTGTTCCGAATGGGTTGAACATATTCCAAAATGATCCCTCCATAACTATGATCCTTAATGTATAATATTATATGTTATGTATGATTAAAAAGCTGAGGAAAAATGCAAGATTAAAAAAAAACTTGTAAACCCTTATTTATCAAGGGTGTTCGCTTTATTCCGAATGATACAAAAGATAGTTATGTATCATTCGGAATAACCATTTTTCTCAAGAAAGGAGCTCTTATATTATGTACGCCCGAGTAAGAGAATTACTAACTTCAGAGGAACGTAAAACGTATATGTCGATTCCTAATGAATTGGATGAATGGACATTAGGTACATACTTCACGCTTAGCCAACATGATTTGGATGTTACTCTTCGCCATAGAAGAGACTATAATCGTTTGGGTTTTGCAGTACAACTCTGCATTATCCGATTTTCAGGATGGACCTTATCTGATATGGATGAAATTCCTTCAACAGCCATTTCTTATATTGCCAAGCAAATTAAAGTGGATCCAAATGAGTTTTTAATGTACTCAAAACGAGAAGCTACGAAATATGAACATTTGGTAGAAATCCGTAAAGAGTATGGATATCGAACATTTACATCTTCAGAATATCGCCAACTTGCTAGAATTCGGTTCGATGATGCTATGGCTAATGGAAACCCTACACATCTTATCCAAACTGCAATCCAGATATTGCGTAAGTGGAAAGTCATTCTACCGGGTATGGCCACCATTGAAAGAGTAGTCTGGGAAACACGTAAACGAACAGAACAACAAATTTTTCAACACTTTAACTCCTCCCTAACGTCATTTCAACTTGAAAAACTGGATCGTTTACTATTGCCAATGCCTGATAATAGTGGAAAAACATACTTATCATGGTTAAGAGAGATTCCAGGGCAATCATCTCCAGAGGCATTTTTAAAAGTGATTGAGCGATTAGAATACATTAAAACACTTCAACTTAATGTAGCAACTGAGACCATACACCCCAACCGTTTGCGACAACTATCTAAAATAGGTGCTAGATATGAACCCCATTCCTTCCGACGATTCATTAAAGAAAAGAGATATGCCATATTAGTAGCTTATTTACTCCATCTGAGCCAAGACTTAATTGATCAAGCATTTGAAATTCACGACAGACAAATCATGACTCTTCAAGCGAAAGGGCGAAGAGCTCAAGATGAACTGCAAAAGAAAAATGGGAAATCAGTGAATGAGAAGGTCATCCATTATGCTCGCTTAGGTGAAGCTCTTATAAAAGCACGCGAAGAAGGGTTGGATCCTTTTACAACCTTAGAAACCATCATGCCATGGGAAAAGTTTATTACTTCCATTGAGGAAGCTAAGGATTTATCTAGACCGATGAATTATGATTATTTAGACCTCTTAGAGAATCGTTTTTTCTATCTTCGGAAATATACACCGACTCTATTAAAGGCACTTGAATTCCGTTCGACCAAATCTACACAGCCATTAATGAAAGCATTAGATACCATTCGTGAAATGAATGAATCTAATAAACGAAAAGTACCAGAAGGTGCTCCTTTGGATTTTGTATCTAATCGGTGGCAAAAGCACATATACGAAGAAGATGGGACCATTAATAGGCATTACTATGAAATGGCAGCATTAACTGAGTTGCGTAATCATGTAAGGTCAGGGGATATTTCCATTGTCGGGAGTCGACAACACAAAGATTTTGAGGATTATCTAGTTTCTAAAAAAGAATGGGATAGTGCCTCTACAACGGGCGCAACAAGGCTTGCGGTTAATTTGTCTGTAGACAATTATCTTGAAGAACGAAAAAATTCTTTATTAAAACGCCTTCAACTCATAAAAGAAAATATTCATGATTTAGAAGGAGTCAATTTCGCTAACGGAAAACTTCACATCCACAGGCTTGAAAAAGATGTTCCGGAAAAAGCCCGACCATTCAGTGCATCCCTTTATCGTATGCTTCCACACATAAAGTTAACGAATTTATTGATGGAAGTCTCCAATTGGACAGGATTTGATAAGGAATTCATTCACACGTCTACTGGAAAACCTCCGCATCCAGAAGAAAAACCCATGATACTGGCAGCATTAATGGGTATGGGGACAAATATTGGACTCACGAAAATGGCTGAAGCAACACCAGGGATCACCTATCGACAAATGGCAAACGTTGCTCAATGGCGAATGGATGAAGATGCTCTAAATCGAGCACAAGCTACCCTTGTCAATTTCCATCATAAAATGTCTTTATCTTCATTTTGGGGCGATGGAAGTACATCATCCTCTGATGGAATGCGTGTACAAGTGGGTGTTTCTTCTTTACATGCCGATGCGAATCCCCATTATGGTTCTGGAAAAGGAGCTACCATTTATAGATTCACCAGTGATCAATTTTCAAGCTTTTATACTAAAGTCATTAATACCAATGCTCGGGATGCTGTGCACGTCATTGATGGGTTACTTCATCATGAGACAGATTTGAATATTGAAGAGCATTTTACAGATACAGCTGGCTATACAGACTCAGTATTTGGATTGAGTCATTTACTAGGATTTCGTTTTGCTCCACGACTCAGGGACTTAACCGATTCCAAACTATACACCCTAGATGTAATGGGAAACTTCCAAGAAATACATACTCTTTTTCGAGGGAAGATTAATGCCAAGATCATTCGAGATAATTTTGATGATGTATTACGGTTAGCACATTCTATACGGGAGGGTACAGTTTCTGGATCCCTTATTATGGGTAAACTTGGATCTTATGCAAGGCAGAACAAGATTTCAATGACACTTAGAGAAATTGGAAGAATAGAAAAAACTATATTTATACTAGATTACGTTTTAAATGAATCGCTGCGTCGGCGTGTACAACGAGGACTAAATAAAGGAGAGGCCATGAATGCCTTAGCCAGAGCAATCTTCTTTGGAAAACATGGTGAGTTGCGAGAACGATCATTACAAGATCAACTGCAAAGGGCAAGCGCTTTGAACATTATTATTAATGCTATTAGTCTTTGGAATACAGTTTATCTCACAGAAGCCACTAATCAATTAAAACAAAATGAGGAATTAGATGAAAACTTGTTACCTCATGTATCACCTCTAGCATGGGAACATATTAATTTCCTTGGTGAATATAAGTTTGATTCCATTACTAAAACTAGTTTACACTCTTTACCTTCATTGAACATAACTAAAGCCGGTTTACCCTTAGCGTAAGGAAAACCGGCTTTTATGTTCAAAATATTGTCTTAGCGTATATTTTCGTTAAAATGTTGGCTGTACCCCATGCCCATCAACTTAAGAAATTGATAGTTCCCCAAAACGAAGAAAATTTTCGTTTTGAGGACACTTCAAAATATTAACTTGAGAGCATGGGACTGAACCCCTAATGCTTTATTTTAATAATAATTCTTTTCATAAAATAAATCCCAGTTATCAGTCTAAACCATTTTTTAGATCTAACCATAACTAGTGTACATTTTTATCTTTCAGATAGTCTCTTTTATTCTAATTTCTTCATTTCTTTCAGCCGTTCTATATCCTTTTCTGAAGCCTTTTCTATTTCATACAATTCATAGCTACCCTTTGTCTCATTTATCACTACAAACTCAATTTCATTCCGAATATAGCTTTTAGTTTTTCCTTTTTTATAACCAATAACATTATCTAATATAGTTTCCCCACTATTTTTTTTATATAAATTATAGCTAACAGGTGGACGACCAATTACATATTTATTATCAGAAAACCCGACTATATCATCTCTTCCTAATCCTGTCGAAACACTCCAGACAAAAATAATCTGAAATATAGAGAAAACAACAATACCGCATAAGAAAACAAATAGGATTGATTTAAAAAATAACTTTAAAAATATCCTGCCCAAAAACATTCCCTCCCATTTCACCTCGGGATAGCAAGAACAAAACGTGAGTTTTGTACGCTAAGAAACCGAATTTTTATATTGTTGAACTCAATCCCCGTCAATGTCATAAGAAAAAGGGTTACCGCAGTAACCCTTTTTCTTATAATACACGTCATTTAGGTAAGCTATGGATGAATAAAGTCAATCTATGAAATTTCCCACAATCTTTTAACTTCCACCAATTCCTGCCCATTGAATTCCATTCTATATATATCTGGTTTTGATGTCTGTAATAAAAAATTAAAATCATACTTACTGTCATAATATCCCATCATCAAAGTCATTACAGCTCCATGAGTACCTAATACTACTTTCTTTCCTCGATAGGTGTTTAATAATTCTTTTAAAACTTTTATAGCACGTTTCTGACAGTCGGCATTCGACTCTCCTCCCATTAAAGCAAAGTCGGGGTCTATGAATGACTTTTCTATCAAAGGGAATAATTCTTTATCCGACATTCGTTCCTCTTCAACAATAAAAATTCTCTCTTTTAAGTCCTCAAATACTATAACTTCTTGTCCTATTTGCTTCGCTAACTGCTGAACAGTTAGAATTGAGCGTTTGTATGGACTCGAGATAACAACGTCGATTTCCTCACCTTGTAATGCATCTGTTATTCGTTGAACATCTAATTTTCCTTTTTCAGTTAATCCTCTTGTCTCTTCTTTTCCAAATTTCGGTGAATCCCCGTGTCTCACCATATATATGAAAGTTTTCATAATTGCCTCCATTTTTCCAGTTTTCTTTATAATTCCTCCCTGATATTAGCATATATATCCAAATTTGTCTCTTTGAATTAACAGAAAAATGCGCGAATTTGAAATGAATTCACGATATTTGTAAGAAAAACTCGAAGTTTTCACTATCCTCAGGTATAAAAAAACGTTATTCTTTCTAAACAAGCTAGATTAGAAAGGATGACGTTTTTTATGAATCTCCCGATTCAAAGTGAACTACAATTATTTGCTGAAGAATTACATCAACATCTTAGTCCTTCATTTTTAGAGAAGCTTGCTAGAGAACTAGACTTTGTACAACGAAAGCGTAAGTTTTCAGGTCGTGATTTAGCTACTATCTGTGTCTGGATAAGTCAACGGGTAGCGAGTGATTCTTTAGTGCGATTGTGTAGTCAACTTCATGCTGTAACAGGAACTCTTATGAGTCCAGAAGGACTAAATAAACGTTTCAATAAGAAGGCTGTTTGCTTTTTAAAACATATTTTCTCCATATTATTAAAAAATAGAATTTGTGAAACATCAGTGATTCCAAGCTCTTCAATTACCTATTTTCAACGGATTCGCATTTTAGATGCAACGATTTTTCAAGTGCCAAAACATTTAACTAGTGTGTATCCTGGGTCAGGTGGTTGTGCACAAACAGCGGGTATAAAGATTCAATTAGAATATGATTTACATAGCGGACAGTTTTTAAATTTTCAAGTTGGACCGGCGAAGAATAATGATAAGACCTTTGGAACAGAATGTTTAGCGACCTTACGGCCTGGCGATCTATGTATTCGGGATTTAGGCTATTATTCACTGGACGATTTAGATCAAATAGACCAACGTGGCGTGTATTATATATCGCGGCTTAAACTAAATAATATGGTATATATCAAAAATGAGTTTCCTGAATACTTTCGAAATGGGACAGTAAAAAAACAGTCTCAGTACATCAAAGTTGATTTAGAACACATTATGAATACCTTAAAACCAGGACAGGTCTATGAAATAACAGATGCTTATATTGGAAAGGATAAAAAACTATTTACACGAGTTATTATATATCGTTTAACTGAAAAACAACTTCGAGAACGTAAGAAAAAACAAGTGTATACGGAAAATAAAAAGGGTATTACGTACTCAGAGAAAAGCAAACGATTAGCTGGTATGAACATTTATGTTACCAATACACCTTTGGAATGGGTTCCGATGGAACAAATACATGATTTTTATTCCCTTCGCTGGCAGATTGAAATTATCTTTAAAACTTGGAAATCCTTATTTCAAATCCATGATTGGCACAATATCAAACGAGAGCGATTAGAATGCCACATTTACGGAAAACTTATCGCTATTTTTCTATGTTCTTCTACTATGTTTAAGATGCGACAATTAATTTTACAAAAGAAGAAAAGAGAATTAAGCGAATATAAAGCCATTGGAATGATTCAAGACCATCTATACATTCTTTATCAAGCCACACAGCAAAACACCCGAGAAATAACAAAGATTTTAATCCGCCTGTTCCATCTTCTACAAAAGAATGGACGAAAATCTCACAGATATGAGAAGAAGACTGTATTTGATATTATGGGAGTTGTCTATGAGTATAATGGATTGAGAAAACAAATGAAAATTGCATAATTAAAAAAGTGAAACCCGTTAGGGCTTATTTGGTATGCGCATTTTTAAGAATATACTTCTATTTTAAGAATGTTTTAATCCAGCTAAACGAAAGTTCAGTTTGTTTATAATCTTAAGTTGATGGGCATGTGGCTGTACCCCAATAATCAAAAAAGAGCACTTCGTATAGGTGCCGAAATTAGAATTATTCAATTGTCAAGATAATTACTTACCACCATTTTGATTTATACGTTTTAAATAAAAAATAGAACAAGGTCCTGATTTGAAAAATAGAGAGCTCTTTGAAAAGAGCTCTCTGACTAAAATTTATATTGAATATGAATACACACGATATTGTATACGTGCTATTTAGGTAGGTGCAATTTTAAAACAAAATCCTTATTTGAATAGAAAAAAAAGACAACAACCGGAGGGCTTGTTGTCTCAAAAAAGTGGAATGTCACTAAAATATTTGTTGAAGACATAACAGATTATTTAAAGTATATGAATTGCGTATAAAAATATACAGTAGAAATTAAAGAGCGCTTACCAAGGTGCTCTTCTACCCAAACTTACATTGAAAAAGAATCCGCGACATTGTATGCGTATTTCTTTCGCTTTGTGTAGTTTTAAAACAAAATCGTTATTTTAATTAAAAGAGCAGCTAGCAAAAGCTAACTGCTTGTTAAAAAAAGAATCCACTCTAGGTTATTTACTGCCAGAGTTTCAAGAAATAAATGATTAAATTAATTTAATTTTTCAATTACAATCGAAGCATTTATGTTAGTTTGTGTTCCACCTGCCAAAGTCTGCAAAGTAACTGCAGCAGCGGAAGTATGATTATTAAGGGTAATAATATCACCTGCAGCTAAAGTGAGGATTGTTTGGCCGTTGTTTGGTTGAGTTCCTGCACCTGATCCATAAACTGCGCTGGTAACCGGAGCACCATTTAAAAAAAGTGTGAATTGATTAGGCTCAACTCCTGATATAGAAAAAGAAATTTTATAATCTCCTGCATTAAGAACCATCAATTGAGAAGTTCCAAGCGTATGAGTAAAACCAGGTGTCATTCTACCATGTGAATTAAAAAGAATAGGTGCTTCTAAGGCAACAACTTGAGCTGCTGTATTGAAAACATAAGCATAATGAGATAACCCAGATACTGTAAGTCCGGTAGGTCCAGTAGGCCCCGGAGGTCCACCAGAAGGTCCGGTTGCTCCAGTTATTCCAGTAGGCCCCGGAGGTCCACCAGAAGGTCCGGTTACTCCAGTTATTCCAGTAGGTCCAGTAGGCCCCGGAGGTCCACCAGAAGGTCCGGTTACTCCAGTTATTCCAGTAGGTCCAGTAGGCCCCGGAGGTCCACCAGAAGGTCCGGTTGCTCCAGTTATTCCAGTAGGTCCAGTAGGCCCTGGAGGTCCACCAGAAGGTCCGGTTGCTCCAGTTATTCCAGTAGGTCCAGTAGGCCCCGGAGGTCCACCAGAAGGTCCGGTTACTCCAGTTATTCCAGTAGGTCCAGTAGGCCCCGGAGGTCCACCAGAAGGTCCGGTTGCTCCAGTTATTCCAGTAGGTCCAGTAGGCCCCGGAGGTCCACCAGAAGGTCCGGTTACTCCAGTTATTCCAGTAGGTCCAGTAGGCCCTGGAGGTCCACCAGAAGGTCCGGTTGCTCCAGTTATTCCAGAAGGTCCAGTAGGCCCTGGAGGTCCACCAGAAGGTCCGGTTGCTCCAGTTATTCCAGTAGGTCCAGTAGGCCCCGGAGGTCCACCAGAAGGTCCAGTAGCTCCGGTTATGCCGGTTGGCCCAGAAGGTCCAGTAGCTCCAGTTATTCCAGTAGGCCCTATTTGAGGCAAAGGAAAGGAACATGGAAAGGGTATGTGACAATTCTTTTTAAATTTACTCATTTTTACACCTCCCTTATAAATTAACTACCAATTTATATTTATACTTTAACAACTTATGAGTAAACAGACACACGGGTGTAAGGAAGAAACCTATAATAATTACATAAAAGGTTTTAAGAGCAAGCCTTTATTTCGCATTCCATACCAAAAAGAGCACTATATATAAGTGCTCTTCGTATCAAAGCTCTTAGTGTAAAAGAGTACGTGATACCAAATGAAATTTTTTCATGGGCGTGAAGTATTTGAACAAAAAAGCTATTTAAATACTAAGTTATCGAGATGAAAAATGGTGCACAAAGTTTTTTGTGCACCACTATATATAAACTATGTCTTGTGTTGTTAATAATATGTCTACCGCATAAAATTGTGAACAGATTAAAGAGAAGATTAAATTTAAAAGAGCAACCTTTGAGGATGCTCTTATGACCAGTACCATTACTGTAAAAGAATACATAATATCGGATGTGTATTTTTCAAAAGGTGTGAATTATTTGAACCCAAAATTAATTTGGCACAACAAAGCAGCTAGCTGAAGTAGCTAACTGCTCCAAACAGTGATGTAACTCTAGATGTATGTATAGTATTTACGAAATATTGAGCTTTATTCAGGAGGGAGAGAAGTAGGCCATTAACATGAAGATGCTCCAATACATATCTTGCAAGTAGTAAATTAATGACGGGGTAGATTGAGAATGGATGATCCGATTAAGGAGATAGTTGGCGCATGGTTTGTTGCATTAGGGACAATTATTGCTGCGATTGGGAGTACACCTTTAAAAAGATTGAACAGCGAATTAAGAAAAGATTTGAGCGTATGGGGGAATGTATTACAAGCAACGGGGAATGGTCTGGAAGCTGATGGACAAGGAGAAATATCCCTTGAATTGATTGGGAACGAAATCCAATCAATTGGTAATGTAACGGTTCTAACAGGACTCATTATAGAATTTGAAGATGAAACAAAAAAAAAATTAGTAATTGCAGGAAATTGGATACAAGCATTAGGTGGTGTTACATCAATAGGTGGGGAAATAGAAGATAGTTCCAATATGAATGAATCGTATATCATTATCGGGAATGTGTTACAAGCGACTGGTAATTCATTACAGGCAATAGGTGGAATAGATGAATTGAAAGCTAGTCGGGATAAAGTGGAGGGAATTTCGGAAGACGATGAGGAGGATGGGCAGCTTATAGTGATTACGGGGAGTTGGGTCCAAGCGGTCGGTTCAGTAGTTTCATTAATCGGTCAAATAAGAGAAGAAAGCCAAGAGATAGAAGAAAGTATTTCATAGAGGACTTAATAAAATAATCCTTTTCTAATAACAAAGTTACTAAAATATGAGAAAATGATATAATAATACCAATTAAATATTTAGTCCTACTGGAAGAACCAGCGGACATCAAACCATAAAGAGCATAAGTGATAGTGCTCTATGGTTTGGTGTCCGCTTTTTGTTTTTTTATTAATAAAATAGATAAGGAGTGTTTTTATATATGACGCAATTAACTTTCTTACCTAAAATTGATCGTAAAGCAACACAAGTTCGTTTAGAAGAGATTCTTGAAAATGTTCGTATTTATAGAAAATTTGGGATGATTAGAAATGAGATGAAGGTCACAGCTTCTTGCGAGGTAAGATATCATGGCCCAACAAACATGGTAGGCAAGCCAGCTGAAGATATTGCTTTAGCAAATGTTGCAATGAGTGAAAGAGAATTAAAATTACAATGTTTATCTTTTCAAATTGATAAACATTAAGTCGATTTAGCAAAAATCAACGAGATATCATTGTAAAACGATATTTGGAAGATGAGGAAGTCTTTGATTATATGGTTTATAACGATATTGGTATGAGTGAACGTACATATAGAAGAAATAAATCTAATGCTTTTTATAAATTAGCATTTGCTCTTAGATTAGAAGTTTATGAGACTGAAGAATCTGGAGGTAATGAATAATGAATTTTGTTCAGCCAATACGTGATCCAGAGCGAATACAACAGCTAAAAGAGTATTTTAAGGAAAATGTGTTATGTAAATTAGCAATGAATAGAATATACAATTTCATCGTGGTATTTTAATTATATAATAATATTAGAAAGTAGGTACGGAGTTTGAAAGAATGGATTTTGTTAAATGAACAAGAATATGAGAATGTTTGGGATAGATTTTATGATGAATTTGCTTTTAATCCTAATATAGATGGTGAACAGTCATTTAAATTTTCTTGTCCATATATTACTTATGATTTACCTAATTATTTTGAAGGAAAATGGACTGATGACGATGATTATATTTTTGATCATATATTATTGAAAGCTCTTATTTTATGTACCGAGAAACATGAATATATATATGCGTTAGATTGGCATCATGATAGCTACTGGATGAATCCTAGTTTAAATTTAAATCTAAACGAAAAGGATCATCAATGGAAAATCCCATTTTTTCCGGATGGAGATTATTATTTCTTTTTGCAAAAAGACTTTAAGTGGGGTTATTTAGGGCATCCATGGGAAAAAGTTATTTATATTTTCGGAGAAGAATTAATCAAGAATTTCAAAGAATTAAGGGCTAGTAGATTAAAAAAGACCAATGAAAAAGTATAAATTTCACTTCCCATATCGATAATTATGTAAATAAGTTGTCCACATGGGCAGCTTATTTTATTTTTCCGCATAGCGTAGGTTATTTTACAAAATGTTGGTGGTATCCCTATACAGTTACTCATAATTTTCGTACTGTGTAACCCAAAAGAGAAAGTTAAATGAAATCAATGATATCAAGGGATTTAGCGAAGGGGGCAGTTACACACAATTTAAGATATGGGTAAGTCGATTATTTATATGTTAAGATTATACTATAAAAAAGAAAGTAGTGATTGTGATGAGTGAAAGATGTCCGGTTTGTCAAAACTCTATTGAGGAACAACAATTAGTGGGAGTGGGAGGAGGACGTGTAGAGCAATATAAATGTGAGAATTGTGGTACATTTTCTATGGCTGAAGAAGCGAGATTTGAATTAAATGTAGAGCAGAAGAGAAAACTTTCTGCAATTTTAAGAAAGAGAACCATTAGAGGGATGGGGAAAATAATGATTTTTCTTAATCGACCAGATAAAAATCTTTCAGAATTTCCGTATCCTATTTATCTTTTAGAGGATCTATTAAGTGAATATCCAGATAGTGCTTCTGATAGGTTGGATGAGTCATTAATAAACTTAGCTAAATTGTCCAAATTTCCAGGTGACCCAGTATATATTCGTGAATCAGATAAATCTCTATTTTTTGTACAGAGTGTTCACTTGTTGGAAATGAAATATATAGCGACCCAACTATTTCAGGACGAACTGATTGAGATATCTAAGCTATCGGCAGCAGATTTCCCTGCACATATTACAGTTACAGCGAAAGGGTGGAATCGTATTGCAGAATTAGAAAAAGGAAGAGAAGCGGATAATAAGCAGGCATTTGTCGCAATGTCGTTTAGTCCAAAAATGGATGGTCCATATAAGAATGCAATCACAAAAGCTATAAAAGAGGCAGGATACCAGCCTATCAGAATTGAAGAAGCGGAACATAATAATGACATAACTGATGAAATTATAGTCAAAATAAGACAAAGTAAATTTGTAATTGCAGATTTTACCGGACACAGAGGTGGAGTTTATTTCGAAGCTGGTTATGCGATGGGACTAGGTAAGACTGTTATATGGACATGTAAAGATGACGATTTTAAAGATATTCATTTTGATACTAGACAATTTAGTCATATTAAGTGGTCAACAGAAAACGAATTATACCAAAAATTATTAAACAGAATTAAAGCAACAATTAATTAAAAACATGGCAGAGTCGTGACCGCTTTTTGGCAGTAAATGTGCCGGTTGTTTTGGAGTTAACGTGATATATTTGTATTGTGAGAAGTGGCTTAAAACACAACTCATAAAGATTCCTTTATAATCTATATGTTGTCTAAACGGTTTCATAATGACGGCACATAAAATCCGAAACCAGCAGATGGTAGTGATTGAATGAATGATACCGTTATTAAGGAGAGCTTTTGCTCTTCTTCCAGTTACTTAATATTGTTGGAATAGTGTAGCGACATTTGGTGATTGGAAGAAGAATAAAACTTCATTTACCGTAATTAAAACACAAATCAATAATTGCTATAAAAGCATCCATTCGGGTGCTTTTTATTTTGGAGGAGGATGAATAATGGATTTAACATTAGATGGATTAGAGCGGTGTTTTAATGAGGCTGTAAATGAAGGTGCAGAGTATTTAGCTGTTCAAATCGAAATGGACGGATTCCCTAGTGATGAAGTAATTATTAATCATAAGCAAAATATTGATACTAAGTTAGAGTATTATAGGAAAACGTACAACGAGGATTTAGAATATAGATACGCTCCAGGTATTCGTATTGTTGGATTTGCATATGGCTATTCGTTCTCAGGGATTCAACACGAATTAGGATTATTAGCGGAATAATGATTAAACCAATAGCAATTATCGTAGGCGCTGCCGTGATCTGGGTGGCGTCTTGTTTGTTGTTAAGGGATGATAAGGGCTGAAATAGACTTGCAATTTGAAGATTAGATAATAATATTATTACTTTAAAATGCAGAAAGTAGACTAATAAACAAGCTGTTTTTAACTTTTAATCATAGAATATGAGGAATTCTATTGTTAAGAGGAGGTAATCATATTTATGGGATGTAATTGTAATTTCAGACATTGCAGAGATTGTAATAGATTTTGGGATGATTTAATGTTTTGCAGACGCAGACATAGAGATTGTGATGACCGTCGTTGTAGACGTGACCGTGACTGCGATTGTGATGAATGTCGTCGCAGACGTAATCATGATCGTGATAATCGTCGAGATTGGTAAAGTCCTTTGAATGAGAGTGCTTCTTTACAGCACTCTTTTTGGTTCTGGTGCAAAAATAAAATAAAAGAGAATAACGCGCATATATTCCTAACGTAATCGTATCTTATGCTGCAAGTCCAAACAATTGATGGATGAATTCTTTCTGATTTTGGACAGACTTGTCCCGTAAATCAAGCTGTTCTTTTTTAATCATATGCATGGCTTCTACTCCAGAAAGAATGGATGTAGCTGTGTCAAAACATTTGAACCCTAGCATAGAACGGATTCGCTTCTTTATAAAGCGATCATCTTGTTCTACTATGTTATTCAAGTACTTTTTTTGTCTAAGTTGCATACCATCAGGTATGCTTTTTTCTTTTTTCAACTGTTCAATTGCTATAGGATAAGCCGGGTTCTTATCGACTGTTATAACAAGTGGCTTTGAAACATGAAAAGACCGCAAGGTTTTCTTGAAAAAGCGCTTTGCAGCCTTCTGGCCTCTTGTTTTGTTTAGGAAAAAATCAATTGTGCTTCCTTTCGAATCAACAGCACGATACAAATACAACCATTGACCTTTTACTTTGATATATGTTTCATCGACTCTCCAAGAGTCATTTGTTTGTTTGTTTGAGGTGACGACGGATTCGTTTGTCCAATTCAGGACCATACTGATGAACCCAACGCATAATCGTTGTATGAGAAATGGATAAACCCCGTTCTTCTAGCATTTCTACCAAATCACGAAAACTAAGGTTGTAACGTAGGTACCATCTTACCGTTAACAAAATAATATCAGGCTGATAATGCTTCCATTTGAATACATTTTCCTTTTCCATACCAATCACGAACCCTTTCTAAAGTAATAGTAACAGTATGTCCAAGATTTATAGATTCATTGCAATTGTCCTTAAGTTTTTGCACCAGAACCTTATTAACAATTAAGCAAATTTTATTTTATATAAATGTTAAAAATCTGAATCTACGTAAATGGGACTGCCCTTCTTATCGTACACATCATGATAGGGATATTAACGCAAGTATTAATTTAAAGAATGAAGCGATAAGGCTTCTAACCGTAAGGAATCTCCCACTTCTAAACGAAGTGAATGTGGAGGTAGTTCAAACTGTTTCTTTTTAGTCATATTGAACACCCTCTAACTTATTCATAGTTATATAATAACCTTAATTAATTTCTATAAATTTATATATAAGGTTTTTGATATTGATGTATAAGAACTATTACTATAAAATGAAGATGCTGTGACTATCGGAATTTTACCTCTTATCATGTCTATCCTCATCTTTTCTACAAATGTCATAGTGATGAGTATTGTCTTATGGTTAAAAACTAACCAGCTTTATACTCCCGACATCATAAGATTAACCTGCGCAATTATATGTTTAATTAGTTCTGTAATTTTACTTATTTTTAAGAATAAATTCGAAGTCACTTATAACAAATTCACTGAAATATTTAGTCAGTATACAGGGGTCTCGTTGCATGTAATAGTTTTAAGTTTATTTGATTATTTCTGGTGTTTGCTATTGTTAAAGTGATTAGGCCATAAATAAATTTAATACGTTGTTAGGCGAAATTGTGGCGTACTAGCATAGTAAGGTAACGTATGAAAACGAGCATTTAGCAAATGGACCTTTGTAAACTATTTAAAAGGAGATTATACATGTTAGAGACTCTTGAAATGAGAAAAAAGCAACACGAAATAAAAATACAAAAATATAAAAATATACAAAAATACTACAATCCATTTTTGTGGGTAATCTCAATTATTTATTTTCTCTATTTCATGTTCATTAATAATTCTCTCTCAGTATATCTATTACTTTCTTTCATTATCGGTTTAACCCTATGGAGCATCGGTCTAGCTATAAATTTAAAACTCATACATGAGCTAAAAGGAAAAGAAAAAATCTTAAATATAGAAACAATAAACGAAATGAAAAAAAATAAATATATGAGTCCAGGAAGAAAAGAACGTTATATCACAGATTATAATGTGAAGAAAGATGAACTAGAAAAGATAATGATTTACGCTAAATTTATGTTAGAAGCTAAAGAAAGAGAAAACGAAATAAAAGATGATAATAGCAATTTAGATATATAATTGTAGTGAGAGGAGTATAAAAATATGTCGATAGAACAGTATATAAATATTCGTAAAACAGGGAAAGAAATTGATGAAATTCAAAAACAATATCTGTTAAGTGAGGCTACGGTTTTAACTTTGGAACTAGGCTATAAATGTTATGAAAAAAATATTTCGTTGGATAAAGCTATTAATCTTGTAGATAAAATTGTAGTATTAAACGCAAATGATAACAAACATACATCATTTAGTCCATCTGTCCATATGTGATTTATAGCTAACATGAAAATTTATTAAAAGAATTGAATGATTTAGAAAAACAATTAAAAGGGTGGTATAACATGAAATCAACAGGTGTTACACGTAAAATAGATGAATTAGGGCGTATTGTTCTTCCGAAAGAGTTAAGAAGAACATTAGGAATTGCAGAAAAAGATCCTATAGAAATATTTGTTGACGGTGAGATGATAATATTACAAAAATACAAGTCATATGATGCTTGTACAATAACTGGTGATATTTCAGAAAAGAATATTTCATTAGGTAATGGACAAATTGTTCTTAGTCCTGAAGGGGCTGAACTTTTAATTAAGGAGATTCAGCAACACTTAGTGAAATAAGATCATTTTACTTAGCACTAAACCATATTAAAAGCTGACGTTGGAACTCTCATAAAAATGGCTGAAGAACAATCTTTCTTACTTCAGAAAATAATCCTGGTATTTGTCTTTATCGGAACTATATTTACATCTCTTTACAATATCACTCTTCATAAAGAAGAAGCAGATGAGAGAAAAAAAGCAAAATCTTTATTACCTATGTATATAGTCGTTACATTTATGGCATTGTTTTCTAGTGACATAGCTAATTACATTAAAAATTTTATTTAACCTAATTATATATATTCATCCACAAAAAGAAAAAAGACATCTTTAACGATAAGATGTCTTTTTTCTTCAACTTGAACCACCATAACTTTACTAACATTACTTTCACAATAACAAATATATCAGCAATCTTTCATATCACAATCATTCTAACATAATAAATCATATTTTCGTTATAAATAAATTTAAATAAAATAAAAGTTCACAAGTCATATAAAAGGTGCTATACGAAAAACTTAAATTCATTTAGTGAAATGTTTTTTAATGAAATTAGTATAATCAATAAGAACATCAAAAACTTCCTGTTGTTTTTGAGGGGATAGATCTGACGCTGCTACTTTAATTGATTCTAATTTACTTTCTAGAGGTGCGTTTCGTCCAAACAATTCATCAATGGATACATTGTATAAGTCTGCAATACTCATGATTGAATCTGCTTCTGGGTCAGTTTTTCCATATTCCCAATTGGCATATGTGGTACGTGCGATATTCAGGCGATATGCTACATCGAATTGAGTATATCCCTGTTTTTTCTCAACTCAGCAAGTCACTTACTTAGTTGAGACATATCATCACATTTCCTTTCTGATTTATAACGTTAGTGTAAAACAGAAAAGTTAAATTGCATCCTTATGACTTATAATAAGTCATAAATTATTTTTATTTGTAATAGTTAGTCTTGATGTTGTGATAATAGAAAGCCATTTATAATTCTATACGCGAAAAAATAGGAAGAAATCGATACATCAAATCGAGAATCTTCCTATTATATATGTTTACTAAAACAATGAATTTCCTATATCTATTGTGGCCAAGTTTTGACGTCTTGTACGTTCCCTTAAATAGCGTTCCGTCGTCATAATAGATTCGTGTCCTAAATAGTCACGTATTTTCTTAAGTTCGACACCTTTTCCCATCAAATGATTCGCAAAGAAATGTCTGCAGGTATGGGGGGTAATTCTATCCTTTCGGTAACGTAAAAATGGTAAGTTTGTTTCTTCAATCTTTTCTGCTACATATTTTGATAAGTAGTCGGCCCTATAGTAAGAGCCATCGGCTTTAGGTAGAAAAGCAGATGTACTAGAGGCGTCCAATTCACTAGTTTGTTTACGCAATTGACGAAGGCGACAGATATCGTCGAGTACATCTTCAAAAATACGAACTTCCCTGGCTTTATTCCCTTTCCCAACTACACGCAAGAGATAAGCATTTAATGAGGAATGGAATACAAGATCTGCCCATTTTGCGTTTGCAACTTCCTCAATCCGGAGTCCAGTAGTCGTAAGAAGGAAAAACAATGTATACATAAAGAAACTTGTTTTCTTCAGTGCATCTAGTATTTCATTTACTTCTTCAGGAAAGAGGTCACGATTGACCAGATCTTCTTTTTTTACAGATACTTTTTTGAGACGACTACTATAGTCATCTGAGAGACCCGTGTTATCATAAACGTATTTTAGAAACTGCTGGACTACCGTTTTCTTTCGACGTAATGTAGTGGCAGCATACTTCTTACTTAGTTGATAGAAATAGATTTCCATCTCATTATGGGATAAATCGTGAATGGTTCCGATTGTTTCTTTTATGTAGCGAAGAAAATGAGACAGATCATGCAGATAAATCTTTTTTGTTCGTTCACTTCTTTTTTTCGTTAAAGAAGGTTCATCGTGTAGAAATAAATAAACCAATGATTCTTCACTTAATTTAGAATAGTCAATATTCCTGATGCCCATACCCATAATTTTTTCAAAATGACTGCTATCAAAAAAATCTGATTTTGATTTTACAAGTTGGTTACTATGTTCGTAATTTATAATATTCAAATTTAAACACAACCTTTAGTAGAATGAAATATTAAACAAATAATTTTTATATAAATTTTTATGATTCTAATTATACCACAATAAATGCATTATTTATTGTGGTATAAAATGAAATGTTTAAATATATATTTTTACCTTAATATTTAACGTTTCTGTTTAGATGATGTATAATGGAAATGTTTAATTTTTTTTTTTGTACATTTCAATCCAAGTGCGGTAGGAGGAGATTTTTTTGACTAATCTTCGTCGGAAAATTTTACATGAAATCTATAATTTAGAAGATACCCATTGTTCAATTTGCCCTCTGAACAACCTATCAGTGAATTGTACAGATGAGCAAGAACAGGCAAAACAAAGAAACTATAAACATTGCAAAGGTTGTCCCATTTTCGATTACATCCGAGAGAAAGGAGAGAAATTGAATTCTTTATCGAAAAAGAGTACATTTAATAAGGTACGAGAACGTTATATGGAAAATCCATTTAAGTATCTGCAGTATAAGGAGTACTCAATCACAGATGTAGTAAAAGAAACAGGTTTAACAAAGTATCAACTAAGAAAATTTAAACAACAGCTAGAATGAAAGTTTCGGATGAGGTGAGAAATGGACTATTTATCTTTAGAAGAGTTATGCGATAGGGTAGGTTTAACAAAAAATCAATTAGGCTATTTAATTAAGTATAAACACATCGAACCTATCAATCTGGATACCTGGAAAGCAGATGGTGGATATCGTTTTGAGCAAGAAGATGTAAAAAGGTTAGAGGAATTATACAAAGACTCTTTAACATTAAAAGAAGCGGCTGAATTTCTAAATAAATCTAAGACTTACGTTCATAATGCAGCTAAAGATGGGATATTGCCCTTTAAAGAGATTGCTAAAGGGAAATCTACTAAACGATTGTACTTAAAAAACGATCTGGAAATTTTCAAAGAAAGAATTGAAAATAGATCAAAAGAGGAGTCGAAAGAAAAAAAGCAGCATTTAAGTCTATATCTTGATGAAAAGGTAGTAGAAGCAATAAAGAAAAAGGCTGCAAAGAAAGGATATAATGGCTACAAGAAGTTTGCTGAAGACATTTTATCCGCAGAAGTAAAAGAAGACATAGAAGAATAGAAATTCTAGTGAGAATAGACCTCTAAAAAACACAAAAACGTTCTAAGTGGTCTATTTTTATTTTTAAGAGATTTTTTAACTATCAGGTCTAAATACATTACCTAAGATGACAATGTTGTTTACAGATGAATTTGAGAGGTCGTTTTTTTTGGGTCCGTTCCGGAAAAAATTCATTGTAATTACAAAAAAGGGTTTATATATATAATATAGAAAATAGAGGGAAAGATAACAAATAATTTTAAGAGCGTTTTATTTAAGTTGAAAAAAGTGTAAAGAAAGAAATGAGAGGTAAGGATCCCAGGATTATAAATACAAAGACTTCATTTGGAACTTGGTAGGCCTATGAGAATGCTAGAGAGTTCGGGCAGACATATATCGCGGAATACATCAAAAAGCATACAAGCTTTATTTGAAATTTACATAATAAAAAACAGCATATCAAACTATAATAAATTATGAAAAAACAAGAAATATAGTATACATATTTAGATTATAGTAAACTAAAATCTTTTCAAAATCCTAAACTAATAGATTATGAAAAGACTGAATTGGCTTTAAAATTTACGGATGAAGAAATTCAATTATTTAAAATAGGAAAAACTCCAGAGCATTATACATGGCATCATCATCAAGACACTGGAATGATGCAACTTGTAGATTATCAGACTCATCATGATACTGGTCATACAGGTGGATATAAAATTTTGGGAAAAGATAGCGATAAATAGGGAGGTACTTAGCCATGAGTCACATTACATGGATTAATATAAATGAAAAAAGAGTAACAGATGACCAAATTAAACAATTAGAACAATACTTAAATATTAAATTTCCTAATGATTTTCTTGAGTGTGTACAAGAATATGATGGTGGATATCCAACGCCAGATACATTTAATATTCCAAATCAAGATGAAAATTCACTTAATAATCTTTTAACCTTAGATTCTGATAGAAAATATTCATTTCTAGAAACATATAATAATACGAAAGATAGATTACCTGACAAAATATATCCTTTTGCTAGAGATCCATTCGGCAATCTTCTATGCTTTGATTATCGAAACAACACTGATTCACCAACAATCGTATTCTGGGATCATGAGGAAGAAGACATAGAGGAAGCAATATATCCTGTTTGCTCAACACTTACAGAATTACTTGCTAGTCTACGTGATTTCGAAGAAGAAGATTGAGGAAACTAAAAAACGGCCTAGAATTCTAGACCGTTTTTTATGATTTACTAATTTTCCAACCATCATCCGTTTTCTCTAGTTCAATTACGATTACTTTTTTAGGATTACCTTTATATACAGCATCAACAGTTACTGTAGCAATTTCATTTTTCTCTTCGATTTTTCGAATTTTATAGCTTTTAAGATCCTTGCTAACGGATTTGATTAGTTCTGCATTTCCGCCCACAAAAGCAACGATTTTCTTCGCTTCAGGAGTGAATAACTCTCCAAAATCTTTTACATTTCCTTCTTTTGCATCTTCGAAATACGCTGTAGCAACTTCTTCAGGATCACGATTATTTCCACATGCTGCAAGTGCTGTAACTGATAAGGCCATTACCACCATTAACATGATCATACGTGTAAATTTGTTCTTCATTCAAACCACTCCTTATATATAACGTAATTTTAACTCTTAAAAAGGGCTAAATTACTTGTATAAGTATATAATAATCAAAACTGTAAAACTATATATTTTTAGATATTATTTTTATGATATTAAAGGTATTAAAAGTGAAGGGAAGTAGGGGAAATCTACCTATTACTATAATTTTGATTTCAATTATATACACTAGTATAACAGACACATTCATTTTTAAAATCATAAAATCGGATTCACTTATCTTTACTTTAAAAATGGGTATATTGATGGCACTAGTATTTTTATACTGCATAATTCATTAATTCAAAGCTACAAAGAGATAAAATTTCTTTGTAGCTTTTTTAATTACTAAACACATCTAAAAAACTTCACGACAAACACATATTAACTCCGCACATAGCACAAGTTGAAATTATATAATTAATTCATAGTTAAACGCACAGGGGATTTTAATATAATAATATTAGGAATATACATTGAAAATTTGAATAAAATATAAATTGAATGCGAGGTTGTATTATGAACAAATTTAATAATGATAATGTACAAGGTTTAGTTTCTGAAGAAAATGTTGAACTATTAAAAGTTATGGCTCATCCAATACGTCTACAAATTGTTAGTGAATTGGCTAAGAGCAAGAAATTAAATGTAACACAATTAACTAATATTTTGGATATTCCACAATCAACAGTATCGCAACATTTATCCAAAATGAAAGGGAAAGCACTGAAAGCTGAAAGAAAAGGGTTAGAGATGTACTATTATATTCAAAGCTCCAAAGCTGATAAAATCATACAAATACTGGGTCATGCTAATTAAATTGAAAAAATAGGTGGATGTACACCCAAACAGGGATTACAATTCACCTATTTTTTATTTTATAAAAAACATAAAAACGTTATAGTATAACATCTTGGCTATATTCAAGACATGAAGACTTCATTGAAGAAATGAAAAGTATAAATGAGTTAGTAGCAGTATTAAAACACGCTCTTTAATGAACGTGTTTATCTTTGTAACAAAGATAAACAAAAAATATTAATATAATAAGATTTTAAAATTCATGTAATGTTTCCTGCTTATTATTAGAGCAGGGGGTGTTAATATGACTGTAAGCTTATTTTTTGTTAAACTTATTTCTGCAATTGTAGCATCTGCATGCGTAGTACCTGCTATTAATTGTATCTTTAGTAAAATTGAAGAATATGTAGGCTAAAGCATCCATAGCGGTGCTTTTTTTGTTATATAGGGTAATATCATATAGGAGTAGAAGCCATGCATATGATAAAAAAGAACAATTCCGGTAGGAATCCTGATTGTTCCTTGAAATGTGTCCTATATTTGCACCAGAACCGCTTAAAATTAAGATGGTTCAGTTGTAGGAAGGAACCTTATGGTATCCTTTAACTATTTATTTATATAATTGTAGTATATAAATAAATAGTTAAAGGAAAGGTAAGTGAATATTATAATTAATTTCGAACCATTTAATCCAACAATAAATGAAATAGCGATCAAACTTGCTATGGTACTGTTTATACCGTTATTCTTATCATTGCTTGTCAAAGTCATACTTATGAAATTTATGAGAGAATCGATCGCTGGCAGACTAGCATATCTATCTTGTCTATTTTTTATGTACTGTGTATTTAAATTTGTTACAGAGTAGAAAGGCATCTTAGGGTGTCTTTTCTTTATAAATAAAAGTAACGTAGTATTTAAACCTATACGTTCACACAAAATTACATGTATTTAGTTATGTAAATCTATAAAATTTTAGTTTGGATTTTCTTGTCCCAATCAAATTCCAAAAATGAAAGTTTAGACTTTCTTGTCTAAATAGTTCCCACTTTCATGTCTTTGTACATCCTTGTTGTAGAAAGACATAAAACTCTAAACTAAAATCTCATGAACAATCGTTGATAAATAGCCATTATCATAAATTTTGTAGGTACTTTCATGTCTCAATAATGTGACATGAAAGTCTAAACTTTTTGAACTAGGGACAAGAAACCTTAAAATACTTAGCTTATAATAAAATATCCATGAAATTATTCTAAATAAATAGATTTATAGGGGATAAAATGTTCCATTTTAATAATTATAAATCCCATTCACTTATACAAAAGACAAGAAGCTTCTTAATTGTAAGAAGCCTCTTATTTTTAGCTTTAGACAAAGCAAATTTATATCAATTTTAAATAACTAACACAACCATAGATATTAGAGAAATAGCATCTATATACTTATTAGTATGGGGATTTTCCCATTGGAAACCTAATATTTATTTTGCCAACTTTTCAATGATTGGAGCTTTAGCAGATAATTCATCATTTGATAGATTTCTCATAAAATCTGCACCATACATAGTAACCGTATCCCCAACTTGAATATTCTCAAGCACTTCCGAAGAAACAACAGCAGTAACGGTCAGGCCTTCACTAGAAATTTGGATAGTGTCCTTTGTTTTATTGATTACATTTCCAGTGTGCATTATATATTGGTTTTTTAACACTTTTTCTTTATTTTCTTTTTGAACAATTGCATATTTAGCTATTGCTGGTTGACCTGGTATTGATCCTATAAAAACAGGAGCATAAATGGTAACGGTATCCCCAATCTGAATATCTTTAAGTATCCCAGGGGAAGAAACGATAGCATATACACTTGAGTTTTCACCGGAAACCACCAATCCGTCTTCTTTTTTTTCAATTACTTTACCAGAACGTTTTTGGTGTTGATTCAGAGCATTTTGTTCTTTTTTATCGAATTCTGATATAGAATTCGATTTATCTACACTTGTATTAGGAGTCACTGTCTTACTTGCCAACTTTTCGATGATTGGAGCTTTAGCAGACAATCCACCAGTTGCCATATTATTCATAAAATATGCCCCATAAATAGTAATGGTATCTCCAATATTTATATCTTGTAAGATTTCAGGAGAAACGATAGCACTAACAGTCGAATCTTCACTAGAAATTTCAATAGCGTCATTTGATTTATTGATTACATTTCCAGTGTGCATTTTATATTGTTTTTTTAGCACGTTTTCTTCATTTTCTTTTTGAACAATTGCATATTTAGCTGTATCTGGTTGACCTGGTATTGATCCTATAAAAATAGGTGCATAAATGGTAACGGTATCCCCAATCTGAATATCTCTAAGGACCTCAAGGGAAGAAACGATAGCGTATACACTTGAATTTTCACCAGAAACCACTAAACCTTCTTCTGTTTTTTCAATTACTTTACCCGAACGCTTTTGATGCTGATTTAGAAGAGTATTAGTATTTGTATAGTCTTTTTCTTTTAATTCACTATTCATCTCTCTAGACAACATATCAGTTTTAGCAGTAAGTTGAACAGCTTCAACACGTGTTATCACTCTATTTGGTTGCCAACCATTATCAGTACCAGCGGAAATTTTTAAGTCAATCAAAATATTGGCATATTTTTCTCCCCAATGTCCTTTTAGATCTTCAAATTTACTTTGGCCATTATCATTTGTTGTACTCTGTAGTTTATAAGCATTTACTAGCATAGTAGCCATGGCAGCACGAGTAACTTTTCCGGATGGATTGAAGAGTCCATTCCCTTCACCTTTAATAATGCCAGTTTTTTCAGCAGCAGCAATATAGGGAGTAGCCCAGTGGTCTTGGGTATCTGTAAAAGAAGGTTTGGCTTTTGTATCAATTTTTATCCCTAAGGCTTTTGTTATAATTGTTGCGGCGGAAGCTCGATCTAACGTAGCGTTTGAGCCAAAGGTACCATCTGGTAAACCTGATATAGCTTGTTTATCTACTAAATAATTTACAGATTCCTCTGCCCACTTTGGAACATCAGGAAACTTTTGAGTATCCGCAAAAATACTAGAAGAATAGGATAATATAGCCCCCGCGAGGAGACCTGTTGTGATTAATTTTCGCTTCATAAAAATATACACCTCTACCAATCTATTGTATTACCAAATTGAGTTTTTTTATTTTTATATTTATATGTTTGTGATGATGCTGACATCTATTCAATTTGGTGTAACGATTATAGTTACTTATATGCACGAGTGTCAATGAATAACTTTAACATAAATGTATAACATTTACATAAAGAATCAATATAAATTAATTTTATTTACTAAAATTTAATAATGTATTGACTTATTAATGTATACTTAACTATAATGAATTGATATTAATTCTCAAGTGTATTTACTAGTTTAACAAGAATACAAAACCAACTTGAATTTAATAAAAAAGTTGAATATAAACTTATATTTATTCATTGACACTTATATGTAAATAACTACAATCATTGAACTAAATGTATGTTACGCTTATAAAATTTTAAGAGATGTATATTGATAGAGAACTTTTTCTCTATATACTCTGTTGAATAAAGAGCTTTTGTTTACACAATTCCTTATATATATTTTCCATTAAAAATATGGTTAATTATTCAATAAACAAACCAACATTCATTGCAATTTTTTATTCTTATTTCTTAATAAGGGAATAATGTAAATTAAATGCATGAGAATGGATAGAAATTAAGATTTAGAAGGAGAATATTTTATGAAATCCAAGTTAATTGCTACAGGAATTATTGCAGGAAGTCACTATCCTACTCATCTAATATATTTGCAGATACTCAAAAATTTCCTGATGTTCCAAAGTGGGCAGAGGAATCTGTAAATTATTTAGTAGATAAACAAGTATTAAGTGGCTACCCAGGTGGGATTTTTGGGTCAAATGATTCATTAGACAGAGCTTCTGCGGCGACTATTATGACAAGAGTTTTGGGTACGAAAATTGACTTCAATGCAAAACCTTCCTTTACAGATACCCAAAACCATTGGGCTACTCCCTATATTGCTGCTGCTGAAAAAGCTGGCATTATTAAAGGTGAAGGGAATGGCATCTTCAATCCAACTGGAAAAGTTACACGTGCTGCTATGGCGACAATGCTAGTAAATGCTTATAAACTACAGAGTACAACAAATGATAATGGCCAAAGTAAATTTGAGGATTTAAAAGGACATTGGGGTGAAAAATTCGCCAATATTTTAATTAACTTAAAAATCTCAGTTGGGACTGATAATGGTTGGCAACCAAATAGATTCATAACACGAGCTGAAGCCGCTCAACTTACTGCTAAAACTGATATGTTGCAACAAAATCAAAACAATGGTTTAGAAGACAAAGAAATCATTACTGCTACATCATATGAAGATTTAAACTTAACAGTGGCTTCTAATATTACTGCCCAAGAAATTGATAGTTTTATTGCACAATACCATTCAGATAGTCCATTAGTTGGACATGGGAAAGACTTTATCAACGCACAAAATAAATATGGTGTAAATGCTCTATATTTAGCCGCTCATGCAATTTTAGAATCTGGATATGGAAAATCAGAAATTGCATATCAAAAACATAATCTATTCGGATTACGTGCATATGATGGAGATCCGTTTAAATATGCAAAATATTTACCAACCTACAGCGACAGTATTGCTTATAATGCTAATTATGTGCGAGAAAGATATTTAGAAGAAGATGGTATGCATTATAACGGACCAACGTTAGCTGGTATGAACGTGAAATATGCATCAGATAAAGGATGGGCTAACAAAATTGCAGGTATTATGGGGCGTATTAAACCGTTCCGTGCAAAAGACTATACACATGCAAAAAAATTACCGAAGAACCCTGAAACATTAGATGTCGAAGCGTTATCTAATGAAATACCGTATAAAATGTATGAAGATGGTTCGAGCGCAAATATTGTATCATCAGCCGCTTACTATCATGTACCTTATCCATTTCATTTAAAAATTAAAAGTAAATCAGATGTAACAGTCGATGAAAATAAAGTTGGTACAGTAACTCCTGGAACAAACATCTTTATTTATCGTGAAGATCCAAATGGATGGATAGAATTCTCTTTTGAAACTAATGGAGAAAAATACTGGGCATTAAAAAGTAATTTAAGTATGTAATTAGAAAGGTCTCTCTCACTACTCTTAATCGTTTAGATTATAATCCCATATAATTATGAGACAAGTTTTTTACTTTTTTTAAATATAGTTATGTATACAAAAAAGTTAGAGAATTATTTCCTCTAACTTTTATGCGCTAGTATTTAAAATTAAAAAGATGGTGGGGTTACTCCAAATATAACCGTGACTTTGTGTAAAGAAGTGTTTTCCCATTTATGTTTTGCGTATGGTGGGATTTTAACACTATCACCTGGATTAAGAAGTAGAACCTCATCATTTAGATATAGTTTTACTTGTCCTTCCATAATAAATGCTATTTCTTCACCTTTATGTGCCACAGGCTCCATAGATGAAGCGGTTTGAGGTAGCAGATTCATTAAAGCCAATTCCAGTGATCCATCTAAATTAGGAGATAATAACTCATACGAAACATTACCGCTTTCAGGGAAGGTTATTTGTTTTCTTTGTTCCGCTCTTACAACTAATTCTTCTGTATTGGTATCTTCCAAGAAAAAATTAAATAAAGGAATATTTAATGCAACAGAAATTAATTTTAGTGTTTGTAATGATGGATTCGTGATCCCTTTCTCAATCTGACTTAACATGGAAGGTGTTATATCAGCTAATTCAGCTAAACGTTTACTAGTTAATCCTGCACCTTTTCTAAATCCCATAATTTTTTGACCAACATTAATATTGTTCATATACATAATCCCCTTTAAATGATTGAAATTTATTAAATCAAAATTAATTTTATTTACTTATACTTAATACATTGTTAATATATACTTAATTATAATAAATTATGATTAATTTTCAAACATTTATATCGTTGTAAGAATATTAAATAAGACGTGAAGTGATTGAAATGGATTGATTATATTTACAAGGGGGTTTATGACTGAGAGAAATTGCAAATGAAACAAAAGAGAATTTGAGAAAGAAGTATCCATTTTTTCAAAAATTAATTGAAACCGAGGAAGTTTTTTTGCTTAACCCAAGTAAGACAGATTTTGAATCTTTTATTCTAGCTAGTACTTTAACTAGAGTGGATGTTATAGATGCAGAAGATCGATTAAAACGATTTGCTCCATAATAATGCAAAAGTTTTTCCTGAAACACAAGAGGCGAATGGCATTATTGAATCGCCACTAGTAAATATTAATTCCATGAAACAATATCTGCAAGAAGAATATAAAGAGGAAATACCAGGACAATTATTACTAAAATGTAATAGTCATCTTCCCATTTCAGGATCTATTAAAGCAAGAGGCGGAGTATATGAGGTATTAAAACACGCCGAAGATTTAGCTTTGAAACATCATTTATTAACTAAACAAGATGATTATTCCGTATTAGATAGTGACAGGTTTAGAACATTCTTTTCAAATTATTCAATTGCAGTAGGTTCGACCGGAAATTTAGGGTTAAGCATTGGAATTATGAGTGTAAAGTTAGGATTCAATGTAACTGTCCATATGTCAACTGATGCGAAAACGTGGAAAAAGAATCTACTTAGAAGTAAAGGCATTACTGTTATTGAATATACAACAGACTATAGTAAAGCGGTAGAAAAAGAAGAATACAAGCTAATAATGTATTCTTAAGTTTTTAAAGGATGTGAAATGAACATGAAACCAGTTTTAAAAAATATAATTATTTCCCTTGTTTTTTCAATAGTAGGGGTGTGTTGGTCGCTGTTTGTCTTCTTTATGTTAGATGCAGACTGGCTATTGATTTGGATAGGTGTATTAATGGCATATCTATCATTGTATATTGTGATAGGTCTATATAGCAGAAAAACGTACGACTCAAAATTCGCTAAAGTGCTTCTAAAAACAATAATTACAACCTTTAGTTTTGGAGTATTAGGAATATCATTCGGAGTTGTACACGAGATATTAGGACCATTGAGTCTTACTTTAATGACATGGTATTGGTTTCTAATGCTATTTTTATATTTAATACCCATAATATTATTAGTGATTTTAGTATTTGTAAATCGTAAAAATCATAATTTCCCTGGGGTATATAGTATACTTATACTTCTAAATATACTTCTTACGTTATGGCCGTTATTTTGGCCGTTATTTATTACTTTTATGGCAACTGGTATGAATGCAAGTGCAGGATGGTAGTAGCATTTAAATAGTATAAAAGTAGATAATCCAACATGAACTCAGTTAATAAATTAGAAAGAAGAATTATAGAATGAGAATTAAGCTTAAGAAAAAGCGAATTATAAGTGTATTATTTGCCATTATATTAGTATCAATAGGTTATTACATGTTTCAATCTATTACGAACCCTAAGCTGGTAAATGCGAAAGAGGTAAACAGTGTTCAACAAGTGAGCAGTCTACCTAAAAATGAATTAAAAAAATCGATACCTAGTCGTTTTGATGGTAAAGAAAGAAAAGTTGTATATTTAACTTTTGATGATGGACCAGGAAAATATACAGCTAACCTATTAGATGTATTAAAGAAAAATAATGTAAAAGCAACATTCTTTTTAATTGGTGATAATGTGAAAAGGTTCCCAGATTTAGTGAAACGAGAGCATGTAGAGAACCATTATGTTGGCATGCATAGCATGACACATGATTTTAAAAAGTTATACACCAATAAGGAATATGTTAAGGAAATGAAAGAGGATCAATCTTTAATTAGAAATGTTATTGGAAACGCACCGAAATTAACACGCCCACCATATGGATCAATGCCTGGCTTAAATGAATTACTTCGAAATGAAGTGGTCGTGAATAATTTAAAAGTTTGGGATTGGACAATTGATTCTTTAGATTGGAAATACAATAAATTACCCGTTGATGTAGCAGCTGCAAAAACTGTTCAAAATGTATTAGCAGGTGCGACGTCTTCAAAAGAAATTGTTTTAATGCATGATATTCATCCACAATCTGTCGCGGCAGTTCCAGCAATTATAAAAGGATTAAAAGAAAAAGGTTATGAATTTGAAGCTTATGATGAGAATAATCATTTTCCAATAAACTTCTGGCATGATAACCGGATATAAAAAAGAATATGTATTAATTATAGAATGGAATAAATGATATAGGGTTTAAATATATGTAAGAGCGTGTTTAGTTAATAAATGAAAACACGCTCTTTTAACTGGCTATTTTTTTATTAATTTAATTTAAGTTGATATTATCCCCTTTAGGTAGACAGTGTGAAAAAGACCATGTATACACATGGATGTTACACTATTACTTGGAGGGGAGATTAACTTACACCTTGCAAATAGTAGTTAAATTCAGATTTAACTACTACATTATCACTACAGAAATTGATTAAACCTAAAACATGTATCAATTCTAAAATAAATAGTTACGTTATTTTAGAAAAGCTTTTACGGATTTTCCAATGGATATAAATAATTAAATGTCGCATTTTGTCGTTTATTTTTATATAATTATCATTTAATCAATATATAACAATTAGGAGGATTTAATTGTCGTTTTTAAAAAACAGTAAAATTGGCACAACATTAAACGTATTGGTAGTTATAGCAAGTGTTGCTTGTATAATATTATCTATACTAGGATTTTGGGGTCTAAAAAAAGGTGAGTATGCTTCTACTACTATGTATGAAGATAGTTTATTACCAATTCAGTGGATAGGAGCAATAGAGTCTAATTATTATCTTATCAATATGAATGTAAAGGAAACTATTCTATCAAAAGATGAAAAAAGAATAAAAGAGCTTTTGACAGAAATAGATGTAGCTCGTACAGAAACTGATCAGTTATTAAAGAAGTTTGAGACTAGAGTTAGTTCTAATAAAGAAAAAGAATTGTATACAACATTTTATACAACATTTAAAGAATTAAGAACACAACTGAAGAAAGTACAAGATTTGGGACAATCTAATAATGAAGAAGCATATGCTTATTACCTAAAAGAGGTTGATCCTAATATGAAAAAGTCAATTCAGGCAATTCGTGAACTTATCCAATTTAATAATAATAATGCAGATCAATTACAAAAAAATAATACTGACAGTGCAACAAATACCATGATGCTGTTTATTAGTATCTCCATTATAGCAATTGCAATAGTCATTTTTATTGGTTATATCATTAAAAGTGCAATCAAACAACCAATTGTATTATTAGAAAGAGATATGGAGCGAGTATCTGAAGGTGACTTAACAATACGCACTTCTTATAAATCAAATAATGAATTGGGAAGCATTGTGAAGTCTTTTAATAGTATGCTGGATAACTTGCAACAATTAATTGGAGAAGTAAAAATCACAACACAAGAGGTTATTTCTTCTACCAATGGGATGTTGCAAGATACTAAACGAGCATCTCATATATCAAGAGAGGTTGTTCAAACTATATCTGAGGTCGATGAAAAAATAGAAGGACAAGTTACTAGTATCCAAGAAAGTTCATCATCAATGGAAGAAATTGCGAATGGAGTTCAAACAGTAGCTGAATCTTCAGCAATGGTTACAGAAGTGGCTGTCACAACAACAGAACAAGTCAATTCTGGTAGTGAAGTGATAAAACAATCTATACTTCAAATGAATAGTATTCATGAGGTTGTTGAAGAAACATCCAAAGTAATAGATAGGCTTGTTACACGTACGCAGCAAATTGATAAAGCTCTGGATGCTATCACTAATATTGCTGAACAAACAAACCTTCTTGCCTTAAACGCCTCAATTGAAGCTGCACGTGCTGGAGAAAATGGAAAAGGATTTGCGGTGGTGGCAGCAGAAGTGGGGGATTTAGCTGAGAAGTCTAAAAAATCCGCAAATGAAATCAATAATTTAATACAATTAATTCAAAGAGATACAAAAGATACAGTTGATGCAATGCAAAAAGGCCAACAAAAAGCTTCGGAAGGAAAAGAAACTGCTAATAAAGCAGATCAAGCATTCTCATCTATTATGGTGGCTATTAATAAAATCACTAGCCAAATTCAAGAAGTATCTGCAGCGACAGAAGAAATGTCTGCCGGTACAGAAGAAGTAAATGCCTCTATGTCGAGTGTTTCTGAAACTGCAACACAAGTAGCTAAGGAAACAACTCAAACTGTACATTCAATCCAATCACAAGCAGCATCAATAGAGGAGATATCGAATCAATCTAACAAAATAAAAGAAAAAGTAGAAGCATTGTCAGCATTAGTTTCAAAATTTATTATTGAAGAGCAAAAAAACGAGAAATAAAATATATCAAATATGACAAAAAAGTACAGGTCCTTAATCAATTAAAGGCCTGTACTTTTTTATCATTTTAGCCAAGAAGACTCCTTCCTCAAGGAACGTGAAATTTGTTTTTGGATAAATTTTCATATAATAAATAGCTTTATGTTATGTCTTATATAAAAACATACCATAAAGAACTTGATTTTATTTTATTACACTTGATTATATATTTATTTAGTGTACCATTATAGATAATGGTTAAATTTTCTATAAATGGAAGTTGATGCACAGTGTTAACTGAATTACAAAAAAGTTTTTTCTCACGGTTACAGATATCTCCGAAAGAAGATGTAAGCTTTGAAAATTTACATGAAATTCTTCAGCAAATGGCATATGTAATACCTTATGAAAATTTAGACGTTATGAACAAAAATATCCGGAAAATTACTAGAAAAAATGTTCAAGAAAAATTACTATTAACTCAACGCGGAGGACTATGTTACGAGCTCAATACCGTATTATATTATTTTTTACTTGATTGTGGATTTGATGTCTATCGCATATCTGGTACGGTCTACGATTTAGGTGGTGATAAGTGGAAGCCTGACGATGGACATGTGATTATTATTTTAAATTATAATAATCAAAAATACATCATAGATGGGGGACTTGCCTCACATCTTCCATTACACCCAGTTCCATTTAGCGGTGAAGTGATCTCATCTCAAACGGGAAAATATCGTATTCGTAAACAGAATACTGAAAAAGGAACTTACCTACTAGAAATGAAAAAAGGAGAAAATGGGGAGAGTGCCCAATTCCTTAATTCTGAACCTACTAATACATGGTGCACTGGGTTTGCATTTTCATTAGATGAAATAGATACAAACAAAGTAAATGCTATACAAAATATTATTGTAGAGCACCCCGAATCACCTTTTAACAAAGGATACATTGTCTGCAAATTAATTGAAGATGGACATATTTCACTTACTAAAAAAAGTTTTACAGAAACAAGAAAAGGTCAAAAAAGTAAACGAACTATAAATGAAGAAGAATATCAGCAGATTCTTAAAGAAGTATTTAATATTTCTCTAGATAAATACCTCGATAAAATTTTAGAAAGAGGCTAGCTTAAACTAACTCATATAAAATTTCTTTGTCGTTTAAAAATAGATTTGTTTAAATAAAATTACATTTTTATACCTTTATATAATTTCAATTGAGATAGTTAGTATACTTTATTTACAATATGTTTTAAGAGTGGAAAAGCATAATTTTTTATGCAGTATTAGAAAAAGCACTCGAAAGAGTGCTTTTTTCGTTCATAAAATTATAAATCAATATAGCTATAAAAGTAACTGATTTGTATTTTACTTTTAATAGAATAATATTGTATTTTAAGGAGTGTTAATCTTGAGAAGAACAACAGAATACATATTAGGGCTTACTGGTGGAATTATGGGTATCTTATTTTCCATTTATGCTATATTTATTGATAATCTAAGTAAGACTCTTAAAGTAGAAGGTATAAATGTAATAATAGGCTTAAGTATCAATTGAGGAGATATCGAATCAATCTAACAAAATAAAAAGTAGAAGCTTTATCGAAATTAGTTTCAAAATTTATTATTGAGGAAAAAGGAAAAGAGAAATAATAAATATCAAATATGATGATATAAGATTTTAAAAAAAGACTATTGTAACTTTTATAAAATACAATGGTCTTTTTTATTTTCATTGAGCAGATGTGTCAAAAAATCCCACACTATTGTCTACAAAGATTTTGTTTTCATCAATTTATGCCTAATTTGATTCGCTAATAGAATAGCAGCTTTTTTTCAATTAATTACTGTTAAATTGAAAAGAAACGAAATTGATTAATAGTAGTCAAATCGTTTTTAATATAGTGTATTTTTATGAAAATAAGGAGTTTGTACATGTAATTTTGCATATATAAGCACAAATTCTTAAAATTCTTATATCATGATAGATGGTTTAATTTAAAATAATTTAGGTAATTGGTTAATTATTTATCTAAAATTAATAAAGGATTGATATAAAATGTCAATAATTAGCATAACAAAGCCCCAAGATAGTATAATGATTGCATGGCAATCAGCAGAGATTACCATCCCTTTAAAAGATATAATTACTATATCTACGAATGACGTTCCTTATAATAAGCTCGATCATGTTGTTTATATTGGAACTCCATCTTCCTCGAAGAATAGAATACTAGTACATACTACAAACTTAAACTTCATTATATTTGTTGTTAATCCATCTATAATCTTAGAAGAAATTAATATTGAGTAATACAGTTCTAATAAGAAGTGTAGAACGGCATGTAAGTCTAAACTAAAATCTCATTAACAAACGTTGATAAATAGACAGTAAATAAATTTTGTACTTTCTTCTCGAAATAGTTTAGAGATTCATGTCGTTTGTAAAAAGTCATGAAAGTAGGAACTGATTTTAAAGTGTAAAATGCTGAATTATCTACAGATACATTTCATTTAGTACCCATTTTCTTGTCCATATATCGAGACAAGAAAATGGGTACTTTTTTAAACTAAGACACCAAAGTGGGTACTTTGTAAAAATAGCAAATACTAATTAAATGTGAAGTTAAAATTCAATTCTTCATAAATAACAAAAGATATAAGTTAATCCTGAATATAAATACTTTATCTTTCTTGTCCATCTGTTTGATTGGCTTGGAATTCCATTTTTAGAGCAATACTATCTCCTTGGAACACGTTTTGATCTGTTCCGTTGTCTTCAAATATAAACTTAATCCAAAACCAATCCATTTTCCCAGGTTTTAATCCTCCTGTTTCAGTCCACTTAGAATGAAATACTTTTTTGGAGGCAATCTCTGGGCTTTGTGATTTTAGTTCTGCAAGGGTTGTCTCGTATGCAGGGCTTTTTGCAGGATCCCAATCCCAAAGAAATTGTACTTTAATATGTTTACCGAAATCTTCTGTAGTGTTATTTTGTTTTAAATCGTTTACAGTATAGTCTATTTTCATCATGATATCTTTAATATCTAATGTACCACTATTTTTTAAATTGAATTTCTTTAATATTTTGTCCCCTGGTTTTAAATTTTCTAAGTTAAGTGAAGTAGTTGGTTGCATAGCTAAATCCAATGTACCTGCAGCAAATGAATTATTTGTCACCACTTGATCGCTAAAATATGCATATGTTCCCCCACCAATTAAAGATAAACCAAGAGCGGCTGAAACCACTCCAACACCTAATTTCTTTTTCAATGACATTTTTTGTTCCTCCCATATCATTTTTATAATCTTTCTCCCTAATCAACCGAAAAGGTCCCCTTAATACAGATATACCATAAATTGTGAAAAAATTATATTTAAAGCAGAAAATTCCTTATTGAGAAAATTATGTTATTATCTATCTTCTGTAAATTAAACGTCCCAAAAATAGAAAAGTTGGATTTATAATTATCAAAACCTCTGCCAAAAACAAATTAATATTAACTGCCCTTTATGATTAGAATTTCTATAAAAATCAATGTGTCGAAAGGTTCGAGATAACATTTTGAAGGACTTCAAAAATACATAGACCTTTTGAATCATATATGAATTGTCGGGAAAAAAGCTTTCCCTCAAACTAATGTAACTCCCATAATCCACTTAAAATCATTATCTTTATATGAATAAATTAGTAAGCATGATGGTATAGGTTATTAGGTAAGAATGGGAGTTTTTCACTCAAGATTAAATGGGTATAGTTCTTTAAATCTATAAAAATTTAGTTTAGACTTTCTTGTCCCAACCAATATCTAAAAGTGAAAGTTTAGACTTTCTTCTCAAATGGTTTGGAGCTTCATGTACTTGTACGACCGCATTTTGTTGATAAGACCCCAATTAGTTTCACTCAAACTCCCCCCCATAAAAGCAACATAATATACATAAAATAAAAAAAGATTTATGAAAGACTTTTGTAACATTTGTGAAAGAGAAATGAAAGATTTTTAAACTAAGATGAACTTACTGATATTGATGTTATATCAGTCGTTAATAAAAAGTACAAGTAGAGAGTGAGGAACAGCATTGTGTTAAAGCAATCTGAACTAAATTCTATTAAGAGAGGAAAACAAAAATGAAAAAAAACTTTAAAACAATTAGAATTGGTAAGAAATTAATTCCTGCCACAGCGGCATTAGGTATTCTTTTTTCTTTAGCCCCTGTTACAGAGAACAAAGCTAGCGCAGGTTTAGCCACGGTGTTGGATGTGACTATTACTTCATTAGGTATTGTAGCTGATATTTATGAAAAGCTTGGGATATCTGTAGGGGAGCCTGACTTATCTAATTACACTGGCCCCTATGCAGAGAATGTGTCTTACAGAGCTCCTAACTTTAAATCTGGGGAATTTAATATTTCTATGCATCATACGAAAGGAGATTCCAATTTCACTAGAACGATTAAAGTACTTTATCCAGATGGAAAAAGTGAGATGAAAGACTTAAAATCGGGGCAACAGCTTAAGATTACAGAACCCGGTACAATTGTAGATTTGAAACCCTTTGCAGAATCTGTATCAGAGCACGATCTTCTTTACATTACAAAGGCGCAATTGGATGAAGGAAAAACCGGGGTTGCGCTTAATCAAGGTATCACCATATACGTAGAAAAAACATCCGGTGAAAATAAAGTACTTGTTGACGAATTTTATAAGAAGAAATTTGGAGCAGATTCTCTTGACGGTTTTAAAGGATTAGGGGTGGACCGCTTTTCTTACTTAACAGATGAACAAAAGAAGGTAGCAACATTGACTTCACATCCAGTAGGTAGAGAAGTTCTTTCTAATTATGTTACGAATAACCCTACAGCTCAAGCAGATTTTAATAACCGGTCAAGTAATGTATTCGCAGAGATCACCAATACCCTAGAGACACCTATTAAAGCAGCATATGGCTCACTAAATCACGGTGAATCCTATCAAATTATCCCCTATAAAAAAGGAAGCAATAAAGTATTGGTAAAAGCAGGTTCAAAATATCTTTCAGGGAAAGAAGGAAATGTTCTTCAATATTCCGATTCGATTGGTGACGATGAATTGTTTGAACTTGTCTCAGCCCCCGCTTTTCTTAATAAATGGCAGTTTGATTTGGTAAACAAGAATGGAGTACGTCTGACTAGTAATCCATACATTCAAGGCTTCTTGAAGGAAAACGATGGTGCTAATTCTTTCAGATCTGGAATTAGTTTCACTGCAAAAACGAATGATGAAGTTCACAACTGGTTAATAGACTGGTACCCTGGTAAAGAACATGATAGACAGAAGTATGATGGAAGAGTAGAGTTCAAAGCTAATGATAAAAGTGATGGCTCTATATGGACTGCATACGATTCTTCTGGAAAATTAATAACGAATAGTTGGATAGAACGAGATGGATCATATCATTATGCAGATGCTTCTGGAGTTCTTTTGAAGGGTTGGCAGGAAATTAAGGCTAATACGTATTATTTTGCTCCGCATTCTAACTCCCTGGTAATGTCGTCAAACTCATCTGATGCACAGATTGAGGGTAAGGTCTATCATTTCAAGGATTCTGGTGTTCTGCAGCGATCAGCCTGGAAAGATGAGCAATATTCTGATGCTTCTGGAGCGTTTGTTAAAGAGGGTCTGAAAGAAATAGAAGGTAAAATTTACTATTTTAAAGATTTCGCAGTTACAAAGAATGAAATGCGTCTAGAAGACCAACATGTCATTCTTCACTTTTCCAACAAAGGCGTGCTTGAGAGGGCTTCAGATCTGAATGGGAAAGCATTAGCTAGTACTACTACTGTTACTCTTAACGGGAAACACGTAGTCTTTGAGAAAGACGGTTCTGTTAGAAAGCCAGGACTCACTGGAAAGAGACCTTTCCTCCAATCAGATGGAACTGAAAAAGTCACAATGCACTATTATAGCTTAGAGGATGGAGCTTCCTATTCGGGTTGGAAGATAATTGATGGAAAGAATTATTATTTTAAAGATGGTAAGCACTACACTTTTGATGGTTATGAAAATATTGACGGAAAAAAATATTATTTTAATAATGACGGACAAGCTATGTTGACAGGGTTTAAAAAAGAAAATAGTAAAATATACCACTTCGATAATAAAGGCGTAATGCAAAAAGGGTGGCAAGAAATCGATGGTAAATGGTATTACTTCGATGATTCTGGAGCAGCTAAGATAGGATGGTTCTCTGTTGGTGGTGGATACCATTTCCCTTATTACGGGTACTTTACTTATTATGCCAAAGAAGATGGTTCAATTTATCAAAACACCACTGTTGAACTTGATAATGGGAAAGGTGTTTGGAAGACTTATAAATTTGACAGTCATGGACACAAAGGTTATTAATAATCCAAAAAGAGTCTGTTTTTTATAAATATGACTCTCTAAATGAGATCCCTCAACCTAACTGGATCATATAACTCTGAAAAACTAAAAACAAGGCTTCCAATCAGTGAATGAGAAAATGGGTTAAAGAGTGGGCGTTGATATTCTTTTAAGAATTTAATCATGTGAAGAAGTACATTTCTAATGTCCATGAAACAACAAGTCGAGAATGGCCGTAGGACCTTCGTCTTTGATAGTAATGGATATTACAAGGTGAAAAGTTAGTTAATAATGGGCTAGTACTGTTGCAAATAATGGTAGCGCCCCAGTTGTAGCTTCTAGTGAGTTTATTTTAAAACCTGAGAATACAACCTCACAGGTGATAACCACAAATGGGAGTTAGAAAGTATTAAGTAAAGAATGATGCTATATATGGTACCCCCTGTCCGTATGGAGAGGGGGTACCTATATAGATTTCTAATGTAGCAAATCTTTCTATACAATTGTTACCTCTATTCCATGCGCCACAAACTAAACACCCCCCCGTAATTATTCTTTTAGGATGGTACATAAACAGAACTTATCTAGTCATACAAGTAGCAAAATGTTAAAATGACCATCTGTATTATAGAATCACTTTTAATAATTTTTAGTGAATATAAGACCAGGGCAATGGATTCTAACTTAGCAGTACTGTCAGTTATAGCAACTGTATATCCAGATTCCATAGATTTATTAGATTAAAGTAAATAAGAGAAACATTTCTTTTGTGATTGGTAAAAAAGAAGAGAGGATTATATATGAAAAAAAGAATTTTAATCGTAGAAGATGAAGAAAACATTCGAGAAGTATGCAAACGGTACCTAGAGAGAGAAGGATATGAAGTATATACAGCTATCAATGGAATGGAAGGCTGGGATGTATTTCATCAATATCAACCAGATTTGATTATTTTAGATTTGATGATGCCCAAAAAAGATGGATGGGAATTATGCGAGGAAATTCGTCAACAATCAAATGTTCCTATTATTATGTTAACTGCTAAGGGAGAGGAAAGAAATCGAATTTTAGGCTTAACAATGGGTGCAGATGATTATGTAACAAAACCATTTTCACCTCGTGAATTAGTATTAAGGGTTCAAATTATATTAAGAAGAGGCAGCCAGGTAACGATACAAGCAAAAGAATATCTATCAGAAGTGATAGAATTTCCAGATTTAAAAATTTATCCAAAGACAAGGTGTGTACTCGTTTGTGAAAATAACGTGGAATTAACTGTGAAAGAATTCGAGGTACTTTATGTCATGGCACAGCATCCAAAACAAGTGTTTTCCCGTTCGCAACTTCTTGAACTTATTTGGGATTTTGAACATGATGGGGGTACAAACACAGTAACCGTGTTAGTGAGTCGTTTACGTGACAAGCTGGAAAAGCATACGACAAAGAATCGTTGGATTCATACGGTTTGGGGAATAGGATATCGCTTTGAGCCAAATGGAGGAAATGAAACATGAGTTTACGTATTCAATTGTTATTGATGAATTTATTAAGTACCAGTATCTTGGTAATTGCTATATGGTATAGTGAAACGCAAATGTTACTTGAACCAGAACAAACACGGCTATTAACAGTAATTGCGGTTGTCGGACTGATTATTTCAACGTTTATTTACTGGTTAATGACACGCCCTATCATGAGGTCCATTCAAAATTTAATTGAACTAACGAAACAATTTAGCGATAGACAATTTGAAACGATGTACATAATTGGAAAAGAACCACGGGAGTTTAAAGAATTAACAACAGCCTTTCAACGGATGGCTAAAAATTTAGAAGAAGGGTTTACTAAGTTAGAAGAAGGGGAAAAGGCACGTAAGGAGCTGATTACGAATATTTCACACGACTTACGAACGCCTATGGCTAGCATACAATTGATGATAGAAGCATTACAAGATAACTTAATTGAAGATCCTGAAACGAGAAAGCAGTACTTAGAGACGACCTTAAAAGAAATAAATCGATTAAGTGGATTAATTAATGACTTATTTGACCTTTCAAAGTTAGAAATTGGACAAGTAGATTTTCATCCAAGTTTTACACATATGGACAAAATTCTTTTAGATGTACTAGAGTCACATTCTTTCTTATTAGCAAACAAACAGATCGATTTACAATTGCAGGTTCCTGATACATTACCTCGACTTTTAATTATGCCGTGTAAAATAGCACGGGTCATCAGTAATTTGTTAGATAATGCGATTCGGTATTCCCCTGTTTCTGGAACAATCGAATTGATTGTAAAGGAAAATAAAAAAAAGCAACAAGTCCAATTCATTTTGCGTGATGAAGGAGAAGGAATTACTCCAAATGACCAATTACGCATATTTGAGCGTTTTTTTAGAACGGATAAATCAAGAAGTTCACAATCTGGTGGATCCGGACTCGGATTAGCCATTGCAAAATCATTGATTGAAATGCATAAAGGAGAAATTGGTGTGAGAAATCGCTTAGATGGCAAACAGGGAAGTGAATTTTGGTTTACTCTTCCCATCACATCAGAAAAAAATAAGACCGCTGAAAGACTTTTGTAATACTTATATTATAGAAATGAAAGACTTCCTTGTTAACATACTACTATACAGTATGTTACAGGAGGTTTTTTATTTTATGAAAAGAAAACATGTATTGATTATAGGAGGTTTTATAATTGTCGGAGGAATTTTATGGTCTTTGTTCCGCCCCGAGAAATTATTTATTGATAAGCAAGTGAATGAAGCATTGCCACAAACAGAAATACAATCAAACGAAACAAAACAACAACAAGAACAAGAACGAGTAATAAGTGAAGGTCAGTTTCAAAATGGTGTCCATGAAACAACTGGAACAGCAACAATCCATCAATTAGCGAATGGAAAACGTATTTTACGACTTTCCAATTTTTCAACTTCTAACGGGCCAGATGTTCGAGTTGTATTAGTTCCTACGAATCGTTTGAAAGATAATGAAGACGTTAACAACCATCGGTATATTGAATTAGGAAAGTTAAAGGGAAACAAAGGAGACCAAAACTATGAAATTCCTGAAGGGATAGATATAAGTACATATGGTTCGGTTTCTATATGGTGTAAGAGATTTAATGAAAACTTTGGTGCGGCTTATTTTGAAAAGTAAGAAAGAACATAAAAATGTGGGGTGTGTACATGCCCCATCGCTATCAAGCTAACGAAAAAAATAGGTCTGCCCCATTTGGATTGACAAATGGGGGGCAGACCACTGTATGATGACCTCTATGTAATTAGTTTTTTTTATCCAACTTTTCTTTTGCTTTTTTAGGTATATCTTCAGGTTTTACTTCTTCATATCTATCAATTCCATAATAAGCTTCATCTTTATATTTCCCACCTACTTCAACACGGAGATATGCATTCACCCGTAATTTTTTCATTCCCATATGCATTATACGCTTTCAATGTATACCAAGTGTCTTTAACTTTTGTACCATCATCAACTTCAGTCGTTTTTTCTTGCCCATCTCCATTAATTTGAACATAATATTCTGATGTCATCCAGCTTTTAATACCAAATGAATCTTCTTTATCAGCAATACTCCACGCAATAATTCCCACCAAAAAAATCGATAAGATTGCTATTATTTTTTTCATTTTTCACCTTTAACATTCTTTCAGTTTTGATATTTTATATACTATTACTGATACTAAAACGAAAGTATCTATTTACATCCATTGACCTCTAACTTTCACATACGTCTCATCAACTCACCAAGAATCATTGGTTGGTTTAAACTGACGCCATACTCTCTCATTTAATTCAAGACTATACTGATGAATCTAGCGCATGATGGTCGTATGAGCAATATATCATCCAAATAAAAGGAATCAAAAATACTACCACATTTAATATTATCCCGATCTTTGCTCCAGTATTTTTATCTACTATATGAGACAAAATGGCTAAGAGAAATCCAATTGGACAAAGAAATATAGGTAAAAAAATAGAGAGTCCTGGAAGTACAGTTAGAGTAAGTTTGTATATAAAGTTAACATTGAATACAATCAATAAAACCGGTATTAAAATCGATATAAATGTACCTATCCTATTTTTCCCCACCATAATACCCTCTTTTTTAATTAAAATCATATATATTTATGGTTCTGGCCCAAATATATGAAGAAGAACACGGATACTAGTAGATTCCTAGCGGAATCGTATTTTATACTATAAGGCCAAACACTTTAACCGGTTCCCTGTACGTTATGTTAATCCAATAAAAAGATAAATGGCAGTTCCCCAGATAAATAGGGCGGAGCATTTGTTGAATATGTTCATTAAACCTCCTGTACCATCTAGTTTCTTCATGACTGTACCTGCGAGCGTTAATCCAAAGAACCAAATCCAAGATACTGTAATACATGTGATTGTAAAAATAACTTGTTCCGTTCCGACATATTTTAATGCACTTGTCCCGATAACACCAACTATATCTAAGAGGGCATGTGGGTTTAATAAAGAAACCGATAAAGCAAAGATGATTTGTTGACGGATTGGTAATGCTTTATTCGTTTTATTTGTAGTTGACTCAGACCTCCAAATAACGTATCCCATGTAAAGTAAAAACAAAATTCCAGTAATCATTAGGCTAAGTCGTAGCCATTCAAATTGTAAAACGATAGTAGATAATAGACTCAATAAAAATGTGGCACAGTATTTTTATTTAATTCAAACTCTTCTTCATGCATTACTATACTTGTAATTCTCACTTTTTTTAAAGTATGTAACTTAATTTAAGAATTCAAATTATAAATAAAGTGTACAGCGCGAAAAATCCACCCCTGAAAAAACGTTTATTTTCTTGTTTACAAACAAGAGGGCATAGGAGTAATATATTGTACATAAATTCATATCACTATTCGCTGAATCCATATGGAGCGGGGGAACCAAATTTTGTGCGATTGCACTTGGGGTGAATCTTTCTTAAATGAAGGTAGGGCTACTCTCAAGGCCCGAATCCGACAGCTAACCTCGTAAGCGTTTCGAGAGGGGATACTATGGTGACTTTTAAAAACACTGGGTGAACTTTGGTGTCTTTTTTTATACTCTTTTTCTGGAAAATAATTCAAAAAAAGGATGAGGCACTTGAAAGAGACACCCATAAAAACGAAAAATCCACTTTTTTCTTTCCCTTCTAATTCCCAGCCTTCTGAATTAAGAAGAGAATTAGGGATGAGACATTTAACAATGATTTCTATAGGTGGAAGCATTGGGACTGGGTTATTTATAGCAAGCGGAAATACGATTCATACAGCAGGACCTGGTGGAGCAATTATAGCTTATTTGTTGATGGGGTGTATTGTTTACCTGTTGATGACCAGCTTGGGAGAGATGGCAGCGTATATGCCTACATCTGGTTCTTTTAGTACGTATGCTTCTAAATTTGTAGATCCTGCATTTGGTTTTGCGATTGGTTGGAATTACTGGTTTAGCTGGACTATTACTCTTGCAGTTGAAATTTCATCAGGAGCTATTCTTATGAAATATTGGTTTCCATACAGTCCATCTATTCTTTGGAGTGCGTTATTCATCCTGTTTATGTTTGGAATTAATATTCTTTCAGTGAAACATTATGGAGAAATGGAGTTTTGGCTTTCACTTGTAAAAGTTATTACTATAGTCGTGTTTATTATGTTAGGAATAGCCACTATATTTGGAATTTTCAAAGGAAATCCCATTGGATTTCACAATCTAACAATTGGAGATGCACCCTTTCATGGAGGTTTTCTTTCTATTTTTAGTGTGTTTATGATTGCGGGGTTTTCCTTTCAAGGTACAGAAATGGTCGGAATTGTAGCTGGAGAAAGTAAAGCTCCTGAAAAGCATATTCCAAAAGCTGTGCGGCAAATCTTTTGGAGAATTCTCTTATTTTACATACTTACCATTTGCGTAATTGGAGTCATAGTTCCCTACACAGATCCGAATCTAGTTAACAATGATATTAGTAATATTACAATGAGTCCCTTCACACTAGTATTTGAGAAAATTGGATTCGCATTTGCAGCTTCTATTATGAATGCAGTTATCTTGGTATCAGTTCTATCAGCTGGTAATTCTGGAATGTATGTTGCAACCCGAATGTTATGGGTAATGGCAAGAGAAGGGAAAGCTCCAAAGTGTTTAAAAAAAGTAAATAAACAAGGTGTTCCTATTAATGCATTACTTATGACAACGGCTGTGGCAATCGTAGCGTTTGCAGCTTCTTTATTTGGAGAAGGGCAAGCGTTTATATGGCTTTTGAATGCTTCGGGACTTTGTGGATTTATTGCATGGTTAGGGATTGCTATAAGCCATTATCGTTTTCGACAGGCTTTTTTACATCAAGGAAAGAATTTAAATAAGCTCCCGTATCAAGCAAAGTGGTATCCTATCGGTCCTATTTTAGCTTTTGTAATATGTACTATTATTATTTTAGGACAGAATTATTCAGTCATTATAGGGTCACATGTCGATTGGTATGAAGTACTTGCTACTTATATTGGTTTACTGCTGTTTCTTGTATTTTGGTTCGGCTATAAAATTATAAAAAAAACAAAGGTGATTCCATTACAACAAGTCAATTTAGAGCATGATGATCATTAAGGATGGAAATTAAGGAGACAGAAATATGGAACTAGATATTCTACTCAGGTTACTTGTAGCAATACTTGTTGGAGCAATAATTGGTTTAGAACGTCAATGGCACAATTGCATTGCTGGATTACGTACAAATGTACTTGTTTCCGTTGGTGCTGCACTTTTTGTACTATTAAGTGTACTCACTCCAACTGATAATACACCTACAAGAATAGCTTCTCAAATTGTAAGCGGGATTGGTTTTTTAGGTGCTGGAGTTATTATGAAAGATGGATTGACAGTTCGAGGACTGGATACCGCAGCAACCTTATGGTGTTCTGCGGCTGTAGGAACATTAGCAGGTAGCGGCTATTTACTTATAGCTATAACAGGAACCATTCTTATTGTCAGCATAAATAGTTTACTAAGACCTGTTTCAAAATGGGTTTCCGAAAAATCTGAAAAAGGTTTTAAATATTCCCAACAAGTTACCGCTCTCTCTTATAGAGTAAAACATAAATCATCAGAGAAAAAAGATTGTTAAAGAGAAGCTAATTTTAAGAACGTTATCAATAATAATAAAAGAGACCTATTCCAGATGGGCAAATAGAGAAATAATTAGTGGGCAATTTATTCAATATTTGAACTGATGAAAAATACTTTCTACAAAGTAATCAAAGAACAATTACAGTCATCAAGCCAATTTCAAGATCTAATTTCAATTTTCAAAGACGTTGAAAAATATTTTTTAAGAAAATGAGTTATTTCATAAAAAATTATGCAAAACAAAAAGGAACCATAGCCGGTTCCTTTTTGTTTTATTCCTTTCAAAAGGTAAACCTTTTCGAACACACGTTTAGTTCAATAAAGCCCGTCCCGTTTCGATTCCCTGGCCTATAACTTGAATTGGTACTCATTTATGTTAACCAAAATGAATATCTATTGTTGTAACTATATTAACTAGGGAGGAATCTTCATGGGATACTTTGTTACCGTAGAGTCAGGTGTGAATTTATATGTAGAAGATATTAACCCTGGGGGAAATAAGACCCTCGTATTTTTACATGGCTGGCCGTTAAGCCATAAACAGTTTGAATATCAGTTTAATATTCTTCCTACTATGGGCTATCGCTGTATTGGTATAGACTGGAGGGGATTTGGCAATTCGGATAAACCAATGAACGGCTATACTTTTAACAGACTTGCAGATGATATCCGCACAGTAGTTGGTACACTTCAAATAAACAATTTTACTCTTGTTGGTCACTCTACCGGTGGGTCTATCGCAATTCGATATATGTCTCGTCACAATGGTTTTAGGGTATCAAAGCTTGTTCTTATTGATGCGGCCGCTCCAACTGGATTTACCGCAGAAACTGCTAATAACTATCTTAAAGAAACCTTAAATGATCGACCTAAAATGATGCAGGACGTAACAGATGGCTTTTTCTTTCAGTATATAACTAAACCATTTTCGGACTGGTTTTTGCAAATGGGACTACAAGCAGCAAGTTGGTCGACAGCTGCTATTATAACTACATTAAGAGATGAGCAGCTACATGCGGATCTTCCGAAAATTAATGTTCCTACTTTAATCGTTCATGGCATTCATGACAAAGTTATTCCCTTTGCACAAGCTCAAGAACTAAATGAAAAAATAAGAAATTCACAGCTTGTTCCGTTTCAATATAGTGGTCATGGCCTTTTCTGGGAAGAACGCGAGAAATTTAACCAACTATTGGCACAATTTATTTAGTTAAAACTTTGACCTAAATTCAAAAAAACGGAGGGACGATAGCGTAATAATCGAGTACGCTTTACGGACAGTAAAATATTTGCTGTAATTGGGTTACGGAAACGATTTAGGGAATGAGGTGCCACTCTGGGACTTACTTACAGAATGATTTGAGGAATGCTCTGACATATCTAAATCTTACCCATTTAAATTTATAAAAGAAGAGTCCATTTTGGATTCTTCTTTTTATATGCTACAATACGCCTTTTGAAGTAGGTATATTTCTATAAAAATCAATGTGTCGAAATGATCAAGATAACATTTTGAAGGACTTCAAAAATACATAGACCTTTTGAATCATATATGAATTGTTGGGGGGGAAAAGTTTTCCTTCAAGATAATGTAATTCCCATAATCCATTTGAATCATTACATTTATATGAATGAATTAACAAGAATGATGGTATAAGTCATTAGGTAAGAATGGGAGCATCTTAAACAAGATTAAATGGCGTTAGTTCTGTAAATCTATAAAATTTAGTTTTAGAGTTTCTTGTCCCAACCAATATCTAAAAGCGAAAGTTTAGACTTTCTTGTCTAAATAGTTTGGAGTTTCATGTCCTTTTACATTTACATCTGAGATAGAAAGGGGGATTAACTCATATCACCCAAGTGTTCGTTAAATTCTCATTTAGCGAACACAATAATTATAAGAATCTATAGTCGATTGTCTGCTGACGATCGACTATAGATTTAATCAGCACGAAGCACATGCAATAAATAATTCTGTTTTAGATAACATCCATCTAATCAAAAAATCGAGTTATAAAAAGAGGGGGAAGGCATTTTTTATTGAAGTTTGTTTATAATAGTTTTTTAATTTGTTAGGGGGAATCGTAAAGTAGATTATTAATCTCTTTGATAATTTTTATTTCCCTTATAGTATTTGGCATACTGTATTAAAAATTTTAAATTTTGAAGGGAGAATCAATAAATATGGGCAAGAAAAAAAGAATAGGTAATAAGTTATTACTTGTCAGTGCAATTTGTACAATAACGATTCCTTCAGTTTCATATGCGGAGGAAGTAACTGTACCTAAAAATTTCGCGATTGCTTCAAGTCTGTATGAGGAACGGAATATGGATGTATTGAAAACAAGTGTATATCCCAATACATATAATAATCCGTTTAACCATCAATTTATTCCGACATTAAAGGAAACAAACACACAATAAAAAAAGTAGACAATATTGATGATGAAAATCCTATTATATCTACTACTCTTTCATTTATTCGCCATATGAATAGTGAAGATTATAAATCTGCATTTGATTTAACCTCAAGGTCATTACAGAAAATAATATCCGAAGAATGGCTGAAGAGCTATTGGGAGGGACTCCCATTGCAATTACAAGCAGGTTCTTTTCTAGGAATTGGAGAGGTAATACAAAAAGAGACAAATTCCGTGCATGCGAATGTAGAAGTTAAATTAGTTTTTGAACAATTTACTGTACCTTTACTAATTAAACTAGATCCATCTGGAAAAATAGACGATTTTCAACTCAGCATGTCGTTTAGTCCTGTTGCAGAGCGTCCATCATATAGTAAGCCTGAATCATTTGTTGATAAAGAAGTAGTAGTTGGAAGTGGTGCATTTCCATTACCAGGAACATTGTCTGTTCCAAAAGGTAAGGATCCTTTCCCAGCGGTTATTCTTGTGCAAGGATCTGGAGCAACCGATCAGGATGAAACAGCGTTTGCTTTAAAACCATTTCGCGATTTAGCTGAAGGTCTTGCCTCGAAAGGAATTGCTGTCCTTCGCTATAATAAACGAACTTATGAACATGGATTGAAAACACAATACAGTCCTTTTTATACAGTTGATAAAGAGACAACAGATGATGCTCTTCTTGTGACTCATTTTCTTCAAAATGAACCTATGATAGATAAGAATCAAATTTATATTCTTGGTCATAGTCAAGGTGGAATGATGCTTCCGAAAATGATTGGAAAAGACCAAAATCAAAATATTGCTGGGGCAATCGTGATGGGCGGACCAGCCCGTACGATCCAAGATGTTGTTTTAGATCAATTTGAGTATCTTTTTTCCATTGGAGCAATGAAACCCGATGAATATAAATTTTACAAATCGCAATTTGAATTATTAAATGATCCCAATTTCTCTAGTCAGAATCCTCCAAAAGATTTTTATTTAGGATCAGCAGTATTTTGGGATTCTATCCGGAAAATTAAAGCAGCAGAAATGTCAAAAGAACAAAAGACACCGCTTCTTATTATTCAAGGAGAAAGAGACTATCAAGTTCAATCAAAAATCGAAATTCCTCTTTGGAAAGAACAATTAAAAGAGCGAGATAACGTTGATTATCGACTATATCCAAAGTTAAATCACTTCTTTACAGAAGGAGATGGGGAGTTAAGTAAACCGGATGAATATTATAGTCCTGCTAATATCCCTGAGTATGTTATAAATGATATTGCTGCTTGGGTGCAAGGAAGATCGAAATAAAATTAGCAACCATATTTTTTAATAGAGGTCACGATACATGCCTATTAACTTAAGGATAGAAATTAAATGGTTTTTGTTCAAATAAACTAAATAAAGGGGTGTTCTTTATGTGTACCAGTTTGACATTACAGACAAAAAGCGGTCAGCATCTTTTTGCAAGAACGATGGATTTCACATTAGATTTCAATCAAGAAGTAATAATAGTTCCTCGAAGTTATCAATGGAACAATATAACTAGTGAAACCATCGAGGCGAAACAAGCTGTTGTCGGGATGGGGATTAACCATCAAGGAAGGATTATTCTGGCGGACGGAGTAAATGAATCAGGTATGACATGTGCAACACTCTATTTTCCAGGATTCGCTACTTATAGTAACAGTATAGACGACAATAAAACGAATCTGGCTCCATTTGATTTTGTGGCATGGAGTCTCACACAATTCAATTCTGTCGAAGAGTTAAAGAAATCTGTAGATAGTATTTCCTTTTTGGATGTACCATTACCTGTTTTAGGAGTTACTCCACCGCTACATTGGATTTTAGCGGATAAAAGGGGAGAATGTATTGTATTAGAGCCGACAACTGAAGGACTAAAAATATATGATAATCCTCTTGGGGTAATGACCAATAGTCCTGAGTTTAACTGGCATTTACAAAATTCAAGACAATATATAGGTCTTAAATCGCAGCCATATGCGCCAACCCAATGGGGGGATGTACCATTAAGTGCTTTTGGACAAGGTTCAGGTTCGATGGGACTCCCTGGGGATTTCACCCCACCATCAAGGTTTGTTCGGGCAGCATATGGCAAACAAAATATTCAAGGTATAGATAACGAAGAAGAGGGTATATCGGCCATTTTTCATATCTTATCAAATTGTGAGGTTCCAAAAGGTGGAGTAATAACGGAAGAAGGTACATTAGATAATACCATTTATACAAGCGCAATGTGTATGGAGTCTGGTACATATTATTACCATACCTATGATTGTAGACAAATTATAGCCATACATCTATTTCATGAAAATTTAGATACAGATGAAATTAAAACATATCCATTTCAGCGTAAACAAAAGATATTTTATCAAAACTAATTAGATTTGGAATAACATTAAAAAAGCAAACTTAATTAAGTTTGCTTTTTATAATAGACGATACGACTCATGCTATGACTTTTAAACACTTACATTCACGCTGATATTTTTTTATATATAGTATTTTTTATTATATTTCTAATCATTTTAAGCGAAGGGTACGTGATTGAGATGAATAATACATATAATGAAAAGACACATATATCCATTAAACAATTATTTAACAAATTTTCATCAAAAGCCCCTGGCTTTGCATATATCGCTAGTTTCGATAGCGGAGTAACTTATAAAGGTGCAGTTGGCATAGCTTCTATAGAGGAAAATATAACCATAACCACTAAAAATGTTTTTAATATTGCCTCGGTTTCTAAACAATTTACAGCGTTTTCTATATTACTCTTAGAACAAGAGGAGAAATTGAGTTTAGATGATTCAATTGTAAAGTTTGTCCCTTCTATAGGAGCATATGCTGAACCTGTAACATTGAGACACCTAATTCACCACACTGGTGGACTAGTTGATTATATAGAATTGGCTGAAGCAGCAAATATTAAATTTACTGATACATTAACTGTGGAAGAATCGCTAGAACACCTTAGTGGTCATCAAATTGCAAGGTTCCCAGTTGGAACAAAATTTGAGTATAGCAATACAGGGTATTTTTTATTATCACAAGTGGTAGAGAAGGTAAGTGGCAAGTCTCTACGTCAGTTTACAAAGGAGCGTATTTTTGACCCTTTATATATGAGGGACACAACAATTGTAGATTACTACCCAACTACTACACCAATTACTAGTGGATATTCGAAGAATGAGCAAGGAACATTTAAAATCTATGAAAGCCCTTGGGAACATACAGGGGATGGGGCAGTGCATTCAACAGTTGAAGACCTGGTAAAGTGGGGAGAGAATTTAACTACAGGTACCGTTGGTGGAAAAGAACTTGTTACAAGAATGAACGAAATAGGTCCGAAAATTTCTCCAACTGGGGAAACGATTATTCACAATGAAGATTATGCTTTTGGGCTAAGGCTTGCAGAAGACTTTAACTATCGATACTTGGAACATTCAGGAAGCTGGGCAGGTTATCGTTCACACTTCATGCGGTTTCCAAAAGAATATTTGTCTGTTGTGGTACTAAGTAATTATGATGCATTTGACTCTAAAAAATATGCTAATGAAATAGCAGAAATTGTTTTAGAAAAGTAAAAAATAGAGCGTAGAAGTCAGGATTTGGTTTACCCCACGTTGTTGTAGGTGTAATTGATTTTGAGAACGGAAGGCAAGCACATATTAATGCCTGCCTTTTTTTATATTAAAATGAATATGAATATTCATACAGTTAAAAACTTAATTAGAAATTCTTTGAATATAGATTGCTCAATGAGGTTGAATTTTATAATTTTAAAAAAATAATTATAAAAAATAGAATTACATATGAAAAATTATATATCATAATTAATAAACTTGATTTTATTGAAAATTGAAATATTAAGTAATATTCCTATTGCTATTAAGTTAACCATTAAAGAACTTCCTCCAAAACTCACAAATGGAAATGGTGTACCTGTAAGAGGAAATAGTCCTGTAATACCCCCTAAATTAACAACAGATTGCATACCAATCATACAACCTATACCAATTGCTATAAAACTGCCGAATGGATCTTCACATAATTGTGCAATTTTTAAGGAGCGAAGTACTATAGTCGCAACTCCAGCCAGTATTATAAATACACCAAAAAATCCTAGTTCTTCAGAAACTATTGCCATTATAAAATCAGTATGTGGTTCTGGAAGATAACCGGTTTTTTGAATACTATTTCCGAATCCACGACCAGTAATTCCTCCAGAGCCAATGGCAATAAAAGAATTTACAAGCTGGTATCCATTTCCTTGCGCATCAACAAAGGGATTGAAAATCGTAGTAATACGTGTCTTTTGAACTTCTGACAAACTATATTGAATCAAAAGATATAAAATAGGTAACCACAAAATAGAACCGATTATAGTTCTTTTGATTAATAGATTTATATTTATTCCTGAGCAAAGAAATATGCTAAAACCTATACCTAATATTAAAAGTGCAGATCCTAAGTTTGGCTGTTTATAGATTAGGAAAAAAATTGCAGCTAAAAAAAATAAAAGTTTTCCGCTACCACTCCAAATATTTTTAGCTTGTTCTTGTCGTAATGCAAAAAAACGGGCTGTTACAAGTATTGTTCCTAATTTAAGAAATTCAGCTGGCTGTATTCCAAAGATCCATGATTGAGCATTATTTACCACTTTTCCTTTCCACAAAACCATAATTAATAAAAAAATTCCCCCAACCATAATACAGATAGAGACTATTCGTTTTTTCCATATTTCATATGGGAGAATAGCGCAAACTATTAACCCTATTGTTCCTAAAAATAGCTTTGTTAATTGAGAATCAACAAAATGCCTACTGTTATAACCGTAATGTTGAACAGCAACAATGGAGCTCGCGCTATACATCATGATAATACCTAAAGTACATGTTATGAATAGAGGGAGGAGCAATAGATAATCGAGTTTTAATATTTTTTTCATTTTAATATCCTCCTGATTTACATTAACACTTAATATTACATTTGCTAATGAGTAGAATCTTGTTCTCATCAACTACTAAATAGTATTTTTGTTTTGAAAGATTCTATAGCTTACACCCTGTTTTCTTACGCAAAAATCCCCCCTAGTTACATACTAGGGGGGATTTAAATTGGCATGACTAAATAAAGCTTTCCTCCCCCTAGTAGAGCTTTGGCACTATACAACGTAAAGTAATGGAAATTGATTACTTAGCTATCTTAAGAAGAGCCTTAATCCGACAATTCCTGTTCTACCCATTGGCGTCTTTCGACATTTTTGGGCAATAGCCTGTGTTTGTATAGGAGCCTCACCTAACAGGTTTAGCAATATAAATTTTATGTATTTGTTTCGTGTAGCCAGCATAAATACTTTTTTTTTGCTTGTCAAGTAAGCATATTGCTAATTTTATATTCTTTATTGTTTTATGAATTTTGAGAAATAATGCAAGAAAATGTATTTAATCATCTCGTATAGATACTTATTTTCGGCCTGTAGTGTATAATTTGATTAAGTAGTTTAACCATATAAATTTGATAAACAGTAAAGAAGATTTTAATCATAAAATAAGATTTTTGAAGAATGTTCTTTTGAAGTACGGTATGACTAATAATTCAACTCCTGCTATAAAGTTACAAATTGATCATAAACAATAAGTTTCCTATACGAAATTTCATATATTTTATAACGTTTCTTCGAACTAATTGTATATAAATTTTATATCTTTTAAGTTGAATTTCAAATTTACAATAGAATCGAATTACATTTCTCTAAAAAAGAATTTATTATGAATCGAATCGAAAGTTAGTTGACAAATATTAAATTTTGGTTTAAATTTTGAAGTAATTCAATAATCTTTGTTAGGTGAGGCTCCTGTATAGAGAAACGCTGCTGCCCAAAAATGTCGAGAGACGCCAATGGGTCAACAGGAACGGTCGGATTAAGGCCCTTTTTAATGTAGCTGGTTATAAAAACCTATGCTATACAGTGCTAAAACTCAACGAGGGAGTGGTATACGATTTGATAGAAAGGCACCTCTGGGATTTTTGCAGAGCTGTCTTAATAATCATTTATTTGTATTGTAAAAAACCTTTACTCCTTTTTGAGTAAAGGTTTTTTTGTTTAATGTTATTTATTTTTATCTTGTCTATATTCAAAAAGGAGGTAGTTCTAAATAATAAATTGATTGCAATGTAACTATTAATGCTCTAATAAAAATTTTAGACAGATAAAATAACACAAAACCACTCATGAAACTCTAGAGTCTCCCTTAGCAATATAAGGAGGAGTTAACATGAAGAAATTATTAAATGAATTACTTGTAACCCAAAATAATTTGGATGCAGAGAAAGTTTTACGTCATCCGTCGTATGATGTTGCACAAGAAGTAAAACGGTTTTCAATTGAAGATCAAGTCATATTACTAGATAAGATTCCTGTATTAAAAAGCTCAAAAATTCTTCAACATTTGAGTACAGAAGAAAAATATAATATCTTAATTCACTTATCTGAAAACAAAGCTAAAAAGTTACTAGATTTACAACCGATTGATGAAACAGTAGATCTACTTCTAGCGGTTCATCCGGAAAAACAAGCTAAATTAATGGCGTATTTAAATAAAATTACAAAACATAATGTAAAAAAATTAATGGCTTTCAAACCTGAAACGGCAGGAAGTCTTGTCACAAGTGATTTTGTTGCAGTTAGAGGGAATTGGTCAGTAAAAATGACATTGAAGTACATTAGGGAGCATTCTGAAAATGTAGAATCAATATCTTATATCTATGTTCTTGATAGTCATGGTTATCTTAAGGGAATCGTTTCCATACATGAGTTATTACTAGCAGCAGATGAAGAAATATTATCTACTATCATGATTCAAGAGGTAATTTCAGTACACGCTGAAGTTGATCAGCAAGAAGTTGTAAAAAAGCTACTGAATTATAATTTAGCAGCATTACCCGTAACAACAGCAAATAATGAAATGATTGGTATTATAACATTTGATGACGTAATGAATGTTATGGAAGCAGAAGCTACAGAAGATATCCAAAAGTTAGGCGGAAGTGAACCGTTAAATCAATCTTACTTTGAATCTAGTATTTGGAGCATTTTCTTCAAACGTCTACCATGGTTATTGCTTCTTTTTGTTGCTGAAGCATATACAGGTACAGTACTAAAGTATTTTGAAGACGAAATTGAAACAGTAGTTGCCTTAGCTTTCTTTGTACCGTTATTAGTAGGTACTGGAGGAAATACAGGAACACAGGTTGTAGCAACAATTACTCGTGCAATCGGTATTGGAGAGGTGAAATTTAAAGACATTTTCCGTGTAATGAAAAAGGAATTTGCAATTGGCATGCTTCTTGGACTTGCACTTGGGGTAGCTGGGCTCACTCGTGCTTATATGTTAGGAGTTGGAACAGAAGTTGCACAAGTTGTAGCAATCACTTTATTATTTATTGTTATTTGGGCCTCTCTTGTTGCAGCTGTTTTACCTTTGATTCTGAGAAAATTAAAATTAGATCCTGCAGTCGTTTCTGGTCCATTTATTACAACATTTGTTGACGGAACAGGATTAGTAATTTATTTCATGGTTGCAAAAACGTTATTAAATTTGTAAATATACACTGAAATAAATACGAAATGTAGAATAAGTATTTTCCTTTACTTGCCAAGACATAGTGGGGAACTCGGGAATGAGGGAAACAAACACTTTTGTCTTTAGGCAAATAATATTTTAAAGGATTCATTGAATGTAATTAATGCCGGAGGAGAAACCTATGAAACATCTAAGAAAAATCTTCAAACGAATTTTGCTTCTTTTTTCTATTTTCATGCTTATTGGCATAGGAATATTATTTGGTACTAACTATGGCCGAGATCTTCGTGTAACAATTGCTGGAAGTATACTAACTTCTCAGCATCCACAATATGCGAAATATACATTCCTATCCCAAAAGGAACTAGATAAACTGCAAGATAGAATTAATCATCCAAAATGGTCAAATAGTGATGAGGCTATTTATAAAAAAATAGCAGGAAAAAGATTAGAAGAATTAAAAAATCAGCCATTAGAAATTGATGTAGAAACAATTAAAAGTAATAAAGATAGTCGTTTTCTTTTCGAAGGAAAGTTAATTACCATTAGCAATCCCTTCAATGTTAAACTTGTTAGCCATCAAGGAACACAAGGAGCTAACAGGGGAGAAAAAATTAGTGTAATGGCAAAACGTAATCATGCACTTGTTGCTGTGAATGCAAGTGGATTTGCTGATGAGACAGGAAGAGGTGGAGGAAATGTTGCAACTGGAATAGTAATAGAAAATGGAAAAGCTATTGATACAAATATAGATAAAAATACCCCTACAATTATTACCGGTTTAACAAAGTTTGGACAAATGATAACAGGAAATTATTCTACCCAACAACTTTTGGATAAACAAGTCGTTTCAGCAGCAGGATTTATGCCACAGTTAATTGTAAATGGAGAAAAAATGATCACAGAAGGAGACGGTGGTTGGGGTTCTGCTCCACGAAGTATTATGGCTCAAAAAGAAGATGGCACAATAATGTTTCTAGTGATAGATGGTAGACAAACACATAGCATAGGAGCCACGTTAAAAGAGTGTCAAGATATTCTATATGAAAAAGGAGCAATAAATGCAATGGCCATGGATGGAGGTTCTTCTGCTACGCTATATTTAGGAGGAAAGGTTATAAATTCACCTTCTACATTATCCCATGAAGATCGTTATTTACCGAATGCTTGGATGGTAACAGCAAACCAAAAACAAGAAATAAGGGTGACAATAGATGGGAAAAAAATAGATACTAAAAAATCAGATGAATTTGATGCAAATATTTCAACTGATTTATGAATTCTTAAATAAATGAAGGATTAATTAAAGTTTAAAAACTAACATACAAAGAGCGTCATAAAATTGAAAGTTTTATCATTTAATATTCATTAAAGAAAAGCGTATAGAGATACTCAATCATATGGAAAATCTCCAAGAAGTTAAAAGAAGGATAAATAATGTATACAGTTTACACTCATATTCAATTATATGCTTTTAATCTTATAGTATTTGCTACAGCTATGTGAAATGGACAACCTGTAAAAATAATTGTTGTGATCAGATGAGTAAAGATTAATGCGCAGAATGAATTAGTAATCATACCTGAAAACATTTCATCAAACATCAAAGCAACACATTAGTCGCTTTGATGTTTGTAATGATAAAAGGGTGATAAAAAACATAAACAATAGGTGTATCAAGCAAAGGGATAATACACCTTAAAACTACATTGTTAAACAACATGCGTCGTCGTGTAGTATATCTTATTTATCTTTAATTATTTTAGGTTCAGTATTACATCTTATAGATCGTTTTTTCTATGATTTCCTAATTTCCAACTCTCGTCTTTTTATTCAATCATAATTACTATTTTAAGGATGTTAAAGTAACTCCAATACTAAACGTAAAAGGAATAAAAAAGCATGGCATTTTGTGTCACTCTTTTTACACTTCATAACAAATAAGGATAAAAGAACAAAGTAAGTTATGCTTTAAACCTTTACTGATAGGAGAAAATGTTTGTATAGACCCACACACTTATTATTGGGTAATGTATGAAAGAAATTAAAATGATGAGACATAGACTTATAACTACACAATTGAATTAAACAATAATATTTTGAAACAAGAGTAAAGTTAAGGTGGGGATAACTATGAATGCTAACCAAAAAACGTCCTTATTGGCAGCATGGATTAGTGTAATTAGCAATATATTTCTGACTCTCATCAAAATTATAGTCGGTTTACTTTTCAAAAGTCAGGTATTATTAGCCGACGGGATTCATAATGCTGCCGATGTTGTAGCATCCGTAGCCTCATTGGGATCAATGAAAATTTCAAACCAGCCAGCTGATGAAGATCATCCTTATGGACATGGTAAAGCAGAAGTTATATCATCAGGAATTGTAGCTGTGATTTTAATTTTAGCGGCTTTATTTATGGCTTATGAATCAATAAAGTCATTATTTGAACCAGCGACAGAACCCCATATAATTGCTTTTATAGCAGCGATTATTTCATTAATATGGAAGCAAATTTTATATGTATACACAATACGAATAGGTCGAAAAACAAGCAGCAAAGGGCTTATAGCAACTGCTTATGATCATCTTGCTGATGTTTATGCCTCAATTGCAGCTGTAATTGGAATTGGTATTGCTTTGATAAACAATATCTATTCCATTCCATATGCAGCATATGGGGATCCTTTAGCTGGTATTATCGTTTCCTTTTTCGTATTAAAGTTAGCGATTAGTATGGGGAAAGAATCAATATATATATTAATGGAAGGTGGTATTCCTACCGAGAAATGTAGTGAATATAAGAGAATAATTCAGGCCCATCCTTTTGTAAAAAGAATTGATAGAATGCGCGCACGTGATCATGGTCACTATGTATTAATTGATATTAGAATTAGTGTTCCGGCACATTTAAGCATCCAGCAAGGACATGATATTTGTAGGGATATAAAAACTACTATTATAAATCAGAACCCAGAAATATATGAAGTACTAATTCATTTAAACCCATGGTATGAGGAGAAGTAGGTTTATTGAATTATAGATAGATATAAGTAAGTAGTTAAACCGTCCTTTTTAGATATTGGAGAATTGGTCGACTTGTATAATGTCCATAATTAAAAAACATTTATAGTTATGAGTACAATACATCTCAAATACATTATTTATAGAAGAAAAAACGTCCTATTAAAATATAGGACGCTTTTATCTATGATTTACTAATTTCCCAACCTTCGCGTATTTTCTCTAATTCAATTACAATTACCTTTGAATCTTTTTTATACAAAGCATCAACAAAATCTGAAAGATAAATATCATTGAGGGGAATGAATTAATATATGAGGGTTCATTTTCAATATTTGTCTCTCAAATGAAGCAATTTTAGTATTCACTCAAAAATCCATTGTCTATGAAACAACTAGATTTTTAAACGGCTTTAATAGACATCTGCCATTTACATAGACAGATGTCTATTGTATTTTTGGCGGCAAGATTAAATAGCTTTTTTGTTACTTTACAATAAAGTATACTTAATATCAGTAATTCATGTAATTAGGAGTGATTTCTATATTTAAGGAAAATGCAAAAAGGATACTTCTGTCATTAGTAACAAATCCAATACTAATAATTGTATACGGGATTTTTTGTTATGAATTAGCCTTATACTGTAAGTACGGAAGGATGAATTATAATATTTATATTTTGTTATTATGTATAGTACTTTTTATATCCATGACTACATTTACTACAATGCGGGTGATAAAAAATAGAGAATATGAAACTAAAAAATTAACTAATTCAATAGCATGGAGATCCATTTCTATTATCATTATTGTTGCAATTACATCATTTTATGGGATGCAGATTTATAAAAGTGCAATAAATTACAATGGCAAATTGGCATGGTTTATAGAAAGGTTAAAACATGAAAGGTCAGTTAAACTTAAACATAATAATATATATGAATCTGGAGTAGAAGGTATTTTTGAAGATATAAATAAAAAATATCCTTTGCCAAAGAAATTGTATATGGCAACTGATTTTGATCTTACATTTCATTCAGATGGAACAATCACAGCGTTTGATACATTTGTTTATGGGAAAAATGTTGATGGGAAAGAAGAAACTTATTTAATCTCTTATAATGAGAAGAAATCAGAAGATATTACTATAATACGAGACGGATATGCAAAGCCTGATTATGATGATGATAAATTAGTAGAACCTTTAATTAAAACGGTTAAGGCGATTCCAGTTAAGCAAACGGTTAGAAAGTGGAATGAAAGTAAGTATGGGTTGATTTATTATGGAAAAAGAAATTGGGGATCCAATACAGAGGGAATTATTAATATTACTGAGGATGGTAAGGGGCAGAGTCTTAAAGAAGCAGCTTCTGATATCATTGGATATACTGTATCTATATATGTCCCTGGAAAAGAGAAAGAGCTAGTCCCTGCTAGATATAATTTAATATGTGACGCAAGTTGGAGTAAATCAAAGACGCCTCCAAATGAAGATAGGTTTAAAGAGAAGAAACAACAAGATTTAAAGAATGAAAAAGAACAGTTTTTCCTATCAAAAGAAGTTGGTTATAAACTAAATATGACAGATAAAGCATTAGGGAGCGCCTTTTATTCATTAAGCAGGACTAGTGATGAAGGGGAAACATGGGAGGTTATCAATCCAGACCCATTTAATAGGGGGATTGGTAGTGTATCAGGGATCACTTTTATAAATGATAAACTTGGGTTTTTAGGAGCAGTTAGACCTTCTGGTAATGAGGGAGAGTTATATCGCACAGATGATGGGGGGGTATCTTTCAAAAAGGTAGAATATCCGCCGCATGAAGTGAAATTAGATCATACACAGTCCACAATAAGTCCTTTTGATTCTCCTAGTATGCCATATGAGAAAGATGGGGTTTTTAATATGTTAGTTGGACAAGGGGCAGATGGAGACTACAATGGCGATAGTAGTGCACTTTATCAATCAAAAGATAACGGAGAGACATGGGAATTTGTAGAAGAAGTGAAAAAAAAATAGTCAGAATGTTTTTTCAAAAAATAAGGTAACTACTCAGCTATACATTTCATTTAGAAGTTTGGTAAGGGGTATAATTCCAGCGATGAAGATAAAATGGACCTACACCTCGCTGCCTTTCTTTGTTTTAAAGCTTTGCGCGTGGCAGGAAAAGGCCCTGACCGCTTCTATGCATGGCCAGTCCCTCTCGCCCATTTAAAAAGATGCTTTTCTGGCTTTTTTTCATAGAGGGGCTGAGTAGTTACTAAAAGTAAATAATTTAAATCGAACCATAAGCTTGCCGGCAAATTTATGGTTCGATTTTTTTTAGGGCAAAGATATCGTTCTAAACGGGTATCACCACATCGCTATCAACTTAAAAGAGTAATCACCAAAAAAATGAAAAAAGAGCTGACTTTTGATGAGTTTAGTTCTGTAAATCTAAAAAATTTTAGTTTAAACTTTCTTGTTTAAATAGTTTGGAGTTTCATGTCTTTCTACAACAGATGGGGGAAGGGGGTAACTCCCATTTTCCCAAGTGTCCGTGAAATTCACATTTAACGTAAACAACAATTGTAGGAATCTAAAATTTTCATTTATCTAATCTAACAAGAGAGAGTTTTTATATACCAATTAAAGTAGAATTTTAACTATGTATTTTTTATATAATAAAATTAAATATGTAATGAATAATGCATGACATTTAAAACCACTAACTCTAGCAGGGAAAATAATAAAAGTTCAGCAATTTTGCATTGCTGAACTTTTATTATTTATTTTTTCCTATTCTGCCTAAGCTATCTTTAATAGTTGTTTCTCCAAGCTGTGTGTATAATAAGGCCGTATCTTGGCTGGTATGCCCAAGTTGTTGCATCACTTGTAACGAGTCTTTTTCTTCCATATATAATTTATTCGCTAATGTATGTCTTAATTTATGGGGAGACATTCTTTTTCCATATGCTTTAGTATATTTTTCTACAATATCTTGGATAGCTCTAACTGAAAGAGGCTGTGCAGTATGTTTATATTTCGATAAAAATACATTTTTTAATTCTTTCCCTGGAGCATATTTGTTATCTCTAATTTCCATATACTTTTCTAAATCATTCAATGCAATTGGTGTAATCCATACAGAATCTTCTTTGTTTCCTTTTCGGATTACATCAATTAGTCTTTCTTTTAAGTTTATATCTTCCATACGAAGATCGGCCAATTCACTTACACGAATACCGCTACCAAGAAAAAGGGAAAGGATAGCTACATCACGATCTTTATCTCTTAGGAAATAGAATAACTGATGTTTTGTTAAAGATTTTTCATGTTCGTACTTAACGTAATTCAAAAATTCTTGATCGTCATCATTATGGAATATTTTAGATCTCATACGTTTTGCACGAGCATTTAATGTTTCTTTATCTTTATGTATTTCTATTTTAGCCATTACATTTCTATAAAAATAACATTCTCCATCTTCATTTTCTGATAGGGAGGTAAGGTACTTAAATAAAGACTTTAAGGCTGAAATTTTTCTGTTAACAGAGGAATTCTGCATGTTTTGTTGTAGTTTTAGAAACCTCATAAAGTTCTCAACATCTTTTTTCTTTAAATTTTCCAAATCAGAGAAGGATATGTCTTTAATCGGCTTAAATTCAATAATTTGTTCAGATAATAGCCAATTAAAGAAGACTCTAAAATCATATACATAATTCAGTAGGGTGGAGGGAGAGGCATCATGCAATTCTTTGTACTCCACAAATTCTTCTATGTAAAAGGGCATTTCATTTAAATTCTTGTATAATTTCTTACGATGTACGGATTTTTGACGTTGCTTGCTGTATTCCATAAAAATCACCTCATATACACTATAACAGAAAAGATACACGAACACAAGTTCGCATTAAATTCAATTTTTACACGAACTTATTTACATAATTAAATTATGTAATACTAAGATTCACTCGAAATTGAATGGGAAAGTGTAATTATTCTAATAAAAGTTATAGATAACCAAGTGATAAATTCATATTTGGCGATAAAAATTATATATGTATATAAAATAAAACGATTTTCAAATATAAGTTCTAACAAAATGAATACATGAACACAGTTTAAAAATCATTATAAAATGTGAATTGGTTAATTTAATCAAGGTTAATCAGGAGTTAGTTAGATCAACACAAGAAAAGCTCTTATAAATTAAAATGTAATTCACTATAAAAATTGTTTATGAGTAATTCAGCATTTGATTTTTCTTATATAAAATATCAATTATATGGCGTATACCAATATACTAAGATTCATGCACTTGGGCTTGAAATCCCTAGATACTGTATTTGATTTTTATATAATCGTATTATTCTGCGTAAAATCGGTATTTCGTGCGAAGTTGTAGGATGTTTATCTTTCCCCCTTTTTATAATTCTTTTATGTTCATCCAACAAAATACATCATGCACCTTTCATCAGTATGAATATCTTTTAGTTGCAGATACATTCACCTATACATTTTAATATTGATTACATGGTTGCTTATAGGGTATAGCTAGCATATAAATACATGTTAAAAAAATTTCAATGCAATACGGGTAACTTTAACCACTTAAGACTAAATAGGTTGTGCTTTACCCAAAACTTAATTGTTTTTATATTGAAAGAGAATGTTTCCTATAGTCCTGTAAAAAGTTTTCTATATTGTACTTTGTTTATGTGAACATACAGTGATTTTTAATTCTAATACAGATTTTAAAATATAACTTTGCAATTTCTCCTTCCGTCTCAATAAGATAAGAATTCTTTTCATTTTGAGACGGATTTTACTCCTTTTTTTCAAATATCTATAATATCTCTTATGTAAACTAAATATAAGTAAGTAATTTTTCTTTTTGAATGTGCTTCCATGTTTTCTATTGTGGTAATCCACACAGATTGTTTCTAGATTATCCATATCTAATACAAGTGTTGAATGATGTTCGAGTTCTTTTATATGATGGATAACGAGTTGCATCTTCTTATGCTTCTGTTGTTTGGCTTTGTATTCATTCATGAAGCTTTCCCCTCCAACTAAGCAATATCAAATGTTAGAATGATAATCCTTGAACTACCCCCACTTTCACTTCGTTTAGAAGAGGGGGATTCCTAAGTAAAGAGTTCTATCGAACTCTAATTTATTAGGCTATCTCCACAGTCCTTGCAGTTAGAAGCCTTATCGCTTCATTCTTTAGATTGATACTTGCGTTAATATCCCTATCATGGTGTGCACGACAAGAAGGACAGTCCCATTTACGTAGGTTTAGATTTTTAACGTCTTTGTTTTGATATCCACAACAAGAACATAATTGGCTTGAAGCAAATGTTTTCGATACGACAATGACTTGTTTGCCGTACCATTTTGCCTTATATTCCAACATAGTTCGAAACTGTGACCATGATACCTCACTAATTGCTTTTGCTAACTTATGATTCTGTAACATATTAGATACTTGCAAATCCTCTATACCAATAACATCGTGGTTTTTGATGATTTCAGTTGAGACTTTGTCCAAGTAATCTTTTCTAGCATTCGTCATGTATTCATGAATTCTAGCTATTTTTACTCGTTGTTTATTCCAGCGAGAAGATCCTTTCATTCTTCTAGAAAGAACACGCTGTGCTTTTGCCAACTTCTCTTCTAATGATCGAAAAAACTTCGGATTTTTATAGGTTGTTCCATCTGACAAAATGGCGAAATCTTTTAGTCCCACATCCATTCCAATGTAGGAATTTGTTTTCGGAAGTTCTTGCACTTCTGTTTCAACTAACAATGACACAAAGTATCTGCCAGAAGGGTTCCGTCTAACTGTAGCATTTAAAATACGTCCCTTTACTTCACGACTTTTGGCAAATCGAACAAGACCGACTTTTGGTAATTTCATTTTGTTTCCTACAACGGCAATGTTTTCATTTGTTTGTTTTGTGGTGTAAGATTGTACGTTGTTCTTCTTAGATTTGAAACGCGGGGCACTGTTTTGTTTTTTGAAAAAGCGTGTATAAGCATCCGCAAGGTTGCGAACAGACGACTGAATCGCAATACTATCCACTTCTTTTAGCCAAACAAACTCTTTCTTCATGGCTGGAAGTTTGGCAGAGCATGTACCATATGTCAAACCCTTTCCTGTTTCTTTATATGCATTACCCCATAAAGATAGGAAGTGATTGAATACAAAACGAGAACAGCCAATCGTTTTATTGATTAGGATCGCTTGTGCTTTATTTGGATAGATACGAAATTTATATGCTTTATTGATCATCATTCGTTTCACCTCCATTTCGATATGTGTCTATTATACAACAAACATACATTCGATAGGTAGTGAAGTAACAGTTTATGTATGTCGAACAATTAAGATGGCTTCCTGCCATCCCTTGCCCGAAGCCAATTCATCTCCCACCTACTCACTTCGCGTTCCTTGAGGAAGGAGTCTTCTTGGCTAAAATGATAAATACTAATGATACAAAACAAGCAGTCTTTTCTATCACATTATTAGATGCCTTCAGTCTATTCATTGGACTTAGAAACGTGGATAAACTTTGACCAATTTTGTTTTTCCACTCGTGGTTAGTGTTGTGTCTTCTATTTTTAGCAAATGGCTTGATAATCGCCCAGATAATTATAAACACCGTAAAAAACGCTATAACTAACTCCAATAGGTCGCGCTCCCTTCAGGATAACTAACTGGTACGTTGGCATTTTTTGCATACTTAATAAATAGCAAAAAAAGCAATTCTGCTGGAACAGGCTTGCTTTCTGATAGAGCTCTGACAACTCAAAAACCATTTCTCTATATTATTTAAAAATAGTAATTTATGAAAATTATTGCACTCACTTAATAGAGAAATTAAAGTCATGAACTCTTACATAAATATTTTAATGATTACTATAATCAATCATAAGAATTAAAACAACGCTATATAACACTAATTGAATTATTTTTAATGTACGTAATTTCATAATGCATCCCTTAAGGTACTGAATCAAAATATCCACTTAATTAACGAAGGTTGTATTTTTTACTTTCCAGTCTTCAAGTTTAATGCTAACCCAAAAACCATAGATACCTAGTGTAATAACTGTTAGAATTAGCCATTTAATCCAGTTACTAAACAAGCCAACTGCTGAACCGTTAAATTTCATTCTATGCCCATCAACCACAGTATGGTTAATTTTCCAACCATAAACCATACACAACGCCCACGGATAGCAAATACCAAGCGTGAACACTGTAATAAGCGCTCCCAAGATACTCCAACCAATGAAGCTTAAAAGTCCACCATCAAAGAAAGACTGACGCCCCCATTTTGATTCTGGTCCATAGTTACTTCCTGCATTAACGTTTATGTTAATATTTTCTGCCATAAAACACACTCCTTTGCCAGTTTATCGTGATTAGCGCACGTATTTTATTCAATATAACCTTACATATTTTAGCACAAAAATGTTACTCCCATAAATTTTTTAAACGTTTAGTTATTTCATTTATACCAATAAACTCAAAAACTCCACTCAATACCGCTACGGTCTAAGAAAACAGCTAGAATAATAGCTTTGATTCTGTTTCTCTCTTTGCTAGATATATTAAGCAATTCATTTATTTCTTCCCACTTAAATTTCATTTTACTATAGAAGACATACGTTTCAGACAAATAAAAAACGAGTTTTACATACAACTCGTTTTTTATACCTTACCTTACTTTACTCATTCAAATATTAGCACGAGGTTCCTCTAACTCTCCCTTATTTCTCCAGTTAAATAAACTTTCAGACTTAGTCTGCTGCCCTGGTTTCACAAACAACATGGCCTCCATTGCAATAGCGGCCAGAATGGCAGCTACGAGGTTCTGGTGGAAAAACTTCAAAATATCTAAAAAAAGTCTTTCAGACTTGGACATACTGATACTATTACTCTAAAAAAGGATGTGATTGGTATGGAAAAGAAAAATCTATTCAAGTGGAAACATTATCAACCGGATGTTATTTTATTAACCGTGAGATGGTACCTACGGTACAACCTCAGTTTTCGTGATTTAGTCGAAATGATGGAAGAACGCGGGCTATCCCTGGCTCATACAACTATCATGCGATGGGTTCATCAATATGGTCACGAATTAGATAAGCGAGTACGACGTCATCTTAAGTCAACCAATGATTCTTGGCGAGTCGATGAGACGTATGTGAAAGTCAAAGGTCAATGGATGTACCTATATCGTGCTGTTGATTCAAAAGGATATACAATTGATTTTCATTTAAGTAAAACAAGAGATCATAGGGCTGCAAAGCGTTTTTTCAATAAAGCTTTGCAGTCTTTTCATGTTTCAAAGCCCCGTGTGATTACAGTGGACAAAAATCCGGCCTTTCCTATAGCGATTGAAGAGTTGAAGACAGAGAAAAAGATGCCTGTGGGCATCCAAATAAGGCAGGTAAAATACCTTAATAACATTGTAGAGCAAGATCATCGTTTTATTAAAAAGAGAGTTCGTTCAATGCTAGGATTGAAATCTTTTCGTACAGCTAAATCTATTCTTTCAGGAATAGAAGCGATGCATATCATTAAAAAAGGCCAACTTATTTTACGGGACAAGTCTGTCAAAAATGAAGTGAAGTTTATTCATCAACTATTCGGAATGGTTGCATAAGAATAGATTCCATTAGGAATCTATATACCTCTTTCAAATAAATACAATCTTTGCACCAGAACCCACTTTTCTATCACTATCCCCTGCTAATATAATAGAAGATTTATTTAAATGATATTATGATGAAGGGATAGCTATTAAGCTATCCCTCCTCTGCATTTATTATTGTTACTTAATTAGAGAATCCCATTGATATTAGTGACAAAAATGTGATGTGATTTGCAATGTTTGCACCTCAAAAGGGAACCCGCTAGTACGTAACTGCCCTCTTTTTATTACTGATTTCTTTTAGAATATTTCAAAGGATTCTATTTCTCTCTCATTTGATTATTCTGACATTTTTTGAACTTCTTGTTTTACCTGTTTTTCTTGTATTGATACCTGATTATTATCAGATGTCATTTTGTATCCAAAATAAATTACAAAAAACAACAAAATAATTATCCAAATACATATAAACACTTTATAAGAATTTTTCACTTTATATACCTCAATCACTCTATTTAAATCCATCTCGAGATTAATTTTTTAATGCTGTTTATAATTACCAATCTCTTCATTTATTTCGATACACTCATATGTAAAAGTAGCTGTGCAGCAATTAGACTGAACCTTAAATATGTACTAAATTGTGTGGGGAAGGAAGTACATTTTATATAATCTCATTACCTAAAAACCCCTATATAGTTGGTATTCTTCTTCTTTTAAGACAGAAAGGATTTTTAATATAATGTATGAAGTTCTAACTCAGACTTCTTACTACACAGACTCTTACGCACATAGAAATAACGCTTCTAGTATATGGTTTGTAACAAAAAATAAATAACAAGAAAACAAAATGAAACAAAAGTCACATAAAGTAATATTTTTGTAACATCAATGTAACATATAAATTTTTAACATACAATAGTTTTTTTACAGTATTTTTTATAAGCATATACTCATTGAACATCTGCCTTCCTTACAATATATCCCCAGATACTTTAAATACCGTTGCTATCCCTTCGATGTATTTTTCAGGCTAGATACAGTTTTTTATTTACTACTATTCTTAAAACTACATTGGTTTGTGAGCTTTCTTTTCAACCTCTCATATTTGCAACATTGTCTTCTTCATATGTCACTTATTACATAATTCCTCTAAAAATATGTGTATCCTATACTCTCTTATAGTATCTATGCACTACAACTCAATAAATAAGCACACCCTCTTCGATAGTAATCTCAAGATTCGTTCCGCTTTCATTTTCGTGCACTCTACTTTCACACAAAGGAGAATTGACAAATAAATAAGTGCTAATATAAGAAATATATATAATGCCATACTTCATCATTATTGTATGCTTGCTTGTTTCTTTCATCTTTCACAACAAATTCTATATGATAATAGGTGCACTTCTTCTATTCATGAAGTTTTTGATGTACCATTATGAATCTCTCAATTCTGTCAAAACAGTCACTTCTTTTTTATTTTTTCTTTCTCAAATAGTTTTGATTTTCCCATTGATTCTTTTACCATAAATGTATAACCGCCATAAGATTGTTTGGATTGTAGAGGTAAATCTTTATTTTCGATGACGGATTGTATATCAAATCGTTTTACACCAAAAAGTATACCTACTTCTGTTTCATCCATCATAGCTAAACAACACAGTGATACTGTCGCTCGTCTCTTTACTTTGGTTGCACAAGTCATCAGTGTATGAGCTAACTGAGCGGGACTAAGTTTTCTTCCAATTTCTGTACTAATAGGAACTGCACCTATAGCTGTAGTTCACTTACTTCCCTTAAACCGAATAAAAGCAAACGACTCTGTAAATGGATCTAGTCCATATTTTCTGCATACAAAATGATAATATTGCCGCTTTTCTTCCTCTGTTAGCTGTGATAAATCACTATTTATTGCCAATCTACCTAATATAATTTGTATTTCCTCAACCACTGTTGGTCTTTCCTTCGTACTAGGTATAAAAGAGCGTTCTAATATATTCGGAAACGTATTGAGTTCTTGCTTTTGTTTCTTATAATAAGTGACAATTTTTCACTTTGAGCTGACCTTACATAAGGCGTGTCTTACTTGAGACAGAGTAACTTTGACTCCTTTGTTTAAAAGATAACTGTACAGCTTTCGATACCCCATTCACCCTTTTAAAAGTTTAAATTGCATGACAATATAAGCCACTGTCTTTTTACGTCTTTTCTTATTTTCAGTAGGCTTACGATGAATAAAATCTATGTATATATAAAATAACCTTATATTTATTATGAGGAGCATTTATGGTTGCTGTTGCAAAGTTAAAAAAGCATACTCAGATTAATAAATGAATAATATTTCAAGTAATTGTTTTGGTGTATTTCATGCTGAAAAGCAGGAGCTTGATTAAAGATTTCTTCTCTGTTTTTATAGGCTCAAGTGCAAGGAACGGAGAAATTTATCGACATGAGGCATTACAATTGGCAAAAGGAAAATTTGTATGTTATCTGAGTGACGATGATTCATGGTTTCCTGATCACTTACAATACATGGAGCAAGCTTTATCCAAAGCAGATTTTGTACATAGCCGCTATATGGCTTTTGTGAATAAGTAACAAATGATGGCCATTCAGGGATCATTGGAGGAACTTGAGACTCGCGATCGTATGTTGAAAGAGTCATATAAATTTTAGTCCTACGATTGCTGGACACCGCATAGATACCTACCATCGTCTTCTTGAAGGATGGAGCCCTGGACCAGAGGATGTGTGGAGTGATCTTAATATGTGGCGAAAATTTCTAAAGCTAGATAATATAACTTTTCATTCAATACCAGCTGTAACTGCTCTTATTCTTCCTTCTCCCTTTAGAACTAACATGACATTACAAGAAAGAGAAGCAGAAACGGCATTTTGGGCAAAACAAATTCGTTGCCAATCTTTTCGTTCTACTATTCAAGATACATTTTTTACACTCTAATTCTAGATGGTCCTGCTGCAAAGATGCCTAAAATGTAGAAAGAATTGGATGAAGGGATTATAAATAAAAAGTCGATTTCCTGTACGTTAAGAAATCGATTTTTTAATGAGTATTTTATGTCTTGATTAGAAACGAGCTTAATTAAATAAGTCCTGTGTACTTCTTGTAATACGTGCTAATTCAGTAACTACAATTACATCACCTTCACGCAGATTCTCTAACATGCGTAATAACTCTGGTCCGTCTGTTGTAGCTCCACTAACTTTTTTTCAAACACATAATCACATCCATAATCACTCAATTGTTTGAGTTACCTTGCTAAGTTCTGATCTTGTGTTGGTACACGAGCATATCCGAGAATCATTCCGTTTCTCCCCTTTTGTCCGTTTAAGTGTCCGTAAATTAACTATAGCTTAATAACAGCATTTAATTTCCGTACATGTAAACCGAACAAATAGGTTGTTGGAAAATAAGGGTTCTAAATATGTCTAATTTGTGAACAAACATAATTCAAAATAAGTACACCCATATCGGACGTTTTATCCTCTATTTTCGTTCGTTGTGTTCGTTTGTTTTGTTACTTCTTTTCCATAGATACAACACTAGATGCACAAATACAAATCATAAAATAAACCATGTAGTTAACCAAGGATGTTCGTAAATAACTTCCATGCCCTCACCCCTTAACAACAAACAAGACGCTAAACCAAAATCACGGCAACGCCTACGATAATTGCTATTGGTTTAATGAACAATGATTAACACTTGTCCTGCCATATTCACACTATAAGAATAAGTATGGCCGTTATTACTTAAATACGCTTCGATATCTTCAGTAATATCTTTTACATCCTCTTCCTCAACGACTACCTTTTTATTTTCACCAAGACGTTTCATATAGTCTGTAAATTTATTAATTGTTTCCATTAACTTCTTCATCCTCCTATCCAAATATCCATTTTGTTCAATAAAAAAAGAACACTATAAAGTGCCCTAAGCTTCTGAGTATTAAATATACGACAATGCCCTGCCCGTTCTAATGGCGCAACATAAAAGAACTTTATAGCGGAATATATATAGCTATCGGAAAAGGAATAAGTTGGTTGGCATTGACTCGATATTGTATGTTTGGGAATTCCTTATGTGCAATAAAAAAAGAGCCCTATAAGGTACTCGTCCGATACGATTATAAAGAATGAATACGTCGTGTCAGTCAGTTATTAGTATATGCTTGTCTCATTCAAAGTTTTACTAGTTTAATATATAATTTCTATATAACAAAGAAAAAAGCACCCGTTATGGATGCTATTTCTGATTTATTTGCTACTTTAAGCCTCTTTCACAGTTACTATAACCTCTGCTAAATCATCACTATTTGTGTACTTGTTGATTTCTAAACTCACTTCGACAACTTCATAACGATCATGTCCTATTTTTACTTTTTTATTTTTTTCTAGCACTGCTATTAATCCTGCTAGATCATGGCTGTCTATTGAAGCTTTTAGTTTTTTTGTTTCGTCTTTAAAAGAAATCAGCATATATGCCCCCTCCTCTCCAAATCTATCTATTCGACAAAAGACCTTATCATCCTTTTATCTGAATAAAACAAAAAGCCATCTCCGAACATTGACCTTATTCTCTGTAAACTCCATTCCACACATTCCGTCTGCGCCTACGCCTAATAGCTTTACGTTATCTTCCATTTTCATAACCTCACTTTCTATTCAAAGGATTATTTTGTTCAGATTCTGGTAAAGTGTTAATATTCTTCATAAAGGAGGTCTACTAATGAAAAATCCCTGGAAGAAAATCTCTTTAATTGCTTTCATAGTAATTGTCCTTTTAATAATTTTATATTTTGGCGGTATGTCACTTTTTTGGAACCAACCCTGAATAAAACTAAATATTACGTTAATACTGTAGACACATGGTTATCCTTTCTTTGTTTTCCTTGGGTGAGCAGTTAGCTTTTGCTAGCTGCTCTTTTACTTTCTTCATCCCTTACCATTCTCTTTAAGGAGATCAATACATCTTCCAGTGTTTGTTTATCCCCTATGACATCCCTGTTTGTTTGGATGTGCCAAACGATATTTTCTAATTGCGTTTTGATGTTCATATCCATTCCCCTTTTCTACAAAATGAAATTTTTGTTATCCCCCCTCCAAAACCCACAATATGTTAATATATACATAGATTAACAACAATGATTTTTTAGACATTTAAGAAAGGATGATAAAATGGTTATTTTCCAATGGCTAGAATCATGGCTATCTAGTGATATTCTTCATTTTAATTTATTTGTAGGTATGACAACCCTTCTCTCTCTAGCGTCTGTTATCTTATTTTCTATAACGTTTAAGAAAATAGGTACCAATGATACAGAAAGACTAAAACTCAAGCACCAAATATCTTATACAATGTGCACTTCACTACTTGTCTTATTAGCCATATTTATTCTATGGATGCCTACAAATACTATCTATTTAAGACAGTATCTCATCATGATAATTTCCATTTCACTTCTTTTCGGATCGATATCAGGTCTGTACCATTATAGAAAAGAAATACTCCCTGAGAGTTGAGTTAAACTCCTTTTTAGAACTCGTTGCAGTTAGCGGGTTCTTTTTTTATAAAATAGCGTTTTTATTAAAAACTTCTCACATTTAAACCGGACAAGCATATGTTATTGTATGGAAGCTTTCCATTCATAGCATTCTATCTTTCTCATTTGAGAGCACACATATAAGTGTGCTTTTTTTTATTTAAGATAAAATAACGATTTTATTGAGATTTAAACTAATAACTAATGCCCTATAGTAGTTATTCGCTGTTTCCAAAATAAATTGAATTAATAGTATAAAAATGAGGTATTAATAAAAAATTAAATTTACTATTTTTCTAAACACACAAGTGAGGTGATTTTGATAGATTACAAAAACAAAGATATATTCAATAAATTTCCGCTTATGGATATTAACCATATTATTCTCCCACATTATCCAACTGGTGCTACTGGATCGACTGGTGTTACCGGACCAACTGGTGTTACTGGACCGACTGGTGCTACCGGACCAACTGGTGCTACTGGATCGACTGGTGTTACCGGACCAACTGGTGTTACTGGATCGACTGGTGCTACCGGACCAATTGGTGTTACAGGATCGACTGGTGCTACCGGACCAATTGGTGTTACTGGACCAACTGGTGTTACAGGATCGACTGGTGCTACCGGACCAACTGGTGCTACTGGATCGACTGGTGTTACCGGACCAACTGGTGTTACTGGATCGACTGGTGCTACCGGACCAATTGGTGTTACAGGATCGACTGGTGCTACCGGACCAATTGGTGTTACTGGACCAACTGGTGTTACAGGATCGACTGGTGCTACCGGATCGACTGGTGCTACCGGACCAACTGGTGCTACTGGATTGACTGGTGTTACTGGATTGACTGGTGCTACTGGATCGACTGGTGTTACTGGATCGACTGGTGTTACCGGACCAACTGGTGTTACTGGATCGACTGGTGCTACTGGATCGACTGGTGTTACCGGACCAACTGGTGTTACCGGACCAACTGGTGTTACCGGATCGACTGGTGCTACCGGACCAACTGGTGTTACTGGGCCAACTGGTGTTACAGGATCGACTGGTGCTACCGGACCGACTGGTGCTACCGGATCGACTGGACCCTCTGGCGTAGGATTAACAAACTATCTATATGCTTTTGATACTACCAACCAGTCAATTGTAGTAGGAGGTAATGTTACTTTTAATACAAATGGACCTATAATAGGAACCGCCCTTACCCACATAGCAAGTACTGGAAATATTATAATTAATACACTAGGAACATATGTAGCAGAATTTCAATTAGAATCTTCTCGTGAAAACCAATTTTCCTTTGCACTAAACGGTACACCAATTCCAGGCGGACGGTTTGGGACAGGGTCACCCCATTCCTTAAATCAAGGTACTGTTGCTTTTACAGTAACAGTTGTTCCTTCAACATTAACTTTAATAAATAATACTTCTTCAGCGGGTACTATCACTCTCTCAAATAGTGATGGTGGCTCTTTAACAAATGTATCTGCAAATGTAAGTGTTTTTCAGGTAGGATGATTAATTAGGTTAGAAACGTGATTCATAAAGCGACTCTACTTAACCTTTATGAATCACGTAGATTAAGATAACTTTTAACCTTCTTACTTTAATTAAAATAACTATTTTATTAAAAATCTTTAATGAGCTAATCCTTACAGTTTTGTAAGACTACTGTCACTAAAATCAATTTTTTCACTATAAACTCTTTACTATAATTTTCCTTATACACAAACAATAAGGAGCGATTTAAAAATGTTTTTTTCTGAATTAAATATTGATGCTTTTCGAGCTATCAATAATTTAGGGAAGCAATATTCATCCCTAAACTCCACTATGGTATTTTTAGCGGAATATATGGTGTATTTTTTAGGTTTAATTATTATTGCTTATTGGTTTACTCAATCTAGAAAAAACAAAATGATGATTATTCAAGCAATAGTTGCTTTCGTAACTGCTGAAATAATTGGAAAATTAGCAGGGAGTTTGCATTTGAATTATCAACCATTTGCAGTATTACCTAATGTTAATAAACTTGTCGATCATGCAGTAGATAATTCATTTCCTAGCGACCATACGATTCTATTTTTTTCAATTTGTTTTTCATTCTGGCTTGTTCGTAAAAAGGCTAGATGGTTATGGCTTGTACTTGCATTCTGCGTAGCTATTTCTCGTATTTGGGTAGGAGTTCATTATCCTTTTGATGTCATAACAGGAGCTTTAATAGGAATTATTTCAGCACTATTTTCATATTGGTTAACACCGAAAATTACATTCATCAAACAATTACTTAATCTTTACGAAAAAATAGAACAAAATGTAATACCCTCCAAAAACAAGTCGAAAAACTTTTGATTAATCTCACAAAGCTAAAAAGATTACATATATTACCGAGTATTTTTCAATATTGTCTTGATCGAAGAGCGCTCCCTTGGGCGCTCTTTAATTTTAAAATAACGCTTTGATTAAAATCTATGAATCCATTTCTTAGGTGAAAAACTTTTATAGAAACACCTTTTTTGGACAAATTTACCGGGTGAATTAGCGGAAATTTCGTGTTATTCTGAACTTGTTGAATAACCCAATACATTCAACAATGCTCTTGATTGCATACTTAGTATGCAATCATCCATCCAGATACCTTAGCTAATACCTCCCCCTAATCGTTGTTATAGCTAAGGTATCTTTTTAGATGCCCTGTGTGCAGGGCTTTTTCATTTCAGTGATGATGCTCTTTATCCCATCTAATTATCGATGCTTTCAGTCCAATTTCTTAATAAAATTCAAATTTGATTAAAGTAACTGTGTTTTTCGTTCTTCCATACGGATTACTTTTCCACTTTGAGGTGGTTGTATTAGTTGGACCTGACCATTTTTAACAACATATATTCCGTTTATTTTCAAATCTATTTCAGCTGTCATTTCTACAAGATTTTCTTTTCTAATTCCCACCAAGATCACTCCCATATGTTATAATTAATTTGTCGAATAATTATGTCGAGAGCAATCTCGGCTTTTTTGTTTGTCTACAAATATCGCACAACATTTTCTGAAACAAATGATTGTTCAAGTGATAAATGAAGCCGTATTGGAATAGGCTTTTTTTCATCCCGTGCTCGCTTACACATTTCCTCTGCTTCTTCCCAATCAAATTGTTTACCCTCCACTCGCTTATAACGCCAAATTCCAATTGTGTAATCTTCAAATAACTCATAACGCTCATCAGGCGCTGTCGTTGGTTTTAATTCATCAATCGCTTTGGCTTGACGTGGTATTTGTACAACAACGTCGGCAAAACGTAGTTTAGAATTTAATCGATGATCATGAGCCTTCTTAAAATCAAATGACACAACTGGTTCAACATCAAAGATTGTTAACTGCTTTGGCATTGCTTTTCCCCTCCAATACATGCAAGCTTGCAATTAAGATTCCTTCAAGCTGCGTTAACGTTAGCGGTTCTGGTGCAAATACTTAGGAAAGATATAAAGAGGCGAAAAGTTTCCTAGTGGAATCTAGTCTTAAGCAACAATTCCAAATAGTTGATGGATGAACTCCACTTGATTTTGGACAGACTTGTCCAGTAAAATAAGTTGCCCTTTTTTTACCATATGCATAGCTTCTATTCAAGAAATAATGGCTGTAGCTGTGCGAAAGGATTTCAATCCTATCATCGAACGAACTCGCTTTTTAATAAATCGATGATCTTGTTCCACTATATTATTGAGATATTTTACATGCCTTAGTTGGATGCCTAATGGCATCTTTTTTTCTTTTCTCAATTCTTCAACTGTTATAGGATAAGCTGGATTCTTATCAACTGTCACGACACGAGGCTCAGAAATATGAAAAGACTGCAAAGCTTTCTTGAAGAATCGCTTTGCAGTCTTGTGGTTTCTTGCTTTGCTTAGGTAAAAATCGATGGTATTTCCTTTCGAATCGACAGCACGATACAGGTAACATCCATTGACTTTTTAATTTGATATATGTTTCATCAACTCTCCAAGAGTCATTGGTTTGCTTGAGATGACGACGGATTCTTTTGTCTAATTCAGGACCATACTGATGAACCCAACGCATAATCGTTGTATGAGCAACGGATAAGCCCCGTTCCTCCATCATTTCCACCAAATCGCGAAATCTCAAGTTGTACCGTAGGTACCATCTTACTGTTTGCAAAATAATATCATGATGATAATGCTTCCACTTGAATAAATTTCGCTTTTCCATACTGATCACGCACCTTTTTAGAGTAATCGTATCAGTATGTCCAAGATTTAGAGATTACTTGAAGTTTTCGCACCAGAACCAGAAAAAGGCACCTAAAAGGTGCCTTCTTCTTATGAGATAAAAATTATTTAGCTAGTTATGAAATAATTATTCTCTCAAATAGACGATATCATCAACTTATTGAAATTGTTTTCCATAAGGACAACGAGAATATCCAATTCGAATCTCCATTTCCTTGGTAACTTTGAACAGCTTCATAGATTTTCCCTTGATACTCTACTCTATCCCCTTTTGTATATGCTTTCCTCGGATCCCATTTTTCATAAGAGGTATTTTGCTCTTTTGTTTTTATACTAAGAACACTACTTTGAATAGACTGATTTCCAGCTGCATCTATAGCCTTCACAGTATATTTGTATTCCATGTTAGCAGTCAGTTTACTATCAGTAAATGTGGTTCCCTGTACCGTTTGAATGAATCTTCCGTCACGTAATATTTGATATTCTTTCACACCTACGTTATCTGTTGATGAATTCCATTTTAACTCTACGCTATTTGTAGTAATGTTGGCTGCTTGTAATCCTTCAGGCCGTGTAGGAGCTTCCGTATCTGGGCTAGGGTTAATAATTTGATCAACTTTCTTAAGACCATTAACTGTAACTTGATACACTATCTTCTTACCAAAGCTCTCCTGTATATTTTTATCCACATTTATAAGAGTCGCCCGGTTTCCACCCTCTAAATGTGTAAACTCAATATAGTCTCCGACTTTCATCGGAATTTTTTGTGTTTCAGCATTTTGTTGCCTGTTTCCATAAATATCTTTATTATATACCACTTTTCCGGATGAATTTTGGACTTTCACACTCGCATATGTACTATCAAAGTAATGATGTGGTACACCTGCTTTTAATTGAATTTGCATTTCTTCTTTTGTCTTATTAAAATCCAATTTTGCAAACTCAAAATCTCCTATTCCTTTCATTGACCATACAAATTGGTTTCCCTCTAAAACATTATTTGATATATCTGGACTATATCCCAAATTTGACAGGATTGACTTTAAATCTGGCAAAACACCGATTTTATCTGTTAACGGATTTTGGGATTTGGTACCTGTATTTTGATTACTTAGTATATTTCTTAATTCAGCTGGTTTATATGGACGACCTAAATGTTCTTTAGCCACACCTTGTATTGAAGTCGCTGCTCCAGCAATAATTGGAGAAGCACTAGATGTACCACTAAAGCCTGTTGTATAGAGATTTTTAGTAATCCTATTAGGCTCAGCACGAGTTGTATCTACGTTTTCTCCCCAACCATAAACATCAATTCTACTACCATAATTTGAAAACCATAAACGTTTATGAGGAACAGTTGACGATGCGGCTCCAATCATTATAGCTCCTGAATCTTTAAAGTCCGGACTATTGCGATTTAATACCTGTTTTCCATTCCGATCTCTAAATTGATCAAGGTCATTAGAACCATTTGCCCCGGCTTCTATCACAATAATTCCTTTATCCGTTCCAGCTCGTATTGCATCAAAGATATCTGGCTGTACTTCAACAGGTAAATATTTATCTCCATATCCATCATATGAAGCTTGTGCCTCTAATAATAAAATATCCCCAGCTTGTAAATTATGTACAGCATTTATTATCGCATCAGCCGTATTATAAGACCCATCACCTCTTATTTGGGATACTACTTTGACCTTAGCCTTTGGTGCAATTCCTATATTACCAATCTCATTATCTTCAGCAGAAACAATCCCAAGAACAGATGTTCCATGACCAACGTGTTGATCTATATTTCTACCAGATATAAGCTCAACTTTTTGATTTACTAAATCTTCATGGTCTAATAACCACCCATACTCCATATCTACAAAAGTAGTTCCTTTTCCATCTCCACCTTTAATGCTCCATGCATAAGATGCATTAATCCCATATGGTGCTTCCTTAAGATATCCCTGGTTTAAAAATCTTGGATCGTCGTAAGGGTTAAGCGATACAGTAGGTAATTGTACTTCTGGTAAAAGAGTTGGTTTTTCTTGCATATATACTTCTTCAACAAGATAAGATTTCTTAAACTTGTCCATCAATGTTTCAGCTGTTACTTTATTAGGTACTTCTACAATATAATAATCTAGTAAATTAGAAGATGATTTTTTTTCAGTTTCCCTCGTATCTTTATCAATATTTTCAATCTCTTTTGGGTCCACAGATGTAAATAAACGTTTTAATGTTAGCTGTGGAAATTCAGAAAAGATTTTTACTAATTCCAGATCGCTATCTTCGTTTTTTATTTGTTTCTCAAGTCCATCCTTATACGGGAAATTCACTTCACTTTTAAACTTTACAATAATTTGATCTTCTTCTTTAATATCTGCCTCAGATTGACTTATATTTTTTACAGGACCTTTCGAATCTGCATACACTACATTGGGATTTTCATGAAATTTAATTAGCTCTAATCCTGTAAAGGCCGTAAGTGCAATCGTAGAAACGAATATCCCTTTTATAAATTTCATAATGAATACCCCTATTCTTATTTCTTTATATAACAATTTACAGATTTTTTAAAGGTTCTACTTTGAATAAATAACTCAACATCACTTGTGTGTATTCATAAATTATTTTAAAAAATCTTTTATTATACACGCAACAGGTTGTTTATTTTTTATATACAAATGAACTGTTAACACCTATACCCTTCCCTTCAAACAACACAACAATTGTCCTCATGATATGAAATATAAGTGAAAGCCCTTTGAAAAACGCCAAAAATATTAAAAATTCACTTATAAACAACCGGATAATTTTATTTCTATATTACTTTATAAATAATTCTTTCTAATTGCTAATATTTTCATAGTAGATGGCGGCACGTTTTTCTAACCATATTAATCTTATTGGACAAAAAAATGATGAATGTGATGTTAAAACTAAGACAAGCTACCTATAATGGTAGTTGTGCAGTTTGTGAGATAGAAGAATGTAATTTGTATGCTACGATCTGACATAATTCTAATGGTATGGAATGTATATTTCTCCGTAAAAGTAACTTGCTTTTATCTTTTTTAAACAATTTATTGTATTATTTTCATCTAATTAGGCACAGGAACAATTTAAAAATTCTTACTACTTTTTAGGGAAAACGTTTTTAGGGTACATTTTAAAATAGCTCTTTTTCTTTAAAATGTTTCTGTGCTTAATATTTAAAATATCTTATGTCAAAATTTCCCGCAACTAATATGTTAAATGATTTATAATTATATATAATATGGAATATTATAGTTAAATATTCCATATTATACTCTATTAAATATAGCGTATTTAACTTATTATGAATTGATTTGTTAGTCTAAGTATGAATTATTAAGTATGTTTTGTTTATAATTGTCACAATATAATTTTATCTTCGACGTTTTAATTACTTATAGAACATTTACATATGTTATAACTGTTATTTATGAGATAAAGAATCTCTCTACATATAAGATTTACTTAATTTAGATTTTTTCTCTCTCAATCATTTTGTCGAAAAAAGTCGAATTTTCATATTTTTTCTTTATCTTTTTGTTGTAAACGTTTTATTTTCGTGTTACCATCTTAATCAAACAATAGATGGTAACAAACTTAAAATATTTCTTTCCATTAGACACATATAAACGTTCGGTAACAACATGAAATTATGGTCAAAGAAATATGAACTACCTGATAAAATATTCAAAGGGATTTTTACCACCTAAATTTTCTGTTAATTCAGAATGTAGAACTTTAACATTTTGTCCCTAAGCAAAATTTACATTTTAGCGTGGTAAACCCAAAAAACTAAATCACCCACCCAAATTAATAAATGAAATGTCTGGTTATATCTAGTAATAAGTCATGAAAAAATGATTTCTTCCCTAAGAAAACTGAGCCAATTAATAAAAAGCATCTAAATTACTATCTATTGTTGATCACATATTTACCAACTATAAAAAAGAACCTACTGAAGGTTCTTTTTTATTTTAATCATTAGTATTTCAATTATTGATAATCATTGGTGTTGAATCTTTATTTCTTCAGCTGCAATCAAGCATATGCGTCCTTTTTATATAACAAGTTGTTTCATGCGATCCTATTTATTCTTAACATGCCTCTTTAACCTTTCAAACCTTCCACTCTTACATGAATGTCCCTCATCTTTTCATCCAAAGATTTTGCAGTTTTGGCCGCGTCAATAAGCTCTTGCTCCAGATAGAAAGGGATTTTTTTGTCATACTTATAATAAATTTTATGTTCTAGGCTAGCCCAAAAATCCATCGCTAAGGTTCGAAGCTGTATTTCAACATAAACAGTCTCTACTTTTTGGGATAGTGTTACAGGTATTTGTACAATTACATGTAAACTCTGATACCCATTTGATTTTGGATTTTCAATATAGTCTTTCACCTGTACAATTTTAATATCATTTCGTTTGGATAGCTGAGAATATATATCATAAATGTCATTTACAAAAGAACAAATGATTCTCATACCTGCAATATCATACAACTTTTCTCTTGAGTTTGACATTGTAGGAGAAATTCCTTTTCTATCAAGTTTTAGTTGAATACTTTCGAATGATTTAAGTCTCGTCTTAATATGCTCAATTTGATTATGGTTTTTTAAATACTTTGCTTCTTCAGCTATTATATTAATTTTGGTTGTCATTTCATCTAAAGCAAACTTATATGGTAGTAAAAATTGACCCCATTTTCTTACATCTTCCATGTTAATCCCCCTCTTATTTCAACTTTTCACATGTATTGTTCAATTGAATCAATCACATTAAAAACGTTCATCAGATAGACAGAAAGAAGATGCCTTAACTCTAAAAATTCTTCATTTTTTAAACAACTAATTTATGTTCTCAAGTCGATCATCTACTTGATTTGAAATTGGAACTGTTGTTCTTTTAAGAAAGAACGATAGAATAAATGCTACACCAGCAATAACAGCTGATACTAAAAATGCATCATTGATTCCTGAAATAGTTGCTTCCATGGAGATGTGCTGCTGTATTTTTGCTAAGGCTTCACCAGTAGGTGCATTTGTTAGCTTATTTATAGCATTAGACATCATTTCTTCTACATGTATTGCTGTTCGATTAGACATAATTGTAACGAGTAGGCTACCACCAATTGCTCCTGAAACCTGTTGAATCGTACTATTCATTGCTGTTCCGTGTGGTGTGAATTCTGGTGGTAATTGATTTAAACCATTCGTCATAATCGGCATCATAACCATTGAGATACCAAGCATACGAGTTGCATATAACACAACTAAATGTGTATACTCAGTGGATCCCGTTAGTTGACTAAATAAAAATGTTGTAACGATTACAATAGCTAAGCCAATAAACGCCAACAATTTCGGACCATATTTATCGAATAATTTTCCTGTAATAGGCATCATAATCCCCATGATTAATGCGCCAGGTAACATTAGTAAACCAGAATCCATTGCGGAAATACCACGGATATTTTGTAAATAAATCGGTAATAACAGCATGGCAGAGAACATCGCCATGTTTAAAGCCACTGAAATAATTGACGATAAAGCAAACATTGGGTATTTATATACTCTAAAGTCGAGCATAGGCTCCTCAAGATTAAATTGACGAACAATTAACCCTACCAACGATGCTAGTCCAATAATAATGGTTAAATAAACATTAGGTGCACTCCATCCACTGTTACCAGCAGAGCTGAATCCATATAAAATACCACCAAAAGCCAAGGCTGATAAGACAACAGATAATCCATCAATATTGTCATTGCTTTTTTCTTTGTGATCATGTAATTTAAAGTATCCCAAAATCCAGACTAAAGCCATTATAGGAGCCATCATTAAGAAAAGTACCGGCCAATCATAATGTTGGATAACCCACCCCGATAATGTTGGTCCAATAGCAGGTGCAAAAATCATTACTAAACCAAAAATTCCCATTGCTGAGCCACGTTTTTCAGGTGGAAATGTTGTATATAAAACATTCATTAGTAGTGGCATAATTAAAGCCGCTCCTGAAGCTTGAATCATACGAGCCGAAAGTAAGACTGAAAAACTTGGTGCAAATCCACCTATTAATGTACCAATTGTAAACAACCCCATAGAGGTTAAAAATAATCGTCTAGCCGTATATTTTTTTATTAAAAATGCAGTAGTGGGAATTAAAATTCCATTTACTAGCATATATCCTGTCGATAACCATTGTACGGTTGAAGCACTCACATCAAAATCCTTCATGATAGATGGTAAAGCTATATTGAGCAATGTATTACTTAATAACGCTACAAATGCTCCTATCATTAAAATCGCTAATAAGCTAAAAGAAGCTTTTGTTTGTTTTTCTTTCATGTATATGCCCCCTTCTGTACTATCGGTTTATTTTTATACCTCGAGTCCAACAAGGTTAATGATATCTCATTAGCAATTAATTATCAACAAAAATGTACCGGTTGTCCAAAATTGTACTAGTTGTATTTTCTTTGTTACAATATATTTATTAATATAAGAGCATTACCTCTAAAGGAGCTTAGAATATGAATAAGAAGAAAAGAGACGTTTTAGATAAAGCACATGAGCTATTTATAGAACAGGGATATCACGCGACATCTATTCAAGATATTTTAAATCATAGCAATATTTCCAAAGGTTCTTTTTATAATTATTTTTCTTCCAAAGGCGAACTATTCAAAGCTGTATTTAAACTTATCCAAGAAGAGATGCAAGTGGAAAGAGACAAATTACTTATTGGAGAAGATTGTAAAGATATTGCTATCTATATAGAACAAGTCAGCCTCATGATGGAACTTAATAAAAAAAACAAGTTAATGCAATTAATTGAAGATGTGCTTGTATCAAACGATCCAGATCTCATACAATTTATTAAGCAGTCTAAATACTTATTTTTAAGTTGGGTGTATAAACGCTTTACAAATATTTTCCCCGAGGATAAATCAAATTATTTAGTGGATTGTGCGGTTATTTTCATAGGTATGATGCAGAATATTCTTCATACCAGTAATGCATGGAATCAAACAATTACCATAAAGCAAATTGTTACTTATTGTATGGATCGGATAATTATCATTTTGGAAGATATTAGTGAAAAAAGCATTCAATTATTTACACCCGCATATATAAATGAATTTTTACCTCAATCAGATTATAATGATTTTTTTAACAATGAATTTTCAATTGCTACGCTACACTTAAAAAAAGTGATTGAGAAAAAAAATGGTTTCGAAAAGCAGAAAATGACAACATGTTTAAACCTGTTGTACTTTATTCAAGAAGAGATTATGTATAATAAAGCAGATTCAAGAAAATTTTTAATCGAGAGCGCTTTAACAACTTTAAAAAATAGTCCAGAAATCAATACCACTCAGGAATATATACAATATGAACAAATTTTAGGGAAAATGAACTATTTTCCGATTTCATAAATTTCATTTTCTTCAACCTAAACTATATACACAAATTTAAAGGTATTCTTATAATGAAAAGATTCTATATCCTGTATGTATAGGGTCTTCCAATATATTTTTTTATCATCATATTTAATCGTTGTGAAGCTTTATAAAAAAGTTCGATTAAAAATACTTTGCAAACTTATATTGTACGATAAATAAAACGAATCTATTTTGAAAAGGGATTGCTCAAAATGGATTCGTTTCTTTTTGAATGAACATTTAGTTTTATAAAAATGTTTGATTAAAACGCATTTAGAATTCTTTGATTGAAAAGATAAAGCATCGCATCTTTTTTAGAAACGTCGCAACTTTATTCAAAACTTCGCGTCTTTCTTACAAACATCGTGACTTTATTTCAAATCCACAATCGTTTGTGAAAACAAAGGCATACTTGCTACTCGACTTGATACATTTGTCATTATGTTCACTTCCTATACTTTAGACTTATTTTTACCATGAAGGGGTCCAACAAGTAATACCAACCGATGGAGCTCTGTTTTGGACTGTGGCTAGAAGTAGTCTATCTTCAATGCCATTAACTGCATTTACAACTAATGTAAGAGTGTCATTCAAATCTACGCTCTCTTGTTTTGTACTTTTTCTAAAACAATTTCCGATATTTCATTAGCATATTTTTTAGAGTCAAATTCGTCATAGTTACTTAATACCGCAACAGACAAACGCTCTTCTGGGAACCGCATGAAGTGTGAATTAAAACCTGCCCAGCCTCCTGAATGTTCCAAATATCGACAATTAAAACCCTCTGCAACCCTTAGCCCAAAAGCATAATCTTCATTGTTAATAATCGTCTCTCCAGTTGGAGAAATTTTCGGACCTATTTCGCTCATTCTTTTAACAAGGTCTTTTCCACCAATGGTACCTGTAGTTAAATTTTCTCCCCATCTTACCAGATCTTCAACAGTTGTATGAACTGCCCCATCCCCTGTATGTTCCCAAGGGCTTTCATAGATTTCATATATTCCTTGTTCATTCTTCAAATATCCACTAGCAATTGATATAGTAGTTGGGTAGTAATCCACAATTGTTGTGGCCCTCATATTTAAAGGGTCAAAAATACGCTCCTTTTTAAACTGACATAGAGACTTGCCACTTACTTTCTCTATCACTTGTGATAATAAAAAATATCCTGTATTGCTATACTCAAATTTTGTTCCAACTGGGAACCTTGCAATTTGATGACTTTTAAGGTGTTCTAGCGATTCTTCCACAGTTAATGTATCAGTATATTTAATATTTGCTGCTTCAGCCAATTCCATATAATCAACTAGTCCACCAGTGTGATGAATTAGGTGTCTCAATGTTACAGGTTCAGCATATGCTCCTATAGAAGGGACAAACTTTACAATTGAATCATCTAAATTCAATTTCCCCTCTTGTTCTAAAAGTAATATAGAAAATGCTGTAAATTGTTTAGAAACTGAAGCAATATTAAAAATAATTTTGGTATTTATGGGTATATTCCCCTCTATAGAAGCTAAGCCAACTGCACCTTTATAAGTTACTCCGCTATCGAAACTAGCAATATATGCAAAGCCAGGAGCTTTTGGCGAAAACTTGTTAAATAATTGTTTAATCGATGTATGTGTCTTTTCATTATATGTATTATTCATCTCAATCACATACCCTTCCTTTAAATGATTAGCAATATATTAACCTGTTATCTTTCTCATATTTAATCCAATTGGACTCCGTATCGGATTATGAAATCCAACAATGGGATGACCATCTTCAGGCTGGTTGCGCAGACCTACTTGGATACTTCAGTTTTGGACTATCTTTTGCATCATTCCAATATATTTTAAATTTTAGAATTAGGTTCCACATTTCACTTCAACTCAAAACGACATATTTTATATTTGACTACAATAAAGCATCATCACACTAATTTCTTTAGTTTCTAAATTCTTCTCTTTTTAGAGGGCTTAAATTTAGTGAGTGCTATTATGCCCGACTTTACGGAAGTACCTCTTTCAATCCCAAAACCACTCATGGCAACGTAATAGATATTTTCGAAATGAGGGAAATAGCATCTAAATCACAGATGTTATTGACCAAAATCTCTATTTTACTTTCAGATTTAGGACCGATGTACTAGCGAATATGAAAACTATTTACCAGTCCTCTGTGAAGATAGGTTTTAATAAAATATTCAACTCCCTTATACCTTATACCTTTTCCCGATTTCGGTTATAGTCTACAATTTTTATAGTCATCGACATCTTATTCCATAGTGTTTTACCTTTTCGATATAAAAATCCGAATACCCATTTTAAACAACTAAATTATATTAGACTATATTCACAAAAAAGCAGGTGGTTTCCAACTCTTTATTTTTCATTGTAGTTTCAAATGTAGTATTGGGTAGTGATGCCCTGCATTATCTGTAAGTTCCCCCTTGACTTCAGCTAACTAGTTCAAGTGAGAGTGTCAAGAAAGTAATCCTGTATCTTTTGCCTTTTGTACGGCTTCTTCTCGATTTTTAACTCCTAGCTTCTCATAGAGATTGGAGGCGTAATTTCTTACCGTTCCGTTTGACAAGTAAAGTTTCGAAGCTATTGTTTTATAACGGCTTCCTTGTGATAATAGTTCCAAAATCTCTAGTTCTCGTTTCGTTAATCCATACTCTTTTCCATCTGATCGTGATTCAAATGATCCTGTTTCTTCATTTTTTCCCCACATTCTATGGAACAAGTCATGATTAATCATCGTGCCTCCTCGATAGACTAGACGAATTGATTCAGCTAGTTCACGCGAATCTATGGACTTCAATAAATATCCATCCGCACCATTTCGTATGATTTCTTTTGCCCTTTCTGTATTCTGAAAGGTTGACAGAATGAGTACACGAATGTCCGGCCATTTTTCCTTAATCATTTTAGTCGCATGAATTCCATCCAAATTAGGCATCTCTAAATCCATTAATACTACATCTGGTTTTAGTCTTTCACACAATTCCATAGCCCGTTCTCCATCTTCAGCCATTCCCACTACTTGTAAATCCTCCTGTCCATCCAAAATTGTATGAAGACTTTCTCGAATAAATGAATGATCATCGACAATACACATGCGGATTTGTTCATTAGACAGTTGTGCTTGTTTCGGTAAAACACATGAAATTAACGTCCCTTCCCCCTTTTTGGAATAAACAATGACTCTTCCTTGAGACTGACTCACGCGCTCTTTCATTGCAGTTAATCCAAAGCCATCCTTCCACTCTTCTACCCCACAGCCATTATCCTGTACATCCAATCTTATCTGTTGTGGTTCAAAGTGAAGTGACACAATGATTTCTGTGGAATACCCATGGCGAACAGCATTTGTTAGTGATTCCTGCAAGCTCCGATATAGTGTCATTTTTGATTGTTTGGAGGCCATATACTCTTCCCCTATTATTCGAGTACGTACATTTACTTTTGCATGTTTCTTAAATTCCTCTGTCAATTGTTGTAATGTGACAGCTAAGGGAAGCGATTCTTGCGATAAATCCAATTTATGTAAATGCAGTCTTACTTCTTCCATACTGTTACGGGCCAATTGTAATAATGAATCGAGCTGTTGCTCTCCTTCTTTAGACTTTAATTCCATACGTAATGTTTCCATCCCCATAATAATTGAGGTATAGGAATGCCCCATCGTATCGTGTAAGTCTTTTGAGAGCCTATCACGTTCCTCGAGTAATGTAATCCGCTCAACTTGGGATACGTATTGTTCCAATACATGTTTCTGGTTCCGAATAGTTTCACTTTGACGGTAATTAATAGCCAGTAAACGAAAGAAAGAGCCCATAGCAAAAGCTAAACTGAGTTGTAGGATGATTACCCATAAATCTGTTACTTTGGAAAATATCGAAATGAGCAACGGGAACAAAATAATTGTGATAGGACCCGACCAGCGGTAAGATTTATGAGCGCTATTTGCCGCAATCATAAAAGTTGGCATTAAAAAAGTAAGATACGCTGACGGAAATAATAAAGTTAAATAGAAACACACTCCGCCAAATAATATTATTTCAGTAAACAAATAATAGCGATAACTGAACATTAAACAAATCCAAGGTACTGAAAATGAAACGATTTCCCAAAGAATTATGATCCAAAGTGGTACTGTCAAATGATCTTGTCGTTGGATAGTCGTTGATATCAATGATAGCCAAATAATAAAACGTATACAAAGTAAGGCCCAATCATACCAGAACCATAGTTTCAAAGTCTTAAACAAATTATCACTCCTTTATAGCTTTAAACATGGAATGCGTGTACATTCCAATAATTCGAACTAAGCAGTTTCCAATAAGATTATGTATCCAGATGAAAATGAAACCAACAATCATGACAAAAATTGCTGTCTCCCATGAATTCACAGCAATGCCCAATAAGTATATATTAAAATATCGAAAAAGTAAGGGTGTAACGATACATACTAGCGGCATTACATACAGTAAAACAGCACATATAAGGCTCATTATTCCGACAAAAAATTTCTGCATGAGCCAAAAAATAGCCCTCCAGTTGCTATTATTAAGGATTGTATCTCTCGCTTTAATCCATTTATCTCCCTCCTCTTTTTTTCTTGGTTCGAATAACTCTATCGATATATCTGCATAAACCTTCGTCTGAATACGTTCATACTGAACAAACGTGTGAGTTGTTTGTAGCACCCAAGCCAACAAGGGAATACCCAAAAAGATAATCGTCATTACTAATGCAAATGTAATGCTGACCAGATAGAAACAAAAGTAAAAGAATCCGGATACAAAGGTAAATAGCAAGAAATAAAAATCTTGCAAAGTTTTTTGAGCTGATGCTTTCGTCATTAAAATCTCTCCTCCTCATTCATTGCTAATGCGTTAAAAGCTACTTTTTGATTCTAAGTATTTTTCTGTCACATACGGTAGTGTCAAAGTGTCATGGTTTGTATGACATAACTATCAATACAGCCTTAGCCCACTCAATTTTTGTTATCCTTTATAAATATGACAAAAGTTCATTATCAATCATTCCTACATAAGCATCAGCTATTTCACATGTTTGTCCTGGTTGAAGGGAGTTCATTAACGTCTCCATATCTATCCGTATATACTCTGTACCTTTCTTAATTCTTCCATCTTGAAAATAGTCAGGGTTAGGATTTTTTTGATAAATACGTGTATTCGACTTGATACGAGAGATATAGTAGGCCTCCTTATCTTGTATATATTGAAGGTCTTTTAAATGAAAATAACCTAAATCTTGGATACATAAATCATTCGCTGTCACAGTTTGGGCACACAGAGAGACGTAAGTGCGATCATGTCGTTTACCTGGACCTGTATGAATATGTAGGAACTGCCCACTTAACAAATCATACTCAAGTTGAATTTTTATCCCAGCTGTATGGCTGCATCCTCCTGCACCTGGATAAACCGATGAAAATACATCCGGGAGTTGAAATGCAGTTGAATCTAAAGTACGAATACGCTTGAAAACAGAAGTGTATGGAGAAGAAATCGGCATAGATGTGGCCAATTTTTTGTTTAGTAGTTCGGCTAGTAGGCGTTGTAAGAGTTGGACGGTCGCCTCATTAAATCGTTGATTCAGTCCCTCAGGACTGATAAGTACTTCTGTTGATGCTTCTAAACAGCTAGATAACTGAGTTAAAGAAGTCATAGCTATATTTTGGCTCAACCATACACATAAAGCGACTAAATCTTTTGCCTGATACTTACTGGTTCGTTGTACAAAACCAACATCTCTAGCAAGATTCCGTAAGGTATTTGAAGATAAAAAACTTTGAATCTCTTGAGCAAATAGTTGTAATTCGTCAGACACAGAAACAGACATAAAAAACACCATCCTTTCCTATGATTCTACAGAAAGAATAGCGTATTTTTTCATTATAGGGGGGCATTTCTTTTTATTAACTTGATAGCGATAGGGTACTGCCGCATGTCCATCAAATTAAGAACTTGCTTTACCCCCAAAATTTTTTTCAGAGTAAATTGTTTTTTTGAACCAGAAAGGTATATTTTTAACTATAAAAACTATGACAAAATTTATCCGGTTTTCCTTTTTGCCTACTTGCTAAATTCAGCAAGTAAAATATTTTTATAAGGATCAGGACTGTTAGCACTACGCATACTGTTCAAACTGACGGCCAACGTATGCTTACCGCCAAGTGTACCTCCAGCAAAAGTGCTAAATCCTGGAATGTCACCTGAGTGTCCCCATATCGTGACACCGCTTTGAAGCTTAGTTTCATAGATTCCAAGACCATATCTCCCGATTTCAGCTCTTCCTGTAGGAACTGTAGTAAGCATTTGTTTTAGCTGCTGTTCTTTCATTAATTTGCCACCGAGCAAGTAAGAAAAGAATTTGTTTAAGTCGTCAGCAGTAGAAATCATCTCTCCAGCCGAGCTACCTATACTTGGATTAAAATAAGTAACGTCTTTTAGCTCATTTGCTTCGTCTGGTTGGACATATCCATGGGCATGCTTAGTGCCTGGAATAACGCTTGAATTACCAGGTAGGAATGTATTCGACAATTCAAGTGGTTCAATAATCCTATTTTCAATCTCCTCCGCATAGCTGTTTCCGGTTACTTTTTCAATAAGGATACCTAGTAATACGTATCCTGTGTTTGAATAAGACCAGCCCTTTCCTGGGGCAAAGTTTGGCGGCATCGAAAGTCCAATCTTCACTAGCTCTTCAGCGGTATACAATCTTTTTGTATGCGTAAAATCAGCTTCTTTTGATCCTGAGTATTCAGCGATACCACTTGTATGGTTCAACATCTGACGGATAGTAATCTGTTTAGCATCATATCCATTTCCTTGAATGATACCAGGTAACCATTTTTCAATGGAGTCGTCTAGATTCAGGCGGTTCTCTCCAGCTAATTGAAGTAAAACCGTCGCGATGAACGTCTTCGTCACACTACCAATGCGAAAGCGAAAATCTGTTTTCATTGGTTTCTTGGTGCTAAGATCCGCTACCCCAGCGGCATAACCCCACGTTTTTCCACCCTCAGAAGTTTTAGCAAGTATCCCCGGGAATCCAAGTTGCAATGTATCCCGTATTGCTTGACGGCAGTACGATCTCGTTGAGTACTTGTTTGTAACGAACTAGATACACTTTGAGTAGGCTCTGCTTTTACAATTGAGGTTGGCGTTGTGTATAACAGGGAACTTCCAGCTATTAAAAGGGCAAGACTTGCAAATGTAATTTGGCTACGTGTTTTCATAAGGTATATTCCTCTTCTCTATTTATATTGTATAGTTAGTTGCTTGCTGTTTCGTATTAACCACACAGCTATTATCTCCACCAATGACAAAAGGTCAAAATTGAATTCGTAATCATATTCATAATTATTATTTTTACAAGCGCCATTCTGTCCTAAGTAAGTCCCTCTTTTTCCATATGTATGTTAACCCTAGAAATTACTTCTTTTCCTTGAAACACTCTTGTTACTGGTTTGTTTTTCATAAATAGGTCATACCTGTTTCCCCTTTCACGCCTCTTTATATTTTTATCATACACAATGAAAATCTCCCCTCCTCATTTATTGTTAATGCGTTAAAAACTGCTCTTTGATTCTAAGTGTTTTTCTGTCACATACGGTAGTGTCAAAATGTCATGATTTCTATGACATAGCTATTAATACAGCCGTATCCCACTCAATTTTTGTTGTTCTTTATAAATATGACAAAAGTTCACTATCGACTATGACTCGCCACTTGCTAAACTCTGTTCATACACTAACGAGCCGCTAACTCGTTGTGCTAACAAAAAATTTCAATCAAATAAAGGAGCGTACAAAAATGAAACAAGCAATTAACAAACTGGGGATCGTTGCAATTCTTCTTTCTTCTTCAACCATGATTTCTGCGTGTTCCCAACAATCGTTAGAAGCAGGAAAATCAAAACCATCGGCATCCACGACTAATATCCAAATGACGAAAGGACCTAATAATAAAAAAGAAATAGAATCTTTTGCTGATCCATTATTTGAAGAAAAAATGAAGAAGTACAATGTGAACGGTTCTAGTTTTGTCGTCGTTCATGATGGAAAGGTCGTTGTCAATAAAGGATATGGATATGCTGATAAAGAAAAGAAAATCCCCGTCACTAAGGACACGGTCTTTCAAATCGCTTCCGTCTCGAAAACTTTTACTGCTTTGGCTGTGATGCAGCAAGTCGATAAAGGAAAGCTTAAACTAGATCAAGACGTACAAAAATATCTTGGTGGATTACAAATACCTAATCAAACAGGGAAACCTCTTACCCTGTTTGATATGCTCACTTATACCAGCGGGGTAGATTTTCCTGATCTCACAAACATAACCGGACCTGAATATATTAATAATAGTATACCAATGAAAGAATTTTTCTCTAAACATATGCCAACTGTGGTACGGCCACCGGGTGAAGTTTATACGTATGACAACGTCGCATATGCGCTCGCAGGGTTTGCAGTAGAGAATGTTACTAACACCCCTTTCTCGAAATATATGGAAAAGAATATTTTCAAACCATTAGATATGAAATCTACAAGTATGAGCTTTACGCCTGATCTTCTCGAAAGAATGGCTACACATTATGGTCCCACTGGCGATCCGATTCCAACAAGTGGGAGCGGTTTAAGGGATACACCACAAGGAGGCATTTTATCTACTGCGGAAGACATGTCAAAATACATGATTATGCAACTACAGAAAGGAAAGTTTAAAGACAAAGAAATTGTAAGTAAAAAAAGCATAGATATGATGCATGCCTATCAAGTTTTTGATGATAAGACGATTCCTGTTGCGACAATTGGATTTGAAACGCCTTTTAATGAATTTGCTAACGGTCAACACGTTGTAATAAAAGGGGGAAGTATGCCTGGACATCAATCACTGATGATTTTAGTGCCTGAACAAAAAACAGCATTCTTCATGTCTTACAATAATGATTCAATGATGAGTATAGACATGTATGAAGCTCTCATGGATCACTATTTCCCTGCTAAGAAGAATGAAGTAAAAACAAGTTATCCCCCGTTAGAGGAAAAAGAAGCTCATAAATACTTGGGCTTATTCCAAAATACGCGTTTCGCTGCAATTCGCACTCATTTTACTTATGAAAATGGGAATTTGGTTATAGAGGGTGGTACAACGGGAAAACAAGTTCTCAAAATGATTCATCCGTTGTTATTTGAAGATTCGGAAGGCAACAAAGTTGCTTTCAAAAAGAATTCGGCTGGAGAAATCGCATATTTTCACTACAACTCTCCTAAAAGCCTTGATTTTATAGCAGATGCCCAGAGAATTAACAACAAACCACCTTTTGATGACGTTCCACAAAAGAGTAAATATAGAAGTCACATTGATAATCTTCATGCCCTAAATATTATGGGTGCTAAAACAGGTAATCTATTCAATCCGATGGACACCATGACACAAGGAGAATTTGCGGATACGTTGTTACTTGCTCATGGATGGAACGGTTTTCCAGACGAATCCAAGGAGGCAAGGGAAAAAATCATGAATGGAATTCCAGAGTATAACCGTGCTACTCCGATTACCCGACAGGTCGCAGCAACCATGATTCAAAACGTAAAGCAAATTCAAGACTTGAAAACGATTCAACCTGATAAAGCTATTAAAGTTAAATTACTTGATGCCGCAGATGACTGGGCAGTCCAATCGATTCAGGCACTTGCCTCCCAAGGAATTCTTGACCCTGATACTTCCATCAATGCTGACGGATCCTTTATGTTCCGTCCGAAACATCTGTTACTACGTCAAGAAGCAAGTGCCTTGCTGGATTTAGCTTTTGGCTATTATGCACTACCTAACAAACGGCAGTAGATATTTTATCTTAGATTGAATCATGAAAAAATTGGATGCTGATGAGAAACAAACATCCGGCTAAAATAATACAAAAAATTCTACTTTGTAAGATCTTTATGAAAACAGAAAAGATTCTAAAGATAATACGATACATCTTAAGTTTTTGCATTTAAAGAAGGAACCTATTATGAAATATGATAGGTTCCTATTTTGTTATTTAGGGGGAATCAAGTTCTGGTGCAAAAAATCTATAAAACTTGGGCATACTGATATTACTACTCTAGAAAAGGTGTGTGATCAGTATGAAAAAGGAAAATTTATTCAAATGGAAGCATTATCAGCCTGATTTAATTTTGTTAACGGTAAGATGGTACCTACGGTATAACCTCAGTTTTTGTGATTTGGTGGAAATGATGAAGGAACGGGGCTTATCTATTTCTCATACCACGATTATGCGTTGGGTTCATCAGTATGGTCCTGAATTGGACAAACGAATTCGTCGTCACCTCAAGCAAACCAATGACTCTTGGAGAGTTGATGAAACATATATAAAAGTTAAAGGGCAATGGATGTACCTGTACCGTTTTTCGGCTAATCCAGTAACAAACAAGAACCCTAAAACCGCGCCAGGATAGGAATGTATAAAAAAATGCATAGATCCGTAGAACAAAAAAAGGAGGTTCCCTTGTGAGAGTAAGGATCCGCCTTTTTCTTTCTACCCATAATAGGACTTTATGTTAACTTCTATGAATACAATATACATCCATCTCATAAGAAAAACCGCTAGGAAAACATCTTGACGGTCCTTTTGTGTATAAATCAAATGAGGAGTGATAGATATGATCCGGCACTCGTAACCATGTATAGATCGGTATGTTTTCGTTTTCCAAGCAGGTCAAACATATATAATTCACTGTCTGTTTAGACTTGCGTAATGGCTAAATTCCTTATTGATTATTTTATCGTGAGCTGGCGCTACTTGTGGACCTACCGAGTTGATGCACGTTACCAGAATATGCTTCCCGTCTAGAGATCCGACGGCTCTCGATTCATATCCGAAAGTACCTCCGGCATGCCCCCAGTAAGATTGCCCGTCCGCTGTTTTAAATTCATAAATCCCTAGTCCGACTTTACCAAAAGGTCCATCTACTGTTGTGTGCATCTGGTCCATCATCTCTGGAGTCAGAAGCTTCCCGCCCAACAACGCACTGAAGAAGGTAGTCAAATCATTAACTGTTGAGACTATATCTCCCGCCGCATTTGCCCATGATTGATTCATTTCTGTTAAATCATACAAATGACCCGATCTATCCATATTATATCCTGTGGCATGCTTACCCGGAATTTCGTGACTATTTCCCATCACAAATGTCCCTTTCATTCCAAGCGGTATGATAAACCGTTTCCTGATCTGCTCCGCATACGTTTCTCCTGTTACCTTTTGAATAATTTGACCGGCTAGTACAGTATTCATATTGGAATAATTCCAGCCCTTCCCTGGTGCAAATACAGGTGGCTTTGAAAGTCCAAGGTCGATAAGCTCATCGACGGAATAGTAACGGTATGGATTTTGAGGCAAAGTAATATCTCGGAAATCCAAATCTGTATAGCTAGCAAGCCCACTTGTATGATTCAATAACTGACGGATCGTAATTTTGTTGCCATCATACCCTTCACCTTTTATGACACCTGGCAGCCATTTTTCAATCGAATCATCCAGATTCAATTTTTTCTCGTCAGCCAACTGTAATACAACGGACGCTGTGAAAGTCTTTGAAATACTTCCAATACGGAATGAAAAATTGGACTCCACCGGGTGTGGTACTTCATAACTGGCTGTACCTGTAGCGTAAGACCAGCGTTTCCCGTTCTGTAACCCGCCAGCTATGACACTTGGGACTCCTTTGATGGTTACCACCTCATCAATGACGCGTTTGACTTCATCCCGATGCTTGCTTTTCTTTTCCTTCTCTGTCTCCACTTGTACCGCGCCTTTAGTCTGTACCGGGTTTACAGACCCATAAGCAGAAAATACCAGTGTACTCGCCGATATAGCTGTTAATGCAAGTACAGCTCCTTTTTGAATCTTGAGTAATTTCATAACGTATCGCTCCTATTATTTTGGAATGTTGTGTTGCTTTACATCCTCACCTTATCCCCAAAATTGTTAAATCGGATAGTGATGAAACCGCCAAACTTTTGTTGACACTCGGAATTGGACTTGTCACATATACCATATGACAAACTGTCAAATATCTCATGTGACGTGCTTGTTACAGTAAATTCTAACTGTTTACCCTCTCTTTCGCTTGACGGATCAGAAGTTTATGGTGCATGATAGGTTTGATTTATTCAGAATTTATTTTAAAAAATACAAGTAGGTGTGCATAATCCGTGTTCTCTATAATAAAAAAATGGTTCTGGTATGATTGGATATTTGTGGCCATACGAACGCTTTGGATGGTCATTATCATAAGCGCTAGTTTTATCAAACCGTCATTAATCGATGCGTCTTTTTGGGTCTTATTTTCTTTTGCTTTCGTCGTTTATCTCGTTCCATTAATCGCCTGGTGTAGAAATGCAGATTGGTATCTTGCAGTCGACGTCATGGCAGCGGGGGTTTTTCATCTTTATTTAGCCTATACAGCACCGGAGTTACTTTGGTCTTTCGTTTTACTTGTGATGAATATCGGCTTGGCCAGCAATCAAAGAACCTATGTATGGACAGGTATCCTCTGTGGAATCATATTGCCGGCATTGAACAGTTGGATCGCTGGTCGTCTCCCGTATGAATTTATCGTTAGCAACGGTTTTGGATTCGCCATCGGCTTCACGTTTAATATATTAATTCAGTCCCATAAGCAAGCCCTAATTATTCATGAGCAAAAGCTATTGCTGGAGCAGCATATTGAGCGGATTGAGGAACTTACGCTGATGGAGGAGCGCAGCCGGCTGTCACATGAGCTGCATGACACGATTGGCCATACGCTTACCTCACTCATCGTCGGCGTCGAATCGCTGCGATCGTCCGTACCGAATTCACAGATAGAGAGGATCGATTCGCTTGTCGGAATCGCCCAACACAGTCTGGTTGATATCCGAAAACATCTGCATCAGCTCTCTCATACTCCATTGAACCATTCGTTAAGTGCATCTCTACGGCAATTTACCGAAGATTTTATGAAGTCAACAGGTATAATGGTCAAATTCCATGTGATTGGCAGCGAGACTCTCGTTATGCAAAAAATAAACTTTTGTCTATATCGTTGCCTTCAAGAGTCTCTGAACAACGCAGTTCGGCACGGTTCGGCGAGCTTGATATCCGTTCAGTTGTATTTCGAGAGTCAGCATCTCAGGTTACAGATCGAAGATAACGGCATCGGAATGGAAGAAATCCAATTTGGATTTGAACTTAATGGGATGAAGGAACGACTTAAGCTATTTCACGGCACGGTGTCCGTGCATTCCGAGCCAGAACAAGGAACTTTCGTCATATGTAATATTCCGTTGCAGACAGAGCCTGCACATGATACAATCCGCCTGCTGCTCGTTAACGACCAGGTGATCATTACCGACAGTTTGAAGCAAATTTTGGATCAGCATACTGATTTTAACGTAGTTGGTACAGCCAGGGACGGTGGCGAAGCATTAGAACATTGTGAGCGGTCCCAACCGGATATCGTGCTAATGGATATTAGTATGCAGGGAATGAGCGGGATTGAAACTTTACTTGAGATGAAACAACGATGGCCTGATATGAAGGTTGTGTTCATGACAACGTTTGAGGATTCCTTGCAGGCAGCAACTGCATTGGAGCACGGGGCGGAGGGCTACATGCTGAAGTCGATTCATCCGCGAGAGATGAAGGAAGCCTTGAAACTAATTTATAACGGAGGAATCTGGATCGATCAATCGGTCGCTACGCGAATTTTCGAAGAGATGAAAAGTCAACGCGAGCAATTGGAGAAGATCGGTTCAAGTCAGGAAAACTTCCCGTACGGGCTTACGAAACGTGAAATGGAGATTCTGGAGCATCTGTCAGGTGGACTGCGTTATAAGTCGATCGCCGCCAAATTATTTTTATCGGAGGGAACGATCCGCAATTATTGCTCGACTCTCTACTCGAAGCTCAGCGTCAACAACCGCGAAGAAGCAATAAAAAGGGCCCGAAAGGAAAATATTGTGTAGATGGTACTCAAGATATAATCATTTTTCCGTATTCGGGGCACGGCAACGATTACTATTTTTTGGGCCACTCATTATTTTAAGTAACAGAATTAGAGTTCCGTTAACTTTTGGAATGAATTTAACAAAATTTGTTTACAGAACACCTGTAAATATTGCTGGAAAATAAGTGGACGGAATACATTTAAAGAAAATCTTCTTGAAAACTTCAAATTTAATTACCTTAAAGTCATTGTTTTATCATACCTTTCAAAGTTTTTTACAAGTGGTCCGAAAAAGAACGAATCATTGTTATCCCCCATGCCCATCACCCCCCCAAAAAACAAATACTCTAAAACGAGAAAATTGGCATCTTTAGGTGAAAATGTACATTTTTTTTGTTTTTGGGGCGTTATAAAATTCTTAAGTTGATGGGCATGTGGTGCTACCCCTACCAGGAGTAACGTTAGGGAAATGCGGATTTACAGCGTTAAGAAAACTGTAGCAAAAAAATCGATTCCTTTACGTAAAGGAGCCGATTTTTTTAATTTGGTTTATTAAGCTAATGCCCCCGTTAGTTTAATTAAAGGACATTTATTATAGAAAACAGATGAATATTTTATTGGATTCTCATATGAACCATCATTAATTTACAAGTACTATTTGCCCTAACTCTGATACCAATATAATGCTAGGTCATTCATTGTTGAAGCGTGCCCCTGTTGTCTTAGCATGGCTGTTATGTTACTCGCTGATAGGTACCATGGTTAGCAACATGAAATAAAATTTCTGAGTATGCAGTCTCTCTAGCACCTGACCAAGGATTATTCAAATTAATTTTTTGTTCTAAATCTTTTTGGCTATTCATCCATTCTTCATACTGTGAAGCTAGTTTTCAGTGTTATCAGCCGTGATGAGAAATACCATGTTGAGCATTTAACAAAGCTCTTGATCAGTTATGATTCTGATTCTTACAATGGTCTGAATTAGATTACAAAACGGAGTAATTGGAAAATAGGCGCGAATGGAGAGTGTAGCTATAATCAAAAAGTGAGGGGGGTGGGGGGGTTTGTCTGTACAGTTTAAAAGCAATTAAAAACAAGAGGATGGTTAATAAAGTGGAATTGTTGTAAAAATAGTAGGATATATACTTTGAGGTGTATATTCTATAAAGGGATAATATTGTATGGTTTCATAATAAGGTATAGCTGGATGTTGATAGTATGGCATATGCTGCATTGCATGATATACTGCATGCATTGTTGCTTGAGCTCCATGGGTTGTATAGACTCCGCCTATTGCCCTGTTTTTAATACAGTAAGGATTTATCATAATAATTCACCTCAGTTAATAATTAAATAAACATTTATATTATATGTCTAAAAACTAAACGGGGTCACGTCAGGATTATGCAGATTTATAACGATATTGAGATAAACCTAGTCATATCAAGCATTATCAATAGAGCATACTCTATTAATAATATAGCAAGTTGTTTATTTTAAAGGCTTTAGAAGCTCTAAAATGGATTTATCAAAATTAAATTGTTGAATTTAATCCTAGATTAGCCCCTGAAATCCATAATTGTTTCCGTACCCCTTTTAGGCTAAAAAGCCTTCTTTACAAAAGTTACCTTTAATCTAAGTACATTCACTTAACCAGTGCATAGGATAATTTTATAAAATCGTGAAGGGTTGAGAAAAATGTACTATATTCCTTTTATGTATCCATATCCTTATTATGTTAATGTACCTATGTATAACTATGGAAGGTTCTGTTGCAAAGTTTCTTAACAGAGAAAAAGTTGGTATGATTGCAGATGGGTCTTATTCAATCATTAGTAATTGTTGTAATTCATTATACGTCGAAAAAACGAAGTTTGGTTGTTGCAAACTTCGTTTTCGTTTATATAGAGCATGAACGGTTTCAATACCTTTCAAAGTACGTGAAGCATGACGAAGGCTTTGAAATCCTGTGGATTTGGCAAAACGCCTTTTTACATGTCTATGGTCTTGTTCAATGAGATTGTTCAAATGTTTGACTGTACAATGAGTTGTACGTCTATAAAAACCTTGTTCTTTTAATTTGTTAAACGCGCAAAGTAGCGCTGGGGCTTTGTCCGTTGTAAGAACCGTTGGTTCTCCAAAAGCCTTCACCAATCTTTTCATAAAGGCATATGCTGCCTGATGATCTCTTGTTTTTCGAAGTTGAATATCCAATGTATATCCATCCTTATCAATCGCACGATATAAATAACGCCATTTTCCTTTCACTTTTATATAAGTTTCATCTAATTTCCACGATGATTGTACCTTTTTGTTTTTCTTTTTCCAGATTTGATAGATCAAATTTCCATATTCATGGACCCAACGCATAATAGTTGTTGGATGAACCGATATGCCACGCTCTCTCAAAAGTTCAGATACATCGCGATAGCTTAAAGAAAAACGACAATAGTAGCCGATGGCTACTAAAATAATATCTTTCTTAAATTGTTTTCCTTTAAAATATCTCATTTGTGATTCTCCTCACTCTATTTTGAAAAAGTTTAGCTTACTTTTAAAAACTTTGCAACAGAACCTGGAAAAGTAATAAAGAAGGTTTCCCGCAAGGCTTTAAGGCTGGTGATTTTGAACTATCATTTAGTAGTGGCGGTAAACCTGCATACCTTGACTGGGCTTACAAATCATCAGATATTATTTGAAATTAGATGAAGAAGACGGATTTTCCGTCCTCTTTCTTTGTATCTTTTTAAAAAAGGATATATTGTCATTTTCTCAATTTTTATTAAATCTATTTAAACTTTTCATTTAAATAGATTTAATAAATTTCCCTCCAAGAAAAGAGGCCAACTACCTTTTAAAGTAGTTGGTCCTCATTTACAAGTGTCATAATTAGCATTTACTTGCTATGACTTATAACACTTCACACAATTATATTTTAAAATGCTCACTTATACCTTAAACCCTCCAATCAACTCTTGAAGTTCTTCTGCCATTTGTGCCAATTGAGTTGCTGAAGAATTTATCTCTTCCATGGAAGCATGTTGTTCTTCGGATGAACCAGCTATAGTTTGCATACTTGTGGTGTTCTCTTTTGCAGCTACTGCTATTTGATTAATAGATGTATCGACTTGCATTGCATCAGATGTCATCTTATTTGATAGGTCCACCATACCATGTATTTTGGAAACGATATCATTCGCTGAATTTGAAATTTTATAAAAACTTTGTTTTGTATCATTCGCTACCTTAATTCCCGACTGTACTTCTATTCCTACTTCATTCATAGCTTTAACAGTCTCATGTACATCTAATTGTATTTCCTTAATTAATTTTCCAATTTCCATTGAAGATTGTCCTGATTGTTCCGCTAATTTCCCAACTTCATCCGCAACAATTGCAAATCCACGTCCCTGTTCTCCTGCCCTAGCCGCCTCAATCGCCGCATTTAGTGCTAGTAGATTTGTTTGTTCAGCAATATTTTGAATCGCTTCTAATATAGTGCCTATTTGCTGCGATTTCTTATCTAATAATTTAATTACATTATCGGATTGGGAAACAGAATTATGTATAGACTGCATTTGTGTTACAGTTTGTTCTACTAATTGTTCCCCCTCATTTGCTTTTTGTTTTGTATATAAAGATGAGCTCGATACTTCAGAAGCATTATCAGCTACACATTGAATATTTCGTGTTACCTCACCTATTAATTTAGCTCCAGACTCAACTTCATTATTTTGAACTTCTGCACTATGTGAGATTTCTTCCATTTCTTTTGTAATTTGTTCTGTTGCAACACTTGCTTGCTCTACACTAGCAGTTAGTTCCTCAGAAGAAGCTGCTACATGTCCTGCAGATGTGTTAATTTGTGAAATAATATTGCGTAAAGACTCTGCCATAGCATTGAAACTATAACCCAATTGACCAAGTTCATCCTTTGAACGAATATCAATTTTCTCCGTTAAATCTCCTCGACTAATTCTTTGAGCTGAAATAACTAATTGTCTTAGTGGATTAATAATAGATCTAAGAACGAAGAAAATTATTATTCCACCTAATAATAATGAAGCTCCTATTATAGCAAATGTTTTATAAAAAATAGGATTGGTAGCTTCTTCAATTTCTTTCGTAGGCATTACACCAGCTATTTTCCAACCTGTTTTTTTATTTGTCTTAAAGCTTATGTTGCGGTCCTCACCATTGAGGCTATACGTAATCTCTCCATCTTCTTTCTTATAAAGTTCATCTGCTAAAGATTTATCTAATTTTTCACCAGGTTTTAATGTTGGATGAACAACTATAGTTTTATCTTGACCCACTATAGCTACAAAACCTTGCTTTCCTATCTTTATCATTTTAGATGTTTTTACGATATCATCAATATTTAAGTCCATACCAATGACACCACTTTTATCTGCATTTTGTTTGGCAATCGCTATTACCATATTTCCTGTAGCTTTTGATTTATACGGAGATGAAACAATAATTTCTCCATTCGCTTTTACAGCATCCTTATACCAACTACTTTCTAACGGATTAAATCCTTCTGGTATTTCTCCAACAGGCGCATGAATAAATTGATTGTTACTGGATGCGGAATAAATTGTTTCTATCTCTGGATGTAACTGTATATATTGTTCAAATTTACTCTGTACATTTTGTAATTGATCAGGATTATAATTGCCTTGTGTGATTAATTTTGCAAAATAAGTTACATCTATATATTTATTTTCTAATTCATCATCAACAATCTTATCTAAAATACTTACATTATCTTTTGCTGTTTGTAGAATTGTTTCATTAAGATCTGTTTTCGCCTCATCATAAGATGTTATTCCTACGATAAGACTAGGTATAATTAATATTGCAATAAATGCCATAGACAACTTCGTTTTTAGCTTTATTTGTTCCAATTTTTTTTTTATATTAAACACGATTTACTTCTCCTTTTCATTCTTACAACTCATATTATTTATTTAAATGTTTACTCCTTTATCTTTTTCTACAATTATTTATGGTATCATTTGAAATGAAATTACTACTATATTCTTTTACATGCATCTTCATAGATAGCGATATAGCTTTCACAAGCGGAGTTTTATTTATCCCCCCTTTCAAGTATGTTATTTTTCTATTTTAAGCAAATATAAAAATAAGAATTATTCCAAATAAACCGTATTAAATATATACTTCACTCTATTAAAATGGTTTTTAGTTTTGATTGGATAAAAGGTTTAATTTAGGCCTAATTAAATTGTATGAAATCCTTACCATAAGAAATTCTCTAAAACTTAACTAAGTGAATATATCCCCTGGATAATTCTACTCAATGGCTTTTTAAACTACTCTAAATTCTTCACTTCATTAACAAATTTAGTTACTACAGCCGCTTTTTTATTGGATTACTGAACCATAAATTCTAAATAGAAGAATAAAATAAATTGGAGGACTATATTGTAACATGTATACATAAGTTTTAAATATTAAAATGAAAAAATATTTGGTAAGGGTTTTTGAAACTGAATTTGACTAGTAGATTTCTCTATTTGGATAGAAATAAATAAAGTCCCATAAACGGTCATTTTTGGCACCTGGGTGTTTACATGAATTCACTAAATATATCACCTTCCATTTGTTATGGTTTTCAAAATAACTATTTACATATAATTTACATTAGTGTACTATTTGTCTAGTACACTAATACAGAGGAGGAAAGAAATGAAAACTGAGTTTTCTCCTAATACCCCTATTTATGTTCAGGTAATGGAATATATCAAAAAAAAAAATTGTAACAGGACGTTTGGCGCCAGGTGAAAAAATTCCTGCTGTACGTGAATTAGCGGGTGAATTACAAGTTAATCCAAATACAATTCAACGTACGTTTCAAGAGCTAGAACGGGAAGGTATTGCTGAGACACGTAGAGGAACAGGAAGATTTGTAACAATGAATGAAGAAAAAATTACAGAGCTACGCAAAGAAATGGCAAAAGAGTTGCTTGATAATTTTATAAATGGAATGAATAACTTAGGATTTATGGAAGAAGAGGTTCTCTCAATACTCCGTTCTTCTTTGGAAAAGAAAAAGGAGGGAAATGAATGAAAGAATTATTGAAAGTTGAAAATCTGTCGAAAAGATATGATTTAAAAACAGTGATTCAAGATGTAAGCCTAACAATCTCAGAAGGAAAAATTATCGGTCTTGTTGGTGAAAATGGTAGTGGAAAAACGACATTATTAAAAATGATTTCGGGTTTACGTTTTCCTTCTAAAGGAAGTATTACAATTAAAGATAAAAAGGTGGGATTAGAAACGAAAAAAATCGTTTCATTTATGCCTGATAGTCCTGTTTTTGAAAAATGGATGACCGTAAAAGATGCTTTGTTGTTCTATCGAGATATGTATGCTGATTTTAATCTACAACAAGCAATAGATTTAATAGCTAACTTTAAGATCCCGCTAGAGGAGAATATAAGCATCTTATCAAAAGGGAAAACAGGGATATTACAGCTAATATTAACTTTTTCAAGAAAAGCAACGGTATATGTATTAGACGAGCCATTAGGTGGAATTGATCTTGTTTCTAGAAAGCATATAGTAGATTTAATTCTTAGCTTTTATCGTGAAGATAGTACCATTCTTATTTCGACTCATTTAATAGAGGAAATTGAAAATATATTTGATGAGGTAATCTTTTTAAAAGACGGGAGTATTGTATTGCATGAAAATGTAGAAGAAATTCGTTTTCACCATGGAAAAGCAGTACATGAGTTATTTAAGGAGGTTTTTGAGAAATGAATCCACTTTTTCGCTATTTATTTAATTGTAATAGAAAAAAGATAGCCATCCTTTATTTTGGATTTATAACTATTTCATTACTTTTTTTATTTAATATGAAGGGACTATCAAAGCTAACAAATCAGCTTACAAAGGATATAACATTAGGTATATATGTATTAATTATAGGTATCACTGCATTTTTATTGCTTTTAATAGCTTTGCCTTCTTTTAATAAAATGCTAAAAAATACTATGATACGTTATACAGCCATCTCAGGAAAAAAATATATATATGCAAATTTATTCTTTTTCACGTTAATGTTTATTCTTTTACTAGTAATAGGCTTAATTTTTCTATACTATTTCTCCCAAAGTACCTACGGAGGAAAAGTGGTCGGGGGATACCAACAAGAATTTCATAAGTTATTTGCATATGGATTTCTTCATCACATACTTTCTGTTTTATTATGGGGAATCGATTTCATGAGTATATTAATCTTCTGCTATTTCACCATGGTAATTACAAAGCTGATTCCTATAAAGTCATCAATGAGTAAGATGGTTTTATCAGTTATTTTCCTTTCTTTATTCTTAATAATCCAAACATTCATACTGGACGTTTTAAGTAAATTAGAGAAATATGTAATCACCATAAAGAGTAAGGGGTTCATAGATAACAATGGTTTTATTGACACATCACTGTATCCGAGTGAAGGGTTCACTATTTTAGATATTTGTTTCACTTGCTTATTCATAATTGTCCTAACAGCTATTACAGGTCGTATCATTGATAAAAAATTAGAAATATAAAGATCTGCTTCAAAGGTAGAGTGTATTTAGGAGGAAAAAATGAGAACAACTAATCCAATATTAAAAAAAGAAAAATTTCATAAAGAGAATACTAATGCTTCTACGATGACTATTGGCGGAACGATAGCAAAAACATTCATTTTGCTTATCTTACTTCTTGCAGCGTCTGTCTATTCATACGTACAGATGACACAAGGAACAATGAAAATACCTGTGTTAGTTGGAATTATAATAGTTACTCTAATTGTCGCATTTGTAGTTATATTCATTCCGCGCATATCCCCAATTTGCGCACCGATTTATGCAGTATTACAAGGGATTTTATTAGGAAGTATTTCAGCATATTATACAATGCGTTTTGGTAATTCTATCGCTTTAACTGCCGTATTACTAACGATTTCAATTTTATTTGCCATGTTAGTTTTATACGCAACTCGAATAGTAAAAGTAACTAAAAAGTTTCGCGCGGTTGTAATGGTTGCAACACTTGGAATTTTTATTATGTATTTTATTGTTTTCTTATTGAGCATCTTAGGGGTGACTGTTCCATATATTCACCAAGGTGGGACAATTAGTATCATCATAAGTACAATTGTAATTGTTGTTGCTGCATTAGATTTATTACTAGATTTTGATTCAATTGAAAATGGTACTCATAGTGGAGCGCCAAAGTATATGGAATGGTACAGCGCAGTAGGGCTTATGATGACATTAGTATGGTTATACTTGGAGATCCTTCGTCTGGTTTCTTACATTATGAAAAACAAAGACTAGAAAACATCCTGCATGCTTCAAACATGCAGGATGTTTTTGAATGCCCATCAACCTAAAATTTTGAAGTACCCCCAAAACAAAAAATGTACATTTTCACCTGAGGATGCCAATTTTCTCATTTTGGGGTACTTACTTTTCTTAGCTTGATAGGTATAGGGTCACCATACCAAAAAAGAAAATTGTACGTTTAGACACAACTTGGACACATTTTAAGGTGTTTGCTGTACGTTAAGGAATTAGTTTGTATATTTGAGGAGATGTACAAGACAGGTGTGAATTTAGGGGAATCCAATATTTTCTATTCAAATATGATAGAATGGAAATATATCCAAAACGGAGGAACAACAAATGAACTCAAACACAAAACAGTTTATTTATGATATCCAGCAAAGAAAGAACAATTATATGGAAAATGTATTAAAGGCAATACAACACCCTAAAAAAGAGCAATCTGAACAGGTCATTCAAAATATAGTAGAGAAAATGGATATGATGATCAGTTTAGTTACTACTTACATGGCTATTGAATCAGAATCTATGAAAGAATTAAAAGAGCTTCAGGAAGAAATTATTCATGCTCAAGCATATATTCAAAAACGAAAATTTGAAGAAACACAGAGATAAAACCCTGTGTTTTTACTTGGTCGTCTATGACGCTAATCTGTTATAAATCTAATTAGATGTAATTTGATTATTGTTTTGGCATAATCCATACAATTTGTTGAATGCGTACAATATACGGTACCGTATCTTCAATGAGCAAATGATCGGGTTTCACATCCTTTAACTTTCCTCTTACATTACCTCTTACAGTTTCAATAACCACATGTTTACCAATTACCGATTGTAATGTCTGATATACGTAGGGATTAGGTACACTTACCATATTTTGTTCACTAAAGTCATTTCCCTCCAAATAACTCATTCTATAAGACTCCTTTCTAACTTACATTCTTTCTCTTAATATATGATATAAATCTTATAAATATGCTAGAAGGATAAATCATTATGTGAACGAAAATAACATTTTAATAAGGTACGTTTTCTATTTCTAAATTGCTAAAAAATTATTTATATAAGGTCACTTTTTCTAGTTAATAGGTGATGATATCGGGATACTTTGCATGTACATCCAGGTTGTTCCTTTCAAGATATGTATCATTTTAAATACGCCCTTTATTAGAATACTGCTCATACTTTTTTTGAGATTCTTTAGTAATACGTGCGTTAAGTAAAATTGCTAACAACAAAAACACTCCATATTCCCCCCCTGTAGCTCCTATGATAATCACACTACTACAAACAAGTACAATTAATAGGAGTAACGAAACTAAAGAAATACGTTCATAGTTCTTTGACATCTTCTCGTATTTTATGCGTTGTTTCCTTGCATCCATCTAAATTCCTCCTTAAAATTATCAATTTTCCTATAAAATAAATCTCGCCCTTAAAAAGAAAACAATCTATCGGTTCAAATAATTAGTTTTTTTAAGCAACTAATTTATATAACATAAAAAGAAATCCTACCAATATTAAGCTTACCACTATGATAATCCCGACCCTCTCCTTCCTTTTAACCCCAATACATTAGATAAAAGTTATGTATATCCCATATTAGCTGCAGCAAACAAAAAGGATCTTCCCTTCTCGTAAAGGCTGATCCTTTTCTTCGTTCATACAACTATTTTTAGCTATTCTTGATTAATTAGAATAACAGCTGGTCCATCTACACGAATTCCACCAACTTCGATTTTTTCATAAGGCTCAACTGTAATAGAAATGATTCCTTCTCGCTTCTTTAATTCATTACTTAATTCTTTTGTTAACATTTTTTTCATGTGTGCACTCCTTCTTACTGCTTAATTTACTATTGTTATGTAAATAAAATTAAAAATGGTTTCCTGGTCTGGAAACCATTTTTTGTAGTTGACCATATGGTGTTACCAGTTCGTTTATCAATTTTACGTAAAGAAGATAAACAATTACTATTCACTGTCTCAGTAGATGTAAGGAACTCTGAAAGATAGCGGTGAGATTGATTGTATTTTCTTCTAGAAATAATGACTTAGATAGTATATTACCTAAAACAATGAAAGCCCTACCTCTCTTTCATCCTTACGGCTCCTTGTCCGTGCCAGTGTGAATCAGGGTTGCAAAAATCAAGTGACTATTTAATCGAGTTATTTGATGAAACTTCGAACGTTCGTAAAAGAAATGTAAAAATAAAAATGGATTAGATTGAAGTAATAACAAAAGAGGTTCCTACTCTAAAAGTGAGTTGAAGAAGTTGAATGTCTTTGAAATGATTTACTTTTAATAATAATCATATTCCCGAAAAATTCAGGATATTTTCGGGGGATGTAATACATTATCTATAATGAACCTTAACAGAAACTTTTTAATTGATTTTCAGTGATCCCTTTAATTAAACCCAGTTCACTAATCAAAAATTCATGTGCGTTATCCAACATTTTTTTTTCGCTTGTATTAAGTGCCTTTTCTTTCTTCATACGCATTAAATCACGTACAACTTCAGCACCTTCTTGTATTTCACCCGTTTTTATTTTGTCCGTGTTCACTTTATACCTTTGTTTCCACGGCAATAATTTATCTGATTCTCCATGCTGAAAAATGTGTATAATGTGTTTTAATGCAAGTATATCAGTAACTGGGCGTATACTCGAACTTAATATTTTACCCATAGGAATCATGACTTGCATATTACTGATTGACATTTTTATAACAAAATACTGTTGTTTTTTCCCTGAGAATTCTTTTTCTTCTATGGCTTCAATTATACCTGCTCCGTGCATTGGATAAACAATGTTATCGCCAATTTGAAACATATAATCCACCTCCATATATGGTAACCTTCTTAACCTTAACATATATGTGATTTTTTATCAAATATTTTATAATATCACAAATTTATTTTTGGAGTCAACTACTTTTTTGTTAAAAATTAAATTAAGTAAAAAACACTCCCAAAACAATAGGGAGTGTGTCAGATTCTCAATAAAGGGACGGTCAATTTGCCCATATACATCCTAAAATATCGATTAATTAACATAGATCAGTTTTCCCTTGAAAACGACCAAATCGATCCCGTATTTTTTTCAATCTTATGTGGTACTCCAAAATCTCAATTCTTGCTTTTTCAGCTAGAGGTGCAATGGGTCGTAAGTCTTTTAACCCCCAATAATCAACTACTACATCAAGTACTTGATCAAAATATTGCAGCGGCCCATAGTTAGCTTCTTTTGCAATTACAGTCATTCTATTTTCAAAATCAGGCATGACAGCACCTGGCATTTTAAAATTCCTAATCACATTGGCAATATGATAGCAATAATTAGGTTCCAATTCCAAATGTGTTCGAATGACGTCTCGATAAAACGCATAATGAAGAGTTTCATCTTTTGCAAGACGGCGTAATAATGTAGCAAGATCTGGATCATGCTTACTTGCAACCTTAGCTACATTATTGTAAAACACCATCGTTGCAAGTTCTTGTAGCGTCGTATATGTCATTGCTTCGATTGGTGTGTGAAAATCGGGCTCAAATCCACCCTCAACGACTGACTTTCTTAATTCATGTAATCGTTTAGGGTTCACACTTCGAGTGAGTAGTAAATATGTCTCCAATAAATTCGAATGTTGATCCTCTTCTGAAGTCCAAGTATGAATAAAGTCTGTAATAACAGAAAGGGACCCTTTAAAAGTCGCAGATAAATACGTTGTAAACCATGGTAAATTCACTTCTGTTAATAAAGCTGTTTCAATGGCCGTAATTACACCAGAAGGAAGAGTAACTTGACTTTCATCCCAAGGAACTCTTTTAAAGTCCATTCCCTTATCCCATGGTAAAAACTCATGATAACCCCAGTCTATCTTCTGCGCTCTTATTTTATGTTGTTCATACAGTTCTTTTAAACGTGGTTCTAATCGGAAATCTAAATCATTTGTTAGCATATATAAGTGCCCCCCTTTTCTTATCATAAATAGTCATTCTATTTTTACCCTTAAAAATTTTCTACAAATAAATATTACTTTCCTTCATGTTATAATAATAACCATAACGTATTATAGTCGTTTGTATATATTCGGATTTTTTAAAATTTATTACACAAAAAGACAGCTCTTAATTAGAGTTGTCTTTTATTTTTCTCGATATATAATACTGTTCTGGTGCAAAAATCCCAGGATTCTTACAGCTAGGGAAAAGTTGGATTTTTCATATAAACGGTACGACTTTATTTCAAATCAACATTGGGGTGTATACATTTCTTAAGTTGATGGACATGTATGGTGAGGCCTTATATAGGATTTTTAATCAAACTTTTTACAAACGGTACAACTTACTTCTAAAATCACACTAATATAAATTAAAATTAAACTGTCTAAAAAAGGAAAAAACATTTTAAGGAGTTGATGTTTAAAGAATTAAATAAAAAACTTTGCGATATTTTTCGTAAAGTTCTTGTAATAATACGTATTATAATAGTAATTTTCGTATTTCTTCTGTACTTAGACCTGTGAATTTTGCAATGTCTTCTAATGGCATACCATTTTTATGCATACCACGAATTAATTGAATTTTCCCTTTCTCAATACCTTTTTCAATGCCTTCCTCTAAGCCCTCTTCTCGAGCATGTGCTAACTTAGCTTGCTCATCTAGAAGTAACTTTTCACGAGCTTCATAAGCTGTTCGGAAAGAAGAGTCATGGCTCATATTTTCCCATTTATTCATTGCCTTTTGTAAAATTGGATCTTGATTCATCGCAATCTCCTCCAATGTTTGAGTTAAATGTTCATCTTCATGTGCTGGTAATAGTAACATCCAGCGAACAAATGCATTTTCCCATGGATTTACTTTTTCTTCATGCCATTGTTTGACCAATTTTGGAATTTCTACAAAATGAATTTCAATATCATCACTTAGTATCTGTTTCTTTTTGGGATTCCATAATTGTCCTACGGTATGAAATGAATCATCCTGCGAGAATAATATAAAATCTAATAAGTTAATGGTAATTGTTTTGCGAAGCGAACGATACGGCATCCCTTCTTGCATTTGGGACGTATAGAGTTTACTCCAGTAATATAAAGATCGCTTCACCATTTCATGTGTATTTCGAAGGTCGGGTAAGTCGGAGTCCTCACGGACTCTTTCTCCCCTAAGAACCGGACTTGTCCGTTTCCAAACATCCGGCTCAAGCCTTCTTTTTATTCCAAACAGCTAGTCGTTCGTCATCCATCATACGCCATTCTATTACCTGAATTCTTTCTCGAGGCGTTAATGAAATATGCTTGTTCACTTTCTTGTAAATATATGCTCTCTCTCGGCAGATAGGATGCTTTTGATGGAGTTGAATATGACAAGATGTATGTAGAAGTTGAAGATTACTATATTCATTTGTCCCCCCAGAAGCTTTAGGAACTTTATGATGTACTTCTAATGCTTCTCCGTTTTGTAAAGCCTCTTTACACATTGAACAGATATATTTCTGTTTCTTTGCGATTTTAATTCGAGTTAGCGTATTATTGTTATCAAAATCTTTTTTATCTCGTTTAGCAAAATAGTCAGAGAGTTCGGGATTGTCTGGGCTGTTCTTATATTTTATTCCAATATGTCTTGCAATAGGAGTCCAAATCATTTTATAGATTTGATACTGTGTCTTTGGACAGGTGAGAACCCACTTATCATGTCCTCCATGTTTGGGCTTTCGAAAATATTGTTTTACAATCCATTTCCAACTTTTCTTTATATGGGGAAATGTTTTACATGTCGTACAACATTTCCCCATATAAAGTAGTCCATGGATGAGAACACCCTTTTCGATACTACATGCCTCCAGTAATACACATACCCCCGGATTACTGAATTTAGGTTTGTTAATAGCGTATAAACAGATTTTCCTTTCAATTTTTGGAAAGTTGTTTTTATTTTCTTTTTGGCTTTTTGAATACTTGTTTTTGACGGTTTAATTAACAATTTATTCTTGTCTTGCACATATTGTTTAATGTGAAAACCTAGAAAATCAAAACCTTCAGTAATGTGAGTAACACGGGTTTTATCTGTTGCTAATGTAATTCCGCGTTTCTCAAGATATGGTACTAATTCTTGATACAAAGCTTCCGCTTCTTCTTTTGTTTGACAAGTGATGATAAAATCATCTGCGTAACGAACCATTGCCTTTGTGCATTTGACATGAATATTATAGGTAGTACCTTGTCTTTTTGTGTTACTCTTACTGTATTTAATACCGAGCTCTTTCTCCATACCATGTAAAGCGATATTAGCCAAGAGAGGTGAAATCACTCCTCCTTGAGGAGAACCCGATGTTGTAGGATGAAACACTTCATTATCTACATACCCGGATGTTAACCATCTTCTAACAACCTCTTTTGCTGGGAAGTTTTGAATTTTCTCTAAGATATGGTCATGGTTTAAATTATCGAAACATCCGGCAAAATCTCCTTCAAATACCCAAACTTTTTTACTTTTGGAGTTTAGTTTGTTAAAGACATTCGCTATGGCATCATGTGCACTACGCTTCGGACGGAATCCGTACGAAATGGATTCGAATTCTGCCTCCCACTCTGGTTCCAGAGCGTTTTTGGCGATATTTTGCCAAATTCTATCCTTAACTGTTGGAATGCCCAACGGGCGTAATTTCCCATTTTTCTTTGGAATGTGTATGCGCTTTACTGCTCTTGGACGATGTGATGAAATATTTTGGTGGCTCATTTTCTGAAACAATGCCATCCTAGACCTAGGTGTCAATATACGTTCTCCATCGATACCCGCTGTGCGCTTCCCACGGTTTATTTGTGTAACTCTTTTAATTGATAACAATAGATTCGCTTTGCTTCGAAGTATAAGGCGTTGTAATTTTCTCACTCTTCTACTTTGATTTTGGTGTTTGGCACGAAAAATTCGTTGTCGTAACTTCCTTACATACCTTTCGATTTCTTTCCACTGGATTGTAAACCAATCTGTAAGTGAAGGAATAGCCGACGCCTTGTGAGCTGTATCCATAACTAGATCCCTTCCTTTCCGCAAAAGTTTCTTTCCGCTTTTTTTCGTGTTGAAGACCTGTTGGAAGTCTGCACCCTTTCGGGTTGCATCATTAAGGTTTTTTTTCCTTGAATGCTATTCGCACAGTTATGAGTTCCTGTTATCTTTCGCCTTTGCGACTTTCGCTTTTTCCAACATCCCATACCCTCTATAACGTCATTCTGCCTTACGACATCCTTACTGTACAACGTACAGATTATATAGGGCTTACCAAGTTCCACTTCTAATAGATACGATGAGGGAAGGTATCTTCTACTACTCCGGCGGATATGTAGGTTGTCCCTCAGCGGCATACAAAGTCCACTTTTCTCATCCGCAATCCCAATGTATCAACGTCTTTCATTAGGTTCATAGTAACGAAGCTTAAGAAAATTCACTGTCGTTTACCTTTCTCAGCTTTCCCTAGCACGGATTGAATGTACGTTCATCGCTTCCTTATGCATCCCCTCATGCAACCAACCCTGCCATTACTAGCAACGCTGTTTCGGGTGGAAATATTCTTGACAACTAGAATAGCGTATCCCTATGGATACGCACTATTATGAAGCGACTTCTTGTCGCGCCTGTATCTCTATATTCACTTGCGTGCCATTGTCTAATGTTGCTAATAAGTCTAATATGGATAACTTATCATCTTCATAAGATTTATGAAGATGTGGATCTTCTAGTTGTAGAGATACAATAGGTACATCTAAAGATTCTTCTAGGATAGCGTTTAGAAATCCAGTTAAAATCTCTTCGTTCCGAATAACTGTTTAAAAGCGAAATCAATACGTAAATTTACTAATTTTGTGGACATGGGTTTCCTCTCCCTGTCTTTCTATTCTTCTTACTATTTTATAATGTAATTCTTTATATAAGCAAATTCATCTTTTTCAGTTTATTTATTTTTTCGTATGTATCGGTAAAGCGTAGCCTGACTAATACCTGTCATGTTTACAATTTCTTGTATGCTATATTCTTTAGAATCATATAACTTTAATGCCCTTTGAATGAAGCTATCCTTAACACGAGGACGTCCACCGACTCTCCCCCTTGCTCTTGCACTTTCAAGTCCCTCTTGAGTACGTTGAGAAATTAAGTCTCTTTCAAACTGGCTGAATGCTTGAAATACTGTTAACATCAATTTTCCTTGAGGTGTATTAGTATCAAATTGCTCTTTGATACTAATTAGCTTAACTCCCTTATTCTCAAAAAAATCAACAAGTTCAATTAAATCTTTGGTACTTCTTCCTAATCTAGAAAAGCTTTCAACAACTAATGTATCACCTGGTCTAATTTTATCTTTTAATCGAGCAAGCTCTGGACGATCACTTTTCGTACCTGTTACTTTTTCAGTTAAAATTTCAGTACAGTTATAATTTTGAAGCATGTCTAGTTGAAGAATCAAATCTTGTCGTTGAGTACTTACCCTTGCGTAGCCATAAATGTATGAATTCATGAAATCACCTAACCTTTACAAGATAATTTTATCATAAAGGGTAGTTAAAGTTAATTTGATTTTGACAATAGTTTTGATAACACAGTTAAGCGATTTATAAAGATTAAATTTTGTTCATTTTACATTTATCAAAAAACATCGTTTTTGAAACGCTTATAAATAATAAATCTAATAATTATGTACTTTGTAATAGGTAAGAGTTTATGATAAAAATAGGAAATATCCCAAAAAACACACGAGGGGCGTTGATTAAGATTTTTTTTAAAGACTTTAACTACAAAAATGAAGGTGATTATTTATATCCAGTTGAGTATTATCAATTTCGCCAAGCAAGCACACATAATACATTCAAAGTTGAACTATTATGTTTTGACGATCGTTATGATTTCCATTTAACAATTGATAATGAAGCTATCCCTTCAAAGTATAGACTTGTAACAAGCATCTCCTTTGAAATTTATGAAGAATTTGGATTTGAGCCTTATGATTTTAGTTCTAAACACGCTACTCTACAAAGGGCAATTGATATGGCAAGTGCAATTGCAAAGAAATATTGTGAAAATCCAGTTAATCAATAATAAGTAAAGACCAGATATTATATCCGGTCTTTTTTGTATTTGCTGTATGTTAAGGTGATTTTTCTGTTAAATTATAACAATTATTAATAAGTCTTTTAAATTTGAGGTTAAGGACTCAAATTTAAAAGAAAAAGAGAACCCAAATGGATTCTCTTTTCTTGGCATATTTACAACATGGAGAATACTGAGACAACTCTTTCTGTGACTTTACCCATAAAGTTGCCGCTAAAGGAAGCATATCCTTGCCGGAAATTACATGTTTTTGAGGAGATTTAGTTGATTGTTCGAGGGAAAAGGAAGCATATCTTTGCCGTGGATAAATTATTAACCCATAAGCTTGCCGTGAATGCTGTTGGTTTGTAATAAAGTTTGATCAAAAGCATGCTACAAAAATTGATTTTTCAACAGAAGAAACCCAAACATTTTGAAAAAAGTTTGATCAAAATGCTTGGGTTATTTGTTGCTAGTGAATAATTTTTTATAAAAAGTTTAATCATTTTTCTACCTGTGTTTGCTCCACAATCGCGCCCTTTAATCGAATAAACCACTAATTATTTTTGCTCTCGAAAATCTTCGATTGTAAAGTACACTAACTCTTCTCCACGCGAAATGAGCTCTTGCACAATTTTAATAGTCCGTGGTTCTGTGTAATCAACTTCAGTTGGACTCATCTCGAAGGGCTCGACGGCGTTCGTGCAGCACCAGCAGGATAATCATCCCCATTATTACACCTAAGACGATGCCGGCCTGTGTGGTCAACAACCATGCCAATGGGTACTCTGGGGAGGGTGGCGCATCGAGTCGAACTGAAGATAAGGCGGAATAGAGGTTGTTGGAGAACAACGCTCCCGATGAAATCCATGTCGCTGCCATAGGAGGTAGAAACCACCTTGATCCACGGCGGGATGATACCACCAGTATGCCCCACGCACCAGCAAAGGACCACACACCTGTACTCAATGACAGCAGGTACCACCATACATCGCGTCCCTCCATAGTTGCCTGGTCGATGCCAAAAGAGCCACCAACTGCCCAAAACACCTTGATGACACCGAGCAGAATGCAACCGGCAGCGACAATCCTAGCTAAGATGATCTGTAGTTGTAAAGTATTGCCCGGCAACTCCTTGTAGTCGGTTGTGCCACTCAGCGCCTCTGGCCAACGTGCCATTGCATACCCCGCTAATGCAAGCGGCAGGAAGATGCCAATCCCGAAAAGTGAGATCATGACGAAGATCTGCTCGTATACCCAGAAGTCGGCGGCACCTGCTTCTTGATCCCGAATCATAGCTGCAGGGCCCAGAATCGGTGCAATCAACAAAATGGGAACGAGCAAACCGGTACCAACCCAAATGGGTAGAGCGACCAACCACGCAGGTAGCCGCTCCCCCCATGGCCTGCAAAACGCCATTGCAAGAAGGATGCCAATCGCAGCGAGAACGGCGGTTACTGCGTTTATAATGCGCCAGCTGGCGTCACCCATTTGCTCGGTTGGAAGGAAGAAACCAAAAGTCCATACAATTTTGATCAGCAGGTAAGGTGTTACTGCTATTGCCGCACTATAACCGCAGATTCTACGCAACCTCATCAATCTTAAGGCCTTCCTCTCTGCACTAATTGCCATCTTCTCATCTCCTCTACAAGTTCTAACTCACTTTGTTTCATAATTATATATTCACAACTATCCTAATGCCTTTAAACCTTCTTTGTACAACTTTCAAGTACTTATATTTCCAAGACTCATATTTGTGCCTTCCTTACATAAGATAGTTACTCTAGATTATCGAATAAAATGCCATAACTTAACTTCGATTTCCCTTTGAATAAACCTTTCCTTAATTCCATTAGATGGCCTTTTAGTGGAGTAACTTTATTGCCGCTCAACAGTTCCTTAATCCGCCTTTCAGTTCAGATTTTCTTTTCACTATAAAAACATCCCCTTAGATAAACAGATCCAAAGGGACAAAACATCGCGTCTTTTAAATAAACACCGTGACTTTATTTAAAAGCGACATTAAAAATATTCTTCAAATCCTGGAAGCATAAGTTTGCCGCAAACAAAAAGAACCATAAGCTTGCCGAAGCGGCAAACTTATGGTTCATATCACACAAAACTTTATTAGGGGAAAGTTTTTAAAAAACTAAACCCTCGCCATACTAATGTGGTTAGATATCCAGTACTTCATGAAACATTAATAGAAATTGAAATTACTCTTCGTCTATCTCGTATTCATTAAGATATTAATAATTGGATGTATCTGTTCATGAATATGGTAATCTGATTAAGATTCTCACTACACAAGTCCTACCTACCAGAAATTAGTAAAAAAGAGGAAACTGTTGGGATAAAGCACCACAAGAATCGTTTTTGGGCTATCTGAAAGATAAAGCATATATAAAACCTTACGAGTGTTTTACTGAGTTGAAACAAGAGATAAAGAAATATATGACATACCTTAATCATTATAGATATCACTGGAATTAAAAAGGATTGGAGATGCTACAATAAATTGCACACTAAGTTAAAAGAAAAAGGTGATTCAGTTTATGAGTAGAAAAGTCTATAATCGTCAATTTAAATTGGCTGCAGTCCAATTACTATTGGAAGAGAATATGTTTGTGAAAGAGGTTTCAAAAGAATTATCTATCCATTCGAATACTCTTTATCATTGGATAAGTGAATATGGAGAAAGTGCGTTACCATTGGGAATTTGTTTTACCCACATTTTCAATGGAGTAGCAATTGGCATTCTTAGTTCTTTAGCAATCGCATCATAGCTCCGTCCATCATTTTTATACAAATGTACAGCTTTCAATTTAAATGTCTCTGCATATTTTTGAAATGTTGTTCTTTTTTTGCCATTAAAATATCCCTTCAAGTATAGTATAACATTCCACATTAAGAATGTAGTCTTTTTACACTGTCTACTTAAAAGGGATAATACCAACTAATATTACCTTACTTGCACCAGCTTTAAGCAATAAATTTCTCGCGGTTTCAAATGATAACTTTTAGTATGTACATTATAATTATTTTTTATGAAAACCTTGTGTAATTCGATCTAATATAATTGCAATTACTACAATAGCAAGGCCTGCTTCAAAGCCCATACCTATATTAACTTGTGTAACCGACCGATAAACGTCTACGCCAAGACCTGGTGCACCGACAAGAGATGCAGTGACAACCATTGATAGAGAAAGCATAATACTCTGATTTACACCAGCCATGATTGTTCCAGTTGCAAGTGGAAGCTGTACTTTGAATAGTTTCTGTGACGATGTTGAACCAAAGGCATTAGCTGCTTCAATTAAATCTTCTGGTACTTGCCTAATCCCTAACTCAGTAAAGCGAATAGTAGGTGGCATTGCAAAAATAACAGATGCAATAATACCTGGTACTACTCCAACACCAAAGAATGTAATTGCCGGAATAAGATAAACAAATGCAGGCATTGTTTGCATAAAATCAAGAGTTGGTTTTAAAAATTTGGAAAACCTTTCGTTCTGAGATGCCAAAATCCCAATTGGTATACCGATAATGATAGAGATAATAACAGACGTCAAGACAAGCGCTAGTGTTTGCATAGTCTGTTCCCAATAGTTAACGTTAAGGATAAACAGAAATCCAATTAAAGAAAATACTATAAGTGAAATTTTACGGGAGGTGTACCAAACTAATAGGCATGTGATTGTAATAAAAATAATGGCTGGGATAAATATTAATAGATTTGTTAATAAATCAACAAATCCCCCGATAATAAAAGAAAATCCTTTGAAAAACCCTTCGAAATGCTGATACACACTTGTAACAAGTGTGTCGACCCATTCTCCTAAAGGAATACGTGGAATACTATTCATTATCATTCACCTCTTCCTCTACATTTCCTGCTAAAGCTTGAATAATACTTTCACGCTTTATTATCCCTCGTAATCTATGTTTATCATCTATAACAGGAAGAGGTAACTTTGTCTTAACCATTTTTATATACATTTCTTCTAATAGAGTATCTAAATAAACAGGAGGAATGTCTGTTACTAATAAATCCGCTATCGGAACCTGTCTTTTAATAGCTTTACTAGCATCATCAGCAGTTAAGACACCTAAAAACTCCTGTTTCTTATTCACTACATATACGCTAGAAACACTAGCATTTTTCATGATTTGGAGTGCAACACGTGGACCGCGATCAATTAATAAGGTTTCCGGTCTTTTCATAATGGATTCAGAGGTTAAAACTTTTCCTAAATTTACATCAGCAACAAATTGCTCTACAAATTCATTTGCAGGGCTCACCATAATTTCTTCTGGTGTTCCAATTTGAACAATTTCTCCGTCTTTCATTAAAGCAATACGATCACCAATTCGGAGTGCTTCATCTAGATCGTGTGTAATAAAAATAATCGTTTTTTTCATTTTATCTTGCAGTTCTAATAATTCATTTTGCATTTCTTTTCGAATAATCGGATCTAACGCACTAAATGATTCATCCATCAGTAGGACATCTGGATTATTTGTTAGTGCTCTTGCGATACCAACACGCTGCTGCATACCACCGCTAAGTTGTTCCGGATAACTGTCTTTATTGTTTTCTAGACCTACTAATTTTAGAGATTCTAACGCTTTTGTTTCTCGTTCTTCTTTTGATACTTTTTGTATTTCTAAACCATATGCAACATTTTGTAAAACCGTTCGATGAGGGAATAAGGCGAATTTTTGAAATACCATACTCATTTTGTTTCTTCTTACTTTTCGAAGAGATTCTTTTCCCATTGTTGCAATATCTTCACCATCAATATATATATGGCCAGAAGTCGGTTTGATTAACTGATTTAACATACGAACAAGTGTAGATTTCCCACTACCGGATAATCCCATAATCACAAATATTTCACCAGCATAAACATCAAATTTTGCCTGGTTCACGCCAATATTCATACCAGTTTCCTTTAATATAGCAGCTTTGCTTTTTCCCTCTTCTAGTAAAGCGATTCCTTTAGAAGGATTTTTTCCAAATACTTTTGTAACGTTTTCAACACGTAATTTCGTTTCTTTCATTCTTTCACTCCTTTTCTTTGATTCTATACAAATACTGTAACGATTTCTAAACCAAATAGTACATTCCAATAGTTCATCAAAGACTTTTTTTTGTTTTTTTGTTAAGCTATTAATAGTTAGTTTATATTATTCATAGTTATAATTATAAAATATTTATTTATAAAAATAAAATATTTAGCTTTACTGAAATGATTTTCCGCGTTAGTTAAAGAAGAAATATCTAATCATAGAGACTAGGAGGAGCTTGATGAAGAAAAAAATATGGCTTCTGTGCATACTATTATTAATTAGTATAATTACTACTTCTTGTAGTGGTTTGAACAGTAATGCAAAGGGCAAAATCAAAATTGGTGTAACGAGTTGGAAAGAAAACATAGCTACCGCAAATATGTGGAAAGTATTACTTGAGCAAAAGGGTTATAAAGTTGAATTGTTATATTTAGAAAAGGCAGCCGTTTGGACCGGAGTAGCACGAGGAGATGTGGATGCCAACTTAGAGGTCTGGTTACCAATTACTGATAAGCCATTATATGAAAAATATAAGGATGATGTTGAAATAAAATCAGCGTGGTATAAAGGCACTGGTCTTGGTTTAGTTGTTCCTTCATACATGACAGATATCAATAGTATTGAGGATTTGAATATAAATAAGGATAAATTCAACAATAAAATCATTGGTATTGAACCTGGCAGCAGTTTAATGGGCTTAACAGATAAAGCGATAAACAAATATGGGATAGAGCTAAATCTTGTTCAATCTTCAGAAGCCGCTATGATGAGTGAATTAAAAAAAGCATATAATCAAAAGAAACCCATTGCAGTAACATTATGGAATCCACATTGGGCTTTTTCAGAGTTTGATCTTAAATATTTAAAAGATCCTAAAAAGGTGTATGGAGAAAAAGATGATATTTATTACTCTGTTCGTAAAGGATTTGAAAAAGATTATCCAGAGCTTATAAAGTATTTTGATAACTGGAACATGACCGATGAGCAACTCGGAACGTTGATGACCATGATTAATGAATCGAATGACCCTGAACAGGCCGCTGAAAAATGGATAAAAAAGAATAAAAAATTAGTAGATGCATGGATGAAAAAGTAATCATTTATGGGGTACGGCAACCATTCCTTCTTTTTGGAACCACTCGTAAATACAAAGAAAGAGAAGTGATGTTTTCATATAATCATTTCTCTTTCTTTTGATTAGCTTGATAGCGATGAGGTTCCTTCAACAAAGCGCGAATTTCGTACACTAAGAAAATTCAAATAAATAAAGTCCATTTCTTTTAGTGTATAAGAAATGGACTTTATTTTCTTTTTTCTAACTTTCTGGATACTTACTTCTCTTAAATTACTTATAAAACTATTTTTTTCCATTTGCGAATTTTAGTTCTGAAATTCGTAAATGGAGCAACTGTATTGATATGCACCCATTTCCAAACAGGCCACATTGCTTTTGTTGTGGCCCATTTTCTTTGTTCTGATTGGAATAATTCTTTTTCAGAAAGATCATTTATCCAATCGACTAACTTTCGAACTAACTTTGTCAATTCTTCCTCCTGCTGTTTTAAGGTTAAAACACCGTACTGCTCATAAAAAGATTGATAAAGTTTACCTAAGTTATTCCATTTGTAGTCTGGAGTTGGCGTTTGTACGTCAACTCCACATTGTTCGTCTTTTTCCCACGATAACAACAAGTTGATCCACCCCAATTGATAAGAAAGTATTTCAGAAGGAGATTTATCCACTTCAGAGATATGTTTATCTCTCAACTCTTCAGGAATCACCTTAAATTCTTCAATAAATTTCTTATAGGATTTATCGATTGATTCAATTAATTCTTCAACATTAGAGTACTGTTTCATAATACTTTCACACCTTTATTTTTGATACCTTCAGTATAGGGGGTACAGCCGAGATATCCCGCGTAGTTCAGATAAAACTTCCTTGCAACTTCCCTCAAAGAGGTCACGCCCGTCGTTTAAATCCCACACAGTTCAGGTAAAACCCACTTTATCCAGCTTGTGAGACATCACGGAATAGACTTTAAATCCCATATAGTATAGATGAAACTTTTTCCTAGTTTTATAATTACTTCCGTTAGTTCCATCTTTATATCCCATATGGTTCAGGTAAAACACTTAACAAAGCAGCAGTTATTGTAGGTAAAGGTTATTTTAAATCCCACATAGTTCAGATAAAACGATGCGGCGACGGTTTTTACATTGAATTTAAATCCCATATAGTGCAGATAAGATACGTTCCACAATGAAGTACTCGGTGAGTTTTACTCCTTTAAATCCCACACAGTTCAGATAAAAAGTTCTTCCTGCCCAACCATAAGGATAGCCGTCGTAATTTAAAACCCACATAGTTTAGATAAAATGCTATCTATATACGGATGATACACCTTATGATAGCAACATTTTAACAGGTGTATCTATCCATATTTTGAAACGAATCATCAATCATGTTTCTGTACTCTCTTAAAACATGCTGAAAGACCTTGTCATTCCAAGAATTTCTATATGTTTGGAAAAATGGGGTTTACTGTAAAACTAAGGGATTATAATTCCTGTTCCCGTTATCTTTTCTTTATCAAAATCGTACTTACAATTTAAAGTGTGAATGTATTGAAGTCCAGGAATATCAATTTCTTTTGTTTCGATTCCGTATCGTTGAACTTGTTTTCTAGAAATAGAGGTTGTAAGCTTTTCGATTTGCATTCGTAATACTTTTCGCTGTTTTGAATCTTTTTCCTGTTTAAATGTAGTAAATAGCTCACGATTCTCTAGATATATAGAACAGGGAATAACTTGATAATTATCAATATCACGCAGCAACCTTTGTGCCTCTGTATTTCTCATATCGTTTAGTGAAAGTGTATCCAGCACCTTTAAAGCTTGGTAGAATTCATCTAAGTATTTTTTGCTTAGATTTTCTGTTTTATATAATGTTTCGACAAGCTCCATTTTTGTTTTCTCATGTAGTTTTTGTTCGTTAAAAGATTCTAAAAGTTTTAAACCGTTATGGACAATATCCTCATCGTAAACGAACCCTATCCCTTGTGCTTCTGTATAAACAAAGACATTAGGTTCTGTACCTTCATAGGCTCTTCCACGATAACAACGACCTAAACGCTGAAATAAGCTATCTAATGTAGAGATTTCAGTAAATAATAAATCAAAATCAATATCTAATGAAGCTTCTACAAGCTGTGTGGCAATCCAAATCCCACTTTGTTCTTCGCGGTTTTTATCATTTGGTGCGAATTTCTTAATTTCCTCTTCTAAAACAGCACGATCCTTTTGAATAAATTGCGTGTGTAACAGTCTTACATTTTCATTATTAAACAACCCATATATACGTTTTGCCTCTTTTACTGTATTAGCAATAACTAATACACGTTTATTTCGCCCAGCTTCACGAATATGCTCTAAATCTTCGTCAATCATTGTTTTTCGTATAGATATGCGGTGACGAATTAAGTCATTATAGAATTTCTTTTTTACTAAATCACTTACCTTGATTTTGCCTCGTTTCTCCATTGTTTCCATAAAAACAGTAGGAAGTGTAGCGGTCATAATCATAAATTTGCCGCCTATCTGGTGAATCATTTCCAATGCTTTGAGTAAGACAGCTAAGATTTTCGGAGAATAACCTTGTATTTCATCTAAAACTATCTTAGAGTACGCCATTGTGGCCAAGTATTTCTCATATCCTCGAAATAAAAATGGAAACTTTAAAATCTGATCAATTGTGCTAAATGTTAACTTTTTACTCAATAAACGAGACTGCTCATAGATAAGCTCATTGGTTTCGTAATCATTTTTTAATGTCTGTAGAAAATCCACGCTACCACTGTGTAGCAACCCAGCAATTGCTTGTCCTTCTTCATCTATATATCTCATTCCATTTGTTATACGCTCATACAGGGCATTTAAACTTACACGGATTGGGAGTGTAATAAAACCTTTAGCTTCATCAATCCAAAATAAAGAAGCCTCTGTTTTTCCCATACCAGTTTGTGCAACAGCCACAATATTCTTATTTCGATTCTCAAAAGAAAAGAGTTGTAGATTGCGTGGTTTATGGCCATTCTTTTTTAGGAATTTATCGACATAAGTCCCAACTCCTTTGTCCGCATGACATTCTACAAGTTCTCCTGCAGAAGCTGCATGATCTACACGATTTAAAAGTCCCTTTACAAGCACAAGAAGAGGATATTCTTTATCTTTTTTCTTAATTGGCTTCCAACCTATAGCTGTAGTATCAAGATCTTTATTAATAGAACAGCACAATTCTTGCTCCAAACGGTCTATTTTCTCTTTTAAATCTGGTAAAACTGCATTTAGTATTTGGGCATCAAACATTACGTTTCGTACGTGATGATGTGCAATCGCCTCCTTCACAACTCGTTCTGTACTTTTTGAATAATGTAATTCTAAAAATGGGACACAAAGTAAGGAGATAAAAGCATGAGGAACATTAGGATACTTTTTTTCAATTTCTTGCTTTGTTAAAGGAGATAACCCCATATTAAGTTTAATAATTTGTTGGAATCCCTCATAAATCTTTCCTGTATCATGGTATTGGACAGCTACTTGTGCAAGTTGCCAAATCTCTTCTGACAACAAAGATCCATACGAGTATTTTAGTAAAGATAAATTTTCTAATACCTGTTCTGTGTGTTCTTGTAATGTTTCAAAATTTCCTGTTTGTTGATCCCACTTTGCATAAATGACATCGTCCATGTTTCCCCTCCTGAAAAAAATCCATGCCTGCTTATAAGGCATGGAAAAATACAATATAACCATCTTCATCTTCCGTATACTGTGGTGAATTTAACCCTTCTCCTTTACGGAATAACTGCGTTTGAACCGTCTCCCAAGTACGAATTCCTTGTTTCACTTGATATACCGTATTTAAACGATAGGAGATCCCTTTATAATTCATATAATCAAGGCGATCAACAATGCAATGACGTGGTATATAAAAATCATTTTTGAGTGAGATGATCTCTTTTGTATGCTTTTTGTTCAACGTTACCAATTTCACGTCTTCAATGACAGCCAAATCTTCACGACGGCCAAGACTAGGTGCTTCATTGATATTTTCTAATGCTATTTGTAATTGTTCCAATACATCTTGTTCGGCACGTACATGGAAAATAAGGGAGATTTCTTTTAGCATATGAACATGCATAGGCATTGTTGTAACTTCTTTTGACTTGTAAAAATGGTGTGTTTGCAAATCAAACAGCTTTCCTTCGTGAGTACCTTGGATGCTGATTTCCATTGGAATTAATTCATTTGCACCTAATACACAGTGAAGGAATCCCTTTACCGTACTGTAAGGTGGAAGAGGATAGGTTTCCTTTGCTTTTTGCGCCATTGGTTTCTTATAACAAGCGGTTTGTTGGTACAACTTTACTCGTAATGCTGCACTAGCCGACATAATAATTCTCCACTTGTTGCAATAGATAATCAAGCATACCTTGAATTGTATGGGTTGATTCGCTTGAAACAAGATTTCGTAACTCCCCTTCATTCACGAAAACACCAGATAATAGACCTACATGCGTTTGTTCTTGAACAGTTCGTCCCATACTACGACGTTCTAAAATTTCTTGTAGCATAATAGAATTTAAATGGTATTCACGTTTTGTCGGAACTAATTGTGTACGTCCTAAGAAATATGGTTGATTAATAGCATACAGACCACCAATTACAAACAAAGGGGATAAATCTTCTTGTCGCCCTCGGATATTACGATTTAAGGAAAATACAATTTCTAAGAATTCTTTGATTCGTCTTGCCTTTTCTTCAGGTGATAATTCAATTTCTCCATCTACACCAATTCTATGTAAATCAATAGTAATGGTATATGAATATAAACTTGTATGCCGCTCAAGTGTTGCGATATTTGGGTTTTCTCTGATACGTGAAGCATGTCCTAAATTTGTTAAAAATTCTAAGTCTCCTCGGTACGGTTCAAGAGAAACAGCATGAGACAAACGAACGCTAGCTGGGCGTTTGTTCCCCATATCACCTTTTACAGTTTTCATGTAACCAAATAAATCCATTTCTTCTGATTCTAGAATGGTAGCGCTAGGAGAATATTGAACTACGCTTTTGCTTTTTCCTTCGCCCTCCCCTTTGTCACGGCCAACTGTATCTAAGTTCCAACCATAACGTTCGGCGCCTAAACGAACCATATCGTATCGAATAGCTTGCCGTGAAGCAAATGTATGAATATCTCCATTTCCACGATTAAATTTCTTTAATTCGGAGACGTTACCGATCCCTTCTCCATAATTTAATGAATCTCCTTGAGACACGATTGTTAATGTTAATCCAGCCATTAGTTTGTTTCCTCCCCTTCTTTTTTATAGGGTTTGTCATTTAATCCGGATAGTAAAGCACTTGCAATACCTTCAAATTCACTACTATGTTCCCTTGTAGCATCCACATACATAGAAGTGTTCTTTTCCACTAATAAAAAGGTGCGGAATAATGTTTCAAAGAATTGTTGACGGTTATTGGTAGTTAAGGCATTTAACAGACGGTAAGTAATGCCTGGAATCTTATTCTCCATTCTACGTTCAGTAAGCCTTCTACGTACTTCGCGTCCATCCATTAGCGCATAATGGATTCTCTTTTGCATAGATTCATATTGCGCTTCTCGTGTTTCGTTAGACATGCCATAACACTCCTTTATCCTATTTAAATGAAACATAGCCAAAGTGGCCGCATACGTATCATAACTGGAATAATTGTTATCTACGTTTTTCCTCAATTGAATAGTGATATCACGAAAAAAATGCTCTCCATTTAATAATTTACGTAGGATTACGTTCCGAAACTGTGGATATTTAATATGATCGATCTCTCTTCCTCCACGCTCTTGAAGGTATTGAATGGCATGTTCTGATAAAAAATTCTGTGTAAGGGTCGTCTTTTTTCCGCTATTTTGGAATTCAACAATTAGCATATTTTTAGAGATCCACTTTGCTTTATCTTTAGCTTCTTTTAATGTGTCGTATAAAAACACTTCAAAAGGATTGTTTTGCTTTTTATTGGTAACAAATAAATCATTTACTTCTGCTAGCGCATCGAAATCTTCGTCTGTTTGAATGAATGAATAGGTTTCCCCATCTTTGTAAAGTCCAAAAACAGAACAAAACATAATCAACCGGTACAGATTGGATATAGGAAACGTTTTTTGATTATTCCACGTGTAATTCGTTGCATTTGCTAAACTGACTGCATTCGGGAGAAATACCGCTTCAGTGTAATCTGTAAGAGCAAATTGTCCCTCAATAACAGGACAATACAGTAATTCATCCTTCTTCAGTTTCGTGATTGTTTGTTTCGCTAACTTTTTAATATCTTCATCATCAGATTGCTGTATCATTTTGTTTAAGTCTTCTATTGCTTCGATAGTGCTGTTAGAAGAACGAAGAACAGAAAGAACCTCTTGTTCTAGTAAAATTGGTTGAACGAAGTCTCTTGCAAGAAATTCTTCATATTCTGAACGATTAAGGGTATTGCGTGATCTCTGTAAAAAACTTGTTTGACCATGCAATTCTCCTAAACGAAACCGAATCATATTTAATGTCAGTACTTCATTTACTTGATCTTGCTTTAACAACTTCAAGTAATCTTTTGTGATTGTCTTTAATTCTTCAATAGTTGATACATCTTTTTTGCTGCTAAACAGTTCCTTTAAAGCTCTAGCTTCAATTGGCAAACGCTTATTCAACTTATTTTCTGTACCTTTAATATCAGTAAAGATAGAGTCTTTAGAGCGTTTAAAATTGGATGTAGCGGATGTTAGATAATTATTCATCTTATTTTCTTTTTCATTTGCAACAGAAAACATATCAAAGGCATAATTGAAAAACCATTTCGGAAAATCGTGAAGCAATATTGGATCAAAATCTATATATGTCTCTTCGCTTTCAAATAAATCTTTTTCAGCATGCTCTAAAATACGATAAAACCCCAAAATACCAGTGTTCGTAGCCCAATCTTCTAAATATAATCGAATCATTGGTACTCCACGGACACGCAGCCGTACCCTTGTGACTTTTTGAAGGATGTACCAATTTGACGAAGGATTTCTAAGTCCTTTTGGTCTCCTTTTAACAAGAATGTACCTTTATAAGCTTCAAAGTGCTGATGATTAGGGGTATTATCAAATTTTTCTTTTACAACTTGTTTTGTTAAATTCATAGGTATAAATTGCAAAGGTCTTTTCAAGCCTTCTCCATGATAATTAAGTAAAGTCATATCACAAATATAATTGAAACTCTCTTCATAACCTTCTTCCGTTGGAGCAAGAGGTTTCCCAGCTCGGTCTTTAATAAAAATAGGGGAAAGGGTGCGGAATACTACCGTATCGCTTTTCACTTTGATTTCCGGTAGTATAAATATGTTCTTCTTCTGTAGTTTGTATCCTTTGTACTGAAATTCTTTAATTTCGTTTAAACCATCTACTAAGTAAGAAATGAATTCAGGATCAGGTGAACTAATAATCCAGTCCAATCCGTTCTGAAGGAGGAATTCATCATTTTCTAAAATATAGTCTTTAAGATAAACAGAAAACGTAAAATTCTTGCTTTTTTTATTCGGTTTATTCTCAAAGATATATAGGTTCTCTGCATATAATGCGTTTGATGTTTTTAGAGCTTCTTTGATAAAGCTCACAAACATAAATCGATACGAGAGAGGAATTACTTTACAAGTAAAGCTTACTTTCAATCTCATCATCTTCCTCCTTGATCTTCAATATAAAACCATTATAAGTTATCGGAAAATTAAGATTCAATAAATACGTAGAAATAAATGGGAAAAATCTTTTTGTGCAAATAATGATTTTTTCTTGATCCCATATAGTAAAGATAGAAACCCTGTGATACTTTTGTAATTTTGAAGTGAACCCCGTTTTTACAAACATATAGAAATTCTTGAAATGACAAGGTTTTTCAGCCTTTTATAAGAGAAGACAAAACAAGATCGATGATTCGCTGCAACATACTGGTTGATACACCTGTTATAATGTTGCTATCATAAGGTGTATCATCCGTATATAGATCGGGTTGTATCTGAACTATGTGGGATATAAATGCTACCATTACTACTCGAGGGTGTCTGTCTCGGTATGTTTTATCAAAACGTGGTGGGATATAAAGACTAGAATACTTGTAGCTAAAACACAAGCTGGGATTATTTTCATCTGAACTGTATGGGATATAAATGGAAAGAAACTATCCTTATTAAAACGTAGATTCTCGTGTTTTATCTGAACGATATGGGATATAAACAAGACAGCCAAAGGACGTATGATATTCAATTTTGAGTCTTATCTAAACCTAGTGGGATATAAAGTACGTATGGGCTGCAAGCGCACCACCAAATTTTGACGTTTTATCAAAACTATATGGGATATAAAGCAACTTATTATTAAATCGGTTATATGAGCATTTAGAGTTTTATCTGAACTTCATGGGATATAAAGATTTGAGTTGTTGTACCGAACATACCTTGCGCTAAGTTTTATCTAAACTATGTGGGATGTAAAAATCGGAGCATATTTTGGACCGATTGTTTCAGTAGTATTTTTATCTGAACTAAATGGGATATAAAGAGCTCTGGATTAATTCAAAGTAACGTAATTTGCTGTGTCTTATCTGAACCATATGGGATTTAAAGAAACAAAAAGAATTTTACTATGATCTTGTACTTTAGGTTTTATCTAGACTAAGTGGGATTTAAAGTTAAGAAAAATATAAAACGCATACGCTCCATTCATATCGTTTTATCTGAACTAAGTGGATATAAACTAGCCAATATCACCAACTATCTTTTCAACATTGAGGGTTTATTTAAAAGTAGTGGGATTTAAATGAAATAAGCCAACTCATTCTAATCACTCCTATTTTTGTTTTATCGGAACCATGTGGGATATAAAGTACACACAGCGTTTCAACTCTCTCTTGCTTCGATCTGTATTATCTAAGCTATATAGGGTATAAGCAACAAGAGCAGAAAGTATAAAACAAACTATATTAAAGTTTTTGTATCTCTACGGTACTAAGGCCTGTGAATTTAGCAATGACTTCTAATGGCATACCATTCTTATGCATGCCACGGATTAAATGAACTTTTCCTTGCTCAATTCCTTCTTCACGAGCATGTGCTAACTTAGCTTGCTCATCTAGAAGTAACTTTTCACGGGCTCCATAAGCTGTTCGGAAAGAAGAATCTAGGCTCATATGTTCCCACTTATCCCTTGCTTTTCGTAAAATTGGATCTTGATTCATAGCAATGTCCTCCAATGTTTGGGGTAAATGTTTATCCTCATTCGCTGTAAGTAATAATAACCAACGAACAAAAGAATCTTTCCAAGGATTAATTTGTTCGTTACGCTATTGTTGTATTAACTTCGGAATCTCTACAATATGAATTTCTTTCTATGTCATCACTTAAAACCTTTTGCTGAGTCCATAAGATTCTTGTTGTGTGAAATGTTTTGTATTTATTAAACATCATGAAGTTTAATAAATACGGAGATGGAAACACTGGTTATTGTATTTATGTATCAGGTGTAGGATGGAAATATGCAATTGAAAAGTATTGTGGTCATTAACAAATAACACCAACAGATATATCCGTTGGTGTTATTTGTTAATTTTTTATGATTGTAAAATTTCTTGTATTTCCTCAATACGTAAATTTGTAAACCTTGCAATATCTTCTATTGGCATTCCATTTTTGTGCATACCACGAATAAGTTGCATTTTCCCTTCTTCTATTCCTTTTTCCATTCCTTTTTTAATCCCTTGTTGCTCTGCATGAGCGAACTTAGCGGCCTCATCCATGAGAGCTTTTTCCCTTGCTTCATACGCTTGTCGGAAAGAAGAATCTTGACTCATACGTTCCCATTTATCCATTGCTTTTTGTAAAATTGGGTCTTGGTTCATCGCAATATCCTCCAATGTTTGGGTTAAGTGTTCATCTTCATTCGCTGGTAGAAGTAATAACCAACGAACAAACGAATCTTCCCAGGGATTTACTTGTTCATTACGCCACTGCTGCATGAGTTTTGGAATCTCTACAATATGAATTTCTATATCATCACTTAATATCTTCTGTTGTTGTTGATTCCATAGAATTCCTGTTGTATGGAATGCCTCGTATTCAGAAAACATAATGAAATTTAACAAATTAATTGTAATTGTTTTATGGAGCGAACTATATGGCATTCCTTTTTGAAGTTGGGATGTGTATAGCCTTCCCCAGTAATATAAACTTCTCTTAATCATATCATGATTATTATTTAGCTGTATTTCTACATTTACCTTTGTTCCCGTATCTAATGTTGCGGAAATATCTAAAATTGATAATTTATCCTCTTCATGTTCTCGATGCAAGTGTGGGTCTTCTAATTGCAAAGAAACAATAGGAGATTCTAAAGAACCTTGTAACATTGCATTTAAAAACGCAATTAGAATATCCTCATTTCCACTTGTACCAAATAATTGCTTAAAAGCAAAATCAATGCGTAAATTTACTAATTGTTGGTTGGTCATGGGTTTTCCTCTCCCCACCTCATAAGATATTTTTCTTTTATTGTACATAAAAGAGTGATGCACATGCAAACAAGCTCTTATTTCAATATACATAAGGGTTTCAATAATTTTTTAGGGATGTAACAATTTGTACTTTTTTGAACTACTCCCTATTTTTCATATGTACTAAATGTAAATTTCAAAGGGCCTGTTAGTGAAATAAATCTATTGTTAGAAAATACATAATGAATAGAAAACCCCGTTTCAAATTTTTAAGCAAAAAATAAAAAGTCTTGTTTATCACAAGACTTTTCTCTTCATTTTGGTTCAATTATATATCGATTATCCTCTGCACTACATAAACTTGCAGTATCAATTTTTACGCGACATGTACCTAATCGTCGTTTTACTTCTGAATGTAATTTTTCATTTACTTCTTCTAAAGAGCGTGCTGGAATGATTGTAGATTGTAAGTTTGTTACTTTGCCACCATACATAACTAAAAATTTTATTTCATATCGATGTATCATGGTTTCTTCACTCCCTTTGTTTTCCTTACAACTCATCCTTGTTTATTACCAAGTTTTTAGCTTTTGTAGATGTATACGCATTTTGTAGTACATACAGAACTTTTCTTAATTAGATGATTTCAATGATCTACAATTAAGAATACTTGTAAAGAGATATCTTTTGCTTCCTATAAATGAAGAGAAGTAAAGGAGATATTTAATTTTCAATCAAAACAATCAAGAACAAATTGTAATTAGCAATAGTGGTAATAACCTAATAACCGCTCCTTTCAATAAGGATAAAACTACAATAGAGCCAACATTCTATGTTATTCCTATAAAAAATCAAATAATCTTAAAAACGAAAAAACTATCTAAAGCTCTAAAAGTTACCCCAGTATATGAATAATATTAATATGTCAAAAACACCTTAATGCAAATAAGGTGTTTTTAATATATTTCTTATCAAAAATGTGGACGGTATTTTGCCTGTTGGCGGTACCCCTGTTATAAGAGATGGACAGTTATATGGCTTATATGAACCTGAATCCTGTTAAAAAAAGACACTCAATTGAGTGCCCTTTCTCGATTTAATAAATTTTTTAAACGTATTGGAATTCCATCTAATATGTTTAAGGTATTCTGAGTTATAATATTTACCCGTTCACATGATTGAAATATAAATAGAGATAATTTTATGATTGTCCCAGGTAAATGGGAGATTTTAATCTAAAATCAATGCTTGATGAATTCCTGATAATTTTTTAATTTCCCCAATTAATTCTGGAACTAATGGTTTCTCAGTTTCAATTATTAATATAGATAATTTCCCGGTTTCTTTTCGTGAAATTCTTACTTTATTAATATTGATTTTACATCTTGATAAGATAGCGATTACAGAGGAAATCGTGCTAAAGTGATTATTATTCATAATAAGAAGAGCAGGGTTTGTCTCGCGTAATTTTAGTTCAAAACCATTAATTGAAATGATTTTTACTCTTCCCCCTCTGAGAGAGCAAGCAATCATTTCAATTTTATCTTTACCTTTATATAAGCAAATTTTTGCTGTATGAGAATGTACTGGTTTTGCAACCTCTTCTATACAATTAATTGTAATTCCTCGTTCTTTTGCGATTGTAAGTGCATTAATAATTAGTGAATCATCTATTTTGAAACCTAAAATCCCACCAATAATTGCTACATCTGCACCAAAATGATGATTCGTCTTTTTAAATCCTCCATATAAAGAAATATCAATTCTGTCTGGTTCATGTGAAAATAGCTTCCGGATAATGTATCCTATTTTTACGGCGTCAGTCCCAAAAGTATTGGATGTTCCAATTGTAATAGGACCGATGATATCAAATACAGATCTATAGTTCATAAAAGTTGGTTCCCCTTAACATTGTTAATGAAAGTTATAGACGATCAGATTTATTTTTCGAAATATTATTAAATAAAACAAGAATTATTGAGATATTTAACATATGTTCATAATAGAAGAATTAATTAATGTATATTCCACTTGATAATTCGGGAAATTCTGTTTAAAAAGTTAAGAAAACATATGTGAACTACAGTTATAAAATGCTTCCTTCAAATATGTGTAAAGTATAGATAGACTTTACTATGAATAAAGCCCACAGGAATTTTTAATTCCCTGGGCTTTCATTTTTCATGGTAATTCGGTTTCTATATGGTAAACGGAATCCTAGTGCGATTGCGGCTCCGGCACAACTAAATAAACAGCCAAATAATAAGTAGAGCGTGGGTGATGATTCTCCAATTGCAACAGAAGCAACGCCTCCAATTGCAGGGAAAAGTGCAACCATATAACTACTTACTGATGCACCAATACGCTCTACTAACTTAAGGTAAAACATCCATGCACCAAAGGAAGCAAATACAGTTAAAAATGCTAAAGCTCCTAGGTAAGAAACGGATGTTGGTATTGTAAAGGTTTGTTGCTGGAAAACACAAACAGCAAGTAAAAGTATAGAAGCTACAATAAAACCAACACTATTTGAATAAACAGCATTAATACCACGTCGTGCATTTCGGGCAGAAGCGGCATCCCCAATAGCTGTAAGGACTGTTCCTAACAATGCAAGTCCTATCCCTTTTAAATCACTTGTATTAGAAAATCCAGTCGTTAGTAATGGATAAACTAATATAGAAACTCCTGCAATACCAACTATTCCACCAACTAGAATTCGGGGATGAAGACGCTCACCTAAAAATACACGAAGTGCAATCGGTGTCAAAACTGTTTTCAGCGAAAACAGTAGCGTTACTAATGCAGCAGAAATCCAAATCGTAGCATAGTATAAACACAAATAACTAATAGCTAAGTTGCATACCCCAAAAGTAATGAGAGGTAAAGCGTCTTCACGAGAAGGCTTACCATCTGGACGTAACACGCATGCAAGAACAAGAAACATGAGTGCAGCCCCCACCAAACGATAAGTTAATGATAGTTCAAGACTTACTGGTGTACCTTGGATTTTCACTATAATAAAGTTCAATCCCCATACTATTAAGCAAAATATGTACATTAAAACTGTCATGCAAATGCTACCTCAGTAACCTGTGCAAAAGGAATATCAAAATAATTAAATACTTCTGTTAGTGCACCAGCTAGTTGCATGATTTGTTCCTCGGTATGATTTGGTGTGACGTTAACTCTGAAACGTTCCGTACCCACAGCAACAGTTGGTGAGTTAATAGGTTGTAAATAGACATGATGTTGTTCAAGTAAACGTTGAGCAGCAGCTTTACATTTTTTAGCATCACCAATCAGTACAGGAAGAATATGTGTCTCACTTGAATCCATGATAGGAATATTTGCTTGAGCCAGCGATTCTCTTAACATACTAGTCTTTTGATGTAGAGCATTTCGTTCACTGTCTGAAGATTTTAAGTGTTCAACACTAGCATGACAAGCTGCGACAATTGCTGGTGGTAATGAAGTCGTAAAAATGAAACCAGATGCAAAAGAACGTACAGCATCAATTAATAATGATGAGGCTGCAATATATCCTCCTATTACTCCAATCCCCTTTGCCATCGTTCCTTGAATAAAGTCTAAACGATCCACAAGACCTAGTTCAGCAGCTATTCCTGCACCACGTGGGCCATACATTCCGATTGCATGCACTTCATCAATAAAAGTTAAAGCATTATATTGTTCAGCAAGATCTATAATTTTTTCAATTGGTGAAATATCGCCATCCATTGAGTAAACGGATTCAAAAACAATAATTTTAGCTCGATCATGTGGTTGAGCTGCAAGCAATTCCTCCAAGTGTTCAACATCATTATGTCTGAATACCGCTCGTTCGACTTTTGTACTACGTATACCATTAATAATTGAAGCGTGATTGCGTTCGTCAGAGAATACCATACAATTTGGAAATAAACGAAGTAAACATTGTAATGTCGCATCATTAGAACCATATCCTGTAGGGAAAACTAAAGCCGCTTCCTTACCATGCCATTCAGCAAGTGATGATTCAAGTGCAGCATAATGATAATGTGTACCACCTATGTTACGGGATCCACCTGAACCCGCACCAAATGCTCGAATAGCATCGTGCATTGCTTCAGTAACTACGGGGTGTTGTGACATTCCTAAATAGTCATTACTGCACCAAACGACAACAGGTTCTGTATCTTTCTGACCATTTAAGTGTGCCAACGGATATTGACCTCGAATTCGATTAATTGTAACAAACTCGCGATATTGTCCACTTTCTTTTAAAGATTGTAGCTTATTGCTAATAATTTCTGTATACATAGACTTACCTCCAAGAAAATTTCACGGTCTGAGCCGTTTTGTCATTATATTCTTTCTATAAAAAAAATATTAATATGTAAAAAAATTCTAAAAATTACTTTTTCATTATAGCAATAAATTACAAAAATAGTTAATAATATGTATATTTGCATATTTTTATTTCTATCAGACTAATATTATACAAGAGGTATAGTATATGTAAATGATACTAGTGATGTTTAGATATGTTTAGATGTAACAGACTGTGCGTTGAAGAAGTATGTGAAAGTATTGTAACGAGAGGGATAAATTGCTAAGAAAGATAAATAAGAAAAAATATGCGGACCATAAAATTGTGATAATTGGAAAGCTAGTAATGGTAATCCAGCGTAGTAAATACGTCATCAAAGGGACATTTTCAATTATATTATTCTTATCTGCGCAAAGATTAGAAACATATATGTCTCAAATGGTTTTATCAGGAGAAATTCCAGCGGGGAAGGCTTCTAATATGTTATAATGCATATATAAGCATCACTAAAAAGCAACTCGACCCCAATCCGAGTTGCTTTTTATTTTTTGTGTTATGTTCCGAAAAATAACAATTAAATGAAACATGATGCTAGTTCATAAATTATGAGTTTTTAAAAATAACCCTTTTATATGAAATATTGCATATAAAAGGGCTTGTTTGTTATGTTATAATTTTAATAATAAATTATTTATCCATTAATTTATTATTATTCATATCTACGGATATGGAAACCCTAATTGCAAATAGAAAGAGAAGAGCACTGGTGGGCTCTTCTCTTTCTATTTATTTTTCTGTTTTTGGTGCAAACGAAATTTATGCGCTATATTCTCTTTTATTTTATCTTTACAACAAAAACGTAATAGCGCTATGTTACTTTTTATCATTTGAATTTGAAAAATGTCACTGTCTTTTATGCCTAGAATTCCTCGTTATTTTTCATTGTAAATCCCCTATTCATCCTTTTAATACCTGTAAATCTGTAGGTGCATAAAAATTACACATTAAGTACTCGTTTCTAATCTGTATTCACTTTGGTTTTCTTATAGTAATCGGAATATCTTTTTAAGGATAAGTGTGACTTAAATCCTATTTGTAGCATGATTTGTTCAGGGGCATTGTTCCCTTGAATACTTCTTAAAATATAGGTATTTCGAAAGTGTTGAGCAGAAATTCCCTTTCGAAGATTAGCGCGTTTCACTTCTAAACGAATCATTTTTTGTATTGAGATTTCGGTTAAAAATTTTGGTGCATCATTCTCATAGCTCCAGTGATATGTCCCCCGGGTAAAATCAAAAGCAACAAATAGTGGATCATTACTGTGATATTTAGGGCGTACAGGTTCAGGGATAATTTTATAATAATTGTATAGGTGTAATTTATCTTCTTCCTTCAAATGAATGCTCCTGTTTATTTTTGATCCTTCAAGAATGGATAAAGTATCATTTTCGAAATGAACGTGTATCATTCGTAAAGAAACAAGCTCTTTTAAAGATAATCCATAATCCAGGAGTAATGTAACGATAGAAATATTCCGCTCTAAGATCATCGGGCGTGTTGATCGTTGTTTTTCTGTAAGGCCTTCTAGTGAAGAAATAACTTCTTTTAAGTGTTTCCCTTCCTGGAAAGAAACGAAATCCTCCTTACGTAATGCGCGATTAGGTGGATCTATATGAATAACCCCTTCAATGGGGCTTGGTAAATCTAAGTATTCGTATAACCTATTCAAAACAATATATATGCGGTATATCGTTTTTTCGGAGTACTGCCGATCTTCCTTTAAATATTTGAAAAAGGCTTCAAAATCTTTTTTATAGAGTGAGCCAAAAAGATTGTTTTCAGTAATTTTTTCTGATTGGTGCAGCCATTGAATGAAACTTTCTATATCATAGATATATCGTTTAATTGTTGAAGGCTTTCTTCCTTTATTTAATAAATAAGAAGAGAAACCTTGCATTGTGTTTTGGGTCTCTTTTGTAGTCATGCTACACGTTTCACTCCTTATCCTCATACCTTTTGACTACCCTGTAAAATGTAGGACTTGTCATATTACACTTCTTCATGGCGTATAGCGCTGTGATCTTTCCTTGTTTCCAATCGTTATATGCATCGATAAATTCCTGAGTGATTTCAGCTTTCGGTCTTCCCAAATGCTTACCCTTTTTCTTTGCAGCTTCAATACCCTCGCGTTGACGAGTTTTTATTTTTGTTCGTTCTTCTTCAGCAAGCCAGGACAAGATTTGGAGTACCAAATCAGTAATAAGATTTCCTAAACTATCTTTGTATTGAGTTGTATCTAGAAGTGGCATATCTAATACGACAATATGAGCTTGTATATTTTGTGTAATATCTTTCCACTCCTGGAGGATAGCTTCTTTATTTCGGCCGAAACGGTCTAAGGAATGAATATATAAAATATCATCTTTTCTTAACATGCGTTTTACGAGTTGATATTGATCACGGTTAAAATCTTTTCCGCTTTGTTTGTCGATAAAAATATCTCGTTCGTCAGTGATGAGTTGTTTCATTGCTTCAAGCTGCCGGTCTTCATTTTGATCCCTACTACTAACTCTTATATATCCGAATTTTCTTGTATTCAAAATAAATAGACATCCTTTCAAAAGTGTTTCTAATGAAATTATAACAAATATCACTTCAAAAGGTATCAATAATTATTTAGTACTCCAAAAGTGCGTTTTTAAACCTTTTGAAGCACTAAATTCAGTAGAGTTTACAGCGCTAAAAAAGGTGTACCTTTTGAAATGGTGGTAATTGGTATTTAAATGGTTAAAACTTAAAATGAAGTTACGATGTTTCGAAGGAAGGTGGGAGGTTTTTAAAATAGATGGGGTATTTTATATATCTAATCATATAATTTTAGATAAGTTTCAATTTTTCTCAATAGGAGGAATATGGTATGCGGATTTAAAACGTAGTAAACTAAAGTTATATTTCAAATAAAGGAAGGTGGAATAAATGAATAAAAAAATCTTATGGGTAGCGTTAATTTTAAGTTTATTAAATGTAATACCATTCAATTGGTATCTCGGAACAACCTCAACAATGGTGGTATTTATCGATATGATTATTAAGTTTTCTCTATATTTCATAGGAATATTATTAGCTTTATATCTTATACAATATCTGCACTGCAAAATAAATGCAGAAAAAAAGGATGGTTAAATTAATATGCAAACAAAGACAGAGAACATTATACATGGTTCTCTGTCTTTGTTTGTATTAATTAACTATATTTGAATCTTCCCAGTATCTATCCCCACCGACACGAAGGTATAAATATTGGGTACTTGATCCACCATCTGTTCGAGAATATTTGAAATTAACTCCTCCGTATGCTGAGTATGTTGCGTTTTCCCATTGTCGGAAAATCCCTTCACCCTGTATATCGAAGTCGCCACCTGGTGCATCTATGTCGATCGCATAAATTCTACTAATCTGGTCATACGCTCCTTGATGGTTGCAGAAATCAGCTTTGAAACTTGCTTTGAAATTACTATATTTTTGGCGAAACACGGTTGCTCCTGTTAGGCAAGAATAACCTGAACCGCTTGTCCAAGTGCCGCCACTAATACTACCTTGCGGTCCAGTAATTCCTTTTATATCCTGAGGTTTAGGCTGAACCTCATTTCCCTTTTCATCGAAAAATTTCGCCTCGCTAAGATCAATACCCGATAATTCTTTTGAGCCATCTGGATATGTTGTAAGTGTAGTTGTATCATTCAATTTTTCTTTTTTTCCCAACTTTTCTTTTTCTGGATTGATATTATCAAGGACCTCACCATTGTTCACCTTCTCTATCAATCTTTCTTGAACTTTTTTATCACTGTAATTTTCTTTGATATCCTTAATTTGATAATCTTTTTCAATTTGTAAAGATTTTATTTCTTTTTTTGGACTGTCTGTTTCATTTGCAAAGGATGAAGATGCGAATGTACCAATTGATAATGATAGAGCGAGAACACTTGTCGCAAGTTTTTTTCCTATTTTCATAGTAAATCCTCCCTAATTATCCCTATATTTTGTTTTTGCCCCTTTTGCCTCTCCTTATTTTTAATGGTGAATAACCAAAAATATACAATATTTTCTTTATATTGTAAATAGAGCAATATTTCTAAAAATAATATATAATATTCAGAATAATATTAAGTGTAAATATACGGATTTTTTTGAGGTTCATGGTAAACTGTTATTAAAGAAATAAGAGTTTACCATGAACTATTTTTTTATGACATAGGAGGGTTTTTTGGGTTCTGGTGCAAAAATATTAGTTAGAAACATAGAGTAGCAATTTTCTCTTCATTTTTATCTTATGAAGCTAAGCCAAACAATTTATTAAATAAAACAAAAAAAATAGATTTAGTCAATCTTACTTGTTTAATTATCGATAGGTAGAATTATATGAATAAAAAGTCTCTTTAGATCTTCTAAAGGGACTTTTCTAGGTTTCTAGATAGATTGACTACTGATAAGTGGTGTTATGGTAACTTTATATGTGCAGGATATATAATGTTAATTAGTTTAAATATGTTAATATGGAATAAAATGTATTAAAGGAGAAGCTAGATGAAGCAAATTTGGGGCTATATTTCATTAACATGTTTAATAGTATCAATTTGTTCTTTTATTTGTTTAGTAAATGGATTTAGATTTGAACATAGTGTAATGAATCAGGTTATTTTAGTATTTGCACCATCGCTTGGGTTATTAGGAACTATGTTTTTTGGAGTACTATCTCCCGAAACAAAAGTAAGAAGAATAATGGTTTGGATTTTGAGAGGATTTACAGTTTATATTTTTCTATTTTTAATTATTAATACTGTTTTGGGATAGATCTTTTATTTATAGTTTTTTGAATGTATACTTTTGTTATATAAATTGAGGATATCAAGGGGTTTGGTAAGAAGTCAATATTTTAGGGGAGTTGAATGTAAACTAATATTCAAAAGTTTACTTTCGTTTTTCGAACCATTTACAACAAAATTTGTAATAAATTTCTCAATATAGATATACTTGTGAATTATGGTTTTAATATTCAAAATTAACAAAAATTAAAGTATAATAAAAATATGATGGTTATCACTTATGTTTACTCCTTGTGCTAAAGATAAGATCGTATTCTCCGATCTTATCTTTTTTTATTTTTAGAAATTTAATGCAAAAAAAAGAATCCTTATTATAAGGATTCTTTAACAAGAAATGACAGATATATAACAATAAAAAGAATTACTTATATTATAGTTTATATAGTAATAGTATAATATCGGGACATATTTACATAAATCCAGTATGTATTGCGTAGCAATTGTAGAAATGGCTTGTTTATAGACTAGCTGTTGCTTACTATAAATTGTGTCTAAACGTACAATTTTCTTTTTTTGATATGGTGACCCCATGCCCATCAACTTAAGAATCCTCTCTACTTCGTCATAAAGTTTTTATGTCTAAAGATAAAATAAAAAAGCCTTACCACTCAAATGTTTGAAAGTTAATGATATGGGCTTAATTTATAAAGTGTAAACTACTATTGATGAACCGTCACAATTACTCCGTCCATATTGTTCCCTGAAATTTCATAATGCTGATTTATCGGGACATTAATGGTCGTATTGTTTGAAACTTTATAATAAGAAACTTTATACTCTTTCCCCTCAACATTAGTTGAAATCTCCTTTTTTTCCTTCAGGAAATCTAAGTATTATTCTAAAGTAAATTTCTTTTCTTGCATGATTGCGCTATGAGGTAAACCGACGTAACGTATATGCCATGGCTCATATTGAATGCCTGTAATGTTACTCTTATTTTTCGGGTAGCGTAACACAAAACCGTGCTTCCACACATTTTCTTCAATCCATTTTCCTTCAGGAGCTTTCTCCATTTTCGTTTGAGTTGATCCAACGTCCAGTGATAACCCTAAATTATGTTCACTATATCCTGCTGGGAGTGCATAATCAGAGCCCATTTCTTCATATAACTGTCTTTGCTCTTGAAAATCCCGATAGCCACTACTAATCAAAAAATGATTAACATTTTCTTTTCCTGCCGCATCTATAACGTTCAAAAACTTTTTCACAATATCCTTTGATAAGCGAATATTTCTATCCAATACACCATAGCCTCTTACTAATTCACTATTTTGAGCTACATTTATAATATCAGACCTAACACTATCTTTCTTAACTGAATAATTTTTGTTAACTAATAATAAATCCCCTTTATAAATTTGTTCTTCTGTAACCTCTATCTTTTTAGTATTTGCAGATTTTTCCTTATCATCTTTTTCTGCAATTTTAACATCGATTTCCTTTTGAAATAATGGTGATATATAAAAGCCTACGCAGACTATACATAATATAAAAAGAGAAATAAATACCCACTTTTTCATTTCTAGTTCCTCCTTAACGTAACTTACGTATAGAATAGAACAAACTATTAAAATAAAAAGTGGGGTAAAGTTTAAATTTTTATTAAATTGCTTTGCTCTCTTCTTTTGGCAATCTCACTTCAAATGTTGTTCTAATTACATTGCTTTCAGCAGAAATAGTACCATTATGCTGCTCGACAATATTTTTTGCTATAAATAACCCAAGGCCTGTACCACCTTTCTGCTCCGTTCTAGCTTTATCACCTGTATAAAACACATCAAAAAGATACGGTAAATCCTCTTCTGGAATGCTATCTCCGTAATTTATAATTTGTATAACTACCTCTTCACTCTCAATATATCCGTTCACATCAACAAACTTTCCATCATACCCATAGCGAATCGCATTCGTTAAAAGATTTTCAAATACTCGGGCTAATAATTTCCCGTCACCGTTAATAGGTAAATGAGGATCCATATTCAATCTCGCCTCTAACTCCTTTTTTTCTAATAACGGATACAATTCTTCATCTAACTGTATAATCAATTCACTTATATCAATCGTTCTTTTTTCAAGCTGCAACATCCCATAATTCATTCTCGTAATTTCAAATAATTCATCAATCAAATTTTCCAGTCTTTCGGATTTCGTAAAAGCAATTTTGGAAAAATGTTTAATTTGTTCCTTCGTCAAATTCTCATCTTTGAGAATTAAATCTAAATAACCTAAAACGGATGTTAACGGCGTTCTTAAATCGTGAGCTAAGTTAACAATGAGCTGATCCTTACTATTTTCCGCAAAATCTCCTCGTTCAACTGCTTCTTTTAATTTCTCACTCGCTACATTAATTTCGCGGGCGATATATCCAAACTCATCATTGGATGAAACACGAACTTGATTTGTAAAATCACCGTTTGCAAGATGATGAATCCCATTGGAAATCTCATCAAAATATTTTAAATACGGTCTAGTAAGGAAGAAGAAAAACATAATGGATAGAGGGATAAATATAATTAAAAAGAAATTAATATCCCCAATTTGCCTTATCATTGAACGAAATTGAGCTAAGGGATCCTCCGCATAACGAACTGCTGAATTATAATAGAGCCGTAATCCCTCATACATCATATACGTTACGCCAGCAGCTAATATCATGCTTAACGCAAATAGCATAACCATCTCTGAACGAAAACCTCTCATCTTTTTAGCCATTGAAAGTATACCCTCCCCCCCAAACTGTTTTTATTAACTTATTCTTTCTTTTATCTTCCCCAAGCTTCTTCCGCAACGTACGAATGTGTACCATAACTGTATTCCCACCTTCATAATAATCATCTGCCCATACTTGCTGAAATATATTTTCCACACTGCACACTTTCTTCGGATGACTCGCTAATAAGGATAAAATATCAAATTCCTTTGGCGTTAACCCAATTTGTTCTCCGTACACATTTACTGTTCTTTGCTCACGGTCAATAACAACTCCGCCTACTTCTAAAGCGGATTTATTCTCCACTACTTTCGGCTGATTTAACGTAAGAAATCGGCGTAGTTGTGCATTTACACGCGCAACTAATTCAATTGGGGTGAAAGGTTTCATCATATAATCGTCCGCGCCTAGTACAAGACCTGTCACTTTGTCAAAATCAGACGTTTTCGCACTTAAGAAAATGATTGGCATATGATGTTTCGCACGAATCTGCCTCGTCACTTCATACCCATCCATTTTTGGCATCATAATATCTAACACAACTAAGTCGATTGACTGAGACTGAATAACTCGAATCGCCTCTTCCCCATCAGCCGCTTTCACAACATGATACCCTTCTTTTTCTAAATGTATCGCAATTAAATCAGCAATTTCCGCTTCGTCATCAGTTATTAAAATTGAAATTCGATTCATTTTACCCCACTCCTATATCATTTCGTTTCTATTCTATTGGCGTTCTAAAAAATTTGCTCATTATATATTTTCATACACCCGATTTTATACTAGTCCACTCTGCTTGTATAATAGGGAGATTCAGTTGAGATACGTTTAAAACTAGATCATAGTACTAGGGAATCTAACTTCCAGTTTAGTGATTTCATCATACATGCCCTTTAGCTTAAGCTATTTTAATACCCAAAAGTACTTAAAAACCTTTATTTTTTCTAAACAAGCTAAATTAGAAAGGATGGCATTTTTTTATCTGTCTGTTTCTATATCTGACGAGATTTTGCTAGAAATATTAGTTTTGTGCAACGGACCAGTAAGTAGCAAGTAAAAGATTTAGTCGCCTTATGTGTATGAGTGAACCGAAATGTCGCTACAACTTCTATAACCCGGTTATATAACTGTTTATGCAAAAAAGACTCCACATGTAGTATGTAAGGAGATTAACTTATGGGTTATTTACAAATAGTAGGTGGGGAATATTTGACGCTTCCATAAATAAAAAAGAATCTAGTTTAAATTAGATTCTGAATGTATCTAGGGGTTCAGCCGAGATACGTGTAAAACTAGGTCACAGAAATACATCATTTACCAATAAGTGTTTTTCGATGTTATTTGTAACATAATCGGTCGTTTTTGTTACGTTTTATATTTAAAAATATGAAATATCTTAACCGTTGAATTAGCTGTAACAAAATCAAAAATAATCCGTAACATTATTAATAAAATACCTTTTTGTTAAACTAAATCCTGATAATGGAAATATGATACAGTATGTGACCCGAAATTACATGTATCTCGGTCGAACCCCTATGTAAGGGGGATAAACAGTTTAATCTATTATGTTCAGATATTCTTCTAAGGTAATGTTTTTTTCATAAATATCTTTAGCAATTTCACCAACATATCGAATATGCCATGGTTCATATGAATAACCCGTAATGTGTTCTTTTCCTTTTAAATAACGAATAATAAAACCGGCACGATGAGCATTATTTTTTAACCAGGTTCCTTCAGCTGTGTTAGCAAATTGAGTTTCTAATGTATTATTGACACTATCCGCAGAAACATCCATCGTTAACCCTGTTTGATGTTCACTATGCCCTGGCTTTGCAGAAACTTTATCAGCTTGTAACTGACCTTGCGTCTCTACATTTCGCCTATAGACACTTTGTTGATATTTTTCAGAGCGAAAACCAGATATGGCATGTAATACTATTCCATCTTGTTTTGCTAAGAAAAATAATTTTTCCAGAGCAATAGCAGATTCTTTTCGCATATAATTTTTCTCTAGAATTTCATCAAATGAAAACTTAACATTGGGCACAATTAAATCATTAGGTCTATAATTACTTGGAAGTTTTCTATGCTTATTCACTACCACATCCACAGCATCTGGAAAGGTAATAGTTATAACCCCCCCATCACCACTTTGAATGTTCTCTTTACTTTTAGCAATATCAAATGTACTTAGGAGAAAATTACATATGCACAGGAAAAGTAAAAAATTCACCCCTACTAAGCCGCCTATTAATTTTCTATTCATTTTATCTACTCCTTATAGATACCACTTTTATAACCTGTTTCGTATCGTGATGTAACAATCTAATAAATTGCCGGGAGGTTTTTTATATAATTTCATTTTAACTATTTATTATAATTTCAAAATACATCTTACAGATTCAAAAAAAGGTAAATAAACTTTATGAAACCCCTATGAAAATAATTTTTTTATTTCTATAAATCGCTTGGCCTCCACTGGTTCCCATGACAGCAGAAATCATTCTTCTTTCACCTTGTTTTGCTGTTCCTGTAAAACAATAGCCTGCTTCATCTGTAAATCCAGTTTTTAAACCATCGATTCCTTGAAAATGCAACTTATTACTAAATGTATAGAGCATCTTATTTGTGATTTTTAAAGTTGTACCATTAAAATATTTAGGCTTGATTAATAGATTTATTATGTTTAATCTTGCCTTTACAATAAATAGATTAATAGAGAAAGATAAAATGCAGATGATGTCGAAAATAATAAAGAAATACACTATCCTGTAGACAAGAGGAAGATTTTCACTCTAAAGAATGCAACTCTTTCTATTTATATTATTGAAAGAATTGTATCTTTTCATTAATTGATTAATTACAAACAAGTTCATGCTGTAAAATATCCAATAATCCCATCAACAATACCTTTTTTTGATTTTGTTTGGAATTCTTCTGAATTCATTCGTTTCTCATCACTTTCATTCGAAGTAAATCCTAACTCAATTAAAACAGCTGGAGTTGAATTCTCCCTTAAAATAAGATAATCACTACCTTTAACGCCTCTATTTCGAGCATCTACATCTTGATTGAAAATAGCTTTTTGTATGCTCTTTGCTAATTTCTTATCTGACCATTTATTCGCTCCATAATGAGTTGTTATTCCTTGCACACTCGTATCTTCAAAAGCATCATGATGAATGATAATGTAAAGATCTGCTGAATGATTTTTAGCTATATTTACCCGTGCTTGTAATTCTTCTTTTTGCTTCGTCTCTGATAATAAGCTAGTATCCTTTTCACGTGTCAAAATGACTTTCGCATCCGTTCTCTCTTCTAACTCTTTTTTTATATTTTGGGCTACTTTTAAATTAAGATCTTTTTCTATTGTTCCATATTTCTTTCCCTTTGTTCCTCTGTCTTCCCCGCCATGACCAGGGTCAATTACAATTGTTTTCCATAGCCTCTTACTAACTCTTTATTTTGAAATAAATTTATAATATCGGATTTTATGCTATCTTTCTGAACTGGATAATCTTGATTAACTAGTAATAGATCACCTTTATAAAATTGCTTTTTTGTAATTTCTTTCTTTTCGGTATGCGTAGAAGCTACCTTATCATCTTTTTCCACTCTCTTAACCTCTACGCCATTTTGGAATAATGGTACTATATAAATCCCAGCACATACTGTGCACAATATAAAAAGCAAAAAAATACCCACTTTTTCATTTCTAGTTTCTCCTTAACCTTACTTACGTATAGGATAGAAAAAACTATTTAAATAAAAAGTGGGGTAAAGTTAAAATTTTTATTAAATTTCCACAATCTCTTCTTTCGGTAATCTCACTTCAAATACAGTTCGAATTACATTACTTTCAGCAGTGATTGTCCCATTATGCTGCTCGACAATATTTTTTGCAATAAATAACCCAAGGCCTGTACCACCTTTCTGCTCCGTTCTAGCTTTATCACCTGTATAAAACATATCGAAAAGATACGAATGCTTTAATAATGGTGCAATTAAGAAACAATGGGAATACATAAAAATTGATGTGAAACAGATTTTAAACCAACTACAGCCCGGAGAAGCATTTGAATTAAAACATGCTTATATTGGTGATAAACAACAACTGTTTGCACGTGTTATTTTTAATCGATTAACAGGGGTAGTACCAGCGTTCTTACAACTAGGGGCAAAGTAGCATTCCATATAGGAGAGATACTACTTTGCCTCTTCATATTCCTTCATTATTTTATAAAACGTGTTTTTCTTTAGCTCTAACATTTCCATAAACATAACAGCAGTGATTTCTCCACTCTTCCATTTTGAATGAGTTTCTTCTATAATATTCATTTGTTGTTTGCTTAAGGTCGAAAGAGTTACCTGAGGACGCCCTAAGTGTTTTCCTTGAGATTTAGCTACCGCAATCCCTTCAGCTTGTCTTTGATGAATTTTTTTTCGTTCTTGATCTGCAACATAAGACAACAAAGATAAAAATTGATCTTCCATTAATCGTCCCATGTCACCCATGTCACGGAATTTATGACTGTCAAACAGTGTTTCATTTTCTAAAACAACAATATCTGCTTGTAATTCCCTTGTTATGTATTTCCACTCCGCAATTACTTCATCATAATTACGCCCCATTCGATCTAAGGCGTCTATGTAAACAATATCACCTGCACTCAATATTTTTCGTAATAATTGATACTGAGGACGATCAAAATGTCGTCCACTGGCTTTATCTACAAAAATACGTCGAGCTTCCACCCCTCGTTCCATCATCTTATGTAATTGACGTTGTTCATTTTGATCTTTTGTACTTACACGTATATATCCATAAATATTTGCCACGTTTGGTATTCTCCTTACATTTGTTATCTCAATTATATCATTTTCGTTTATAAAACTATTCATACTACCTTTATAAACTTGATATTCCAATGTTTCATAGATATGGACCTACCGTTTAAAAAGGTATACCTTTTTAAACATTAAGTTTTTGAAACGAGAAAATTTGTACCTTAAGTGAATTTGAAAGTAAACTAATGGGTAAAAGTTTACTTTCGCTTCTTGAATCATTTATAGCTAATTTTGTAATAAATTTCTCAATATAGATATACTTGTTAATTATGGTTATAATATTCAAAATTAACAAAAAATAAATTATAATAAAAATATGATGGTTATTCCCTTTGTTTACTCCTTGTGCTAAAGATAAGATTGTGTTCCCGATCTTATCTTTTTTCTTTGTAGATTTTTGATACAAAAAAAAGAATCCTTATAACAAGGATTCTGCAACAGGAAATAACAAAATATAAACGATTGTAGCTCTGGTGCACAAGATAATTGAGATAGAAGAGAATTTACATTATATATTTGTAAAAGATATTTTGCGTATTGAGTATTCTGAATAAACTTTTCATACATAAATTAAAACTCCATAATAATAATCTTTTTTTATATCTCTTTACAGAAAAATATATAAATTTAGTTCTTATTATAATGGTAATCCTTTGGCTACTCTATTTTGATATTCTTTAAGGGGTAGTGTAATAGATTTATTTGGTGCATCTATTGGAGTTGCTTTAACATATATCTCAGAATAATGACCACCTTCACCGCTAAACTCAGATTGAATATCTACTACTGGTATTTGTATATTTTTATTATCTGGTTGTACATAAGATTCAAAGTTTAAATATGATGGTGTTGGTTTTGAACCATTCGTAAGTAAAGAATACACTTTTGAATTGTAAAAATTAGGACGTGATTCCTGCCACGTCCATCCATATCCATTTTGATCATAGTAGGATAGTTTCGGAACATGAACTTTTGATTTTGTTTTAAATGTTCCTGAGAAATTAGCGGCTTTCACTATACCAAAATATGTTGTGGTATAACCAGCCTTACAAATTACAGGCTGTGATTTAAATATAATTTGTTCTTCATGAGTAGATGTGTTAGAACTTGTATGAGTATAATTAAATTCAGATGAAAGTGTGATCTCTTGACCGCCTTCAGCAACAAAAGGAATTTTAACTGCTAACGTTGATTTTGAAGATACTCCTAATTTAGCCCCTTCTTGGTTTGAATAGGTAAAAGACTCTGTTGTTTTGATACTTTTTTCAGGAGAATACCATGTTTGGTCTACTAATCCATCATTTTTGTATGATAGTAGTTCTATTTGTTGTGTAGGTCCCCAACTATCAAAATGTGCTGTTATATCTAAGTTATTGACATCAGTATGATATTCGGGCTTAGATACATATTTAGTTGCAGTATTTGGATTAGCTGCAGTACCTTCTGGAGTCATTCTATCTTTTATATCTTGTGTAAACTTATCTTCATTATAAACATTATCACTCTTTGTATTAACATTTAATATTGTACTTTTTGTAGCATCTGCAAAAGAAGTAGTAGGCATACTTACTACTCCTATACTTAACATACATGCGAATGGCATCATTACAGCCATTTTTTTATATGATTTCATCAATATTCCACCTCTCTTAATAGGTTTAGCATTATGCTATTAATATATCTAATTGACAGAAAATACTCAACATTCCGTTTAATCGGTCACTATCGGATAAAATTAACTAGTTTTTTATGTTTTATTACATATATGCACCTAGAAATATGTTAATTTTTTTTGTTAATGTCATATTTAAGATAAAAAGATATATAGAAATTAAGAAATCTACTGTTAATTGTCATAAATTCTACAATGTTTTTAAATGTGTTTATCTTTCTGGCGTACCGCCAGCATTTCGGAAAAAAACCACGCTAAGACAAAAATACAATAAGCTGTCCATATGGACAGCTTATTTACATAATGATCGTTATTGGAAGTTATTTTTATAAGGAATCCACATAATCTTTTGCTTTTTGAAACTATAGCTTTGAAATAAAGTTTGATCATTTTTGTGATCTTTCCTTCATTAAAGCGCTCTTTAATTGAAAAGACATATGTTATTTCACCCAGTTATAATAAACAAAAGATAAAATTTGTCCATTCATACTAAATTCTTCATCACTTGTTGCTATATACTTAAAGCCGTTTTTTTCCAAAACTTTTTGGGAAGCTATATTATTCACTGTAGTTTTCGCCGAAATCTGTTTTATTCCTAAGTTACTTGTGGCTTCTAATAAGAGTTTCAATGCTATTTTAGCAATCCCTCTTCCGATATATGCTTTTCCCACTCTATAACCAATATGACCTAAACCTTGGGATTTTTCAATATCTACTAAGTTCATTCTTCCAAGAATTAAACCATCTTTATTCTTAATTAAATAAAAATATGATAACCCTTGAGATTGTTCATCCAACAGGGCTTTATTCCTTTTTTTGAATGTCTCGAAGTTATAGTAATCATCCCCGCGACTCGGTACCATTTCCTCAAAATAAGTTCTGTTCTCAAGTTCAAATTCAAATAATTTTTCAAAATCCACGGCATGTAATTTTTTAATTGTAATATCCATCATCATTACCACCAATTCAATGTTATTTTTTACGTAATAGTTAAATACAAAGAATACTTCCGTAATAAACCTACTATTTAGCCTAATATTATTTATTGTAAGCCTCTGTTATTTCCCCTTCGTAGCAAACCCCTCCATATTTGGAGATAGATCCAACCTGTTCTTTTTGTCATGATTCATTCACTTCTTTTTTCCTCATTGTACCATTTGAAAGAACCGATTCGCTTAGATTTTCGGATGTATATTTCATACACGCTCAGTTAACATAACGTCCCATTATCGGTAGTAAGAAAAAGGCTTCCCTATGTCTCCCTATTTTTCGCATAAAATCTTGCATACTCTTAGCGTGGGTTTTTTCCGAAATGCTGGCGGTACCCCATCGCTATCAAGCTAAGCTTATGCAAAGTCAATTTTAGGCGAGATTGTTTCTTTTTTCTAAAGGGCAAGTGTAGGTAATTTAAAAATTTGCATACGAAATAAACCCTAATGGGTTTCACTTTTTTGAATTAAGCGGTTTGATTATCAGACATGGTACAATTGTAAACGACACCTAATATATCAAAGACCGTTTTTTTCTCATATCGATGAGATTTCCGCCCGTTTTGCTGTAGGAGATTGAACAGGCGAAGTAACACCTTTGATAGCTCTCGGGTGTCTTTTTGAATAGTTTGGAATAGAAGAAGAAAATAGTCTTTAATCATATATATTGCTTTATACTCACTAAGCTCTCGTTTTTTCTTCATGAGGAGCAATTGGCGCATTTGAAACATGATAGAAGAACAGAGTAGAATGGCAATCAATTGACCATATACATGGCACTCCAATCGTTCTGGTTTTATCTTTTTACAATGATGGATTTGAAAGAATGACTTCCACGTTTTAAATAAAATTTCGATTTGCCAACGCAAAGAATACCAGTCATGTACCTGTCCCATCGGGACAATATCTGTAGGGGTGTTTGTCATATATACATTGATACCACTGAGTCGTTTACTACGAGAAGAATACTTCATTCCTTTCTTTTTTTCTCTTACAGCTTGATCTTGTAATCGTTTTTGTTGTTGTTCTTTGGTTAGTCGATGAACAATCACACGAGTTGAGACTTTATCATTCATTCCTACATAAGCGTTGAATATTTCACATGTTTGTCCTGGCTGAAAAGAGTTCATTAACGTTTCCATATCTATCTGTATATACTCTGTACCTTTCTTGATTCTGCCATCTTGAAAATAATCAGGGTTAGGATTTTTTTGATAAATACGTGTATTCGATTTGATACGTGAGATATAATATGCCTTTTTATCTTGTATATGTTGAAGATCTTTCAAGTGAAAATAACCTAAATCACGGATACATAAATCATTCGCTGTCACAGTTGGGGCACATAGAGAACCATAGGTTCGATCATGTTGTTTACCTGGGCCTGTATGAATATGTAGGAACTGCCCACTTAATAAATCATACTCAAGCTGAATCTTCATCCCAGCTGTATGACTGCATCCTCCTGCACCTGGATAAACAGATGAAAATACATCGGGAAGTTGAAAGGCAGTTGAATCTAGGATACGAATACGCTTGAAAATAGAAGCGTATGGAGAAGTGAGCATCTTAGTTGAAGATAACTTTTGATTGAGAAGTTCGGCTAACACTTGTTGTAGAAATTGCACGGCTGTGGCATTAAATCGTTGATTCAGTCCTTCAGGACTGATGAGCACTTCTGTTGATGCTTCTAAACAGCTACATAAATGAGTTAATGAGGTTTTAGCGACATTTTGACTGATCCATACACATAAAGCGACTAAATCTTTTGCTTGGTACTTACTGGTTCTTTGTACAAAACCAACATTTCTAGCAAGATCTCGTAAGAAATTTGGAGATAAAAAGTTTTGAATCTCTTGAGCAAATAGTTGTAATTCATCCGATACAGAAATAGACATACAAAAAACGCCATCCTTTCCTATGATTCTACAGAAAGGATAACGCCTTTTTTGCTTTAGAGGTAGTGCGAAAACTTAGCTTTATAGCGATGGAACAGAATCCCTATAAAGATTTTTAATGTAATAAAACACGTTTATGTTACTATTGGATATTTCATCTCCTATTCCTTTGCTAAATGCCATTTAATGATATGTCCAGCGTGTGTAAGACCTCCTCCAAACCCATAGAGTAAGAGAGTGTCCCCTTTTTTCACCTTTCCTTCATTCATACCTATGTCTAATGCTAATGGAATAGAGACAGAAGAAGTATTTCCCATGTATGTTACACTTGTTAACGTTTTATCCAGTGGGAAACCTGATTTTTCACATATAGATTCAATCATTCGTAAATTAGCACTATGTGGAACAAACCAGTTCACCTCTTCCAGTTGTAACTCTGCTTGACATAACAATTCTTTAATACCAATTGGTAGTGTCCGTGCTGCCCACTTATATACTTCTCTTCCATTTTGAACTATCTTCCCATGTGTTCTTAAAGGATTTCCAAACATGGTAGTAGATAAATTTTTACGATATACATGCATGCCTCCTTCCCCATTTGTCCCAATATGGGTGGCTATAAAGCTAGACTCTTCTTCATCTTTCTCTACTAAAACAGCTGCGGCTCCATCTCCAAATAAGATACATGTAGTTCGATCTGTATAGTCTGTAATCTTAGATAAGGTTTCTGTCGTTACAATTAAAATCTTGCGATGAAGGCCAGATGTAATTAAACCATTCGCCAGATGTAATCCATATGTAAAACCAGCACAAGTCGCATTGAAATCAACAGCACCTGTATGTTGAATATTAAAATACTCTTGTATTTGGCAGGCTACACTTGGAAAAGTGTAGTCAGGCGTAGTTGTTGAAACGAGAATACAATCCACGTCTACAAGACTTTTATGATAGCGTTCCACTAAGTTTTCAATAGCTTTAAAAGCTAATGTAGAGGCATATTCGTTATCACCAGTAATTCTTCTTTCCTTCATCCCAGTTCTTTGTACAATCCATGCATCATTTGTATCTACTAATTTTTCTAAATCATCATTGGTCAGCTTTTTTTCAGGTACATAGGTACCAATAGCTGTAATTCTTGCTTTTGATTGCATACATTTATCCCCCTTTACTATTTTCACACTTAGTTATATAATCAAATAATAGTACTAGGTACTAATTATTGTCAATATTCTAACATTTTATTTCTGGAAATTAAACTAAATAAAATATCTAGCTATGGTATAAAGGAGAGACATTCATGCTCAATATTCAACAAATTGAAGAAATTATTGCCCATCGTTATCCCCTTTTATTAATTGATCGGATCATTGAAGTAGAAGAAGGAAAGCGTGCAGTTTAGATCCAAAATGTTGTAACAAATGAAGGGTTTTTTACCGGTCATTTTTCTGACTATTCAGTTATACCCGGTGTCCTTATTGTAGATGCCCTTTTAACATGAATAAATAAGTAGAAGTTTATTGGAAAATTTTCTGGAGAAGAACAATGCTAAAACCCTGTATTGATGTAGAAAAAAAGAAATTCAGAATAATGTAAAGGGAGAAGAGTGATGATTGATATTTTAAAGATTTTTGCGGCCTTAGTTTTGGGATACCTTTTAGGAAGCCTTAATACAGCGGTGATTGTAGGGAAAATATACGGCAAGGACATAAGAAGCCATGGAAGCAAAAGCGCCGGGCTTACCAATACTCTGAGGGTACTTGGGAAATCTGCTGCGGTGTTTGTTCTTGCGGGAGATATATTAAAAGGGGTAATTGCCTGTTATATAGGCTTGTTCCTTAGCGTTTACTTTTATTCGGGAGAGGCTAAAGATTGCGTAAGCCTTTTAGCGGCGGGCGCAGGGGCGGTTATAGGGCATAACTGGCCGGTATATTTTGGGTTTAAAGGAGGCAAAGGAGCACTTACAGCAGTGGCTGTACTGTTTATGGTTGACTGGGTTATGGCCCTTTTATGCCTTGGCTTTTTTGTGATAATAGTAGCTTTAACTCGTTATGTCTCTTTAGGTACAATATGTGCTACATTGCTTGTTGCGGTCATTTCATTTATTCCTGTTTTTGGGAATACCTTATATTTTTATATATTTGCATTCCTAATGGCGTTTATGGTTATTTTCAGGCATATGGAAAATATACAAAGGCTGCTTTTAGGTACAGAAAATAAACTTATTTTTCCACGGCGTTGAGCATGTCGTCAAAATAGAAAAAAATTGGGGTTAGTTAACCGTTTAAGGGGGACGGCAACGATTCTTTACTTTTGGAGCCACTCAAGAAAAATGTACTTTATAATCCTATTTTTGGTATATCTCCTACCTTAGTAGCAATAAAGGGTTAATATAAGTCATCACATCATGCGTAAATATTAACGTACACATTGAATAGAAGAAATAAAAAATACGTTATCCTTTCCTATGATTCTACAGAAAGAATAGCGTATTTTTTATTTTAGGGGGTATTTTGTTTTGTTAGCTTGATAGCGATGGGGTAGCACCACATCGCTATCAAGCTAAGCTTATGCAAAGTCAATTTTAGGCGAGATTGTTTCTTTTTTCTAAAGGGCAAGTGTAGGTGATTGAAAGATTTGCATACGAAATAAACCCTAACGGGTTTCACTTTTTTGAATTAAGCGGCTTGATTATCAGACATGGTACAATTGTAAACGACACCTAATATATCAAAGACCGTTTTTTTCTCATATCGATGAGATTTCCGTCCGTTTTGCTGTAGAAGATTGAACAGACGAAGTAACACCTTTGATAGCTCTTGGGTGTTTTTCTGTATAGTTTGGAATAGAAGAAGAAAATAGGCTTTAATCATATATATGGCTTTATACTCACTAAGCTCTCGTTTTTTCTTCATGAGGAGCAATTGGCGCATTTGAAACATGATAGAAGAACAGAGTAGAATAGCAATCAATTGACCATATACATGGCACTCTAATCGTTCTGGTTTTATCTTTTTACAATGATGAATTTGAAAGAATGACTTCCACGTTTTAAATAAAATTTCGATTTGCCAACGCAAAGAATACCAGTCATGTACCTGTCCCATCGGGACAATATCTGTAGGGGTGTTTGTCATATATACATTGATACCGCTGAGTCGTTTACTACGAGGAGAATACTTCATTCCTTTCTTTTTTCTCTTACAGCTTGATCTTATAATCGTTTTTGTTGCTGTTGTTTTGTTAATCGATGAACAATTACACGAGCTGGCACTTTATCAATCATTCCTACATAAGCATCAGCTATTTCACATGTTTGTCCTGGTTGAAGGGAGTTCATTAACGTCTCCATATCTATCTGTATATACTCTGTACCTTTCTTAATTCTTCCGTCTTGAAAATAATCAGAGTTAGGATTTTTTTGATAAATACGTGTGTTCGACTTGATACGAAAGATATAGTAGGCCTCTTTATCTTGTATATATTGAAGGTCTTTTAAATGAAAATAACCTAAATCTCGGATACATAAATCATTCGCTGTCACAGTCGGGGCACACAGAGAGCCGTAAGTGCGATCATGTTGCTTACCTGGACCTGTATGAATATGTAGGAACTGTCCACTTAACAAATCATACTCAAGTTGAATTTTTATCCCAGCTGTATGGCTGCATCCTCCTGCACCTGGATAAACCGATGAAAATACATCCGGGAGTTGAAATGCAGTTGAATCTAAAATACGAATACGCTTGAAAACAGAAGTGTATGGCGAAGAAATCGGCATAGATGCGTCCATTTTTTTGTTTAGTAGTTCAGGCTAGTAGGCGTTGTAAAAGTTGGACAGCCGCCTCATTAAACCGTTGATTCAGTCCTTCAGGACTGATGAGCACTTCTGTTGATGCTTCTAAACAGCTACATAACTGAGTTAAAGAGGTTTTAGCGACATTTTGACTAATCCATACACATAAAGCGACTAAGTCTTTTGCTTGGCACTTACTGGTTCGTTGTACAAAACCAACATCTCTAGCAAGATCTCGTAAGAAATTCGGAGATAAGAAGCTTTGAATTTCTTGAGCAAACAGTTGTAATTCGTCAGACACAGAAACAGACATAAAAAACGCCATCCTTTCCTATGATTCTACAGAAAGAATAGCGTTTTTTTCTACTTTTAAATAGTCTATTAAGAGTTGCTTCTTGAAACGAATATATGACTTATTTGGTAAACGATAGGATATAAGAAAACCAGAAAGATTAACGGTTTATTATGCATATGGTTAAAATTCCATGTTCCTTCTGATAAAAATAAAGTACCTAAAGTTAATACATACATTACAAAACAACAAATTGATAAGCTTTTCTGTCTGATATGTAAAAACATTTCATCAATAAAATTCTCACTCTCTTTTTTCCCTTTCAAAATTCTCTTCATAAATAATGATTGCAAAATGATTGTTGCTACAAATAACGAAGTTATAGAGAGCTGTTGCTTCTCATACCATTCAAAAGCAAGTAAACCCATAATCACAATGTATAAACAAGTAAATAAGATATTAATTCCATTTTTCATTTGTTTCTTCTCCTTATCTAGCTTTAATAAATAAATAATTGATCAACTGTTACACCAAGGGATTTAGCTAAATTAAAAGCAAGTTCCAATGTAGGATCATATTTGTTATTCTCAATCGCATTAATCGTTTGTCTTGAAACACGACATAATTTAGCTAAATCTTCTTGGGAAAGCTTTTGCTCTTTACGTAAAATACGAATTATGTTCTCCATTTTTATGAACATCACCTCTAATTTTGTCAAAAACTTTTTACATTTCTAGTTTATATAAATCCACCATAAATGTCAAAAGTTTTTTACATTTATATAAGTAAAAAAACGATAATCCTTCTACAATTTAGATAGAAAGAATATCGTTTTTTTCATTTTAGGGGTATTTTTATTTGTTAGCTTGATGGTGATGTGGCGGTACCCCTACTATGTTAAAAATAAAATTAGATAACGCCCTTATTCTATCTTTACAGTTTCTATCGATAAATATTTAAAAGCTGTATCAAAATATTCCTTTTTTCCCCAAGTATCTGAATTACCAATTACAACAAAATATTTTTTTGCTCTGCTTGCTGCAACGTTTAATAGATTTGGAGTACTGGATGCCCAATCTAACGGTCCTGTTCGCTGATCATCTACTCCCAAAACTAAAATAACTAATGGAGCTTCTTTTCCTTGGAAAGTATGAACCGTTCCGATCTCTATTTTTTTGTTTTCTACTGAATTTTTGTTTAACTGTTTTAACTTTTGAACAACACTTACAAAAGGTGAAATAATGTAGCAATCTTCCCCTGGATTATCTTGCGTAAACTTATTGGCAATCTCAATTGCTTTTTTTCCTTGATCAGGAATAAAGTGATTTCCTGAGCCAGTAGTTCTTCCTTCTATATTCAACCATTGACTCATGTACATTGGGTCCTGTACCATATTTTCGGTCTTAGTCGCGTGTAACATTTTGTCTTGATATGTTGTTTTATTACATATCTCAAACATAGGGCTCTCACAACGTCTATGAACACGAAGCGGTGACCCCAACCACTTTGTGTTATTTTTGGAATCACTCATTGTTCCGCCAAATTTGTTATTAAGATCTGCAAATTCTTGTACACTTACTTCACTTCTAGTTAAATGATAGAAAAATGAGCTTTCACTCGTAATTCCAGCACTTTCATTTGCTATTAATTTGAGCTGATCATCAGTCAACGTTACAACCGGAGGTATTTGTAATGGATCACCTACCACCACAACATTTCTAGAACGCCAAATGGCTCCAATTGCAGATTGTGGTGTAGCTTGACCTGCCTCATCAATAAACAACCAACCAATATCTTCCGTTTTCAAATCCATTAAAAATCTTGAAACAGAAGCAAATGTTGAAGAAATTATAGGTGTAAGTAGGAATATGGTATCAAACATCGCTTGGATGAAGTCTTCCCTTTGCCTTTCATTAATTTGAGAATCAAGATTTACTTTTTCTTTCCCTCCTAAAAAATAGGCCTTTGCTAAAGTTAAATTTTTTTCTATTTTGTCCTGGTTTTTAATTAAGAAAGTACAATACTCATCCATCATTGTTTTGAATAGCCTACTCCGAACACAATTTATACGATATTCTTCATTAACACCATCAATATTAACAAATTGTTTTTTTGATGATTGCCATTTTTCATCATCTATATCATCAAAGTCATCGATTACTTGTGCGGTTTTAATCATACTTGATATCTGTTTTTCTAAACTATCAAAGGAATACTCAGCATTTTCATGTACATTACACAGATCATTAAGCTCATCTGAAATATTTTGAAAATATTGTTTTATATTTGCTGATTTCCCCATTGCGGCTGATATTTTACCCCAGCAACTTTCATCCTTGCTAAATCCTAAAAACTTGTAATTGTTTTTCAATAAATCCTCATCTTTAGGCAAATCCATACTTATATTTTCAACAGCAGCATTATTATTTGATGTAACTAAAATACGATATTCTTTAAGTTTTGAATGAAAAGAATAATAATAATCCTCTTGTCCCTCAGAAAATTGTATTTTTGTAAATAAATCCTGTGTTTCCTTTAAAAACTTTACTTTTTCAAAAATAATATTTGCAAATACATCTTTTAACAATGTAGTTTTACCAGTACCGGGAGGACCGTTTACAGAAAAAATAAAACCCTCTTTTTCCTTTGAATTTGCAATAATAAGATTTAAAGCTACCTGCTGCATTAGTCCTAGCGGAAAACCTGAAGGCCATCTCGTAATTGGGATATTTCGTAAAATTCTTTTTATCTCGCTAATACTCTCATTATTAAAAAAGTCTACTCTTTCTCCTGAATTTTTTAATGTTTCCCAGTTATCTAAGGCTAAATATGTTTTTAATGCTTTACCTATCTTTTCATACTTAATGTTATGCTTTACTTTCTCCAAATCTTCAATATAGAAACTATTTACTCCAACATACTCTTTGTATGTAAGTCGAATATTCTTCTCATAATCCTTATCACTAGAAAATCGGAAAACTCCTTCTTTATCGAAGTGGCTATGTTTTATGTATGATTTCAATGTGCTTTGAATGTTTTGAGAAAGTTCTAACCAGTTTTTATATCTAACATGTATAAACTTTATACTCTTAGCCAATTCTACGTGTTCTTCAGACTCAGTAAATTCTAAATCATTACTGATTTTACTATAATTTTCACTTTCAATTACTGATGTTATTGCACTTATTAAATCCATCTCTAAATCTTTTAAACTTTTTCCAGGGCGAAGAAAATACTTAATTATAGGACTAACTACCACACTGGATTCTAATGTTGTATCCTTTATTGGCTTTAGCATATGATCTAATTGAATATGAATAAGAAAACTATTAGGGAATCCTTGAAAATCAGTAAAGCTTATTTTCTTGTCAAATTCATTAGAAAAGTATCTTAGCACTTCTTCTTTTGCAACAGGTAAATAGAATAACGATGCTTTTGCATCCATTAAATACTTACCTTTTGCACTTTCTCCCTTTTTTTGTAGAAACATTTGCATATAATTTTGAGGTGAACCATTGGGCCTTATAAAATCAAAGTACTCAAGGTTAGGTTCTCTATGAAAATAATTTTTAAAATTAATAAGGCTTAATGATTCTTTATCACAATTCATAAAATTAAAATGTTCTAGTTCAATGAAATAATTCATTACTTTTGAGGCTACTTCTTTATGATCTTTATTCTTAATTTCTTTCTTTTTACTATTAAAAATTAAAGAAAATACTTTCTTTAAACCATTCATTATTAATCTCCTTTGATAGAAATATAGTTTTACCTAAATTATACCAAACAATCTATTGAAATATAGTCAGATTAAATCAAATAATTTCCTATAAGAAGCTAACTCTAGTTTTTTATTTATCATGATTTCTTAATCTGATAGTGATGTGGCGCTCCCCCTATAATGAATATATTGTTTGATCCTTAGTATTTGAATGCATCCAATCGAATGTTGTTTACGTGCAATCATGACAAGAAAAAGAGCATCCTTATATAGTAAGGATGCTCTTTTTTACTTAAGAACAGAAGGTGAAGTCTTTTCTAACCATAGAATGCCATCATATTGTTCGGTAGGAATCATAATTTCTTCTTTATCTTTTTTCCCCCAATAACTTGCTGCAGTTGGAGTAAACATCCATGACGTTTCTGGTCGGTTACTTTCTTCCTTTAGGTTAACAAACAAATTGGGGCTTCCCACCGTGCTGATTATTTTTTCAACACTTTGTTCTTCGTGTTCGTTGTATACAGTAATAATATCTTTATTGTTAGAATCCCAACTGCTTCCACTATAGGCAAATACGCCAATCGTGTACATTTGATTTTTGATGCGCTGCGGAAGGTAATCCATCATATTTGGGGCTACATAATTGTATTGTTGTACCTTCATAAAATCTAATAACATTTTCGAATTTTGTTTTCGAATATGATAATTATGCCCCCATACAATGATTTTTTTGTTTTTATACTGCATTTCAGTGAGCCATGCTAAGTTTTGTGCCATTTTTTGATCCCGGATATAAAAAGAGTAGTCTGTAAGAGTAGGTGAGATGATACCGCCTCTAGCTTTCATATCGGCATCTAAATGCGTTTTTATAGCATCAATTCGTATACTAATTGATTTTTCAAGGAAATTAACATCATACATAGGATGAGGTGCAACCTCAGTCAATTCTGCTTTATGATTTTGAATAAACGTTCTTACGCTTTCAAATTTGTTGATTACAGGCTGTATGTCTCTTTTATATTGATCATAGGGATAGGTACCCTTTAAATTATAGTAATACTTATCTAGTCTAATCAACTCTGTTACTGCTGTATCAAATTCAGATGCCACTTCAGGGCTTAGTTTTTGCAACCATTCTTTTGCATAAGGATAGAAGGGTGAATGATAAAACAGATTTATATCAAATCCAGCTAATGTGAGTGGCGTTCCTTTTTCTTTTTGTTCTTTCATATAGATAAACAATTGTTCAATTTCCTCTGTTTGCCATACACCTTCTAACGATTGCTTCATTGCTTCCGTAGCGGTTAAGCGGTCAAAATTTTGCTGAACAGCTGATGCTTCCGCCAACCCTGATTCAAATGCAATCACATCATATCTCATTTCCTCATGTAAGTACTTAATCATTCGTATTTTGGATTGATTAATTTCTTTCGCACCATGTGTACTCTCGCCAAGTACAACAATACGCTTGTCTTTTACCACCTCTTTAAGAAATGATAAATCTTCTGTTGTTTGGGAAGTGGGTTCATGTAATCTTTTTGCATGCTCATGTAACCATTCCTCCCACTTTGGTTGATCAACTGGTTTTTCTGCGGCAAAAGCGACAGATGTAAAGGTTGTACAGGCTAGAAGTGTACTCATTAGCCCAAGTTTCCATTTTTTACGCACAACAACGCCTCCAAGAATCATTTTTTTAGAGATTGAATAGAATGAATATCAAAAATTAACTAATATACCATTATTTATAATAATACATATACAGATACTGAACAATATAAATATTCTAAAAAATAAAAAATAAACTTCATATATATTGAAGAAACCTTCTATATATAGGTCGCACCCCATTAAGAAGAACAAGCGTAGAAATTTAATCTTTCTACGCTTTTAAAATTATTCACCTCCAGAAAAAACTGTACCTTTTCTTCTAGAGATACTAATTTTCTAGTTTTGATGTATTTATTCACCTTAGCTTTCTTCTGCTGCGGTGAAAAACCATTTTTAAATATAGATTCCAATAGAAATTTATATCACTCCTTCAAATAAATACAAACTTTGTAGCAAAACCATATATACTATATGAACGTATCAATTAAACATACTTAAAGGAGAACAGAACATGATAAAACATATACTCAGTTTCATACTTGGAACATTTGTTATGTTAATTGGTTCTTTTGGGGTTATTCCCTACACCCTCGAAACAATTGACAGTAATGTAAGCTATATTACTCATGAAAAAAAGTATTTTAGTAAGCTATATGACTATGACATTAACCTTTGGTTGATTGCAATGTTTATATTTTGCATTTTTTCTGCGATTTCTGTTCTTATATTAAAGTTACCTAATTATAATAGGGGCAAAAGTACTCATAATCAAAACAGTGTAATTCATTAAAATCTTTGAAAGCTTATATTGCTTACATGTTTTATTCTATAATTGATTATTAATAAATAAAAAGACATTTTAATATATCTCTTTATATACTCGAGTATATGAATAAGGGAGTGATGAATGTGGAACTACTGCAACTGCATTATTTTCTAAAATTCGCTAAATTGGAGCATATGACGCAGGCTGCGCAAGAGCTTCGCATCGCGCAGCCTGCTCTCAGCAAAACCATTGCTAGGTTGGAAGAGGATTTGGGTGTACCATTATTTGATCGCCAAGGAAGATTCGACTCAACTCATTTGGAAAAGCGTATCTAAAGAAAGTAGAAAAGGCACTCATGTTGCTTGAAGAGGGCAGAAGAGAAGTTGAAGATCTTGCGGCAATGGAAAGCGGGCGTGTTTCTTTAGCAACAACAACTCATAAATGCTTTTCTGATGTAATAGGTACTTTTATATCCTTGCACCCTGATATCAAACTTCAAATCACTCAAGCTTCAGAGAGGGAAAAGGTGCAACAGCTCCGAAGTGGAGATATCGATTTTTGCATCACTTTCCCTCCTATTGAGCAGACAGGGATAGAGGGATTGTCTTTTCTCACTGAAAAAATCTTAATAGCTGTTCCTCATACACATCGATTTGTTAATCGGAGCAACATAGACTTGAGAGAAGTGGCTAATGATCCTTTTATTTGTATAAAGCAAGGGAATCCATTCCGAGAAATGACGGATAAATTTTGTCAAAAAGCAGGATTTACTCCGAATATTATATGTGAAGTTGACGAACATTCTGCAGTAAGTTACTTCATCCGTATGGGAATTGGTATTGCTTTTATGCCAGAAACCTTAATAGAAAAAATAGAGACGTCATTTCATTTAGTGCATATTGATAATCCTATTTGTCAGCGTACCTATCAAATCGCATGGCTTGAAGGCCGTTATATGTCCGTGGCGGAACGTAAATTTCGGGAGTTTTTTGTCCAGAACTTTACTGAATTAAGGAAGTAATAAACCTTTAGTTTAGATTCGAACTTTATCAACCTAAAGCTCTAAATATTAGGAAACGAAGGTAAAAGGTTGAACTTGACTGTCTCCTTTCTTAACTTTCAGGCCAATGATGGATTCATACATGATCACACCTCTTCTTACATAAATTAACTAGTAGTCTCTATTTAGTAGTTGATAAATTTAAAGATTATTAATAAGAAGTGAAATAATACTTTTAACATACTGGAGCTTTTTTTCCATAACATAAGTAGACATATATCTCAGAAACTTATTGAACGATTTTCCATTAAAGGGCGTGATTGTGGAGTAACACAGACAGAAAATGTTCAAATTTTTTTATGAAAGAATGAACTAAATAAAAATATTAAGAACGTGTTTTGATCAATCTTTTTCAAAACACGCCCTTTTCTATGATTGTTTATCAAGATTATTAGTATCAAATTGATTAAACTTTATTTTAAATCTACAATATAATTCTGTATCAAAACGGTTCGTAGTAAGCCGTACTCCAGTCTTTGTATTATCCTTACCTTATTCACTTCAACTTGAAACACGTTTGCAGTACCCTTGCTTAAATCATAATAAACGTAATATATCCGATTTTTAATATGATATTAAAAATCGGATATGCTTAATTGCATATTCACTATCAAGAAAGTATATATTTGATCTTATACATACTTACTTTCTATTTATATACTCACCTTCGCTTCTCCAACATCCTGTTTTTTAATTAAATCTAAGTAAAAATGTGAGACAGTTGTATTGTAATAAGGAGAAATGAAAATAAATGATAGATTAAATGTAAACATTCCTATAAATGCGGCTAATAAAAACCAACCAATAAATGATAACCAAAGAACAAATAACTTTAACTTTTGTCCTTTCATTATCCTTTTACTTTCTTTCAATGCTTCACTTGCTGTATAATCAGGATTCTCTACTAATATGTAATACGACATGGAATAAGAAAAATATTTAATAATACCTGGAACAATTAATAAGAGACTCCATAAAAAAAGAAAAATAGCTTGCAACAGGGCCAATTTTACTGATCTAAACAAATTGCTTTTCTTAAACCCTAGAAATACATCGTCCACTTTAGCGTCTTCATTTTTCCCTAAATGTAAGGTGAAAGCAGAATATCCATAATTAAAGATGCCTTGTATTGAACTGTAAATTAAGAAACAAATAAGTCCTAAAAAAATATAACTTAGAATAAGTAAAACTAGTGCAGTAGGGTCTACTTGGGGTTGCCCACTAATTGAATAAACAAAGATTACATCCAAACCAATTACCCCAATAAACAGGCCAACTATTAAATACATGAATGTCGCGATTGCTGATGCACTAAGAGTAGGTACAAAATAGTTTAACGCTGATACTCCTATACCTCCCCCCCATTTACCATCTAACGAATTAAGTGCTGCTTTCTTTAAATTTCTTGTCATACTTGTATTCCCTCCTTTTTTATTATTTTCCTTTACTGAAAAAATAAAAGAACTTGTAGCAGGCCCCGCTACAAGTTCTTTTAGCCAAATACTTTAGCTCATCAAAAAAATATTTATTCTGCACAATCGGGGGTAATGCCTAAAATATGGTTTGTTAACATCATTATATAACATAATTATGAATTTTTGTTAAAAATTCTATATATTCATACAAATAACTCTCCATTTTTTCACTTATTTTCATGTAGTTTTATCTATTGAAAATAAGTAAAAAACCTCTGCACTATTTCAATCAAAAGATTATTTAATAAACATTAAAAGACTACCTATAAAATTTAACAGGTGATCTTTTTTGTGATTTTGCACTTGTGCACTACTTTAAAAATATATCACAAATTTATCCAGTCCCCTAAACATTTGAATATATGAATTTATACAGAGATAATAAATTTGTTTGAATAAAAAAACAATATTCAGAATTTTTTTGGTGGAACAGTAAAAAAGCAATCTTTATATGTTTTACTTAACCTTGAAGATATTATGCATCCCCTAATTCTATGTGTAAACGTAAAAAGACCGCCTATTACGAGCGGTTACTTTTCTTAGTACATAAACAAAGGATGCAAAGTGCAACAAAAAATATAGGTAACAAAATTATAAGTGATAGCCTTACGACAGAGTCTTCATAAAACAAGTATCGAATCATAGGCATATCCCAATACGAAACTTTTAAAACTGCAACTGTATTTTCTCTCGATGTTTCATTTAATTTTGTACCTATAACTTTTCCGTATACAGTAAATTCTCCAATATAAGCTGGATCATCGACATGAAGGAAAGGTGTATCACCTTCAAGCTCAATGTCCGTAGATTTTACATTAGGATATGTATCTTTAATTTTTTCTTTTAATATAGCTAAATCACTTTTACTTATTTTTTGAGGTACTCCCGTAGTGGCTTGTGCGTATACGTGTAATTTTATGTCATCTTTTTGGATAGCTGACCTCCCTACTATTCTACTTGGAGAAAATATAAGTAATATCACATACAAAATAAAAAAAATTACAAAGACTTTAGAGAGTTTTTCTAACTTGTTCAATTATCACACCATCTAAATTGCCTAGGTTCATTCATTTCTAGTAACTTTTTATATAAATTAAATGTAAGTTTGGCTCTCTGTTTACTAACTATATTGTCTTCTTTTATATCAATTAGTTTAACAGTCTTATCTATAAACTTTTTTCTTAATTTTAAAATAGTAATCACATCACTTTTCAAACGAAAATAATTAATTAAGGTTTTACACTTTCTCAATATTACAGTATCAAATTTCCTATATAATTAAATTATTCTCTTTATTTATTTTATGTATCTGTTCCCTTTGAACCCTACTATTATAGGGTTCCTTTTTTATAATCATATATTTATTAATTAATTTATCAATTTCCTGACTTAAATAGAGGACTTTTTTATGACTAAAGCCATGTTTATTTACCAGTTCTACTAATTCTAATTTTTTATTTTCTATTAGATCATTTAACTTCGCCACTAACATAAACTTTTTTCTTTCACACTCCCCCTGAGCAAAATAAAAAGAGCTGCTCCCAGCCCTTGTATACTAAAAATCTATATTATTACATTATGAATTTTTCCATAATCTATTATAAATGAATATTTATGAAGCCAACAACAATAATTTTAGTGTATTAAGAAATAAAAAAGCAGCAATATTTCATTACTGCTAGAACTTCTTAATAAATTCATTATTAATAAAAACATATTCTTCTGGTTCATCAGCTTCACCATACCAAGCTTCCAGCTTTATAATATGTTCTGCTACTTCTTTTAAAATCACATCCATAAATAATGTAATAGGTGCCACGTTATGTTCAGTATCTCTGTAGTTCTTTAGATTGGCTATAAATGACCATTCATTATTTTTTAAATTTGTATAATACTCTTTCTCTTCTTCCCAGTTTCCTATGTGCCACCTCATATATAGAAAATCATCTTCTGCTAATGCTTCATTTATCTGTTTCTTTGTAAATGGAATGTCTTTACTATGATTAACTTTTAGATATTCTTTAACGAACGGAAACTTTAAAACAGCTTCTTCCCAGCTTCCTGTATTTGTTAATTCCACCACTCCTTTATATTCATCCTTTATAATTACTTTACCTCGAAAGGCTGTACACATTTCAAAAGACAATTTTTTCACCCTCTTAAATTCATTATGAATTTAATTAACATATATACTTAACTACACAATAGAAGGTTTTAGAAATCGTATTACGTTCCCCTTTTCACTAAATTCACTCTCATTGTTACAATTCTTTGAGGTAAGATCCACTATATAACTCTCTGAAATTTTAAAAGTTCTTTCCTCATTAAACATTGTCAAAGGTACTGATACTCCAACATTATTATCTAAATGGCTTAGTACTATTACAGGGATAGTTTCACCTTTTAATAAATCAACATATGAGGTCTTAACTTTATAATACTGCCCTTCTAAAAAATGCATTTTTCCGTTTATTAAATCCACTGCAACGCCATTATTACAATACGCTAAGCTTTGATTTGAAAAATGAATATCGTCCGATACTTTAATAAATTTCATTGTTTTATTATCAAATATATAGTAACCATCTCTTACTACAAAAAGATTATGTGGATTGATAAACTCTAGCAGATAATGCGTAATTTCAAAGCTAGTATCTCCCTCAATCATTTCTCTGTATTCTACATAAAGTTTTTCTAACTTTTTAAATGTACTTAGTTTGATCCCCTGATTTGGTCTTGATGCAAGTGTTAAGTCATCTAATACCCATTTAGCCACATATGTTGACGTTGGAATCATTTACAATTTACCCCCTTCAAAATTCTATATATGAACATATAAACTATTTAAATTTAATAAATTGGGCTCTACTTAAAGTATAGGCAGAATCTATTTAATAACTAAGATAATTCTCTAACTTTTTCATATTTACTTCTTTTGAACTCCCCCACTTTCACTTCGTTTAGAAGAGGGGGATTCCTAAGTAAAGAGTTCTATCGAACTCTAATTTATTAGGCTATCTCCACAGTCCTTGCGGTTAGAAGCCTTATCGCTTCATTCTTTAGATTGATACTTGCGTTAATATCTCTATCATGGTGTGTAAGACAAGAAGGGCAGTCCCATTTACGTAAGTTTAGATTTTTAACGTCTTTGTTTTGATATCCACAACAAGAACATAATTGGCTTGAAGCAAATGTTTTCGATACGACAATGATTTGTTTGCCGTACCATATGTTAAACCTTTTCCTGTTTCTTTGTATGCATTATTCCATAGAGATAGGAAGTGGTTGAATACAAAACGAGAGCAACCAATCGTTTTATTGATTAGGGTCGCTTGTGCTTTATTTGGATAGATACGAAATTTATATGCTTTATTGATCATTATTCCTTTCACCCCCATTTCGATATGTGTCTATTATACAACAAACATACATTCGATATGTAGTGAAGTAACAGTTTATGAATGTCGAACAATTAAGGTGGCTTCCTGCCATCCCTTGTCTGAAGCCAATTCATCTCCCACCTACTCACTTCGCGTTCCTTGAGGAAGGAGTCTTCTTGCCTAAAATGATAAATTATAATTATCAAACTCCTACTATGAAATTTTCCAGAATCAAAAACTAATACAATTTGATGTAGCTATTTGGCTGTATAAAAATAAACTAACTACCGATTAACTGGATTTACACTTTAAAAAATGTACAAATTGTTCCTATTATGTCGAGACAATTGAACTATTTGAAAAGAAAACCATACACGGTAAATCATATAAGGATATATGTAGCGATTGTGATTATGTTTTACGTAAATACGTGTGAAATTCTAAATGATATTTCCGTCCTTTCAAGGACAGCATTCCCTTGATTACCATATTTTTAAAAATATATTAAACATATGATACTTGAAATTTTATGAAGTACACTTTAGGAGGTATTAAGCACATGGCAAATGTTGTGTTAATTATAAGGCATTCAGACTTATTAAGATCTATGAATGAAATATTAACTAATTCTGAATCAGTAGAAAAAGTGCACGAATTACTGAATCAGGCAAAAACAAAGAATACACTGCCACACGGTCTGTTATGGCATTGGACGGATTTTAAGTGGGATATGCCAGAGGAACTAGGAGAAAATATAAACGATACTAAAAATAGCGAATCCATTTTACTATTATTTTATTGGCTAAATTGCATTGGAAATGAAAACTATTATTTAGCAAGAATTGAGGAAAGATATGTTATAGATGGGCATGATCCATTAGATACATGGGGTAATTTACATGTACCATCATTAGATTTATCCTTAAATGTTTCAACCTCCTTTGGTTTTGAAAAGGAGGATACAATATGAAAATACGTAATATTTACCGTCATAGTTATGTAACTGAAAGTATAGATAAAATTCTGCATTCAATAATAACTAAAAGCATTTGGGATTTTTTTAAAACACAAATACTTCTAAGAAACAATTCTTTATTAAGCTATAAACACATCTTTGATTTAAAATTGGAAGATAATTATTTGGTATTAAATTATCAACCAGAAAGTCCAGGTTTTGAGATACGTTCCAAAACGAATGTAAAAGTGGATAAACTTCCATTAGCACACCGTATATGGATTATTGATAACGGTAAAAGTTTTATTATGATGTTACCTACGGATTATTGATAGGAATTAGACTATACACTTATTTTACTAAGTAAAATAAGTGCTTCAAAATAACACCATTTAAAATACCGGTTCTTATTAGAACCGGTATTTTCATTATGTATTAAGCTTTAGGATTCATTAATTATAGGATACCCTATAGATATAATACACTCCCTATAGTTAGGTTACTTAGATTTTTTCAATTCTTTGTTTGCTTTATCAATTAACTTAGAAGCAGTCTCTAATCTTTCAACCCCACCATCAACTTCATATTCTTTACCCTTATCTAAACCTTCTTGTATGATTTCCACCCCATCTTTTACATGAATCATCGCTAAACCTACATTATGTTGTACTGGGTGATCTTCTTCATACTCTAACTTACTTATTTTGTCCACTAACTCTAAATAAGGTTTAGATAATTCTTTTAACTCCTCTGACTTTTTCTTCATTGACTTGCTACTTTTTACAATACCGTCTATTTCTTTAGATTGTCGGAGAAATCTTTCATTTGACTAATTGTTGGTTTGAAATAAAGTTTAATCAAAAAAACTCCACAAATCCATATTATATGATAAATAAGAAGACTCCATTTTGAAAAAAGATTAATCAAAATGGAGTCTTTTGTTAGAAATCCAAATCTAGTTTTTATAAAAAAGATTAATCAAAACTCATAGACATATCTATTACAACAATTTACTTATACCTAACCTATTCTTCAAACCAAAACAGAACTTCAATAGGTGCTTTCAAAACCTTCGCAATATCATAAGTAAGCTTGAATGAAGGATTATATTTTCCATTTTCGAGATTGCCAATTGTTTCTCTTCTGACACCAACTTCATTGGCTAAATCTTCTTGAGACATACTTAGCTTTACCCTATATTCTTTCATTCGAGTTTTAAGTGGCATCTTGCATCCCTTTCTTTTCTCTACGCTCAAATATTTCTAAATTAATTATGAATGTACCTAAAGGTATGAAAAACGAAAATATAACAAAGAACCGAATTACATGTAGATTTTCAAAAATAAAAACACTTAAGAGTAGTATACTCCCTAATACTAGTGCTATGAAAAAGGCTCTTGTAGCTGCGAGGCGAACATGTAGCATAAAAAGCTCATCTGGTACGACTTTTGCATATGCGAAGAAGAAAAAGAAACCGAAAAAATAAGATGCCCATGAAATATTACCTACAAATGAGAACGGACCTAAAAAACCCAAAAAACCGAGAAATCCTAAATAAGCTAATTTATTTTTCATATAAACCTCCTGCGTGATATATTTCGCTCTTTATGATATAAATATATCACATTCACTTGGAAATAAATAGGATTTAAAACGGTACGACTTTTTTATAAGCAGTTAATCTTTTTTCAAAACGGTTAAACTTTATTTCAAACCTACACTAATTTTGAAAATGTTGTTGACTATTCAGTTGAACTATATTAAGTTGAACTATATAGTCAAACTGAATAAAGGGTGAGTATATGAAACATAAATTATTACCATTGTCTGAAACCATGCATTATATTTTATTAGCCATGCGTGAGCCACTCCATGGCTATGCCGTAATGCAGAAGATAGAAAAGATAAGTAACGGTACTGTTATTTTAGCAGCTGGTACATTATACGGTGCGATTGAAAACTTGAATAAGCATGGTTGGATTGAACCTGTTGGAGAGTCCGGTCGGAGAAAAGTTTATATGATAACTGCAGAAGGAAGCGCTATTTTGAAAATGGAACAAAACAGGTTATTGCATATTTTATCCCTGTACGAAGGAAGTGAATCGAATGAAGAAATTTAGTAAGATATTTTTTGATATTGAAAAAGAGGAGCAATGGCTGAACGAGCAATTACAAAAAGGCTATCGTTGTACAAATATTAGTGGATTAGGAATATACACTTTCGAAAAAACTGACAAGAGATATGTTATACGACTTGATTATCAAGATTATTTACCTAAGAAAAAGTTGGTTGAATACAAAGGGATATATGAGGATTTCGGTTGGAACTATATAAAAGGGCCCTGGCTTAGTGGAATACGGTATTGGCAAAAAGAAGATGATGATCAAAATGAAATCTTCTCGGATCGCCAATCAAAGGATAATCATTATAAAAAATTAATGAATTATTCATTTTGGTTGGTTATGCTGTGTTTAGCTTATTCTTATATGTTTTACAAGGATTCGGGATTATATCATGAAGGTCTTTGGAGTATGAAAGGTTCATTATTTTGGAAGGCATTTTTATTTGAAACTCCATTTGTCCTTTTGAAGTTGTCTTCCACACTTCTGTTTGTTTTTTGGGGTATCAATTTCTATAAAACTTATCGAAAGTATTCAATGTTAAAAGAAAAATAAACGTTTTTTAAATTTTCCAGAATCGGGTGCGATTGTGGAGCAAGAAGTAAAGGAGTGATAATGTAAATTAAACAACTATATTATCTCCGGACATCTTATTGTATAATTTCCCTAATAATCGGTACCTTCTATATAATCATAAGGTTAAAATTTTATAATGCTTTCAGAATAAAAACGTGATGTCTTTTATGGCAACCAAGTTTATTTTTATCGTTTTGGGGGGACATTAAAAACTTAAGTTGATGGGCATGGGGTACCGTCAGCATTTTTCAAAATAATCTATGCTATGCGGAAAAATAAAATAAGCTGTCCATATGAACAGCTTATTTACATAATTCTTGTTATACTCAGTTGTTTAAAGTTGATATCATGGGAAATCGTTGATATCACTCACTTCCCGTTACATATAGTTCCATATATTTATGCATGATTTTATGCACGACCTATTTTAGTGGGTTTTCAGCACCTAACCACCGTTATTTCCTGCATAAACTTCACTTTGTTAACTACCTCTATTTTTCTTCAAAAAGTCACACAGTCTCTAATTATCTATTTGAAGAGAAAATAAGGAGGTTTTACTATGAAAATAGAATTTAAAGTTAAACTTGAGATTAGCGGTCTAAACGGTATACAGGAGAGGCTATTCTGGATTGTCACCGAAGAAACTTTCCGAACAATTGTACAAGAACTTATGCAATCTTACCTGGGGCTATAGTCTCAGGTATTTTTTTCGTTGTGTTCGTTTGTTTTGTTAGGGGAAAATAAAAAAACAATTAAATAGTTTAATTGTTTTTCTGACGCAAAATCTTAATTTTTATTTTTCTGAAGTAACCTATAATATTCGAAAAAATGAGTTCCCCAAACGCAAGTGGTATATATATGAACCATATCTTTAATATTGCTTTTGTCTCTTTATGATCAGAACCCCTCATTCAAATCAACCCATCCCTTTATTTGTATATATTTTCTTTTTAATTTCAATATTATGAAAATTATACCATTTTAAAGGTTGAAAGTCTTTATTTTCAAAAAAATCCTAAAACCTCTCACCCCTTATCATCCCTTAACGCCTTCAACTGCTCCATTTCCTTCTCTACTGACTCGTCGATGTCATAATCCAACTCATTCTCTTCCTTCGCCTTAATAGACTGAATCATAATGAGCAAACAAATTGTCATTCCTACACAGTATCCAATAAAGAAGATTAACCACGTCATGCCATCACTTCCTCTTTAAAATGAAATAAGACGCCACCAAGATCACGGCAGCGCCTACGATAATTGCTATTGGTTTAATCATTAACAAATATATCTGGCCCCTTCTTCAACGCGTACGAGAAACCCGAAATAAATACAACACTAAATATAATAATAGAAGACCACATATTAAAATGATATTCTTTACCTGCAACTAAATTATATATGTTATGGACCAAGAAATTAGCACCTATAATAATTCCGCCTAACATTGAACTAATTAAAATGCTCATTAAATAAAACTTGAACTTCTGGAACATTTCCCTTCTACCCCTTTTCTAAAATAAATTTTATTTAGGTTATACCAGAAAATTGTACCATTTATTTTCCATATATTATCAAAACTATGTTTTAATTAAGGTTATTTTAAGGAAGGCATTATCTATTCAAATATCCATTTTGTTCAATAAAAAAAGAACACTATAAAGTGCCCTAAACTTCTGAGTATTAAATATACGACAATGCCCAGCCCGTTCTAATGGCGCAACATAAAAGAGCTTTATAGCGGAATATATATAGCTCTCGGAAAAGGAATAAGTTGGTTGGCATTGACTCGATATTGTATGTTTGGGAATTCCTTATGTGCAATAAAAAAAGAGCCCTATAAGGTGCTCGTCCGATACGATTATAAAGAATGAATACGTCGTGTTCAGTTATTAGTATATGCTTGTCTCATTCAAAGTTTTACTGTTTTAATGTGTAATTTCTATATAACAAAGAAAAAAGCACCCGTTTTGGATGCTTAACGTATACTAATATTAATATTGAATAGCTCTATTGATAGACTTTCTAGAACAATGAATATACTAGCTGAAGCTGATCTATATCCAATATTCTTTCCTGTAACATTAATAGTAATCTCCGCTAAATGGGTTTGCACATCATCTTTTTCAAAAATTTTATCTTCAACCTTTTCAATTATTGCTACATTATCTACTTCTTTAAAAGTTTTCAGCAATTTTGTTTCTAATAAAGTAAAATCAAAATTTTCATCTTTAACTACATCAAATTTAATCTTCATTTTTCTTTCCCCATTTTTAACTAGTTAATATATTAATATCAGTATAATTATATATACTTTTATTACATAATTCAAAAGTTATGTTTTACGAAACTCCCCATAGTTCACATATTTAATAGAGAGAAATAGAAAAACAAATGGCAAAAGTTCCTCTTCCAAGGTCAAGATAACTCTTAACCTTCTCCAAGTCACCGCAACACTATATATTAGCTACACGCTTCACATTTGGTTAATTCGGTGACTGGGAGAAGACTAAGAATCTTCTCGTTTATACTCCATAGAGTCGGCTACTTAATGTCATTTTCGCCAATTACGTTTACACAACGTGATTATATCCAGACGCATATGTTTCTTCCTACGCCTTGTTTGAACCAATACACAAGACTGAGGGGAAGGTTCAGCTGTATTGGCTCAAACAAAGAGCGGAAGCTCTCTGCTCGTTTAATCGTTTAAGAAGAACCTAGCTTACGTTACATTAGTAAATATTGTGAGTAATTACTAATAAATTAAGTTATTCCTTCTATCCGGGAACGTGGCCCATTCAATCGAACGAACCATCATCCCACTTGGTAAACGATCCAGTTTTAACATAGAAATCAAGAATTCACATGACAGGTGTGATTTTACTACCTATGAGCCTACAAACGAAAGGCGTTACGTTTATACACTCAATGAGAAGTAAAATATAAATAATTTCGGGAAGCTCTTATCCCCTCTAGCCTCCGCGTCACCGAGTAACGTTATTATAATGGGAACGCTATCCCCAAAACGTATTCTCTTTTCAAAGAACTGTTTATAGGAATAGCTTATAATTTTCCGCATTTTATTTAGTCCCCCAAAAAGTTCGCGGTTTGTTCGCGTTTTTTAGATAATCCCTAACGATGTAGCAATCAATTTCACGGCACTTTTCTTCTTCTCATAGAAGTAAGTCTTTTTGAGTAGTAGATCATGATAAACATCTGAATCTTTTACTCTTTCATTCGTTAAGAACTTCATTGTAATAATGTCTCTTTCTTCCTTATCTAAGATATAGTCCAAAGTCTTCTCTATCTGTTTCACCTTTAATTCGCTTATTCTTCTTGAATTTCGTATCTCTGGAAACAAACTGATTCCTTCTTGTTCCACTTCATTATTGAATCTCATCTTTAATGCACGGTATTCCTTTAAGATGCTGACTACTTCCTTTTGCACTTTCTTGTCATCGATTGCTGGTAATAAAGTTAATTGTTCCATGAAGGAATCCCCCTATTTCGAATTTGTAATTTTAACATCACATAAGGTACGTGAAATTTTACTATCTCATTATTGAATAAGGGAACCATGCATAGCGAGTAGCCCCCACCATCCACTCTGCATGTTTCCAGTATCCATTAAGCCTTTAATAACTTGCGTTTCTTGTTGGCCATTTTCTCTTTTGCTACTTCAATGTTATTCGCTACCTTTTTATGGTCCTGATCAAATTGAATCATGCCATCTATTACCGGTGTAAATCCTTGCTCATCAATGTATTTTAAGTAATCAACTGGCGCTCGCTCCGACTGATCTACCAGGTACCCAGAAATATCAAAATCTGCTCTTGGTATCGACTTCTTACCTTTTGACTGTTGTGACATCCTTACATACGATTGAATGATCGATAGTGGTACTGCGAATACTGACTTATCCTTGCTGAACTCTATAAGGAAGAAACAAATTGCTCCCATCTTCTCTGCTTTCTCCAGGTAATCCAATTGGTGCTGCGCAATGTTCTTTAAATCAAATCGTGTAGCATTCTCTGTAGACTTCGCTTCAAATGCAATAGCTCGTCCCTTATAAACGCCATCATAGTCCACTGTACTTTTAGCTTCATAGAATCCATTTAATACACGGCCGCCTTTACTTTTTAACACCTTCACAGGAGTTGGACACTTGTTTATAAGCGCCACTCCCTCGTGTTAATACATTTCATTCGATAGATTAATAAGCTTTTCAAAGGCCATTCCGCGGTTACCTTGTCCCATTTTTATTCCTCCATTTCTTTCTTACACTCTTCAAGAAAATCAATAACTTCTTGAACATGATCCCTTGTAGTCATACTTTCCATTACATATCCTTCATCGTTATAAACATTGACCTTATTCACTTTAAACTCCATTCCGCACATGCCATCCGTGCCTAATAGCTTTACGTTACCTTCCATTCTCCTAACCTCGCTTTCTATTTCTTCTACAAAATGAAATTTTTATAAAGTTTTTAAAAAGCCATCTAAATATCTATAATTCCAAACATATAAAACATTAAATGTGATAATATTATTATGAAGATATTTACCGACTAACTTTTTTGCCCTAGCCTTACGTACTAGGGCATATTTATTTTTTAGTGTGTAATTCCTCCCTCATCTAAAATAGCGTTTTTGTTAAAATTCTTTTCACATTTTTACTGAACAAGCATATGTTATAACGTTTTTTTAAAAAATTATCACCTTTGTTTGGTGATATTTATATATATAATGCATATACTTTTACTAACCAGTTACCTCTGTAATATATACTTAGTGCCATTCCTTTTTATCAAGACAGCAAACCCCTCCGTTTGTTGTCTTTTCATTCAAATAACGATTTTGTTAAAAATTTTTCACCTTTTAACTGGACAAGCATATGTTATTGTATGGAGACTCTCCACTCATAGAAAACTACCTTTCTTGTCGAAGAGCATACTTATATGTGTGCTCTTTTTCGCTTGTTATGAAATAAAGATTTCGTTCATTTTTTGATACATTTATGAAACATTCATGTGCTATCTTCAGTAAGTCCTTTTAAAAACAGAAAGATTTATTATGTAAAAGACCCTAGTCCCATCTAGGGTTTTTTACGTTCAAATAAAGATTTTGTTTAATTACTTCTAGATTCCACTTGACCATTTTCTTTAGTGACATGCTCCATAACTCCAAGTAAGGCATACAATATTAAAAATTCACTCGTGAAAATCTGATTACGATTTTTTGAATTTTTTATATCTCATGAGACATTTACCTGCCTTACTAAGAGTGCATATAAAAATGTGCTCTTTTTATTTGTTGTTAAATAAGAATTTTGTTCAGTTTCACTCTAAAAGTAAAATTTTCATTTTTTCATTCAACCAAGTTCATAACATATTCTTTTCTTCCCATAAAGTAATGATTAGGTGCCCCACGCGCCTTTTATTCACTGAAAATAATACCTTTTACGCACTTACGTATTAGAAACTTCATTTCTGCTTCTTCTGCAATAGCAATTTTGTTCACTTTTTCGATACATTTATGAAACATTCATATGTTATCTTCAGTACGTTCTTTTCTTTTTATAAAACCGTGTGAGATATACCAAAACAGGAAGCCCTAGAGCCCTAACCCTAGGGCTTCTTGTTTTTAAAATAACGATTTTGTTTGACTTTAGTTCTTACATAAGACCGACTAGACACTAACATTTTTATGTAGTACAATTCCTATCAGAAAAATGTTAGGAGATTTATTTATGACTTTTGAAGATAATCGTAAATTAGGAATTCAACAAGGATGTATAGTAATAACAGATCAATCACAATATCTTGTTGTTAAAAAGAATGAAAATTATTCTTTATTAAACATCGCAACTGCGGAATGCATAAACTTTGAAGTTTCACTTGAACATCTTGAAGAAATGGTCCAAGTAGATTTAAAAGAAAAAATTCAAGATATCATTCCACCAGAGAATATTAAAATAGTAGCTCAAAACAGAATATAAAATGTATTTTCTAAGGGCACTTTCGATAGTGCTCTTTTTTCATGAACAGTTTCAAATACAACATTTTTTGATGACCCTTTATCTTTCCGTAAGAGGTCTTTTTTTTATAGATATTTTGTTTAAATTTACCTTAATTCGCATCTAGTTTTCTTAACATTCAAATTAATAACTGTATAATATAATTAAACTATTTGTATGAGAGGTGATTTTTATGAAATGGAAACAACAATACAATCCAAAGTATCTCTTTTACCGCATGTATAGTTATATTTATAAAGCTCTTGATGATATATCATGGTCCTTAAAATAATTTAGATTGGTATGAGTACACATTTACTGTGTGCTCTTTCCACAGTTCCAAGAACGATCCTTAACCTTGTGTTACGCGTCATAACGCTATGCCTCCTAATCCAAATCCATGATCTCCGCTAACGTCCTTGTACTTATCACCGTTTTTATAATTTGGATTCTTCCATGCTTTGCTATGGCATCGCTCTTTGCATCTTCTTCGTTTTTTGTTTCAAACCAATCTATTTTTTGCTTCTCATCTTGATCGTAAAAATGAACTTCAAATGTAGGCGTTATAGCGTTATGGCTATTACTACGTAGAAATTGTTCGGAAGTACTAGTTGCTGTATAGTCAAAGCTTCCTATAACATCCTCAAAAGAGAGTTGACCGCTTCTCATGCCACAACGCCTTGTTTCTCTTCCTGCTGCATACGATGCATTTCCATTAACCCCGCCATAACGGCATGACGCTTTCTATTCACTTTTTCAGGTGTTTGATTCCCTACCGCGCAAATGCATGGGGCAAATTGATAACAGCCGTTCCCTTGGTCGTTTCTGATTACTCCCGTTCCTTTACATGCACACATCTTAGTTCCCCCTTAGAATCCTAAATGTTCAATGCGTTTATCTGTTGTTTCCTTAAATACAACTGCCTCAGCTTTATTTAAAATTCGACTTCCAAGCTTTTTGTCATATTTCTTGAATATGTCTCCACTCGATAAGTTAGTTGTTGTGATAGTCACTTTCCCTTGCCTTCCATTTGTCACTGCATACAGTACACGTTGAATGAAATTACTCGCTTCGTCCGTTCTGTTCATAGATCCGCTTTCTGCTCCTAAATCATCCAGTACAAGGAAGTCCACACTTGTTAGAAGCTCCACACAATACTCTTCCGTATACTTAGAATCTTTGTTGTTAAAGGAATCTTTGATAAGTCGCATTAATTGTTCAATCTCTACGAATAAGCTGCTTTTCATATTTTTGTAGAGTAATAGGTCACCGTGCTTTTCTCCATCTGATAACTCGTAGAAATGATCTCTTAGCTTCCTTAGAATCGAATAAGCTAAATGACTTTTACCTGCACCTTGTACACCTACAACAAATACGTTTTTAACCTCTCCTGCTTTTAGACTCTCTACAATGTCCTCTACGAGTTTTTTATTCGTTCTAGTCTCATTACATTCAGTTCTATAGTTAGATAGTGTAGCTTCGAGTATTTCCTCATTACTAATGATGCTGTGCTTTGTAAGCATATTAGCTTTTTTAGATCTGCCGATTTTCTTGTAATGGTTATTAGCTTGTTCTTTTAACACTTTATCGTTTTCCTCAACTACACATCGAGGGCAAACAACTTGTCCTTTAAATTCAATCATCTGAACAGGCTTAACAAATTTTTGGCCGCCTATTTCATAAGAATGGTTCATGCATTTATCAGAATGGAAGTTCACCTTTAAATCCAGGGATTTGGCTACCCTTTGCATTGCTGTTACCGACATTTTTATTCGCTCCTTTTTCATTTAAGTAACCTTCAAATTTAGTTCCAAACAATGTTTCTGGTCGCAAGTACTGGTTCATATTCGAATCAGTTAGCCATTGCGCTGTTTTAATATCAATCACCTGTTTAAAATCTTCTATTGTAAAGCCGTCCTTAAACCTAGCGTTGATTAAGGTTCTTGTTTTGGCTGTTTTATGTTTAAAGGATTTACCTGCTTTTTCATTAAGATAAGAAACGATATCCTTATAAGGGATTGGTGATTCCTTGTCGTCTTCGTCAGAAGAGGACGTAGTATTTATCTTTATCTAATTCTTTATCTTCTTCTATATCTGTTGCGTGACCATCGTGACGTGTCCCGTGACCTGTCACGTGACGTAAAAACTTTCCGTCTTGATAGTCAACTAAACTCATGATTTTCTTGTTATTTAAAACCGCCTTTAGATCCAACACCGGTGTTCCTAGCAGTAAACACTCATTAAGGAAGACCTCTAAAGGACGGTTTGTTTTCGTTTCGTTACATCGTTTGCAACACGATACGCAATTTTCTTGAGTGTCTAATCCACCATGCGATTTAGGAATAAGGTGGTCTAGCGTGTTAGCTGAGTCTCCACAATAAGCGCATGTTCCCATGTCACTCCCTAATAGAAACTGTTTTTCTTTGTCTCTTTGTTTTTGCTTACGTAGTCTGTTTTGCTCACGGATTTTATCTAACCCGTCAACGTTTTGATGTTTCTCCCAGTTCGATATGCATATGTACTGATCATCTGTTACATCAATCATCCCGAACTGTTTGAATGTTTGTAGAGCAAGTCTTACTGTTGCTATCGGTCTATTAAAAAGAGTTGATAGCATTTCTTCTGTAAAAGGAATGTTTTCGCTCAAGAAAATGTAACCATTGGCATTTGTTCTGCCCGCTTGAGACAACAATTTAATCCAAATGATTAGTAGTGTGTCTGCATCTGGTAAGCTTTCAATCAATCGAATCTTTTCATCTTCAAACATGCTAGTAGAGAGTTTTATCCATTTAACATCTGCCATTTAGTTCACCTTCTTCATCCAACATTCATAAGAGACGTATTCTTCCATTCCGTAGAACTTATAGCCACCTTTGATGTTTTTGTTTTCGTTATACACAAAATCTTTTGTTGTCTTATAAACCGGTTTAATTTGAGTAACATAATCAAAACCTCGTCTTTCTAACTCACGTACGGCTTTTAATATCTCTTTCATTGAGCCTCGTTTTACTCGAATCGGAATCATCTACATCTCCCTCTCGCATATAGCAAATCCTTTCGATACTTTCAGGACCCTATAACCTGGGTAGCGTTTCGGATTTATATATTTCAGTACATTTCGTTTTACTTCGTCTGTTGATTTGGCATCCTTCCAGCACCAAGCCGGAAGGAGTACCTTACTTTGTGTGTTGATCATGCGATTTCCATTTCCATGTTTTCGAAGTCAATTTCTTCTTGTTCTGGTTGTTCTTGCGCCTTCTCTTGCTCTTTCACACGTTTCTTATGTTCTAAACCTAAGAATTTAACAAGGCCTGTAAGCTGTTGAAGGTTTAACTCTGCTGCTGGTACTTTGAAATGTTTAAGTGCGATTTCTTGTAAATCATCATTTGTCATGTTGTACTCGCTCAGTTTTTCCATTACTTCGCTTTGCTTTTTCTTTAACTCAGCCTCTTGATCAACTGTTTCGCCTTCTTCAACTTGAATCTGATTTGGTTTATTTGGCGTGATATCTACACGTTTTTCAGGTTCATAAGATGGAACACTATCTACTGGACTTGATGAAACTGCTTCATCTTCGTTAATTTCAATGCCGTACTGTAATTTAGCTGCACGTTTCATTGCATGCTTCTTGAACATATCGTTGAACCAGTTGTTCCACATGTGCTTGTTCGTGCCGTTCTTCATATGAATTACTTCATCTGTTTCCATCATGACTACAACATCTTTAAAGCCATCACGTTGGGCCACTGCATAGCAACCAATTACTTTTCCGCGAGGGAATTTAACCTGGTGCTTTCTAATAATCCATTCACCTTCTTGAGAACGATCAGCTTCGAATTCATCATTTTCATGAACTGTTTGAACATCAATACCTTTATATCCGTTCTTTTGTCTCGCTAAGTGCAGCACACCTTCCACTGATACTTGAATGCTCATCTTACCGCCGTACACGATGCAATAAATGTGATTTAGGAAAGGATTAAGTTCCGAGTTAACGCAAGTTTGTACGAATAAAGCGAATTGCTCATTGCTTGTACCAGTTGCGATAGTGCTTTTGATTGTGTCTAGCTCCATTTTCGTAAAGTTACCGATTACCTTTTCTGTATTAGGTGCTGCTGTTACTTGATTAGCCATTGATTACTTCCTCCTTTTGGATTCCTTCTGCTTTTATCGCGAACTCTGTATCTTCAACCTTCGCAATGATTAATTGTCCTGCTGGCTTCGTGAAATGTAGGATACTTTCGGCATTATCTACGAATGTAGGCACTACTAATTGAGATTGCTTGCTTAACACTTCTACAAGTTCTAATCCCGCTTTAATCTTTTCTGCTGTAGAAAGTCTGCTGTAAGGCTTACCATCCATTAGAATTTCAAATGTAGCTCTCTCTTCACCGTTTTTAAGAGTTTCATAGAGCTGTACATCAATGTTTGTAAATAAACTTTGAATCTTGCTTACCATCAATTGAGAACGCTTCGTACGGAAGTCTTTAATGGCATCAATGATTGCAATTGATTCATTCTTCTCTTTGCGAATCTTCGCTTGCGTTTCTGCTGCTTCATCAATTTCTTTCTGTAGTAGCTCTAGCTGTTGTGACTGTCTAAGTAATCCGTTTAACTCGTAAATCTTTTCATCGATTTCTCTTGTCTGATTAAGATCCACTTCTTCAAGAGACATTTCTTTTATAGAAGCTTCTAGTTCTTTTAGCTCTTTAACCATGTTTGAACCAATTTGTTTTGCTTCTTCAAAACGATTAATTTTGTTTTGTTTAACCTGTTTAACGGCTTCATTTTGCAAGGCTTGTCCACATGTATGGCAAGCGTCTTGTAATTCCTCGTCACGTATACCAAGAACGACTTCTTTTTGTTTTAAAACTTGTTGCTTCATACCTTCAATTTGATACTGTGCTTGATTGTATTGCTGTTGTTTTTTCTGTGAGTCCTTAATTGTTTTATCGATTTCTGAACGTTTCGCTTGTAATTCGGATAATTGCGATTCAATTTCTTCTTTATTAACATCTGTGCTTTCAGTCTTTTGTTTTTCGAGTTGTTCTTTTAATGTAATAACTCGTTCGCTTGCACGTTCATATGATTTCTCATGCGTTTTCTTACGCTCTATATGAACTTTATTTAAGTCTTCTATTGAAAGTTTCTTTAAGTTTTCTTCTAATAACTCAACCTGTATTTTTGGTAACTCAACGAATACTTCTTTCTTTAATGGCTCACTCACATATGTAAGTAGTTGCTCACGTTGCGTTTGCCAGTGTTGTGAGCTGAAGTAACCAGGATTGAATAGTGATAGAAATGCTTGTTTATCAAATAATTCATCTACAAATGATTCGAATTCCTTAGCTTTCTTTGGAACCTCATTAATGAAGTATTTCGCTGCTTTCTTTTGAGCTTTACCAATTAAAATATCCTTGTCGTCTACCTGGATAAGAAGCTCTACTTTTGTTTCTGCATCTTCATTATTAATAGGTTTCGGTTCGTTTTTAGTTCCGTATGGATCAATACCGTATAAAACCCATGTAATTGCTTCACCTATTGATGATTTACCTGCGCCATTCGGGCCACTAATCGTTGTTATTTCACCAAATGCCACATTAAGGCTGTCATGATTCTTAAAATTAGTAATACGTAATTCTTTAAAGTTGATTTTCATTATTTTTCCTCCTTGTTTTGAGGAGAAAAGATTTGGTATAATGTAAGTAGAACGATTTACATTTCTTTTCTCCAAACCGTCCTAGGCGTAGGGCGGTTTTTTATTTTCTCAATATCAATTAACGAATGATTCTGTTAATATTTAATTACCGATATGTGTAACAACCGGCCTGTACTTCTGTACGGGCTTTTTATGATGCTTTCACGCATCGGAATATCCAGGAACCCATTTGCAAGGTGGGGGATACCATTAGATTCCTGAACATTCCGACAAGCAAAGGCTTGTCTATGTTCATAATTTCGTAACATCTATATATAAAGTTCTTATAAATTATGTGTTACACTTTGTACATTCCAAGAAGTCCTTATGGAGTCGACAACTCAATACCCTTAGTTATTACCCTGCATCCCCTGTAGGGTTTTTTCTTATTTAGCTAGAGTGATATACTTGTATATTTCCTCAACCTTATCTGCGCTGTTATGTACCCTTCTAGCTCTTAAATCCTTTATGATCCACGAGATTTTCTTTCGTTCGTATTCATCACGCTGCTCTCTATCCATCACTGTTCATCCTTCATATCTAAGATTTTTATGATATTTTCCCTAATCTTCTTTCCGTTCCGTTTATCTCGGAGAATATCCGATAAATACGGTCCTGATATTCCAAGTAAATTAGCTAATTCTTTTTGCTGCATGTTGTTAGCAAATAGCTTTGCTCGCACTTTCATACCGAATTCATTTGCCATTATGTTCATCTCATCCTCTGGAAAATAAGCTAATTATTTAGCTTATCGTTGACACTATTTAACCTATAAGTTAAAATAAATTCATAGCTAAATAAACCTACATAAATATAGCCTTTATACGTTGGGGAACGTGACTTTCGGCTTTTGTTTGGTAGCGCTTTAAAGGCTAAATAAGTAGCTTATGGACATATATTACTACCTTATAGGTAAGAAGTAAATTAGAAAACCAAACTTTTAGGTAAGGTATATTCCAGCGTTAAAAAGGATGATGAATATGACTTTATTTGACAGAGTTAAAGAACTGGCTGATGGCCGTGGAATATCAATAGCTGAATTAGAAAGAAACTTAGGATTGAGCACAAATGCTCTATATAAATTAAAAAAGCAAAAACCTTCGATAGATAGAGTAGAGGTACTAGCCCAATACTTTGATGTTTCAACAGACTACCTGCTAGGTAGAACTGAAAAGAAATACTGGGAACTTAATGAAAAAGATGAAAAAGATATACAAAAGAAGTTAGAAGAAATAATAGAAGATATGAGCAACTCTGATGCACTTGCATTCTCTAAAGGATCTGAACCAATGTCAGAAGAAACAAGAAAACTCCTTATAATATCTTTGGAAAATTCACTTAGGCTAGGAAAAGAAATGGCGAAAAAGAAATTCACACCTAAAAAATATCGTAACGAAGTAGAATGATCGGAGTGGATCTGCTTGATTAGGAAACAGCAAATCAATGAAGAAATAGACAAACTAATTAAAAAGCATAATACAAGAGATCCATTTCTGATAGCAAAAGAAAAAGGTATTATAGTTATTCAAGAAGAATTAGGGGATATATTCGGTTACTACAACAAATCGAGTCGAATCCCCTTTATTCATATTAACTATAACTTATCTTATTCAGAACAACTATTTACTTGCAGTCATGAATTAGGTCATGCCATCTTTCATAAAAATGAAAATACTCCAAAACTATCAGCGGAAACCCTTTGCTCTGAGATATTCATAGAAGCTGAGGCGAATTACTTTGCCACTAAATTAACCATAGATGGTAGTCACAATGAATATATTCAAACGAAATACGGGTTATTACAGTATTACGGACTACCATTTGAAATGGAAAGATTTCTATAAGTGGCGGGTTATTCGCATCAGATTTCTGATTTAGAAACTGACCCCAAAAAGAAGGCATTAAATCTTTTAGTTGAATACACTTACTTAATTGAAATGCATTTCATGTAAACGTTACACCCTTCAGTTTGGTATGTAAGTGAATTTATACATTTTATTAATTTTATATAACATATAACTAATTAAGAAACGAACTATTCAGCGTTGCAGCGCCTTATATTTAAAAATGTAATATTGCATTTGGCTTGATTGTGGAATTTTTTCCGAAATAAGGATATGAATTTTACATAATTTCACCATTTTACCCATTGAGAGCTTAGGCTCTCTTTTTTTATTTTCATTCGACAAAATATGACAATATACAAATAATTCGTTTGCTATTATTATCTAGAAATCTTACATTTATCCACAAATTATTATTGTATTTTTAATTTTTAAAATGTAAAATTTTTCAATGTAAATACATACCATTTAGGGAGATGGAGAAAATTATGAAAAAATTATTAGCTTCAGCAACAGCGATTACATTATTAACAATGGGGTACAGTTCCGCTGCATTTGCAGAAAAAAATCCAAATGACAAGAATTGTGGTCACTTTAAAAACAAACAAGAGGTTATGGAATTCTGGCACAGCAATGGATACAGTGCAACTAACGATCCTCATGACTTAGATCGTGACAATGACGGCTTACCTTGTGAAGTGAAAAAAGGGGACTACGATCAATTTGTAGCTAGCAAACAAACTACTAAAAAGGATGAAACCAAGCCACAAGAACAAGTTAAACAGGAAGATACTAAAAAAGAACCTGTAAAACAAGAAAATACACAACAAAACAATAAAGCAACAAACAATAAACAAGAGCAAACAGCTGTAAAGGCTGAAACAAAAAAACAAGGTGAAAAATTACCTAATACAGCATCAAACGGTGTTACAATGATGCTTGCAAGCGCTGCTTTAGTATTAGCAGGTTCAGTTCTTGTATTCCGTCGTAAAAAAACGAATACCTAAACTAATACCTAAAAACGGCAGGAATATTCCTGTCGTTTTTAATGTGGAGTGATAAGTTTGAAGAAACTTGATTGGTTGGGAGTTTTATTAATTACTTTAGGCTCCTTTGCTTTTGTTTATTACTTTATAGATTGGTATGACGCAAGAAAAACTGTTGAAGCCTTAACAAGTACTGAAATTCAACAATATAAAAGTATACAACCTGTCACTAATGATAAAAAAAATGTCAAAAATGAATCAAACAAAGAACAATCCCAACATATTCTACCAAATCAAGAACCTAATCTTAAAAATACTAGTGAACCATTAACAGAATCACCAAAACAGATCCCAGCTTCTCAAGTTCAACATAAAATGGGAGAACAAATCGCTTACATGGTTATACCGAAAACTAAGCAGAAATATCAAGTTTACTGGGGTGCTGATGCTAAAACTTTAAAAAAAGGGGTAGGAATGTTTGTTAGTGATATTACAACCACTCCTTCTGGAAATGGACATACTGTTTTAAGTGGACATCGTGATACGGTATTTACTAAATTAGGAGATTTACAAGAAAATGATTATATATTAGTTGAGTATGATAAAAGAGTATACATTTATCAAATTCAAAAACACTGGATTACAGATGCAAATGATCGTAATGTAATTATCGAAAAAGATAAACCAACATTAACACTAACTACATGTTATCCATTTAACTATATTGGGGATGCACCTGAGCGATACATCATTGAAGCATCTTTGGTTGCTATTAATTGAGAGTGAGAGCTATTGCTCTCTTTTTTTATTTTCGTCGACATGATACAACAAAAGAGTTGTAACTGGATTTGTTATGCTTGGATCAGAAATTCTACATTCCCTATAATCGGAGGAAACGAATCATGCAAAACTCATTTTATACAAAGTGGTGGTTTTGGTTTATCATTGCCGTTGTCGTAATTGTTGTTGTTGGCGGAAAAAACAACAAAGAAGAAGCTACAACAACTCCAACCGAACCAAAAAAAGAAATAAAACAAGAACAACCCAAACAAGATGCTCAAGTTCAACCAGAAAAGAAGGAACAGCCTAAACAAGATATTCAAGCTCAAACAGAAAAGAAAGAACACCCTAAACAAGATGTTCAACAATCTGCATCGGGATTTACAAATCCTATAAAAAATATCGATAAAACAGCTGCTATGAATGCCGTCAAAGAAAAAGCAAAGAAAGACTTCCCAGATGATTACATGACACAGAATTATGTAGCAGATGGACAATCTAAGGCGTTTGATCATTTAAATGGTATTGAACTCAAATCCCAGGAAGAACTAAACGTTATGAAGAAAGCGATTAACGACTTCCCTAACGATTTCATGACGACTAAATATGTGTATGAAGAACAGATAAAAGCTATGAACAAGCAGTAACAAGATACTATGTTATTCATTTTTTCCTGATCGAAAATATGAATAAATATAGTAAAATATTATTTGGACGGGAGTCCAATACATATTATTAAAATTAAAGTGGTTCAAGTCGGAGGAAGGCACCTTTGGGTGTCTTTTTTATTATTTCATTTTGTAAATTAATAAAAAAAAGACTAGCAACACATACTAGTCTTCTAAATGGGGTACCGCCAACATTTCGGAAAAAAACCAGGCTAAGAGTATGCAAGATTTTATACAGTTTTTTTGGCTAGTCTAATAATAAACAAGAATCCGAAAACGGCGCCAGGATAGGAATGTATAAAAAAATGCATAGATCCATAGAAAAAGAAATAGGCGGACCCCTACTCTTACAAGGAATTCGCCTTTTTCTTGCTACTGATAATAGGACGTTATGTTAACTATCAATGTATGGAATATACAAAGGAAAATCTAGATAAAGCATCGAAGAAAATTACGGAAAGAGGGATGCCAATGGAAAAATATTTTGAGGAAGCACATCGTTTTTGTTCTCGTAATAGAAACTCCTTAGAAAAGGATATTATATGTGGTTGTTTTTATTGTTTAAAAATTTTCAATCCAGAAGAAATTACAGAGTGGTGGGATGATGATGACACAGCAGTTTGTCCTTATTGCGGGATTGACTCTATTATAGGAGAAAATTCTGGATTTAAAATCACAGAAATGTTTTTAAACGAAATGCACAAAAGATGGTTTTAGTTAAATGAATAACAGAATCAACTTCCGCTTTCGAATTTTATGTAAATAAGCTGTCCATATGGACAGCTTATTATATATGTTTTTGCTTAGCGTGGTTTTTTTCCAAAATGCTGGCGGTACCCCTATAAGTACACTTGCAAGTATATTTATAGATATACTTATAAGTGAATTATTTAAATTCTTTTCTATATAATTTAAACGAATAAATAGCTCCAACGAAGAATACAAAGGCTTCAAATAATATAAAGATTTGACGGAAATTCTCGATATCTTTACCAACTAAAGAAATAAATATGCAATTCATTAGAATTTGAGTAGTAAACATACAAGAAATAATTTTAAAATAAATAGGATTTGTTCTTTCATCTGGTTTACCAATTTTTTTGTAAATAATAATAAGTGCAATTACTGAACCCAAAAATAGAAGTGCTGTAAGTCCTACAACGATATTGAAATTGCCTGTACTTTCTAACATCCATTTATTTAATAGATCAATCATTATTATCTTCCTTTCCTACATAAGAGAATATTTCGTTCTTCTTTTTCACTATAATAAAAAAAGAATAAGGAAAACATCGAACTTTCTTACAAACATTCGTGTATTCTTACAGTTTTGTCATTTTATAAATTTATTCATCGTCTTGCCTTTCCCTATTTTCTTTGGAAAATATAGTGAATTAAGAGAAAGAACGATAATTATGTAAAGACAAAAGTCCTCCAGTTAAACAATCTGAAGGACTTTTAATAGTTTTCTAAGTTATCTTCCAAATACACTCAATCCTAAATAAATCAAACTATAACTAATTAAAGCACTTGCAAGCATCAAACCTATTTTTAATAATTTATCTTTTATATTAGGCTTTACTTCACTTACAGGTTTTCCCTCTATAAAATCAACTATTTGACGATAAGTTTTTAAATTATGCTCTTTTTTTATGTTTTCAACTTGCTGTGATGAAAACATAAGCAAAATCGTAAGTACCAAAGGTATTATAAGGCCATAATAACCAAAAAAGTGAAATACAGGTGCAATAGAAATAGGAAGTATAATCATTGATGCTAACATGATGCAACTCCACTTAAAGAAAGTTGACTTTTGAAGCTCTTCTTTCATGATCTTTACATCTCCTTTAACTAAATCATCCAGGGAGACATTAAAAAGAATACTCATCATTAGTAAATTATGAATATCTGGATAGTTTCTTTCATTTTCCCAATTCGAAATAGATTGTCTGGAAACATGAATTTTTTCTGCTAACGTCTCTTGGGACATGTTATCCCTTTTACGAAAATATTGTATCTGTTTACCAATGTTCATTTATACATCTCCCTTAAGTTTGAAGTTAAATTAAAGGCTAATTAAAGACTACCAAATTTCTTTATAATAACGTGATTTTAAGATGTAAAAATATTTTATCATGCTATTCACCCCTGTTTTTGGGTGTGAGTGCTGGCTCGTCGTGTGGGGGCGACCCCCCACATATTAAACGTATCAACATATTGAATAAGAATAATTTTCGAGCGATTGATATAAGCGGTTCGGCTCGTATACTTGTTAATCCAAGTCGATAACCATTATCTTGCGTTTTGTTGGCGGCTTAGCGAAAAAAGCATATCGAGCCGAAAAAAGTTGTGCAAGGGCACAATAAAAAAAGAAAAAGCATTACCTTTTAGGTGAGGATAAACGAACCGACTTTTTTTATTGTGAGGGTGGAGAAGATGGTGAGACTCCTATTGAATCAGCAAAACGGGAAGCGTTTGAAGAGGCTGGTATTATAAGAGAATGTCCATATATAAAACTAGATTCTGTGTTTTCACTACCAATAGAGGATGTAGTTGGTGGATTTCTTTGGGGAGAAGATGTTTATGTAATAAAAGAATTTTCTTTTGGAGTTAAAGTTCCTACAAAAAATATTAAATTATCTAAAGAACACTTCAATTATAAGATGTGGTGAATCTTTACCCCCTTATTATAGTAAGCGTTTATATATATATAATAATAATGCATTTCTATATGAAATATTGCATATTTATACATTAAGACCTCTATTAGTCATCTCTTAATGGTATCATAGCGAGGTGAGAGTCTTCAAAGGTTCTCCTTAATAGGAGGAAACGATATATGGAAAGAGTGCAAGCGATTGACAGTAATCTGAAACTCAAGAGCTGGGGTAAACAGGTACTAGCTGTAGGCGGAATGTTAGGGTTCTGCTACTTGGTGTTATATGTTCTCAGTTTCTTAGTTGTTATATAAATACTATACAACTACACTAGTGGAGTCTTGCCTACAGAGGTAAGGCTCTTTTGTTGTACCTGAGGTAAACATACTATACACAATACCTTTCAAGATTTTCGGATTACCCTGTATGGTTCCTTGTTCCTCAGATGGTACAAATATAGGTTGATGGGCATGTGGCGGTCCCCCTATATAAGGCTTGTTCTTTTTCTCAATGACCAACATTACTTAACATGGTAAAATATTATTTGGATGGGAGTCGTCCAATACATATTATTAAAATTAAGATGGTTCAAGTCCGATGATGGCACCTTAGGGTGTCTTTTCTTTATGCGTTAAAAAGCCCACCCATTTCCGTAGGTGTGCCTTATCTTTATTACACAATATCAAAGTATACTCTCTTTTTCTCGTAAACTTAATGCAATTATACATATTCGATAAAATTACACCAAATTAATATTACATGTAATAAAACATAACTTGTGGACACGTTCTATAAAGCAGATTTTCCGATTAGAAGGCGTAACACATCTCAACCATATAGATGTGGCGTTGCTTTAATCTAGCCAAACAAACGATCTCGATTCTCTTGTATTTATACACTAACAATCTGGTAAAAATAAATAATTCTGTTTTATAGGACGTGTTTACTTAATGTCCAATACATAGTATTAAAATTAAAGTGGTTCAAGTCGGAGGAAGGCACCTTTGGGTGTCTTTTTTTATAGAAAAAAGAGCACATAGGGGTCACCTTACATGCTTATCAAGCTAATAATTTGAAGTATTCCCAAAACGAAGATTTTATCTCTTTATAGTTGTCCGTGGAAATTTAGTTCATTTTTTTCGTTTTGGGGGACAATGCATTTCTTAACTTGATGGCGATGTGGCGAGCCCCCTATAAATACATATAAAAAATAAGTATTATCAAAAACTATAGTTTTTGATAATACTTACAATAAAATTCATTAAGTCTTAAAATAGCAACAATAACATCATTTGGATCATTTTTATCAAGCATTTGTGTAATAAATAAATAATATTGTTTAGTATTCAATTTCTTTTGTTTTATAGTTATCATTAAACCTTTAATCTCATCTAACATTAAATTATATCTTCTATTATCATCCAAATCACTAATACTACATATCTTTTGCTTTATAATACTTTCACAATCTAAAATAAGATTAATAAATTCTTGATCATTTTTCATTAGTTTCTCACACCAAGTCTATAATCTATTTTAACCAGCTAGTACTAACTTTATTAATCCAATATTGTATTCCTCCACCTTCCCTATATTCTTTAATAGTACTTGTACCATTAAGATATTGAATTTGTGATGCAGTAACGCCCCGAAGCGTCTTAACTCCTTTAGGAACTTGTATAATATATTCCATACTAAGTGGATTTCCCCATGCTTCTAATACTGCTAATTCATTTCTTGTCTCATCAATACTTCTCTTCTTATCTCCCCACCAATATCCAAGACCATATTTAGATTCTACTTCCCCAACTTTACTTCTTCTATATAACATAATAGGTTCATCAATTTCTATAATTTCTATTCTTAAATCCTTAAAAGCAAAAACATCAGATTTTGTACCTTTAAAGTCAAAATTAAAAAATCCGGATTCTCTAATAATTTCTCTTTTTAAAGTTGCTCTATCCATTATATTTAAACCAATATTATCTACTGTATCTAACAGTTCATTTAAATCTTTATTATCCCATTCTACCAAGTTATTTCTTTTTATATTAGAAATAATCTCTTCAACATTATCTTCATTCTTAAAAATACTAAAAACCTTACTATCTTGATTTAAAACTGAATTATTTACTTCAGCATAAGTATTATTACTAAAAGGATTAAATATCCCTAATAAGACAAAAAACAATAAAACAAATCTATATCTCTTCATAACAGACTAATATCTCCTCTACATCTTATAATTTCTAACCATTTTATGACATAAACTTTCTAGATATAAACTTCCATATAGATTCTTCTCCTGTTACCACAGAAGCTGTACCCAACATTCCTGTATGTAATTCATTTAATTCCTTTGTATTAATTGTTGCTTCTAATTCATACATATAACTTTTAGATTCTTTATTAAATATAGGATTTGCAGATACATATAGTATCTCTCCTGTTTGTTTATCCGTTTTCTGTAACTTAAACGAGTATTGTACTTTATCTCCCTTTTTAACTCCCTTTATTTCTTGAGCTGATAAAAAAACCCTAACCTTTTTTTCATCTTCTTTTGGAATAATTGAAGCTATTTCTTGACCAGAATCAATTAAATCACCTGGCTGTATAATAGCAGGAAACTGTACAATTCCATCCTTATTTGCTTTTATAGTTGTTGTTTCACTTTGACTACGTAATCCATCTAATTCTTGTTTCTTCACAAATATCTCTTGCTCTAAAGGTTGAATCCTTTGATTAACTGAAGTAATAGTATTTTCTTTATATTGCTTTAAAGAATCTTGCTTTTGTTCTTGTTTTCCTTTTTCAGTTATATCAACCTTTTTTCTATTACTTTCTAAGGACTCTATTCGTTGTTGTATTCGTTTTTCAACACCATTCTTTTGAGATTCCAAAGAATCTACTTTATCATCTAACAATTGTTTTTGTTCTTCTAAAATATTCTCTTTTGTTATTTGTTTTTTTATAGAAATTATTTCTCTTTCAATATTTTCTTTTTCAGCAATTAATCCTTGTAAAATCTCATCTTGTTCATCTGATATCTTACTTTCGGCTATAGTCTTTATCTCATTCTTTTTTTCATTATCCAAAGATTGATAGCCTTGCTCATATGCTTTATATTCTTCTATAATTTTCTTATCCACATCATCTGAAAAAGATATTTTATGAGACTGAATACTCTTTTTTAATTGTTCTAACATCTCTTTTTGTAATTCTAAACGCTTAACTATTTGATCCGATTGATTTTGTTTACCTATCAATTCCTGATTTTTTAATTGAATCAAAGTATCTCCCTTTTTTACTTCATCTCCTGATCTAACAAAAACAGTATCTATAGTACCTGTAACCTGAACACGAGATATACTTATATCTGACTTTCCCTGTATCGTTGCTGTTCCTTTACTAACAATATCTATCTTTCCAACAAATGCCCAAATTATAAAAACTATAAAGCTTAAAAATAAAAAACATATTAATACAGCAATAAAACGAGGGGGTTTTCGTTCCAATAACTCTACACTATCTGTTAATTGATCAAAAGAATAAATCTTACTCATATTGACCACCCCTCATTTTATAAAATTGTGACTCTATATGCTCTACGTGGACCGTTTGATTCTTCCAAAGTCGATAATATTCTCCTTGATAAAATAATAGTTCTTCATGAGAACCTCGCTCTATGATATTTCCTTTTTCCATTACAAAAATTTGATTTGCATGTTGAATTGTACTTAATCGATGGGCAATCATAATAACAGTTACTCCTTGCGAACCTAATTCTTTTAACATATCCGTAATATTTTTTTCAGTTGTAGAATCTAAATTACTTGTTGCTTCATCTAAAATCAAAATATCCGGTTTTTTCAATAATGCTCTCGCAATTGCTAAACGTTGTCTTTGTCCACCCGATAAATTAGAAGCATTTTCTTCTAAATGCGTTTCATAACGTAACGGTAATTCACCAACGAACTCATGGACACAAACCTGTTTACATACTTCTATAACCTCTTCTAATGTAACTGATCGCTCTAATCCAAAACATAAATTCTCATAAATAGACGCACTAAAGAAAAATGATTCCTGAGAAACATATGCAATCTGATTTCGTAATGCAGTACGATTTATTTCTTTAATATGATAATCATCATAATATATGTCACCTTCTTGAGCCTCGTAATAATGCATTAATAATTTTGAAATTGTCGTTTTTCCAGAACCACTTTCTCCTACAAAAGCTACTTGACTTCCAGGTTCAATAGAAAAACTTATATTATTTAAAACATTTTTACGTGTTCCATAGCGGAATATAACGTTAGAACATTCAATTTTTCCAGATAACTGTTTAGGAGAAACTTTATTGTATTCTTTTTCACTTTTTTCAACATCTAAATCAAAAATTTCATTTAATCGTTCTCCAGCAACTAATGCAGATTGCATAGTAGGTTGAATTCCAATTAAATTTTCAATTGGATTTAAAAAATAAGCTAAAAGTGCATTATATGTAATTAATTCACCAATTGTCATATTACCTTTTAGCACTTGCATAGCACCAACCCAAAGAATAACCGTACCTCCAATTAACTCAAGTCCCATCTTAATAGATCCCTGTAAATTAGATAACATTCCTCTTTTAAATACATTCTTTAATAAATTAACAAATCGACTTTCAGTTTGAAAAAACACTTCTTTTTCAGCATTATAAGACTTTACTGTTGAAATCCCATTTAAAGACTCAACTAAATAAGAAGTTAATTTCGCATTACTTTCCATCTCTTCTCGATTAATAGATTGATAAGGTTTATGAAAAGCAAAAATAATACTTATATAAAAAGGTATTAATAATAAAGTAACACCAAATAAAATTGGACTATGTATATATAACAGAATCGCTCCCACTGTAACCATTACTGTATCAATCATTAATGTAACTGTTACTGTTGATAAAGCGTCTCTTATTTTACTAGCATCCATAAATCTAGAAATTATTTCTCCTACTTTTCTTGTTTCAAAAAAGTTCATTGGTAAACCTATAACATGACGATAATATCCAAGTATTAATTGAATATCTATCCTCCTACTCAAATATAAAATTAAATGTGTACGAAAATAAGAAAGAAGAACTTTAAAAACATACAACATAATAATCCCAATCGATACAATATGAAGTGTTTGCAATAACTGATTAGTCACAATATCATCAATCAAAAACTTAAAATAAAACGCTCCTAATAAACCAAATAAATTAAAAAAGATAGAAGTGAAAAATAAAGGTACAAGCAAACTCTTTTGTTCCTTCAATAAAAATAAAAAACGAGAAAGTGTATTCTGAGATTCATTTCCCTTTTGAAAGTTTTTACTAGGGCTCATTAATACCAAAATACCAGTCCATATTTGACAAAATTCATCTAACATATACGTCATTAAACCTTTTTCTGGATCTGCAATATAAATTTTATTTTTTTTTATTTTATGAATCACTACATAATGTAATAAACCTCCATTTACTACTATATGAGCAATAGCAGGCAATTGAATTTCTTCTAAAGCATTTTTATTCGTTGCCTTTACACCTTTTACTTCAAAACCCAATCTCTCTCCAGCTTTTATTAATCCCTGTATATTTGTACCTTGTAAATCTGTACCCGCTATTTCTCTAATTTTTGAAATAGGCATAGTTAATCCATAGTAACGTGAAATCATTGCAAGACAAGCTGGCCCACAATCTTTTAAATCGTTTTGTTTTATACATGTGAATTTTCTAGATATCATATATTACCTCTTATATATTTTTATTTTAATAAAAATTTTATATTAATATATCTAAATGTAGTTTTCTGTTTTATGAGTTATAAAAGCATTTATATTGCTAAATAAATGTTAATCAGATAAGTACGCTTGAATATATTAATTTTTTCTATATAATTATAGGTATCCATTAAAAAAAGTTAATACATTTTATTTTCCAGTTATTGCCCCTTAGAAATAATTTTAAGGAGGAATAAAGATGAACACATACACAAATAAACAAAAAACAGTATCACTCATAATAGCTACACTTATCTTTTCCGTTTTTGTATTAACCGGCATATACAATTTTACAAAAACAAATCTTTTTTATGTAAATTTAGGAGGTTTAGTCCTCAGCAGTTTCATGTTACTTATAGCAGCTACAACACTAATGAAACAAATTAAAAACTAAATGTATAACAAAAAAAGATAAAATAGGTTTAAGGCCTATTTTATCTTTTTTTTACTATATATTTTGTCTTAATTTTTATAAAAACACCAAAGATTTAATTATCTATACAGTATTAAATAAAAAATTAAAAGATTAATTTATATAGTATTAGCAAGCAGAAGCAGCGCCTGTTAAACCGCCACCAATTCCACCTGCTGCAGCTCCAATACCAGTACCAATAACAGGAACAGCTGAACCTGTTGCAGCGCCTGCTAATCCACCACCAATGGCTCCACCTGCAGTTCCAGCAACACATTTACCCCAGCTGTTCCACCAGCCACCAGCTTCAATTTCCATTAATTCTTTCTCAGTTAACATTTGTAAGTTTTCCATGTTATTACCTCCTTTGTTAATACAAAACAATAATAACATTCAAATCATATATAAAAATATGTAATTATACATATCTTACGAAAAATAAATATTATTTAGAAAATAAAAATAAATAGGTCTCTTTTTTATGCCCCAATGTAAACTTTTAGATATTAGTTTACTTTCATTTCTCAGATTTTATTGACTCTTCAACGACTCTTCTAATGTCCTCAAAGTAGACAACAAAAGAATACATTCAAAACATAATTTAATATTTGGATGGGAGTCCAATACATATTATTAAAATTAAAGTGGTTCAAGTCGGAGAAAGGCACCTAGGGTGTCTTTTCTTATGGATATTATCGAGGGCTATAGCTCTCTTTTTTTATTTTCGTTCGACATGATACAACAAAATAGTTGTAACTGGATTTGTTATGCTTTCTGTAAATATTACATTTGGGGGATATGAAGATGAAGGAATTCAAGGCTTATAACGGTGTTTTGATTGTCGATGACGAGAAAATTACTATTAAACCTTCAAAAGTGTTAGGCATTACCAAAAGAATTATGGAAATTTATTACGAGGATATTAAGAAAATAGAGTTTGAGAAACCTAAACTATTAACAAATGGTTATCTTCGTTTCGAATTAATTAGCAAATCAGGTGCAAAAAGAACTAAATTAGAAGTAACAAGAGAAGAAAATGCTGTTTTCTTTACTAAAAAACACATGAAGGATATAGAAGCAGCTAAGAAATTAATTGAAAGTCATTTATAATAAAAGGGGATTTTATATATGGAAGAGTCTTTGCGAAATAAGAAAATTATAGAGTATATCAGTTGGGGATTAGGTATACTTGTTGGCTCTGTTGCTCTTTTCTTTGCATTATTATGGTTCGTTGGTGGCCAAGCGCCTGCTACAGTATTTAAAACGATAACAGTCGATGAAATCATATCCGAATTCAATAATGCTGGATTAGATGCTAAAGACCCTACAGATTTACCTCAGAAAGAATTTGGAAATATTCGTGAGGAAGGCAAGAGAATTCTTGTGCCGCATTTAGGTAAAGATCAAGGTGGACGTATTTATAAGTTTAAAAATAAAGAAGACCTAGAAAAAGCGAAGAGTTACTATGATGAATTAGGAAATTCTTCACCAATACTCTTCTCACATACATATGCTAAAGGTAAATATCTATTACAAATGAGCGGGCAAATGAAAGATGATGAGTTTAATAATTATAAAATTATTATGGATAAAGTAGTGAAATAAGTAACGGCACTCTAAGGAGTGCTTTTATTATTTGAATTTTGGAGGTTATTATGGGAATTTCTAAAAGATATTCAAAACGAGAATTAAAAGGTCTTCCTACACCTGAGGAAATTATTGTAGAGGATTTATCAAGTTATATTCAATTATTCTCCAATGGAGAATTTACAAATAATTATTTTAGAGGCGAACCTACTAATTACCACAATACAATATCTTCAGGTTTAAGAGATGTAGCGTCTAATATAGGATTTAATGCGCAAATAGAACCAAATACAGAAGTTCCATTCCTTAATATGAAAAAAGAATTTAAAAGAGAAGTTTGGTATAAGTTATCTTCTGACGAACGAATGCACTTTTCGGCTTTTTCCCAACATCATGGGATTCCAACAAACCTTATTGATATAACTACTTCGCCATTAGTAGCGTTATATTTCGCTTGTCAAAATTTCAAAAACGTACAAGGTGGTAACGATCAATTTGATGAGGATAAAGGATTTGTATACTCATTTGAAAATAAATTCGTTGATATTACGGATGTTTTAGCTAAATTTGAAGATGAAAATATATTAGAAGTATTCGCTTATGATCGAAACGATATATTTATAGACATGTACAATTTATTCTTAAAGTACGAATCAAAATATCCTATTGCATTTTACAATCATTTTAAGAACTTAATACAAGAACATCACGAATATTTCAGCAACTACGTTAATTATAATGTCCCTGAAAACCTTGAACCATATAATAATGGAGCATATAAATTAAAAATATTTGATTATATTCCTAGTCTCATAGAGAGTCGGAAATTAAATGGTTTTTATCGACAACTAGAAGATGTTTCTCCTGCAGTTTTTTTATACACTGCTTACCTACAATTGTTTTTAAATAATATACTAAGTTTTACCACAACAATTTGGTGGTTTAATCACATAATGCCTGATTTTAAATATGCACCTATATTAACTTTTGAACGTGGACGTAACCAACAAGGCTTATTCATATATCAAACATATTTGAATTACATTGAGGAAACATATAATACCCCAGTTGCAGTACTTCAAAGAGTTTGGCCCAATAAAATAATTGTTATTAACAACAAAGAAAAAATACTTAAGGAACTTGATTTTATGGGGATTAACGAAAAATTTATCTACGGTGGTTATGATCATATCGCTTCTTACATAAGAAACAAATTTAAATAAAATATAGATTTGAACAGCATTTCTCAATCACCAATATAACTTAACGTGGTAAAATTATATTTGGATGAGAGTCCAATGTTATTAAAATTAAAGTGGTTCAAGTCGGAGGGAGGCACCTTAGGGTGTCTTTTTTCATGAAAAAATCCCTACACAAGGTACAGGGATTTTCATGCTACGAATATATAAAACTGATTATTTAATATATAACGAAGTGCGCCACGTATCTCTTGGATAATTTATTGAAGTCTTTTGATATTCAAAAGTCCCTTCTTGATGATTTGATGCATCCCATTTATATTCCCAACCTACAATAGGATTACCACCAATTATTTGTGAACCAATACTTTTCACATCAAATCCATTCATTTTGGCAAAAGGAAATTGGCCATATCCTATTTCTTTTGTGTAAACATATAAGTAACTTCCCCCATGATCTTTAGTTGTACTAAAACTATTAGGAGTAATGTATTCAACTCCACCCAATTGTGATTCCACTTTTACTACACTTAAAGAAGTTAGAGGTGCTGCTGGTCCTGCTGATGCCTCCGATGCCATTCCTAACCCAACTACCGCTGCCACCGCTAATGATGATATCCCTAATGTAACTTTTTTAAACATATAAACATCCCCTTGTTTTATAATAAGTACAAGTTTGATATTAGCAGAAATTTATAAGAATATTCCTTATTTTGAAAACGTTAACAAATTCTACTTTTTTCGATATGCAATTTAACATATCGATTGACATACAGAATAACCCATCCACTACTTTCGATATAAAAACTATTTTCAAATTTAATACTATTAACTCACTAAATTCTCATAAAAAGAATGGTCGTCTATACAATAGTTTGGTAAAATATAGGTATCTTTTAAGAAGGAAAAGCTAATATAGATCGACTAAATAATGTAAAGAAAATGTTTTATTGCATAAAAAAAGGCTCCATTGCTGGAGCGCTCAAAAAATAATATAAGTAAATGAATTAAAACAAATAACAGTCAATTAAACTATATAGATAAAACATAAATAAATCTACATATATGCAATATTACATATAGGAAATCCTATTTATCGATGCTATAATAAGCTTACTCGATGATTGTTATATTTTTTTATGTTTTTTAAGCAATACAATACCTTCTTATATGATAACAACACAATAAAATTAAGATGGTTCAAGTCGGAGGAAGGCACCTTAGGGTGTCTTTTCTTTTGTACATTAAAAAGCCTCACCATCCTATGGAAATGGTAAGGCCTTTATATATACTACTTATTATCCGATTCATCAGTTTTATTATAGACACATTTAGCTTCTCCAAAAAGACCACCAGTGTCCCATTCGCCACCATAATGAGCACACTTCCCAGGTGTACGATCGTTTCGCGCACTTGGATTTGAAGGTGGTTCATAGTCAAAATTATTAATCATATTAATAAAAAATATACTTGCAATTCCTAATACCACAGCAACCGTTAAAAGTATTTTCCCATTAGGACCAGTAACAATATCGTTTACAACTTCTTTTGATTCTTGCTGAGTTTCACCTTTTGAGAATAATGAAAAAATAATAGATATGATAAATATGAAAAATAGCACAATTATAAATACCATTACTTATGTCCCCCTACTATATGTGTACTATTAATTTCCTTATACGTTTTAAGCTAAGATATCTGAAATCATACTGATAATAAATATATCCCCCCGATTAAAAGTGCTGCAGCAACGATTAATATTATTACTCCATCAGGACTATTAACAATTTTTTTTATATGATCTTTTGCTATTTGCTTAGTTTCTCCACTTGAAAGGAGATAAACAATGGAATTGAAAATTAGTAAGAAAAAATGCCGTAATTACCTCTAACATGGCTTATGTACCTCCCTAATATATGTGCGTTATTAATTAACCAATAATTGCCTTATACATTATATCAGCTAGGGCAGATGGAAGTATAACAAATTATTTGCATAAATTACTTTATTAATCGATACAACATTACGATAGGATAGTTCAAGTCGGAGGAAGGCACCTTTGGGTGTCTTTTTTTTATATTTATAACTTTTTTTAGAAAATATTTGAAATATTATACAAAGTGTTATATCATTATATAGAAATGAATTGTATAACCAGAAATATTTAGGGGGATTTTTTAATGAAATTAGGAAAATTAGCATTAGTTGGAGCATTAACATTCGGTGGATTTACTGCAGTAGAAATGATTAAACCTACTTCACAAGCCGCAGCAGCTTATGAAGAACCATATTCTGATCCATATAATGATAGTTGGGGATTTGTATCACCAACTAATTTTGAATATCTATCCCAATTTCCAAATGCACACATGATTAAAAAATCATATAGAACTGGAGATATCTTAAATTACTCTCTTAGCTCAATAAAAGATGGCCCAGGAGCTGTTATGAAGATTTTTAAAGTTGAAGCTGGAAAAAAACCTGTACGCTATAGAACAATTTATCCTCAATTTGATGCTAATTACCAAAACCCTACTTGGTCAACTGTGATTACAGATGTATATACTCCTGGTAGCTATATTGCTGTTATAAACCATGTCAATGATTCAATAGGTTACGGCGTAAGTGATTGGTTTACAATTAATAAATAATAACAAGTATCCTTGTAAACACCATCTTTATTACAATAATAAAGTGGTTCAAGTCGGAGGAAGGCACCTTAGGGTGTCTTTTTTCATAACAAAAAGCACATGGTTATTCCCCATGTGCTAACGGTATTCGCCGCAGAAAATATTAAGTTATTTTACCAATATATAGCCTTCAAACGTAAGCTTTTCATATATTTATAATTCTTATATAAGTGATGGTTTTGAATTTTTTCTAAAATTTCTTTTGAGAAAGAATTATCACAACCTACTATACCATCCTGATTTAAAGTGAAGCTTTCTGCATCTTCATTATCACCTTCGAAACCAATATCAATTGTTAATTCTTCTCCATCTGACATAACTCCCATTGGAGCAGCCCAATCAATATTACTCATTACCTTTCCCCCTTTAAATATTCCACAGCAATGAATCTTGTTTATGCTTACATTTCACATTTAACTTATTTCTTCCGATACGCTCGATAATCTCATCTTGTTGTTTTTGAAGAGCAGGCTTTAGCATAGTCATTGTATCTCTACGCATTTTATCTTTATAAGTCACGCCATCAATTACTACCTCTAGTTCCAAAAACGTATCATTATTTTCATTTAAAATTTTTGCGCTTGTGATTTCTCCCATTTGTTTCCTCCTTTCTTATTGATAGTTTACTACACCTATCGTAAATTTGAGAATCCCTGCTACATGTCACGTGTAATTTGGATTCTCATAAAAAACTATATAATGCATCGGTTTTTATCGCGAATCTTCCCGATCCCGCTTCTTTTTTCGTCAATATATCAATTTAATATTCTAAAAGGGGTACGGAAACGATTCTGGGTATGAGGGGCCACTCTGGAAAAATATTCAAATAAATACTATGAATATAAACAAGAAACCTATCTGCGGATAGGTTTTTATTTTACAATGAAGATGGTTGAATATTGAAACATATATAAATTCTAGGGGGATTAGTTATGCCTAGTATTCAAGATACGATATATCCAAGAATCAAACATAATTTAAGTACGGAAGAATTAAGTAGTGTATATACGCCAACAAGAAGTGAAATAGAATGGACAAGTTTGAAAACAAAAGGAACATTACAGCAGCTAGCGCTAATAATTTTGCTGAAAACTGTACAAAATCTTGGCTTTTTTACACGTATTTCAGATATACCTCCAATTATAATTAAACACATTGCTCAGTCAGCTCAATTACCTATTCCTACTGAAACTGAATGGGAAACATACGGTAAAACACGTACTGTAAAAAGACAGTATCACTTTGTAAGACAGTATCTAAAAATCCAATAATTTGATCATAATGCTCGTCAAATTATGCTCGATACAATGAAACATGTAGCTGGAAGCAAAGATGATCCAGCCGATTTAATTAATGCAGCTATTGAAGAATTAATACATCAAAGATATGAATTACCCGTTTATAATACTTTTAAAGAAGCCGCTAATGAAATAAGACATAAATCGTATCGTTTAATTTATGAGCAAGTATATGAATCCTTACAAGAGCAACACTTACAACAAATAGACTGTTTATTTGAAACAGGACCTGACACTTTTTATAGCCCGTGGAATCGTCTCAAAGAAGACGCCAAACGTGCCTCTTTATTTCATTTAAAAGAGTTAATTCTGCATTACGATTGGTTAATACATCAAAAAATACCTGTTCACCTTCTTGAAAGCTTTTCTTCAACCAAAATAAAACAAATGGCTGCTGAAGCTAAAACCCTAGATTCTTATCGTATGTCAGAAATAGAAAAGAAGAAAAGATATACGTTAGCCATCTCTTTAGTTTCTGTACAAACATCAAGAATACTTGATAATATTGGTGAAATGCTAATAAAAAAAGCTCCAAATGTAGGATAGTCGGAGCTTTTTACAATATAATTTTGATTAGTTAAGTTTTACTGATACAAAAACTTATAGATGAACCTTCTAAAATCTTCACTATTATAATTTTCCGCTAAAATCTTATTTAGCTACATCATTAGAATTTGATGCAAGTAATCCATTACCCTGCTCTTTAGAAGTTGTTCCTGCAGTTTTCTGTTCTGGCTTTTGCTCTGGTTTCTGTTCTGGCTTTTGTTCTGGTTTCTGTTCTGGTTTTTCTTTCTCAAGCACTACCACATTTACTGTTTCAGTTGAGCTGTTTCCTGCCTTATCGGTTGCCGTTACTTGAACTGATATTGCGCCTGGCTTACTTGTATCATACGCTCCTACTGTTACTACTGGATTTGGATCTTTATTATCTTTTACACACACTAAACTTCCTGGACTTAATTTATCTCCTACATGTACGGTTACACCTTGCTTCGCTGTTATTACTGGTGCTTCCGTATCCTTCTCTTCTTCCTTTTCTATTACTTTTACTGTTACCGTTGCAGTTGAACTGTTACCCGCATTATCTGTTACCGTTACTTGAACTGATATTGTGCCTGGTTTACTTGTATCGTACGCTCCTACTGTTACTACTGGGTTTGGATCTTTATTATCTTTTACACTTACTAAACTTTCTGGACTTAATTTATCTCCCACATTTACGGTTACACCTTGTTTTGCTGCAATTACTGGTGCTTCTGTATCTTTTTCCTCTTCTTTTTCTACTACTTTTACTGTTACTGCTGTACTTGAGCTATTTCCTAATGCATCTGTTGCTGTTACTGTTACTTGAATTTCTCCTACTTTACTTGTATCATATGCCCCCACTGTTACTACTGGATTTGGGTCTTTATTATCTTTTACTTCTACTAAATCTCCTGCATTTAGACTATCCCCGACATGTACTGTCACACCTTGCTTCGCTGTAATTACTGGTGCTTCTGTATCTTTTTCCTCTTCCTTTTCTACTACTTTAACGGTTACTGTTGTACTTGAGCTATTTCCTGATTCATCTGTTGCCGTTACTGTTACTTGAATTTCCCCTGCCTTACTTGTATCGTACGTTCCTACTGTTACTATTGGGTTTGGATCTTTATTATCTTTTACTTCTACTAAATCTCCTGCATTTAAGCTATCTCCTACATGTACTGTTACACCCTGTTTTGCTGTAATTACTGGTGCTTCTGTATCTTTTTCCTCTTCTTTTTCTACTACGTTAACAGTTACTGTTGTACTTGAGCTATTTCCTGATTCATCTGTTGCCGTTACTGTTACTTGAATTTCCCCTGCCTTACTTGTATCGTACGTTCCCACTGTTACTACTGGATTCGGATCTTTATTATCTCTTACTTCTACTAAGTCTCCTGCATTTAGACTATCTCCTACATGCACTGTCACACCTTGCTTCGCTGTAATTACTGGTACTTCTGTATCCTTTTCTACTACTTTAACGGTTACTGTTGTACTTGAGCTATTTCCTGATTCATCTGTTGCCGTTACTGTTACTTGAATTTCCCCTGCCTTACTTGTATCGTACGCTCCTACTGTTACTACTGGGTTTGGATCTTTATTATCTTTAACTTCTACCAAATCTCCTGCATTTAAGCTATCTCCTACATAAACAGTTACACCTTGTTTTGCTGTAATTACTGGTGCCACTGTATCTTTTTCAGGTTTCTCTGGTTTTGTTGTACCACCATCGTTACCATCCCCACCTGTTGGTGGTTCTGTACCTCCTCCACCATCGTTACCATCTCCTCCTGTTGGTGGTTTTGTACCTCCTCCACCATCGTTACCATCTCCTCCTGTTGGTGGTTTTGTACCTCCTCCACCATTATTACCTTCACCACCTGTTGGCGGTTTCACTTCCCCGACACCTGTGTCACCAGAAGTTGGTGGTTTTTTATCATTATTAATTGGAGGTATTGAGTTATCTGCAATAGCCACTCCATCATTGATATTTAGATCGCCACCAAATACAAAGTTCTTACTATCCTTATTATCCGAGACAGAAGGATTATTTGTTGCTGATGCTATAGAAGAATTTAAATCCGAAAAACGATTACTTGATTTATCACCGTCAATAACTGATGCTAAGTTTCGGTCTGAATTTATAGCTGCGGTTGCAATTGAATCCGTTAAATCATCAAATTTCTTTTTAGTTTTGTTATTTTCAATGATACCAGCTAAATTTTGATCAGAGCTACGTTTTGCATTATCAATGATTTCATCAAAATCATTAGCATTTAAATTTTCAGTTGTTTCATTCTTACTTTCATCTTTTTTCTCATCTTTCTTCTTTTCTTTTTCACTTTCCTTATTCTTTTTAGATACTGTTGCTGTTTTAGTGCTCTTTTTTTCTGAAGAGAACAGCGAGCAGCCTGTAACTACCCCAACACTTAAGGTAGTTACAGTAGTCGTCAGTAACACTTTCTTTAAAATTTTTGAATAATCTAAAGGCACAATCAATTCCTCCCTATTACTTAGCCTGCACTTATAATTGCTACAGATGTAGCAGAGCTATTAGGTGCAGAATTGTTGATTTTTTCAAGTAAATCTTTATTCCCAACCTTTTGAGCAAACTTTTTAGCTTCCTCAGATTTATTTAATTTCAAATAACTATTAACAATGATTCCTTCTCTTCTGCCATCTAGTGGCACTTGATCTCTTAATTTGATAACTTCTTCATGTTTGTTATCTAATGCAGAAATTTCAAAATTAATTAGTGGATTTTTTGTTTTTAATTCTTTTACTTTTTTCAAATTATCTACAGCTATATAATATGAAACTACTGATTCTGCAAAATCTTGTTCTAAGTCAATTGCCTTTTGTGCTTTACCACTTAATAGATACGTAAATAAAACTGCCTTTTTATCTTCTTTTCCTAACTTTTTATAATCGACTTTATCAAATTCCAAGGCAGCATCTTGATATTTTTGAACTGCAGATAACCTTAATCCATTTATTAAATTTGCATTAACTTCTAAACTATTTACATTATTTGCAGATGCAGCCTGTGAATTTTTCATATCGCTAAAGGCAAAACCTGCTACTACTAATAAAACAATTGATGCGACTCCTATAATAGCGTACTTATACTTTTTCATATTATTTAAGATTCCTTTTTTATCGATTACTACTTTCTCATCCTGTTCAAATTTAGTTACATTTGCTAGATTTCTTTCCTTATTTAAATTAATTTCATCACTTTCTGGTTCCCTTTTAGCCACAACTAATTTTTGTCTCTTTTGAGCTTCTTCTATTTTCTTTTCTTCCTCTAATCTTCTTTTTCTTACTTCTTCAAGTTTTTTCTCTTCTTCTTTCCGTCGTGCTTTTGCCTGTTCCCTTGCTTCTTCCTCGGCCCTTCTACGTGCTGCCGCTTCTTTACGTTCCCTTGCTTCTTCCTCTGCTTTTCTACATGCTTCTGCTTCTTCACGTTTCCTTGTTTCTTTCTCGGCCCTTCTACGCGCTTCCTCTTCTTCACGTTCTCTTGCTTCTTCTTCTGCTTCTGGTTGTTCTATATTAAATTCGCTTTCAGAAGTGCTTGACTGTTTTTGAATTGTTGTAATCCAATCAAGAGCCGGATTACTTTTTGAAGCTTCATTTTTAGGTGTATTTAAAACTACACTTTCTTCACTTTGTTTCAGTGGTTGTTCTGAACGCTCTTGCTGGAATTGCTCACTTACTTGATCCTCATGGAAATCTCCATATTGTTCTTCTTCCTCTGCTAGTAATCGTTCTCTTCGTTCTTTTTCTTGTCTAATTCTTTCTTTAATTACGTTTCTTTTTCTATTATTTTGCATATAACAACAATGGCCTCCTTTCTATTGGTACCTCATAAATGAGAGTAATTAAATTATTTATCCTTCATAATTAATCATGAGATATTTCTATAGAAAAACTAAGGAAAAATAAAGATAATATTATTTTTTTAAGCATGATAAATAAAAAGAAGGATAAACAGGTAGCACCCATTTATCCTTCTTTTTATTTATCATCTATTGAGTTTTTAGTACATGTTATACCCTTAATACATCACTTTGTTTCCAATTTTCAGATAAAAAAGATACAACACGCTCGTTACACTGTATATTCTGATAAATAAGAATATATATTTTCACGCCATATTAAGTTCATCCATTACTCTCAACTTTTCATGTAGTAGATCAAAAATTTCATCTTTATAGTCACATTTCTTCAATCTTTTAATTGCTTCATCCTTTATTTGTGACACTCTTTCAGTTGTTATCATAAGTGCTTTTGCAATTTCTTTATGCAAATATACTTTACTATCTAGAAGACCAAAACATAGATTTAGTACCATCTTTTGCTTTGGGTTTAATACTTCATCAAATATTAACCATATCTCGTAATTTAGGTCCTCAATTACCATCTCATTTGTTGACGGAATTGCTGAACTATCATCATAGAATGGATTTGATATACCTATATCTTCATTTATTGTATCTATATCCAAAGTCATAGTAGTAGCCCGCTTATAATATACGTTATGCTTAATGACTGTTTCGCTAGTTACATTTAACTCTTTTACTACTTCTTCCACTGAAGGGGTCCTGTTGTACATTTGTAGATATTTATCTTCTAACTCGACATATCTTAAATTAAATTGATTCACATAATTAGGGATTTTAAAAGGCCCAGACTTTTTTTTACATATAATTCCTAACATACTTTTTTGTATCCACCAAAAAGCGTACGTGGAAAAGCAATAACCTAAAGCCGGATTAAAATCTTCCATTGCCCGTAACATTCCCTCATTACCTTCTTGAACTAGATCATCAAACTCTATTTCAGGGTGCTTGTTTTTGTACTTTCTTGCAATAGATAATACTAGTCCTACATTCACATGAAACAAATAATCACGTAGATCCTTTTCACCATGTTTGTACCGCTGAAATAATTTTAAACTTTCTTGTTTTGATAGTACCTTATAATTCCCAATTCCCTTAATTTCAAAAGTGTTTTCTTCTGGATTAGCCATTGGCTTAATACTTCTTGCAGTAGAACCTTGTGTTATAGTTTTATTTAATGACTCATCGCGATTCAAGCTGCTATATGATTGATTCATACCTATTCCGTTGCCAAAACCTTATAAAAGTCTATAAAGTTTGTTTATTTCCCTGTTCTACGAGTCCGGTTTTGCCAAAGCAACTACCGTTTGATATAACTCTCCGAGGGCGTAAATTCGGATACAACGCATCCTACATATTAGCCATAACGTTTAGGTGTTAATTGGCTAATTCATAACGTGACAAGTTGATGGCTGCATTCAAATCCCGATCTATGACATGACTACAAGCACATTTGTATGTGCGATCAGATAGCTTTAGATCTTTCTTGATGCTTCCACAACTTGAACACGTCTTAGAAGATGGATACCATTTATCAGCTTCAATAAATTCAATACCGTATTTTTCGCTTTTATATTGAATTTGTCGCTTAAGCTCATATAAACATTGTTTTGCAATAGCTTTAGACAAGTGCTTATTCTTCATCATTCCTTTGATGTTCAAGGTTTCCATCACGATTCGATATGGCTTGGTTTTCACGATATCTTTCGTGACTTGATGAAGATAATTTGTTCTGATATTGGTCAACCTTCTATGCAAGTGTTGTATTTTCTTTTCGACTTTTATAATGTTGCTGGTTTTGATGAAACGGTTTCCCTCCTTATTTATTTCATATTTGCGAGAAACTTGACGTTGCAACCTACGAAGGCGTTTCTCTACCTTTTTTACTGTTTGTGTTTTGTTGATATTTTTCTTTTTCTCTCCATCCGAGCAAACAGCCAGTTCCTTCACACCAACATCAATACCTAGTGAGACATCTGTTAATTCTATTTTGGGACACTCGTTTTCTACGCCAACGGACAAATACCAATACTTTCCGTCGAAATGAATACGTGGATTCGTATACTTTACATCGACTGGTAATGATTCTGAAATTTTCATCGATCCAACTTTTTCAATCAACACTTCGTTATTTCGAACTTTCAATTTCACATTATCGTTGTAAAAAGACGGCTTGGATTTTCTTCTGCTTTTGAAACATGGTTTATTAGCCAGTCCCTTGAAGAATCGCTTATATGCTTCACAAGCATCTTTGATCGCTTGCTTTGTAATGTTATTGGATACTTCGTATAGCCATACATATTCTTCTGTTTGTTTCAGAACTGTTAATTCTTTACGAAGGAGGCCGTCAGATAGAAATTTACCACCGTGCTTGTGATTTTCTTCTTGTTTACCTAATGTCCAGTTATAAGCCCATCGGGCTGTTCCAACGGATTTCCAAAGTTGATGTTCTTGTTCTTTATTTGGTCTTATTCTTACTTTTCTCGCAAGTATCATTTTCCATCAACTCCTTAATCATCTTCTTGGCTTTATTGGCTCTTTTGCCTTGCAATCTACAGCTGAAAACAGTGACAATCTGAATTAAATCTTCTACTAATTCTTGTTCCTCGATCTTTTTTGTATGGTCAATGACCTCAATAGTCGTTCCATATTTATTACATAGGTTTTCGATTAATTCATACCCGAATCGAATTAACCGATCTTTATATAGAATAACAATCTTTTCTACTTCCGAATTAGTGACCTTATCAATTAATTCATTTAATCCCTTTTTATTATAGTTAATCCCACTTCCTATATCAGTGATGATTTCAAATTTATAGACTTTAGCAAACATATACGTTTTTACGTTATCAATTTGTTTTTCCAAATCATCTTTCTGTTTATGAGAGCTAACTCTACAGTATCCTATCACTATTTTGTTTAACTGCATTTCACCTTTAATACCCAAGAAGTGATTAAGTTGTTCTTGTGAGTAATATCGATAACCACTATCCGTTACGTGATGTGGTTTAAAAACATTTTGTTTATCCCAGTTTCTTAACGTTTGAGTTGTCTTTCCTATTAAATTAGCAAATTCACCTATGAAATAGTACTTCATCTATATCACCTCTCTAATTATTATTACTTAAACTTTATAATAATTAGAGGGTCTTTTATAAAGTTTTATAGATTTATTTCAACTGTTACTCCCCTCCCTTCTCATTTTATAGAATTGTTTCTAAAAACATCTTTGTCTCCTTTTGTACGTTACTAATCAACTTACAATTCCTTGCGCATGTATTGGCAACTTCTTTATGTGCTTTCGTTTTTCTCAATTCTATATAAATATCACATCCTTTGCAGATGCTACTAATACCTTCCATTATTTCTAATTGTCTTCTTCTTTCATATAAAAACTGCTCTTTCGTTTTCTTCTCGCTTACTCGTCTCCCCATTTGTTTCACCTCGTATACATGAATAGTATTATTTAGTAATTAAAAACTACTATCGATATTACATAGATACGAAACTTCGCCCTAAAACTCTTCCAAATTTATCCTGTATGTATATGATATAGGATTATAACAAAATGTAAAATGAATTATTCTAAAAATTTCAAGAGATTACCGAGATATTAAAATATCCATCATTTCCTTATGATTAAACTAATTATATTTATATAAATCTTGATAATCATCAAGGTTTATATACAATTTAAACCCTGATGACTATCAAGAACACGTATAAAATAATAGATGTTTTATATTCTTCTATACAAAACATCCGTTTAGAAAGAGTAAAAAATAAATTTACCTTTAAAGCTTCCAAATTTATATTTCCTCGAACCTCATATGTAATTTTTGTATAATTAACATAGAAATTTCGATTTTATAAAAACACTCATTCTAATTATGGTATAGAAAAGTAATTAATCATTTCTATCCCTTATTAATATGTTTTTTAACTTATTTCAATTAAAATAGCGTTTATCTCACTTTCTCTATTGCTGGAATATAATCGTTTAACAGTAAATCATCTAGCCCCTTTCCAAGATTAATATCCCAACTTGCATAATTAATACTTATCCCTTCTTGATAAAACGCTTGCGCACATTCTAATAACGACCGCTGAACATCTGAATTTGTAATCATATCCATATCTAAAGCAAACGTCGCCTGTTTAACTCCCATTTTTTTTAATGGTTCAATTAATATTCTCCATACTTTAACCCCAGGTATTGATACAACTGTGGTACCATACATTACTTTTTCCTCATTTGTTAGAAGCTCGTCTAAGTTTTCTGCAGCAATATCAGACTTTAGACTACCTTCTGAAATCCATACATTATCCTTTTTTATTAATTCTCCACGTTCCCAATTTTTCAGCTCTCGACTAGGTACTGCTACATGTATTGGCAATGGGTTCCCTGCTCCCGTGCCATGAAATCTCCCACCTGAGCTAACCCAAATATATTTACTTTCTAACTTTAATTGTACTTCACCTAATTTTTCACCTTCATAATTAATTTCATACCATTCTTTAACATCGATTTCACCTTTAAATATAGACTCTATCTTCCCATTAATTTCATAGGTCACCTCTATAGTATTGGGTTGCTCAATAACTTCTGCCTTAAAGCTTGGTTTATAATTTTTTACAACTGTCATATATTCAGGATTATCAATTCTACATTGAAAACCGCATATCTGATTATATATATTTCTCTGAGGTATTAATAAAGAATCTCTCCTTCCTGCAAATGTAAAATATCTTCCATCCTTTGTTCCTTTTGCATAAAATCCTGGAATTCCAACAACATAGCTTGTTTTCCCCCCTACTTTTTTTATTAGCTCTTTCGTAGTATCCCAAGGTTTAATAGGAAAACTTTTGTAATTTCTAACACTTATTACTTCTCTTGTAATCCTACGCTTTGATCCCATTAACATTTTAATATGTTCATCTCGCACGTCTAAAGATTCTAGGAATAAAGTGTAAATAATATCAAGAGTGTAATCATTTTTCCGCCTATGTTCCTTAATCATCTGTTCTTGAGAAAAGTCATATCCCCTTTTTTGATCTTCAGCTACTATATGTAAATAGCCTGCTTCCCCGAATACTGTTTCTGATGGAATTCGTCCACATATTATTTTGGTTTCAGAATTATTAACCATGCACCATCCTTGCTTACCACATATAGGGCACGTTGTTCTATAATATTCAAACCATCTCTCATTACTCCCCTTATTCATGCTTCTCACTGGCCTTAATATTCTACTTGCTGCTAACTTTTCAATTGACATCACATATCTCCTTTTCCCTTGATCAAATAAAAAAGCCCTTTGGAATACGGAGGTTAAATACCACACAAACGTGTAATTTAATCCGTAACCCGAAGGGCTTTATGTAATCACTAGAAAATAAAAAAATTAACAATCTATAGTAAGAATATACCAAAAATTCTTTATTTAATCAAATAATCTTCTAATATTATAAAACTCCACACTATAATTATACATGGGCATCTCACCGCTTAACCCCTTTTGGACCTTTTGAAGCGAGAACTTCTTCGGAATTAGATACTATTTTAGCAATCTATATTTACTAAGCTATAAGGGTCCCCCTTATTAACCGTTCACTAATGTTTTTCTGCTTACTTTTTTTGGTACAGTATACTCTCTACTAACCAATTAACTGCGCTATTAAGCGTAATCTTGTTGACCATAATATATTTCTTGTAAACAATCATCACAACATTATATTTTGTTCAAAATTAATTAATCCTACTCAAAAACACTTTAGAATAAGGACTATAAAACAGTCATATAATTATCAATCTCATGTTGATACCAACAGAAAATCAATACATCTCACCCAAATTTGACATTGACATGTCAAATGAGATTAACATATCAAACGAAGCGCACCAACTTTATCACTAGTATCCACCGGTTAACATCAACATAACATTAACAAGCGATTACTTATCAAAAATGTTTGTACCTATCTAAACTTCAAGATCTATATTAGTTGAACATTAGTCCATTGCAACAGATTGCACGGAAATAAGTTGATTAATAAACTACCTTTGAAAATGTTTCAATGCTAGTAAGACATAAAAAAAGAAACACCTTGAAACTATCGATTTCATGTTGATACCGATGAAAAGATAACTGATTTTTAATCTTTCATTTGTTATTAACATGTCAACCGAGATTAACATGTTAACTAATTGTTTTCTTTTGTTATCGATATCATTTTGAATAAGATTGACATAACATTAACAATAAGGTGTCAAAAAAGAAGAATCGTTTATAGCTTTCAAGATTTCAAAATCTATATCGGTTGAAATTTTTCTTCTGCGGCAGTTTTCTCGAAGTGAATCTAGTGACGATTTATCCTAGAAAATGTCTCGACACCATCAAAACATAGTTAAAAATTTAATCGGGATAATAAATGATGACAGCATTTTACCCTTTATTTATCATTGACATACAGTCTAAAAACAACACATAGAAAGGAATACTGTCTATATTGTTAATGTCATATCAATAATTTTTATTTAACATCAATATGACATTAACAATTAAGTAGTTGAAATACGCATAAATACATGTCTTGGGTCATCGAGATCTGTATTAGTTATAAATTTATTTACTACAACAGATTTCTAACGAAAAATCAAAAAACACTCTAAAAGAACTATAATTGCACTTAGAAACTAACAAGAACTCCATACAATTGATAGTTTCTTATTAGTGACACCAAAAAATCAACAGTTTTCCCTTTGTTTATCATTGATATGTAACCTGAAATTGACATGTTAAGCAGTTGTTTTCTTTTGCAATCAATATCATTCTAATTAATATTGATATGACATTAACAATAAGGTGTCAAAAAGGAGAAGTGTTTATAGCTTTCAAGATTTCAAAATCTATATTGGTGTTTTTTTTCTTCTGTGGTAGTTTGCTCGAAGTAAATCTAGTGATGATCTATCCTAGAAGTTGTTTTCACACTATCAAAAAATAGTTAAAATTTAATCGCAATAACAAATGATGACAGTAATTCAATGCTTTTCAGCCTTTGTTTATCATTGGTATATAGTCTAAAAGCGATACGTAGAGAGAAACGCTATCTATATTGTTAATGTCATATCAACAATATGCATTAAACATCGATATAACATTAACAATTATGTAGTTGTAATACGCATAGATGCAGATCTTGGTTCTTCGGAATTTGCATTAGTTAAAAATTTATCTACCACAACAGGTTTCTATTGGAAAATCAAAAAAAGAAAACATCCTAAAAGAACAATAATTGTGGCTAGAAACTAACAAGAACTCCATACAATTGATAGTTTCTTATTAGTAACACAACAAAATTAACAGTTTTCTCTTTATTTGTAATTGATATGTGACCTGAGATTGACATGTTAATAGGGATAGTTATCCATCAATAGTAGTGTCATATCAACTATCACCCATACGTGTTGATATAACATTAACAATCATTGATTATAAAGTTGAGAATATACATACAAATAGAGCTTTAGATTCTACATCTATTAAATGGCTTTTTTCTATAGCAAGATTCACTGGATAAATCGGAGAAGATATCATTCTTGAAAGTATTTTGATAGTAGCCAAAAACAATAAATTACTTTTTATTACTTCCGATTTAAAAGTAGCAATTGTATGAATCAATTTTGATTATATAGAAATCACTTGTAAAGGGCGATACCCCCTAGAAAAAGTGAGTTTATATTAAACCACATAAAAGTACATCAATAACCTATAATAGCCATCACGTGCATTCTAAAGACCTACTGAAACCAATTAATTATACCATTCTTGGTTTTCTACTACCGAGTATCATAAATTACAATAAATATAGGCCTTTATTTACTATTAGTATGGGCTTTTCGCTTTAGATTTATACATATTTTTTAGCTTTTAAGTCTTTAAGTTTAATGCTATATCCTTATAATTTATTTACAAATCACTAATATTTTCTTATCATTAATATATTGTAGACTAATTTGTTAATTTCATAGCAACAATAATCATTAATAACTAACGGATTATTAACTGGACATTAGCAATAGTTAATTCTAAATCCTCATTTATCAACTTCATGTTAACAAGTGGTGCTTTATATATCAATGACACATTTCATGTGAATGTCAATCGATAAAGGTATTGAGGTTTATATCGTCGAAAGACACTTAACATATCAATCTCACTTTATATGTTAATTCCATTTTGCTATGGCCATTATATTTCAAGGAGGTACAACGATGATTGAACAAGATAACAAAAATACAACTGAACATATGGAGTCAAATAATACAAACTCTAGTCATGAAGATACTTTTGAAAAAGCTTGGCGAATAACAGAGTTTTCAAAACTAGTAGGCCGACATCATAACACTGTATACAATTGGTTCAATATCCTAGAGGAAAAGGGGTTACACGGAACATTAAGAACCAATAATACAAATGAAAAGCTATATAACACACTGGATTTAGACATAGCTTTATTTATCAAGCTAAAAAGGGATGAAAAGTGGTCGCTAGATGCAATTATTGAGCTTTTACCACATCAATTTGAACTAAGACCAGTTTCTCCAGAAAATCAAAACAGTGAAGTATCAACCCAATTAAACATGCAGGAAGCTGCAGCGACTATTGAAAAAATAGTCGAGCAAAAGATTCAAATGCATTTACAAAACATTGAATTAGAGTATCAAGGAAAGTTTGAAGATGCTATACGTGCAGTGCTCCCTGAACCAGAAGACCCTGAAATGTTAAAAGAGCGCCAAAGACAAGAAAGACTAGATAATATGATAATTCAACATAGAGCGCGTACAGAATTAAGAAAACAAGCTGAAAGAGAGTGGAGTTCACAACCAGAAGAAACTCGTATTAAAAAAGTTGGCTGGTTTAAAAAAGAGGAAGATCTTGCGAGAAAACAACTTTTCATAGAAAACTATATTGATGAGAACATGATTGAATACATGAAAAATGTAATGAGAACAGAAAAATAAGCCTGGAAAATTCCAGGCTTATTTTTTATTTTGTTCCAAACATCTTATCGGGATCCATAAATGCAGCTAATTCTTCATCATCTTGCGTTTGTGGTTCTTCATCTTTAACTGGTTCTAATTCAAAGTAATCACCAAAGTTAATATTGAAGTCATCGTCCGAGTCTTGCGCTTCAATAGTATTAATTTGTGACTTTGTATATTGAATTTGACTCTGTTTTTCCTTAAATTCGTTATATTCCTCAACTAATCCTTTAGATAAACGTGATGGTAGTGCATCTGTCTTATAGAAAGTATACACGCTGCCCATAAAGTCATTTTTACTCACTAAATAACCATTAAAAACAGTTCCATTGATTGGTAGTTTATTTGTCACTTCTACTTTTGCATCATCCATAAATGAATCATCAATGTTCTTCTGTTCATCTAAAATTGCTAACATACCAAAATGATGTACCTTCGATGCCTCTAAATCTCCATTTTCATTTGTCTTCATCAGGTCAATAGGGTGATGGAATGAGCTTCCTTTCAATGATTCTGAGAACATATCTACAATTTCTTCACTGTTTTCAATTTGATTCATATTACGTGAAACCTTATTAATTACTAAACAGCCTGTTCTTTCTAGTAAAATTCGTTTAAAGTCCTGAGAATCTAGAATTACTGATGTTCCTGAACCATTTGCAGCTGTATTTAACTCATGAATAATATCTCCAATGCGTTGGTTTGCATAATCTCGTGAGTTTCCAATGCCTTTTTTCTCATTTTCGTTTAATCCCTTAAACTCATCATAGAAGTGTTGGTTATCTGCAAATACAACAAATGCAACGCCTTTCGCTGGATCATTAGCTAACTTCCAAATTTCTTGTGAAAATTTATTCACCTGTCTTAGTACATCCGGCCCATCTGCTCTAACTGGGAGTGTAACCACAATACCCATTTTAATAAAATCTTTACGTTCAATTGCATTATTGAAAGCAATTCTTGCATACTTTTGTTGATTTTTGATTAATTCTTCTCTAGGAATTTTCATTGCCATACTTTTAAGTTCTTCAGCAATTACAGGTTTATTATGAAAAGCAGAGAATTCTTCAATTGCTTGAATAATTGTAGATGTACCTGTACCACCACCTAAACCTGCAAAAAATAGCACTAACTCATCAGTTGGTCTGACACGTTGCGTTATAAATTCTTTTAGTTTGTCCTTAGCTTCTTCATTAGATTCTAACACCTTTACAGCACGCTCAGGATTCTTACCCAAACCACCTAATTTTAGTGAAACTTGGTTGCTTTTTGGCACGTTTTTCAGTTCTGCTAAATCCCCATCATTACTATTCAATGCTAGGCAATTATAAACTGCTGTACCGTCTGTATGCTTATACTCAGCAAACTTATCTACCATTCTAGTTCCAGCTTGACCAAAACCAACCATAGTCATTTTCACTGCTACTTCGTTTTTCAGAAAGTTTTTTGCCATTATTTTATCTCTCCCTTATTCTCATTACTTTTCTTACGTTTGCTTAATTCAACTAATACTTGCTGCCCCCTAATAGTTGAAATTAAAAACTTATACGGATGCATAATTTTTTCTGTTATTAATGACATTGAAGCTAAAGTAGCAACACTACCTTCCGCTGATCTTCTTGAAATGTTAGTTCTTTCAAGTTCTAATGAATAGGATTTACCCTTAGGTTTCTTTACTCTCCTATCAATAACAACACTTTCTACTATCTCATTTATTGAAATACCTCTCATATATTTTGTTTCTTGGTATTGTTTGTTTACTTGAGATCCTATGTAATGAAATACATTGTAGAGTATTTCGTCTTCTTCAATAATGTCTGCAAACATTTCCACAGCTTCTTCAGTAAATTTGTTTTGTTTATATTTTTCACTTAATACCTCGTTCAAGTTGTTCCCCCCTTAAAACGTTGGTTAATTATTCCTAAAAATATATTACATCATTGCAAGACGTATATCAAGTCATTATATATAAGACTTATATCAAGTTGTTATATATAAGGCTTATATAAGATTCACAAAATGTAAAATTGAACTAATGTCTTATATACCAACAACAATTATATAAGACGTACATGAAAGTCGTTCATATAAGCAGTGAACAAAACATGTTAATATCAGGTTTCATATAACTAACAATAACTATTAAATTATAAATATGGGTGCAGTATTTATGTATATTTTTATCTAGAATTATAATTCCGATATATAATACTTCTAAAATAAAATTCTATTATCATGGCCATTAGATTTATACGTCTTATATATACGAACTACATATAAGATGTACAGAAAAACACTTATCATTAAAGGTTTTATATACTTTTATATTAATTTCATGTCAATAAAATATTACCAAGAAATTTCATACGTCATATTTGAAAGACTTATATAAAAGACTTATAAATAAGACGTGTATATACCCCTAAAAAAAAGAGTAATACTTCTTGAGTATTACTCTTTTAACTATATAGTTTTATATAAAACACTTAGTTTATTAAACAAATCTTTATGATCCCGCTTCTTTTTTAATAACTCACTTTTCTGTTGGTTGTCTACAGAAAGGAAAGGGGATGTCAATGTCATGTTATATGTAGTTATTTCTTTTATTAATTCGGAAGTTATTTCTGAGATTTGTAGGAATAGCACATAAAATTGTGATTCATTTTCATTCATTTGATTCTCTTTGAAATTAAGTTCTACAAACTTGTCAGTATAACTTGTCAATTTCATATCAATATAATCACTATAACTAACATGTAAGGTCATGAAGCGATTAAATTCAGATGAACTAATTAATTTCTTTGTTAAGCATAGATGCACTAAATATATCCTATATACAGCTTTAAATGAAATAATATATTTAGTTCTTTTTTTTCTTAATTGGATGTATTCACCGTATTTGTTGATTAGAAATCTTAATTGATTAGATTTTATCCTCAAAATTCTACTGACTTGTGCGGTATTATACGTTTTATAAGGATCTAGAGCTGCAAACTTTAATGGGATTATCTCATGTTCGTTACATAATGTGTTGATTACTTTGGTATAAAGAAGGTCCGTTTCAAATTCAATTTGTATTATCTTTGTTATTAACCCATATTCTGTGTTCCAATTCCGCATTTTTTCACCCCTTAAATCAGATTGTAACATGCAAAATATGAAATATACACAATTTTCATTTACTTTATTATGTTTATTTACTTATTTCTTTTATGATGTAATTTTTCCTTCTGATAACCAAATACCTCTACAGAATTAAATGCAATTCTGTTTAATACTTAGTTTCATCTATGCAAAAGTATATTCACTGTACATTTTATCTATTTTAGATACTCTACACATATATGACGGAATACATATGACGAACCCTTTTTTCATCATTAGAGTTCGTCATATGTTCTCTTATCTATGTCGAAGTACATAAGACGAACTCTAATAGCAAATTTCTACTTAATAACATTGAAGTTTATTACTCACACCTGACGAAATAATAGGTGTTTTTAAACCAAGAGTCCATGGGGGATAACGGGTTACTTTTTTGCAAATTTCAGTTAAAATATACATTAATCATTTTTATGTACTGAACTGCTTAATTTATCCAACATTAATTACTTTCATTTCATGATAATCGCACTCGATTTTATGCAATTTTACGTATATTTTTTCCATTTCAAAGGAGTGTTTAAAATTGAAAAAATCATTTGACCATGCCGTTAAATATATCGTCGGAGAGAATGATCGTGGTGTTTATTTTAATCGTTCTGATATTTTTACAGTTTTATTTTTATATGAACAACGAACTGTATCTCAAATTCAATTACGAAAATTCTATGAATTGATAAGTGGGGAGCCTATAAGTCGAACCACATTTTCATCCAAGTTAACTAAATGGGCAAAAATGAAATTAATAAAAAAAGAAAATATAAGTGTGAGAAAAAAGCGTGGCTTTACATTGGATTTCGTTTCTATCACTTCAAAGGGAGCAGAAATATTATATCGTTTAAAATTAATCACTGATTGCAGTACCTCGTTTGTTACCAAAAGGCAATATGAACACAATATAGCTATTACACAATTTGTGCTAAATCTACTTGAAGCAGAATCCCTAAATGAACATACCGGTGCAATTGTAGGTGGTAATGGCGATTATCTTTTTCCACTAAACTCAATTGTGAAGCAAAACTTACATTTGCCCAACCTAATGTATTCCAATTCAAATAATGTTTACTTTTTATACGAAGATGAAGAATATCGCGAAATGTTTCAGCCAGAACTTCAACCCGTTTCCTTCCAACCAGATCTACCTCAACTCGTTTATTCATTTCGTCCATCTAAAGAGTTTTATCCCGATTCAAACGGAAACCCTTTAATCATTCCTGATTGGGTTCTTACTTGTAAAGATTCTATTATCAATATTGAAGTTGATACTGGATCAGAAAACATTCCATTTTTAGAAAACAAACTAAAAAAATATCTCGATATCGCTGCTGCTAACCCATCTAAACAATTTTACGTGTTATTTTCAGTGATTGATGACTCCTATCACACAATTTCTACTTACAAAAAAAGGACTACACGTGTAACAAATTTAAAAAAAGCTTTCAGCAATATACCACGTTTAAGTGTAGTGAATAACCTAAATGTCTACGTATGCAATATGGGTGGATCGGCACTTGTAATAAATAATATTCTTCAAGAAATTCGCGAAGTTAATAGTTTAAGCAAAAGTCATATGCTCAAAAAAATCACTTCACGTTTAAATATAAATTCTTCTTTCCCTTATTCTGTAGAGTGGATATCTAATAAAAATGAAATGCAAGCGAAAGGGATTCAGCATTCTAAACTACTTGAGCTAACAGATGACATTTTGGTATTACGAAAAAAATCACCTGATGAAGAAAAAAAACCTTTAGATTACTTAGAAATATTATGTCTATTAACAATACTTAAGGTAGGGGAGGTTAACACACACTTTAAATTACAACAATTATCAGGATTGTTGGCCATGCAAAATCAACACCGAACACTAAACCCAATTAAGATTTTGGGGATATATGAAGCGGATGAATTAGAGCATGGGCAGCAAGCCATTTTTACTGATTTGTATCACAATTCCATAGCACCAGAGAATATATTATTGGCTACTTCTGCTGAATTGCTTAATTTCACCGCTGCTTTTTATTCGTTAAAAGAGAGGGTGAAACAAGAATTTGGAGAATGCAGTTCAAAAAAATGCTGAACTCAATAATGCACCAGGTAATGGGGAGGATCCAAAAGCCGGAAAGAGCAAAAAAAATTCCTATACAGTTACAATCGACATTACAAAAAGCTGGAAATATCGTTTAGCAGCCCGCTCATCTTACTATGTTGTGACATTACTACTTCTGCTAGCTTGGTATTTTGCTTTTAGAGGAATATATAAATACGTTTCTTTCTGGTCAATACAAATGGGGGCTCCATTACCTACTTTAAGTATCTTGGGTAATCCGTTTGAAACTAATTATTACATTGAAACCTTTTTTAGCTTTTGGATTTTAATTTATACTTGGCAACTATCAACCAAGGTTAAGACCTATCAGGAGATAAAGCGTAGATGGTTTATTTTCTCGATGATGTTAATTGGTATAGTTGCCCAGTACTTATGGGCATTTAGTGTTCCATTAGCTAAGATATTTATTCCATTCTTACATTCGAAAGCTGGAGAAGTTTCACTAAATGACAAAGGATTAGAGGCTACTATACTTTCAAATTTTAGTAATATCATGCACCTTGTATTTGCTATACCTGTAATTATTATTATTCTCGTGCTCTTATGGCTCTTTAAGATTTTTTATGAACATAAAAAAGAGCTTTTAGATGAATTCGGAAAATGGGAATACGTATTTAAAATACCTGGTTGGATGCTTTCCTTTTTGAATGATGATTGTCAACGGAAACTTGCTACTTCATTACACAGATTTTTCACTGAAAAAAATCCATCAAAATTGCCAGAACCCGATATCTTTCTTGGTCCTAACAGTGCTACACGGGAAATGGCAGTAATACAAGGCAAGTCTTTAACACTTAATATAATGATCATCGGTAACATTGGTACAGGTAAATCAGCTGCACTAGGTTTACCAATTGCTAATCAAATTCTTGACTATATGGCTTCAATGATTAATAACTTTAAAACCTTATATGCAAGAAAAGATTATCATTCAGAGGATGTAAAAGGAACGCAGGTAAATGGTCTTACAGTTATCGAGCCATCTAATGACTTCTGCGAAAAGGTATATAACTTGGTATTGGCACACAAGATTCCCGATAGTGTTATTTTCTATTTAGATCCAACAAATCCTGATACCCCTTCAATAAATTTCGTACGTGGTCCAGTTGATAAAGTTGCTGAGATGTTATGTTCAGTATTAACGGGGCTCTCTGATAATGGAGCAGGAAATCCTTTCTTCGTTCAATCTGAGCGTTCCCATCTTAAACAACATATTTACTTGTTAAAACTCCATGATTCAAAATTTGAAGCTAGATTTGAACATTTAATTGATATGTATAATGATGCTAACCTCGTTTTTGAGATGCATCTTAAGTTAAAAGGGCGACTTCCAAATGATATTGAATCTATACCTGATAGAGATGAGAGAAATCATTGGCGCATATTGAAGCAAGTTGATGAATGGTTTGATTTAAATTATGTGCCTGAAATTTCTGGCGGTCGTGGAGGAGGGGAAGTTATTTATCATACTGAAGGGAAATACTATGGGCAGCCAAAGATTATCGATAAACAAGAAACCTTCGTTCGTGGTTTACGAAACACATTAAATGATATTTCAGCTCAACCTCTGCTTCGTCGCGTATTATGTGGTCCATCAGATTTTGACTTTGAAAAGCATTTGGAATTTGGAGGCATCCTTTTAATCAATACTGCGAAAGGGGAACTTTCTGATTTATCTGATGTATTCGGTAAATTATGTTTGTATGCCGTGCAGAATGCCGTTTTCCGTCGTAAGCCTAACGTATCTCCTTACCATCCTGTTTTAGTCGATGAGTTTGCTGATTACATTTATAAAGCATTTAAAAGTTTTCCTGCTCAATCACGTAAATATAAAGCCCCTTTAATTGTTATTGCACAAACCATTAGTCAATTAGCAATTGAACATGGCCCAAGATTCATGGATATCCTGTTAGGTACATTTCGTAATAAACTTGTTTATGGTGATGTTACTAATGAAGACGCTAAATTGTTTAGTAAACTTATGGGTACGAAAACAATTTATGAAGCACGTGAAGGTGATCAAGAAATTGATATGGTAACAGCTGAAACGAAAACACAAAGTACCCGTAGAACATCCTACTCTTATTCGAAAACAGAGGTACCCATTCTATCTGAAAATGATATATTGATTCAAAAAGCATTCCAGTGTGCTGCTAAAATTGTAAAAGATAACGCCCCACAGGGTGGAATACAAGTAAATGCAAACTTTGTTCCTTCTATTGAGTTTAAAACAGCTAAAATTCAAGTTGATGCAGAAGCAGCTGCTTATTGGTTGAAAATTCGAGAAGAGTCATTGAATGCGGAAATTAAATATGATGATTATGTCACAGATACAGATGTTGATAGTGAAGAAAATGTAATTGAGGAATTGAGTACACCTACAACAGTGCCGACTGCAATAGAAGGTTGGTTACAGAAGTTAAATCCTGATACTTATGATTATTACAATAACGAAGATGATACTGACAATGAAGATGAATTAACAAATAATCAACCTGTGCAAGATAACTCAAGAAAATCTGCTCCAAGACTTGAAAAAGGGGAAACTATAGCGTCAATTCCTGGTAACAATTCATTAGAGCATGTAATAATTAATGAAGTAGCTAATACGCAAAAAGATAATGTACCAGATACAGGTACACATAGAGAGCCTATTGATTTTAACAAAAAGGCACCCGCAATTACTGAAACTCCTATAGAAGTGCCAAGGACGAAGCATACACCACAATATAGGGAGCCAGCTTATACATCGAATGTAACTCATAATCAGCAGGAACAGGAAATTCAACGAACTGCAGAAATCAATGGTAAAAATACAACATCTAACTTAACAATGCAATGGTTACAGCAACAAATGGCCGCTACTGTTTCTCAAGATGATGATAATACATTATCTCTAGACAAGACAGCAGAGGGTTCTCGACTTCATAATCGAAGAGTGGCTGAGATCACTCCAGAAAGTGCAGCAATTAAGGATAAACTCAGTCAATATATCGAAGGTGACATTGATCATGATTGATGCACTAAGCATATAACGAATATTTCTACCGGTAAAAAGGTGTGGGTTGTATACTCATACCTTTTTATAATTTCATATTGCACTTTCCGCAAGGAGACCATTTCTTTATGCTAAAATTTAATTGAGTTTGTGTAGAAGCAGAAAATAGACTAAATATTTAGGGTTGGAGGAATGACATTGGAAATAGCCAAATTAAATTTGCCCATTGATAGTATGCACTTTTTACTTAATCATCAAATTGAAGGAAATGAATTCGAATGTCTTAATGTAGAATTTTACACATATTCAAATGGTTTTCTTTTAGATGTAGTGGAATGGACAAAACAAAATGATTTTTCTTTATCGATATTGGATAAAGAATATACAGAAGCGTTTTTAGCGAGTTTAGAGAAGTTTAAACCCTACCTTGTTATTGGGAGTAATATGGATTCAGGTAATCTAATTGCTATCTATCAGCCCACAGGAGAAATATATGAGCTAGAACATGAAATTACGGAAAGAGTAGAAAGATATTTTGTCAATTCTTCTATAGAGAAAATGTATTCCTGCTTCAATTACTTTAAAAAGTATTGGGTTCAGCTAATAGAGCAGGGGCACTACAAAGATTGTAATCTAACAAAGACTTTTTATGATTTAAAGAACAAATTAGTGGAGCTTGATAATAACATATTAATTAATGATGATAACTACAATAGACACTTTTGGAATTGTTTATATCATGGCAATTTAAACTTTCTTTTGGAAAAGTCAGACGAGAAATAGATTATCTTTAATTGAGATACTTACTGGAGGAACGTGTTCAATACTATGGGAGATATTTTGTTAAAATGTAAAATCAAAATTGTGATGATTTTCACTTAAACAGACGGGGCAGGTTAGTTTAAATTCAATTAAAAAGACAATAACAAAAAGGAAGGGCAACAGACTGCCCCTTCCTTTTATAATTCAGGTAATGAAACCCTTGCAATAACACTTTCGTCTTCAGTTAAAATCAAAATTTGATAATTGGCATCCACATCTCCGTCACCAAATTTCTGAATAAAGGCTTTTCGCAATTTTTTTCCCTGCTTGCTTTCTTGCTCAGCATCTACAAACACATTAATATTCCCTGCATAATGTTCATCCGCCTCAACCCTATACTCCATATTGAAATCATCGACCAACACGGGGTCAATCATGGCTTTAAGGTCAGTATCTATGAAGGTTCTTGCTTTTTCGATTCTCCTATTGTCTTTCTCAATCGCCTGGTTTGCTGCCTCCTCCAACTTAGCAGATTTTTTTTCTTTAGCGGCTTCCTCTTCTTCTGTTAACTCTGGATTTTGAATGTTATACAGCATGTCTTCCAGGTCGTCACACACAACCCCAGGACTCGAAGCATTTGCAACCATTTCATCTATGCTGGCGTTTGTGATCCCAGCTTCTTCCAACTGGTCCCATTCCTTGTCAAGAAACCCGCACTTACCATATTTGCTGTCATAGATGACATTGCTTGCTTTCTTTGTTACAGCTCCTGTCTCTAATTGAAGATAAACCAAGGGCAATAGTACTGCTGCTACAACTCCGGCAATGATTAGCTTTGTCGATTTTCTCAAGTTGACCCGTCCTTTTATGTGAAATATTTGCAATAAAGAGCATAATTAGCATAAAACATTGGAAGCCGCATATCAATTAAAAATTTTAGCAAAAACAAACCAAGGCTCAATTCATTTCCGATCCGCTTGACTTGCATTTCGCCTGTAAAGTATAGAAACGCATAAATGTACTACGTGTTTGAATCTGGATATATGAATAGTCTATTGCTACATAGTCTTTTAGAAGGGGACTTTATTACTGCTAGAAACTTTTTAGACTATCAATGGATTCTCAATTACCCGTCATGATGAACGGAAGAATACATATGGCTATTACCCTGAAGAAAAATGACTGAGGTGTTTTCTTTCTTCAACAACGGACAAAGCATTCCTTTAATGCTTTGTGAACAATTAAACTTAAACAAACGGGCGCTTTTCTTCAATAAGCATCTTCAACAATCGGGCGCGATTGTTGAACAAAAATTACAAGGGTGATACATATTACACATGACTAATATGTATCACCCTTTATTTTTTATGACTTTTTGTGTTTTAGGTATTGATAATAAATTTAAAGGTATCTGCTTCTTTTTACATAGATTCTATAATTATTTGTCTTTCATACCACTTGTTTAGTTTTTCATTAACACTTTTTGAAATACGCTTCATTTTGTTATTACAGAATCTTGATAGCGTAGCAGGGGATAGACCTATTTCATCTGCTATCTCACGCATTGTTTTATTTTGATGCATATGCTGATACATAATTTTTTCTCGTATCACATCTTCTGATCCTTCAGGAGTTTGTTTTACTGTATCTAGAATATAATGGTTCTCTTGCATACCTATTGCTTTTTTCTTTACCATACTATCTATATTATTCATCAATTCTTTTGGTGGTAAGATAATGATTCCTAATTTTGAATAGTAATTCTTAAACCAATTACGTTCTCCTATCTTTGTTTCATCCAATTCTTCTGCATATGCCCAATGTGAAATGACATTTTCTTTTTCTAAGTCAATTAAAACATTTTCCAGTTGTTCTCGGATTCGAGTTGGGCGACCCTTCGTTGTTTTAATACCTATTACAGATAGTAGACCTTTTTCTCCACCAATGGAGTATGGTCTTTTTAAAGTACTGTATTGTTGACGAATTCGCCACTGCCAGGATAAATAACGTATTAAACGTTTATGAAACTTGTGTCTATAACTATTATACTCTAATGCTTTTTTTGACAATAAAGCAGTTGTACTATTAGAACCATACAAATAGCCTGATAAGAAACTCCCTGGCTTAATCTTACAGGATTCTATTCCCATGTATTCATTAGTATTCTTATCTCTCCATAGCACTACAGAATCAAGTACGAACAGCCTTTTGATTACTTCACGTTTCATTTCGAATTGTTTGCCAGTTTCTGCTTGATCATTCAGTACTACGACTTCATTATCATCATTCAAATAAATAAAGATACTAGCCAGCGCTGCAATACGTTGCGCTACCTTTATCTTATCTTCTGCACGATAATACTCTACACCGTTTGCTGATGCTTTTGGCATATTACATAATTCCAATACATTTTCATAACTAAAATCTATGAATTCATCTGGAGATTTAGCTTGATTTAACCATTGTATTGTAATGGTATCCAAACAGTCTGCTGTAAGATCATCCATATTACTAATTACTCCATCAACCAATATAGACCATCTTTCTGCTTCGTTTGTATTCACTAATCTCAAATCCTCATCCTTATGTGAGGATAGTTGTGCAACTCCACTTGAATTTTTCGTTTCTAATGGCAATACCGGTTTTGCTACTGCTTCATCTTCCTCAAAATGATTTTTTGCTATTCCATCACGTAGTTGATAATACATTGCGTCATTGGTTACAGGATAGTAATCATCCGATATATCTTCTATATGTTCTGTTACCTGACTATCTTCAAAAATTGAAATTTGAGTTGGTTCAACTGCTTCAACTTTTTTTCCGAATTCTTGTTCAATGATCTTATCTAGTACATTTTGAATCTCAATTTTATATTTATCCAGATTGGCATAAATGTTCAACAACGATATTCCTTGCTCTTGTTTCTGACCTAACCAAGAAACAAGTGTTGAAAAGGAAGGGGACATATTAGCTGATGTTACTAATTTATCGTGATTCTCTTGTACTTCTTTATAGTATTTATTCCATTTGGCCCATAACTGCTTGTTTTCTTCATAAATTGGAGCAGCAAGTAGGAGGGCATCACTGAACAATACTAATACTTTTTCCATATTTAAGTACCTCCTAACAATGTTAATAACAAATATAATTTAAATCCTAACACTATGAAACGTCATAGCTATATGATGGCTACATAGCCTTGAAGTTGAAATATTATCAGAATAGTCCTTACAGGTGTCAGCTTTCTTATACAATCTAATTATGGAATCATTTAATTTCTTCTGTGCTTGTCTTTATTATATAAAACTGTTTCTATTTGTAAAATTACTACTTTACAATACAGTTTCAATTTTTAAAAGTAAATTAGCTATTTACTCTGATTTTCTTGCTACATTATTTTACTGCCTTATTGTGGCTATAACTCTTTACTTGAAATCCTACAGCCTTATTGTGGCTATAACTCTTTACTTGAAATCCTACAGCTTTATTGTGGCTATAAACTTCTTACTTGAAATCCTACAGCCTTATTGTGGCTATAACTCTTTACTTGAAATCCTACAGCTTTATTGTGGCTATAAACTTCTTACTTGAAATCCTACAGCCTTATTGTGGCTATAACTCTTTACTTGGAATCCTACAGCTTTATCATGGCTATAACTCCTTACTTGAAATCCTACAGCCTTATTGTGGCTATAACTCTTTACTTGGAATCCTACAGCCTTATCATGGCTATAACTCCTTACTTGAAATCCTACAGCCTTATCATGGCTATAACTCCTTACTTGAAATCCTACAGCCTTATTGTGGCTATAACTCCTTACTTGACCTACAGCCTTATCATGGCTATAACTCCTTACTTGAAATCCTACAGCCTTATCATGGCTATAACTATAACTCTTACTTGAAATCCTACAGCCTTATTGTGGCTATAACTCCTTACTTGAAATCCTACAGCCTTATTGTAGCTATAACTCCTTACTTGAAATCCTATTATTGTGGCTATAACTCTTTACTTGGAATCCTACAGCCTTATCATGGCTATAACTCCTTACTTGAAATCCTACAGCCTTATTGTGGCTATAACTCCTTACTTGAAATCCTACAGCCTTATTGTAGCTATAACTCCTTACTTGAAATCCTACAGCCTTATCATGGCTATAACTCCTTACTTGAAATCCTACAGCCTTATTGTGGCTATAAACTTCTTACTTGAAATCCTACAGCCTTATTGTAGCTATAACTCTTTACTTGAAATCCTACAGCTTCATTATGGCTATAAACTTCTTACTTGAAATCCTACAGCCTTATTGTGGCTATAAACTTCTTACTTGAAATTATACGGCCTTATTATGGCGATACTCCCTTACTTGAAATTATATAGCCTTATCATGGCTGCAACTCTTTATCTTTAATTAGACATAGCTCTATTGTGGCTACAATTTAGTAATTTATGAAACGTTATAGCTATATGATGGCTACAACTCTTAAAAAATGAAACGAGCATGCCCTGATTATTATCCTTCTAAAAAAAATTTTATTCTATATGATTTTATGATAAACGTTGATATAAAGCCATTTCATAAAATATGATTGAAAACTCGATTAAACCATTATAGCTATATGATGGCTACAACTATCATCATAAAAACTCACACAAATCCTTATATACCAAAGGTTAAATCGGTTTTTTATATAAGTTAAGTTGTTTTGAAAACATGAAACGCTATAGCTATATGACGGCAGGAAATATGAAATGAAATGAAACGTTTATAGCGGTATGATGGCTACAACTTTTCAAGTAAAAGCAAAGCTACATCCCTATATAACAACGTTTATGTGGTATTTACAAAATATTATTATTCAACCAAAACATGAAACGTTATAGCTATATGATGGCTACAACTGTAAAACGAAATCAGCGAAAAACCCTATTAAACCAATGCTTAATAAAGATTTACCACAATTTATACCACATTTCATATTTACTAAACTTCATAGACCTATGGTGGCAACAAACTTTTTTTCATGAAACGTCAAACCCCTTGTCGCACAAGGGATTGAGGCACGTTTCATTTTTTTATTTTTCCTCTTAAAGGGACAAATTTCACCAGCATTCGATTTGATATAATCAAAAATGTAATTCTATACCTAATTGTGGGGAAAACTGCAACTTAAAATAAAAGGAGGTGAAAAAGATGGCAAAACCTTTCGTTATAAAGAACAAACGTAGTTTGAATGGTGAAACAACAACACCAGTAATTGTAACAATTAAATCATGGCAAAGATTAGTAGATGCTTTAGAAGGTAAGTATTACAGTTTTAAAGATACTTATCTAGAAGACATTGTGAAGTCAATGTCCTATGAAGAACGAATTGCAGATGAAGAGGGATTTGTTGAACAAGCAAAGCCATCTTTTTCACTGAAAATGAAAAAGATTGTAGATAAAGTAAGTGGATTTGATAAAAACGAAGGCAGAAAACATAAGCTATATGGTATTACAAATGCTGATCTAGAAGTATTTCTATTTCTTCATAAAAAATGTAATACATATGGTGAGCTTTCACATGTATCAATCCACATGCTTTGGGAAGATTATAAAAATTATAAAGAAGCATTTGCACATATTCACCACTCACAATTTTATGTGGCTTTGAAGAAGTTAAGTTTCCATAACATCATTACAATTGAAAATGAGTACAGTGGTAAATATAAAATCACCTTAACTGATTTCATGAATAAGGAAACGAATAAAGCAAATGCATATACATTTATTAGCCCGATAGTATTTACCAAAGAATTCTTTGAGTTATCCATTGCAGCTAAGAAACTATTCATGGATGTAGCAATGCAGCAGAAACGCGAAACTACCCTGAAACGTTCTTTATTCAAAGTTGATGAACAAGGAAACTCAACACACTTTGGTGGTATGTATCGTTACTTACATAAGAAATACCCACATCAGATTCGTGCTGTACTTGAGGAATTAGAAACAAAACTTTCTGCTACCGGATCTCCTTTATTTAAAATTTGCAAGTTAGAAAAAGGGAAGAAGAATAAAAAGCAATACACAACATTGCATTTATCTGTACATCCTGATTTCTTATGCGCGAAAGAAGAAGGAGCAGAATACCGTGATCCATTTACACCACGCGATACATATAAGCGTAAAGCTAAATTTATAGAAAACTTGTTAGTTGAAATGAATATTGCTGAATTTGCCAAGGATATGAACCAATTCATTAACGTTTTAAAATACTCTTGTCATCGTCAGATTCGCCAAGTAGTTCGTGGCTTACGAGAAATGATTGATCGACAAGAAGGATATCCGAAAAAGCTTGTTTATACGCTAAGTAAATTATTAAAGCAATCTTCTCAATATCGTGTATTAGACACAGCTGCTAAAACTGGAATTTATCCTTTGATTACACACAATGTACCTAAACACGATCAAGAAGAGGCCATTTTTAAATTTGGTACTCATTTTGCTATATACTCTTTACGAAATGTTCAAAAGCTATTCCGTAAAGCGCATGACCTGCTTCATGCGAAATATGCTGTACCTGTAACTATAGATACTTACCATCGTAATTACATGCAGTATCAAGAGGAATCACTATTTAGAAAATATGCTTATGAGCAAGGAGTAAATATTAACGCATATACAGCATTAGAAATTGAAATTCGCGAACTCTTAAAGTCTAGTGGGCATAAAGGAAATCAAATCCCTAGCGATATTCGTGAACTGTTCATTGAAAAAATTGATAAATTGCCGAAGGAAAAGATTCGTGTAATTGAGGTCCCTGAAGACTTTGATTTAATTCAGTTTCTACAGTCCTTAGAAGCATATTACCGTTCAACAAGTGAAATACCACATACGGTTGATCAGCTGCTTCCTGCAATGTAAAGATACAGCTCTCTATTTTTGAAAAAAACAAAAGTAGAGGGCTATTCGTGTTGGAGGTAACGTATAGAGTGTATTACTTCAAACAAAACAGAGAGAAAGTTTTCAATTTAAATGATTACTACTCTCTATTTTTTATGCAATTCCATACATTGCACGTGAAACAAAAGGAGATATTCACAATTTCTAAGATTTTAAATCTGAATATTCATTCTCTTTATATCATTTCATCTACAAAAAAGCAGAAATATTTATTATTTTTCTGTTGATATCTTAATAAATTTGATCTGATGTGTATAATATATAGCCATAAGTACTGTTCTTATCCTGTTCTATCTCTTAATCTACTTAAAATCAGAAAAATAGCTGTTAATTCTGTTTAAAAAGTGGATACTGTTCCTAACTTTGACCAATTTGTTAATAAATTGTGTGTAGTTTTTTTATAAATGTGGAAAGTTTGTTCGTAAGTCATCAGAATTTACATTTATTATTTATTCCGTTACTTGCATCAAATTAACGATGATTATATGTAGTTTTTATATACCTACTTTACGATATTTTGTAGTTTTTAATCCTCATCCAGCTCATTAAGTACATTCCCAGTATTTACTTTTTATGATTTTTTGCGGCTAGAGTAAGTATGAACCCCTAGCACGGCAATGTTTTAACATGATTTTTCCTCTGTATAAAAGTATTATCTTTTTTCTTTATATATATATTAAAGATATATATTATATTAGGTTTTTATATTGTGTAATACTTACTATAGAGAATAGACCCTGTGTAAACCCAATTTCATTTCTTAATGGAATTGGGTTTTTTATGTACTTTAATAAACATTATATTTAGTTTTAATTGTCCTAAAAAATTTTTGATATAAAACATAATTTTTTTTTGTTTCTCTTAGATTTCCGAAAAAAGTAAATCATACTTAAAGTAGATAGTTGATTAGTGGAAATTACAATGAACTTTGTAATCTCCGAACCATTTAAAAAGAGAGGTGAAGACATGGTAAAAAAGAAATCCCAGAAAAACGCCGAAAAAAAGAAATTTACATTCTTTAAAAAAGCAAAGAATAAAACAACTGAAATATTAGATATGCAACAAGAAAATTCAGAAGCACTTAAAGAAAAGAAGAAACGTAAAACAAGGGAGAAAGTTCCAGCGATAACAGGAAGAAAAGTAGGTAAGGTTACATTTTGGTGTGTGATGGGATTCGTGTTTGCCGGAAGCTCCCTTTCATTTATCCAACTTGCTGGTCCTCCTAGAGCAGTAGCTGTTCAGGAAAAGAAGGAGGAACCCGTAAAAATTAAAATGTCAGAAGCAGAATTAATTGCATATGCGAATAGTTTTGCCACTAATTATTTTAATTGGAAAGTTGATATGAATGTAGCTGAAGAACGAAAAAAACGATTAGAGAAATTTCTAGTTGAAGGATCCGATGAGCAAGGTGGATTAAATAGAGATACTTTAAAAAACGCTTCTAGTACTTTAGTTAAATCGGAAGCAGTAGGGGTCCGACAAAAAGGAAATGAAGCAGAAGTTACATTGAAAATCATTCAGAAACTAGAACCTGTAAATAATCCTGCTCCTGGGACGACACAAGCTCCAGACACATCAAAAGAACCAAAAGAAGTTACAAGGTACTTCTCTATTCCAATTTTAATGGAGAAAGGGAGGATGGTAGTCCCTAACAATCCTACGATCGTTCATGGAGAGAGAGAAAAGGCTCCTTATAAAGTAGCCACTTTCAAATCAGAAGGACGAGAAATTAATACAGATGCAGAAATAAAAAAAGTAGAACAATTTTTACAATCTGTATTTAAAGTGTATACAGAAGGAACACCAGAAGAAATTGCTTACTACTTTGAAAAAAGTAATATAACAAATGGACTAAAAGGTATTATGACATTTAGCAAATTAGAAAACCTACGAATTTATGAAGATAGAGATAAAGGGTACAGAGTCTTAGTTGATGCCAAGTTAAAAGACAATGATAGCAGCTTAGAGTACACATACACATATGATTTAAATCTTGTAAATAAAGATAACAAGTTTTCAATTAGCTCTATGAAGAAATTTGAAAACACATTAGAGAAAGTGGAGGGTAAATAATTATGGAGCTTTTGGGATTAGATATGTTAGCTCACCAATTACCTGCTATTACAGATGCAGCTGTAATAGGTAATATTAATTTTGGAGTAAATATTAAAAATTGGTTAGTAGCTCAATTAGGTCCAATCTTTTTAGTTGTAGCACTTATTGGAGTAATTATCTTTGCAGTTAAACGACAAATGGCTGGTTTACTTGGTTGGATAATTGTTTGTGCACTATTATCAGTTTTTGTATTCTCACCAGACGTTTTCAAAGATCTTGGTACAAAATTATATAATTTAGTATTCAAGTGATAAATTAAAAATCTCTGAAAATATTAAAGGGGTTGGTAGAAATGACTCAAAAGCCGACTCGTAAAGAAGTTAGGACATACAACTCGATATGGGATATTCCTAAGAGTTTATACGGGATAAGGGACTTAACCCTCCCTTTCCCAGTTCCTTATAGACAGTTGGGCTTCTTTGTTGGATCTTTACTTTTAATTTTAATTCTAGATCAGTTTTTACCTTTAGGAAATAATGTGTTTTTAAAATATTTAATACTACCAGGTGGAATAGCATACTTCTTTGGCAATGTAGAATTGGATGGAAAAAGCCCACATAAATTTTTGTTTCGATTTTTCGTGTTTATGTTCGAAAATAAGAAGATTAGCCGCTATAAAGATACAACTGATAATATTGGAAACTATCAATATAAAACCTTAATACGATTCAAGGATGATTCAATCAATAATAAGTAATTAATTAATCTATACGGAAGAATTATTTTAGTCTCATATTCTTCTCTAAGGAGGGTAAAATGAATCAGGTTGAATTTCCAGTCAAATACTTTCACGAAAATTTGATTTTTAACCAAGATGGCTCTTGCTGGGCGTATTATGAGGCATACGGAATACCATACGAGTTCCGAGGCGATGATGATAAAAATACCTTATTCATGCGTCAACTTGGCTTGTTTTGGAATTTTGATGAAGAAAAGCACCTCTTAATGATTCCTGTTTATCAGAACTTCCAAGAAAAAGCAGATGAATTCAAAGAAACAGTAAGCGGTGAATTAAAAGAACTTGCAATTGATCATACAGATGATGTCGTACATGAGCTAGAACGAAAATTTGGTAAAAATGCAGTAGAGTACCGATATTTTATTGGCGTGAAATTAAAGGTAAGACACATACAAGAAGGGTTTAAAGAAATGTTGTACACAGCATTTCATACCTTTAAAAACACTGCAGAACAGTTTGGGTTACTTGGTGATACCAAAATACTAAAAACTGATTTGGAGATGTTTAAAAGAGAAGCTAGCGCTTTTAAAAATAAAATAAGAAAACATTTGGCTGTAAGGGCTCTAGAAACTAATGAAACGCAATGGATTATATTAAGAAACTTCTATCGCACATTAGAGGCGCCAGTAACTGCTGGATGGACACCTCCCGTACAGAATGACGACTCTGCAATAATACCAAATCAAGAAAGCTTATTACGATTATCCGAAGCAGAATTTGATGTTAAAGGAAGACATATTGAAATGTCCCAGATTGGTACCGACGGGTTAGAATATCCAGCATATATGAGCTTTTTATCTACATCTAAAATCCCATATAAGATGGAGTTTCCAGACCAAGAGTGGATGTATATGATTCAAAACATAGATTTCCCTATTGAATTAAGTGTCCGTACAGAAAACATAAATCATCGTAAAGCACTATCTAAACTAAATAAGAAGAAAAAGGATTTAGAAGATCAAGAAATGCATGCAAGGGAAAATGCACAAACTGTTGGATTAAATGTGTATGAAGGTGTTCAGGAAGCTACTGAGCTACAAGCCCTCATACAAAAGACACGTATGCCGTTAGTAAAAACATCAGTATCTTTCTGTATATGTGCCGAAGATTTAGATACAATGCGTCGGAATACAAATTCACTCATTTCTATTTATAGAGAGATGATGATTGAACTAGTAAGACCATATGGAGATCAGTTCCTCCTGTTTAATGAACATATCCCTGGGGCAAGAAGGTATGTAAATGATTATATACACTTTATGGAACCTGGAGTACTTGCGGCCGGTATGTTTGGAGCAACACAAGATTTAGGGGATAATATCGGGTTTTATATTGGAACAACTGGTATTTTAAACAAAGCAGTCTATATGACACCTTCTCTCGCAGCAACAAATACCGTTGCAAATCAAAAAACAAGCGCACTTTCAGTTGCAGTAACGGGAAGTACTGGTTCTGGTAAATCATTTGGAACGAACTTAATTGTTTACTTAGCTGTTCTTGGAGGAGCACAAACACTGATAGTCGATCCGAAAGGTGAGAGGGGGAACTGGACAGAAGATTTACATGGTTTAGAAGGTAAAGTAAACGTAATTACACTAGGGACTGATAGACGAGATGAAGGGAAACTTGACCCATTTATCATTCATAAACATAGCCGAAAAGATGCAATTGAGTTAGCGATGACAATTCTTACTTTCATTACAGGTATTAAACCTGATAACTCGGAAAAATTCCCGCGCTTGGCTTCTGCTGTAGAATTTGTTGCAGGAATGGAAGAGCCATGCTTAACGGCTGTATCTCAATACCTTGAAGATAGTGAGGATAAAGTGGATCAACAATTAGCCGCTCATATTCAAGCATTTGAGAATTTATCATTTGCACACTTAATCTTTGGTGATGGAACAAATAGAGATATTGAACTTGATACAGCAGTAAATATCATACAAATTCAGCATCTTGACATGCCAGATATTCAAAAAGATCCGAAAGATTATACCCTACAAGAAAATTTATCGGTTAGTATGCTAATGTCTCTATCTTCTTTTGCAAGAAAATTCTTTCAAAAGGATCCTACTAAATTCAAAATTGTTTTATTGGATGAAGCATGGGCAATAATGGGGACTTCTCAAGGGCGAGAGTTAGCTCGTAAGTTAGTCCGTGAAGGTCGTGCCTTAAACTCTGCAGTATACTTTGCAACTCAAAGTGCAAGTGACCTTGGGGATGAGACATTTAAAAATAATATCGGTATGAAGTTCTCATTCCGTAATACAGACAGTAAAGAAATTTCTTCAATCTTAGATTTCTTTGGATTACCTGATAATGAAGAAAATCATGCGATTATTACTAATTTAGAAACAGGACAATGTTTATTCCAAGATATCCAAGGAAGAACAGGTGTTGTCACAATGGATGTAGTGTTTAAGGATTTATATGATGCATTTGATACAAGACCAAATGCGAGAAAGAATTATAGAAGGTCAAATGATGATGAAAAGCAGGAAGTTAATGCAACCTTTGTCGAGGAAGGGGGAGAAAAAATAAACGTAGGAGTGAGTTAATATGTTAAAAACTAAACTAAAAAAATTAATACTTTCTAGCCTATGTGCTGGCGCTCTAATTTTGAGCGCAGCATGTGGAAATAGCGAAACAAATGTAGGAGAAGAAAAAGATAAACAGGGGCACACTCCTAGAGAAATGATGTTGGACTTTGTAAAGGCCGACTTACAACATGATAATAAAACAATTAGAAAACTTATCGTCGATGGAGATAAAAATAAAATTTTAGATCCGAATCAAGGGCCACAAAATAATTTATCTTACAAAGACTATACAGTAAAAGAGTATGTGGTAGATAAGGATACAATTATGTATAACTTTATTTCAAAGAAGCCCCCTAAAAACATCGATAAAGCAGTGAAATGGGTAAGAGTAGTTCGTACAGAGGATGGATTTAAAGTTCGAAGTTATTCTGGCCCTCAACGAAATGAAATTGATGAGGTAGCAAATACTAAACCGACAAATGAGTTTAGTTCGAAAGATTAATAGGTTTCCCATAAAAGGGGGAGTAACATGTAATGAAAAAGTTTATTACCCTATTGTTATTAATTTGTACTTTGCTTTTAGCATTTAATTTACTTTTTAAAGCTGCTCCAGTATATGCAGAGGAAGAACCCAGACCTTCTCTTATAGATGATATCATTCCAAAGAATAAAGAAAAATTAAAATATGAAGAATACCCTGCAAGTAGCTATGGAATTGACATTTATACACCAGAAGGGGGATTTGGTGAATCTCTCAAGTTTTGGAAATGGGGAGACAAAGTAAAAGAACAAATGGTTGCTGTGTTATTTAGTCTTGTAAGTATTGGATGGACCATTAATCTTGCAGTTAGTACTTTTGTTACAAGTATGGTCGGCCAATCTATGAGTCTCAATATTGTAGCTGATGTAGGAGATAAATTAGGCGATGTAATATCTAAAGCAGCAGGATTCAATGGTTCTTGGGGTAATGGAATATATAGTGAATTAATTGGACTCATGTTAGCTTTATTAGCCTGCTGGGTTATCTGGGTAGGTTTTGTACAACGACGCCAGTCAGAGATGCTAGGAGGATTGTTAAAGGCATTAGGTATCTTAGTTTTTACTTTAGGTTTTTTCGCAAATTCAAGTTATATTATCAAAGGACTGAACACTTTCTCTGAACAAGTAAATAAAACTGTTCTTGATTCCACTCAAAGTATTAGTGGAGCAAGTCAAGGATATTCAAGCGGTGTCGATTCCATTACTGATTTAACACACACTCTATTAATAAAACAACCTTATACATTACTGCAGTTTGGTACAACAGATATGAAGAAAATCGGTGATGAAAGAATTAAGAAAATGTTAACAACAACAGGAGCAGATGAAAGGCAGGATCTATTAAAAGAGGAAGTAGAACAGAAGAAAAATACGATATTAACTTTGGATGCTACTTTTGAGCGTGGCGCTTTAGTATTACTACTTTTCTTAATCAATGGACCTTTATGGGTTGTCTTAGGCTTATGTAGTATGGCGATGTTGTTCTACCAATTAATGTTTATTATCGTAGCGCTAATGTCACCAGTAATGTTATTGATGGCTTTAGTACCTGCATGGACTGGGACAGCAAAGAGATTTTTATCTGAATTGTTCCGAACACTGCTTATGAAAGTTGCAATTGGCTTTCTTATCACTTTAATGTTTTGGGTTTCTTCGATCTTATTTAGCGCAACTGATAAGTATGGTTATTTAGTAGTTGCTGCATTACAAGTACTTTCGTTTTTAGGTGTTTGGTTATATCGTAAAACAATTTTCGATGCTATTACTACAGTACCAGCAAGTGCCGGAGCTGCACGCGCATCAGATGCTATGAGTAATATTAGGCAGAAATATCGTGATGTTAGACGTGGATCTAAGACAGTTGGAAGGGGTGTAGCAGTAGCTGGCGCCGCGGGTGTTGCAAGTGCTGCGGTGGCAGGAAAAGTGGGTAAATCAGGCTACAGTAAGTTTAAACAGTTGAAAGAAAACTATGCAGATAGAAAAGAAAAGGTAGCAGATGGTAAACGCAAGGAAAAAGAACAAATGCAAGCAGAAAAAGAAAAAAATATTAATCAAATGAAAAAAGAAGAAGATTTAGGTGTTCGCGATAGAAAAGGAGATCAGGAGCATGAAAGGGTTAAGGAAGAAGTAGCCGCAACTAAAGAGAATCCAGAATTAGCAGTACGAGAGAAACATGAAGATAATAATCCTGAAATACAACAAGCAGAACTAAAAGATAAAGAAGAGGATGTAAAAGCGGATGTTAAACCAGTAGTGCAATCAAATGAGGAACTAAAAGATAAAGAAGATGTAAAAGCTCAAGTTAGACCGGTAGCAAGTCAAAATAATGGTGGACTTGAGAATAAGCAAGAAGATGTAAAGGCGGAAGCAAAACCAGTAGCAACAATTAAAACACCAACGGGTCAAATAGAATCAATGGATGGCAAACCGATCACAACACCACAGCCAGGAACAACACCAACACCAGCGAATCCGATGGATGGCAAACCGATCATAACACCACAGCCAGGAACAACACCAACACCAGCGAATCCGATGGATGGCAAACCAATCACAACACCACAGTCAGGAACAACACCAACACCAGCGAATCCGATGGAAAGTAAGCCAATCACAACACCACAGTCAGGAACAACACCAACACCAGCGAATCCGATGGAAAGTAAGCCAATCACAACACCACAGTCAGGAACAACACCAACACCAGCGAATCCGATGGAAAGTAAGCCAATCACAACACCACAGTCAGGGACAACACCAACACCAGCGAATCCGATGGAAAGTAAGCCAATCACAACACCACAGTCAGGAACAACACCAACACAACCGAAACCGATTGAGAGTAAACCAGTCACTACTTCACATGTAAGTACGCCACAAAAACAAGTAGAGGTAAAACCGGTTAATCCACAACAAACTAAAGATGTTCCTAAAGTGAATAATCAGCAACAGGTAAAAGAAGGGGCAGCAATTAAAAAAGTTGACACGAAAGCACAAACACAACAAGAAGCTTTAAAAAATGTAAAAGCAAAAGAAACCAAAAAACCTAAATAATTCAGCTCATGAGGGAGGGTTTATACATTGAGTGCGGAACCAAATCGCGAGCTTGAAAATGAACATCATCCTGAAGCTGAACTAGGGAATGCTAAGCCTGCCTTGAAAAAGGCAGGCCATTCTTTAGGGAAGGCGGCTGGTAAAGGATCAAAATTAGCGGGTAAGGCAGTTGCACAAGTAGGTAAGAAAGTAGCAGTTAAAGTAGCACAGAAGGCAGCTACAGTTGCTGTTGCAAAGCCATTATTAATAGTAGCCGGTGTTATTCTAGCTGTTGTTGCAGGTTTAGGAATTGTGATATTTTTATTAACTGCCACAATGAGTGAAGATGAAGTCAGCCCTGGGGGAATTAGTGGTCCTTTTGCACCAGGTACTGCAAGTGTCAGTCCTGAAGTAATGAGATGGGAGCCATTGGTAAGGAAATATGCGGCGCAACATGGCATAGAAGCAATGACTCCATTAATATTAGCTCTTATTCAACAAGAAAGTTCTGGGACGCAATTGGATGTTATGCAAAGTTCAGAATCACAAGGGTATCCTCCTGGGTATTTTACTGATCCAGAAGAAAGTATTAAATATGGTTTAATGCATTTTGCTGATTGTCATAAAAAATCAAATGGTGATCAAAATACTACATTACAATGTTATAACTACGGAACTGGCTACGCTAACTATGCAGTTTCGAAAGGTGGATATACTCACGAGAATGCAAGGGCATTTTCTGCAGAGCAATCAGCTAAAAATGGTTATAGATGTGCATCATGGCGAAGTGCGGAGGCAGTAGCTAATAATTGGTGTTATGGTGATCCAGATTATGTCCCATATATTATGAGATACTATCAACCTGGTCAAACCCCTGGTGGTTCTGGTGGAATTGCTGGTGGTAGCGTTTTAGGTGATGATGTATTCCAAGCCATTATGGCAGAAGCACTAAAGTATCAAGGATGGCCATATGTTTTTGGAGGGCGAACACCAAATACGTCATTCGACTGTAGTGGAATTATTGAGTATACGTATTCAAGAGTTGGTATTAATTTATTTGGTACTGCACAAACCCAATGGGATAAAACCCAACGTATAACAGATCCTAAGCCAGGAGATTTAGTATTTTTCCATAGTACTTATGCTACAAGTAACTACATTACGCATGTTGGCATTTATGTAGGAAATAATACAATGTATCATGCTGGCGATCCGATTGGCTATGCTGATTTAAGTAAATCATATTTTCAACAGCATTTTGCGGGATATGGTCGTGTAGTTAGATAATAATGCATGTAACACCTAGCAACTTATGAAACTGCGAAAAGGAGGTAAATGATGAAGAAAATTACCATTATAATAGCAATTTTATTAATAGCTAGTGTAGGGTTTTTAATAAAATATCAATCTGATAATGAGAAACTTAAAACTGATAATATAAAATTAACGAAAAAAGTGGAAAAGGTGGAGGCACAATACAATGATACGAAAAAGGAATTATCAGCTCTAAAGAGTAACAATCAACAACAAGTAAAGGAAGCTGCAGAACGATTTCTTAAAGCTTTCCGTACTTATGATACGGGTAAAGGCGAATCATACCTTGCTAATATCGATGCATATATAACACCGAATGCAAAGAAAGAATTAACACCACCAGGTGGACCGACGCAATCTGCTCCTGGGGCTGGAGATGAGAAAGAAAAGAAGAAAGTTTCATTTCAATCTGAATACACAGGTGGCGAGTTGTATTATGCATTTTTGGATACTACAAAAGCAAATGTATTAGCAAAAGTGAAAAGCAAAATTACAGTTAATGGTGTTTCATCTGATAATATGTCATTAATGCAAATAAACCTTATCTATGATGGAAATAAGAAGTTATGGCTTGTCGACAAGCTTATACCTTTAGCAGATTTAAAAGATCGTATGCCTTAAGTGGTGTAACCAGTAATAGAGGTGCAGAGATAATAAAGCTGTTTAATTTATAATATAGTCATTTAAAAAATAATATAATTGTTTAAAAATCCTTCTTCCGCTAACAGAGTAGATTAGCTCAATAAGGATCAAAATAAGAACTTATAGCTTCTGAAGAAATAAAAAAAAGAAAGATTTTAAATACAAAATAGACTCTGTTATATAGAGGCAGAGGGAGAGTGAAATTCATTTGTGATAAATTAGTAATAGTTTGATTTGTTTAAAACTGAGTAGAGGATTATAAAGTGTGTGCAGTTTTTGGCCAATTCTTATATGTCTTATTCGACGGAGGAAATATGCTTAAAGATAATTTTAAAATTAGTAATATTCCCACGGTTTTATGGGGAGGTAAGAGTGAAAAAATTTTTATTGCAGTACATGGAAATATGTCAAATAAGGAAGATGCAGTTATTCAAATATTAGCTGAAGAAGCCAATCAAAAAGGTTATCAAGTATTAAGCTTTGATTTACCTGAGCATGGAGAAAGAAAAAATGATAATACTCCTTGCAAAGTACAGTTTTGTATTAGTGAATTATCTATAATTATGAATTACGCAAAAGAACATTGGAAAGAAGTAAGCGTGTTTGCATGTAGTATGGGAGCTTATTTTAGCCTTTTAGCTTATCAAAATGATGTGTTAAAAAAGGCATTATTATTATCACCAGTAGTTAATATGGAACGAATTATCGAAAATATGATGAAATGGTTTAATATAACACCAGAGCTTTTGCAAAAAGAAATGACTATAGAGACACCTATTGGTCAAAAGTTATATTGGGATTATTTATGCTATGTAAAAGAACATCCTATTAATACATGGAATACAGATACATATATTATGTATGGAGCCAAGGATGAACTGTGCGAATTTGAAACTATTAACTATTTTACAAAAAAACATCGTTGTGAATTAGAAGTCATGGAGACAGGTGAACATTACTTTCATACTGAAGAACAGTTAAAGATATTTAAACAGTGGTTAAACAAACATATCGATTAACAAATTACAATTTATCTTGAACCTGTTAGAGAAGAATGGTGAATATATAAACTGATATTATATTTGAGAGATATTTTGAACTACCCCCACTTTCACTTCGTTTAGAAGTGGGGGATTCCTAAGTAAAGAGTTCTATCGAACTCTAATTGATTAGGCTAACCCCGCAGTCCTTGCGGTTAGAAGCCTTATTGCTTCATTCTTTATATTGATACTTGCGTTAATATCCCTATCATGGTGTGTACGACAAGAAGGACAGTCCCATTTACGTAGGTTTAGATTTTTAACGTCTTTGTTTTGATATCCACAACAAGAACATAATTGGCTGGAAGCAAATGTTTTCGATACGACAATGACTTGTTTGCCATACCATTTTGCTTTATATTCCAACATGGTTCGAAACTGTGACCAAGATACTTCACTAATTGCTTTTGCTAACTTACGATTTTTTAACATATTCGATACTTGCAAATCCTCTATACCAATAACATCGTGGTTTTTGATGATTTCAGTTGAGACTTTGTCCAAGTAATCTTTTCTAGCATTCGTCATGTATTCATGAATTCTAGCTACTTTTACTCGTTGTTTATTCCAGCGAGAAGATCCTTTCATTCTTCTAGAAAGAACACGCTGTGCTTTTGCCAACTTCTCTTCTAATGATCGAAAAAACTTCGGATTTTTATAGGTTGTTTCATCTGACAAAATGGCGAAATCTTTTAGTCCCACATCCATTCCAATGTAAGAATTTGTTTTCGGAAGTTCTTGCACTTCTGTTTCAACTAACAATGACACAAAGTATCTGCCAGAAGGGTTCCGTCTAACTGTAGCATTTAAAATACGTCCTTTTACTTCACGACTTTTGGCAAATCGAACAAGACCTAGTTTTGGCAACTTCATTTTGTTTCCTACAACGGCAATATTTTCATTTGTTTGTTTTGTGGTATAAGATTGTACGTTGTTTTTCTTAGATTTAAAGCGCGGTGCGCTGTTTTGTTTTTTGAAAAAGCGTGTATAAGCATCGGCAAGGTTGCGAACAGACGACTGAATCGCAATACTATCCACTGCTTTCAGCCAAACAAACTCTTTCTTCATGGCAGGAAGTTTGGCAGAGCATGTACCATAGGTCAAGCCTTTTCCTGTCTCTTTGTATGCGTGATCCCATAAGGATAGAAAATGATTGAATACAAAGCGGGAACAACCAATCGTTTTGTTTATTAGAATTGCTTGTGCTTGATTTGGATAGATACGAAACTTATAGGCTTTATTGAACATCATTTCATTCACCTCCATTTCGGTATATAACTATTATACACAGAACATATATTCGATAGATAGTAAAGTAACACCTTCTGTATGTCGAACAATTAAGATGGCTTCCTGCCATCCCTTGTTCGAAGCCAATTCATCTCCCACCTACTCACTTCGCGTTCCTTGAGGAAGGAGTTTTCTTGGCTAAAATGATAAATGTGAATGTAATCACTTAAACAAACAGGTGCTTTAGTTCAATAAGAATTAAACAACTTTAAGGATCCTTACCACACACTAGATTGTAGCAAGGCTCTTATATTTTCATAAGAAAATTAAATAACTATATTATCGATTTACAATAGAAAAACCCCTCTTAGCGTTGTTAATAAGAGGGGTTTTTAAGTGTTTACTGTAACTTTGAAATAAAGTCGTACTGTTTTAAAGAAAGTGTGGATTTGCAATAAAGTTTAACCATTTTGAAAGAAGATTAACTGTTTATAAAAAGCGTTTTGTCAAAAATACTTTACGAATTGTAAGAAATAAATTACAATTATCTTAAGAGGTGTTGCTTTTGTTACATAATAGAATTGTAGTTTGCCGAGCAGAAAAAGGTTGGACGCAAGAAGAACTGGCAAAAAGGGTGGGTGTTAGTCGACAAACTATCGCTACTCTTGAAAAAAACAAATATAACCCTTCTCTAATTCTTGCCTTTAAAATCGCAAATGAATTTGAAAAGCCAATAACTGACGTGTTCGATTATCAGGAGGAGTGAGTCATATGTTGTGGTTAAAAATTTTATTTTTAGTTGTAATATTCATCAGTCAGATGTACGTAATACAATTTCAGTCCAGTGATGAAGCAAAAGACGAAAGAGGAAGAGAAATTCAATATAAAACAAATAATGTGTTGTACAATATCTTATCTGTAGGTATCATTGCCATATATATTTTTCAATCAATAGATATAGTTTCTTCAGAATTTCTACCTGATTTATTGTTATATTTCGTGCTTTCATTAAGTGTACTAGGCAGTATTTTTATATTTATCAACAGAAACAGGAAAAATTACTAACATGGGTTAGGATTTTTAACTTTTTCTGTTAGGCCAATGAACAAAATGTATCTTTAAAAAGTGAAATTTATATGCTGATCATGAAGGAATATTATTAAACTGAAAACTGCATTCATTTAAGTAAATTACATAAAATAAACAATCTTTTTTATAAAAGCTTAAGGAATCCAAAATTAAAATCTATACATTTTGATTAAACCTTTTCAAAGTGTGTGGATTTTTTCTATAATTTCATCTCAAAGCAGTATATATTACGAAAGGGAGTTTAAACAATTATTTTGTAAGCTCAAAATTCACTTTTATAAAAAATAATAGTACTTCATATCAATATAATGAATTAACACGGCATCAAAAGAATATGCTGCATATTGTATTTATTTGGTTTTTTTATGTTAAAATTAAATATAATGATGTAAAAATATAAAGAACCAAAATAAGAATATCTAATGAATATTGAGAGGTGTTACATGTTTAAAAATAAGAAATTAATTCGATTTGGTCTAACATTATTTATATGTTTATCTATAATTGATTTTACAATCAGTTATTTTCAAACATATCTTGAATCAGCAGCAGGGATTAATTGGGTAGTTCCTGAAATTTGGAGATTTATTTTGATTGATGCTCCTGAAGACGTACTTGTTCTGTTAGGTGCAATTGCCTTATATCAATTCACAAAAGAGACATCGCAAAAAAACGTATCAATCTAAATGCGCCTTTTTATAATTCGTAAAACTCTAAAGGCTCTTATAAAGTACAATATAAAACCTCTTTTCTGTCTATAAGAATGCAGAAAGAGGTTTTTTTAATAATGTATTCACTAATAGCGGTTGTAAAAGGCTCATCTTCTAATCCTTCAAATAAGCTTTTTTCTCAAGTCCATCTATATCTACTTTTTTAGCCCTTTAAAGCTAATTTTTTTGTATACTGTCCATCCATATAATCATATACGAAAAGTTGTCCATTCTTTAATCTTTATGAATAAGGTAAGGTGCAGATCTAGTGAAAAACAATTAAAAATTTTAGAGAATATTTCTAAAAAACTTAGTTTCTCAGTTAAAAGTAACAATAATTCTAGTAGAAGTATTATTTTGGGATTTTTAAATATTGAATGAGGGAGAGGAGATATTTTTATGGATTCAAAAACTTATGAAAAGCTACAGGCACTACGTAGATATAAAGAGCCAATTCAAGCAGTATTGAGAACGGTTAAAAGACAAGATAAAGACGATCCAGATACTGAATATGCTGAGTTTGCCCTTGAAAACGGTAAGATTATAGGTATTTGTAAAAAAGAGGACTTCTCTGATTACTCTTTTAGAAGTATTACACAATTCACAGGAAATATTTTTAACGTAGTAATTACTCAAATTTCTGATGAACTGGATGTAAATAAAGTTCAGGTTTCAGTAAAAGAAGCAAGCAGGAGATCTGCAGATGCCTTAATTCGTGAGTTAATAGAATTGGAGCAAGATGAAAGACTTCAGGAACCTACTTACGAAGCTGAGGTAACTGGATATAACATGAATGCTCAGGTTCCAACCATATTCTTACGCATCAATGGTGCAGAATGCTTCATGAAATTACATGAACTAAACTATGGAAGAGTGTATAAAAACGCTGTGGATCGCTATGCACCAATTGGAGAACATATCCCAGTTAAGGTTCTACAATTTAATCCAGAACAGCGACTAATCCACGTTTCTAGAAAAGCCGCCGTGGAAAATCCTTATCAGTTATTATCTGAATTAGCTGAAGGGGATACAATTGTAGGAAGGGTTGTAAATGTTGACCCGCGTTTTGGAGTTTTTGTTGAATTGGACCAAGGCTGCACAATTAAATGAATTGTCCCTAAAACAATCGAACAACCAGTATTGGATGACGTAGTAAGTATGAGAATTGTAAGTGTGGATGTGGAAAAAGAGAGAGGGTCGGGGGTTATCTTTAAGTTTCCATTTGGACGCAAAAAAGTTAACGATCCAACGGCGTTTTTATATAACTAATGAGTGCGCCGCAGGTTTCCGTACAAGAGAATGGAAAGGCGGTTCAATATTGGCTTAATAGGGACGAATCGTTATCACTTTGGGATGACCCCTCTTTACAGGGGGGACCAATTCTTCCAGATAAATTTAAACCACTCACAGATTTACGTAGTATATATGACAGAATTAATTCAGGTTTTATAAATGAAAAAGACAATTTAATACTAAAGCTTATTTGGGATTCATTAGCGATTACTGAAGCTCAAATTAAAAATTTTGTGGAATCTAAAATTAGTAGGTCACAGGTTTCAGAATCGCTGAAAAAACTGGTACTGTATGGATTTGTTAGTCGATGGGAGATAAAATCGGGGCTATTTCCGGAACAGCCCAAAACCTCTGCTCCAATCACTTTAAATACTGCCGGTCATTTGATGATGTGGGCTTATCATAACCGTAATACAAGCTATTCTTTAAAGCCAGAACAGTGGTTAAAACTTGGAGTAGCAGGGGTACAAAGATTTGTCACTATGAATCAATTAAAATATGAGTTTGCAGTAGGCCAACAAATATTAAAAAACTGGTGCTGGTATCCGAGGCTACAAGGTACTGGTACTGGGTATAATCCAATTGCTGTTGGAGAAGTTAAAACTCCGATTGGAAATCAAAACTTCATATTTGAAAGGGTACAACAGGGGCAGCGATATGCACAACATTTAAAATCGCGATTGAAAATTTGGGAAGATCAAATTCAAAATGGACCAAATAATTTATTGAACTTCGAAAATACGAAGAGTTTACCAGGTATTTTTATTTTATCTATATCTAATCTCGCTTTAGCAGAACATGTTAGAGAGGAGCTAATGTTAGACTTACGTAAAATTCCTATCATGCTCGTAATAGACGAATGTATTCACAGTGAGGGATTCGCAAAATCTTTTTATATTTCAACTCAAAACGGAATTCAGCAAGCACCATTACCATTTTTGAGATAACAAGAGCTGCTTCAGGTAAATATGCTGAAGCGGCTCTTTGTTGCTTTAACAATGAATCGATATTCATAACTCAACTTTTGTTTGCGGTATATCTAGTTTCATTTTTATAGATTTCAATTAGAGTTGTTTTGATGAAAAGAATGTGGTGAATAAATAATTAAAGAAGGCTTTTCTATTTTTCCCTAGAATGAACAGTAATGTATAATCTAACTTCCCTAAATGTAGCAAGGAGGCAGTAAAATTTGAACAGGAAAATCTGGTTTGTATTTACTTTTTTTGCTCTTTTAGTAGCTGGCTATGTTGTTGTCCAATATTTTATTATGGATGGATTTCAAACAGGGCTTGTCAAAACGAAGCTTATGTTTGTATCTAAATTAAGTAGTTTTTGGTACATTATGTTATTTATACATATTACAACTAGTATAGTAGCATTAGTAATCGGTCCGTTTACATTATCCACAAAATTTAGAGGAAGAAATATCAACCGTCATCGAATAGTTGGGAGAATCTATATGGTTGGTATATTATTAGGGGGCGTTTCAGGACTATACTTATCCTTTTACGCTATGGGGGGATTGGTAGCAAAGATTGGTTTCGGTTTGTTAGCCGTGTTTTGGCTAACATCAGCATATCAAGCATTAAATAGAGCTAAGAATAAAAAAATTGAAGACCATCGGAATTGGATGATCAGAAATTATTCCTTAACCTTTGCGGCAGTTACATTAAGAATTTGGCTACCTTTGTTTGTATTGCTGTTTGGATTAGAGCAGTTTGAGCTTAGTTACGCTGTTATTGCTTGGTTAGCGTGGGTACCAAATTTAATTATTGCAGAATTATTTATAAGACATAGACTTATTAAAGGACAATACCAGGGAAATGAGGATTTACATTTTTGATGCAAATCTAAATTAATGTTGAGGACAGAATTCCTCAGCAATTCAATGTTTTTTTATAATTTTTCCCGTTGAGATTATGCAGTAAGCTATCGTGACGTTAGCGGAAAAATAAAGGAATTATTGGAGCTGTGAACTACCCGCCACTTAGCAAAGCATGATGTGGGAGCTTCTCAGCTCCACGACGAATGTAACCTTTCGTCTCTCTAAGCGTTACTTCAGGGTGTTCCACCCCTAGATGTCCAACGCTTGGACGCTCTCTTAGTACAGTTGATATTTTACGCAGGAACCAAATGGCTTGGTTTTCGCACTCTATTTTCTTCCTGCCACCTCATATATCAAGTTATCAAAGAACTTCAAATAGCTAGTTTATCAAAAGTCTTTGGCTATGCCAAACATGCTTATATATCCGGTGTTTATTTTGTGAAATATTTTAGAAGGGGGATATAATTATGAGAGTGTTTTTATCCAGGGATGCAGCGGTGAACATGGATTTAAGACAACTTGAAATGAATACTACGTATGCACTTGTAAATTATGGTGAACCAAAAACTGCTCTTATGAAGAAGGTTCAAATAAATATTACTAAAATTGAAGATATGAAACTTAAAGTAGAAGTGATTGAAGAGAGAGAAGGACCAAAGGTGTATGGTTTCTCAATTAAAGACTTTTTTGATGAACTAGTCAAAGGAGTAGAAAATCATCCGAAATTTAATTTAACATACTATGATATTGATGATGCTAAAGGTATTGTATCCTATGATTTCAATCTAAATTCAAAGACACCTGATATGGGGATTAATAAATTTATCGATTTTGTAGAGAGGGAAATTACAGAATTACATTTAGAAGTTTTTAAAGCTTTTAATTTACCAAAAAACAAACAGGAATAGTTAGTTCATGTCGTAATACATGAAAGGAAACAGTTATTAATTGCAATGACCTTTTTACTTGAATATGTATGAATTAATTACCTCGGATGTACACAAACATTAAAGTTGTTGATGGGTTGTATAATATTATGTAATCACATATAGGAGCTGGGTAAATGAAAATAATTGCATGGAATGCAGGAATGGCATTTAGGAAGAAAGTCGATAAAATATTACCGCTTAAAGCAAATATATTAGTAATTTCAGAGTGTGAAAAGCCGGAAAAATGGGGACAGATTATTGATGAAAAAGGTATCGATAATTTTTTATGGGAAGGGGATAATCCAAACAAGGGTATTGGAATAATTACTTTTGATAAAAGGTATCAAATTGAAATTCATCCTGATTATGATAAATCATTTCGCTATATTGTTCCATTAAAAGTCTCTGCTGGTAAACAGGAGTTTATAATGTTTGCAGTTTGGTCACAAAAGGTTGAAAAACGTTATAATAGTTACATAGGTCAAATATATTTAGCGCTAGAGAAATATGCATCTTTGTTAAAAGAGCCATGTATTATTGTAGGTGACTGGAACAGTAATAAGCTATTTGATCGTATCAAAAGAGTTAAGACACATTCTGAGGTTGTTAAATTTCTTGAAGGGTTTGGGATTAAGAGTGCCTATCATCATTTTTCTAAGGAAGAACATGGTGAAGAGTCGAAAGCGACCCATTATTTTAGAAAAGAAAAAGCGAGACCATTTCATATTGATTTTCTGTTCGCTTCAGAAATATTACTGGATCAACTAAAATCTTTTCATATAGGATCTCGTGAAGATTGGATTGAGTTCAGTGATCATATGCCAATAAGTGCTGAATTTAATAGGTGAAAAATAATTTTATAGTATCTTAAATTAAATTGGAAAAACCACCTATTAAAAAAACAGGTGTTTTTTCTGCCAATTTTAAATACAAATAATTTTCTATTATCTTTTTTATATTAAAAGTTACTAATTCGCATTATACCCGTATTCACGTGTACCCAACTTTTCCTTATAAATATTTTCAATATCGAGTATTTCATCATTAGTAATTGTTTTGGGTAAAGTACGTAATATCGAAAAAAGAAAATCTTGTTTACGTTCTGGATTATTTTCTAATAGCTCAATTAATTGCTTATTACCTCCATGTCCAGTTTTAGCGTAAGATTCCCATCTTCCCCATATCCCGCCTTTTCCTATTCCACCATATGCATTTGCTTTACCTACATATAATTTCCCTGTTTCTCTATCTAAAATTGCATAGATTCCTGCTACTGAGGAAAGCATTTTACACCAAGTGGAGTTAACATCAGGGTTATCGTATAATTTTTTTAAATCGTTGTATGTAAGTGTAAAATCTAGAAATCCTGGAAACTTACGAATTGCTCCTTTTTGAATAATTTCTATGATATCAAATTGTTTTCTCTTTCTGGCTGCCTTTACCTTTTTTAGTGGTGCAAACCACATGTGAAATGTTCGCTCTGACCAATTAATGATTATCCGATCCTCTAGTTCCTCAAATCCTTTGACTTTTTCCATTTCATAATAGTATTCATTACCCTTTTTGTACTCAGGTTTCATCCAATCATAAAGTTTATCAGTAATGAATTTTTTGGGATTGGATTTGCTTAACACCTTGTAAACACCTATAAATACAGCTTTTTTACCTTCCTCAAAGTCTAGGAAGCTAACCACATATTCACATTCTCCAAATACATCATCTTTTTGATGTTTCTGGTATAACTCTAATTGTCCTTTTTCATATAAATCAACAACATCAATTCTATCCTCATCTTTATGCCGAAAGATTTTAATGTTTTTAGATAAATCTAAGCCATAACTCTCTAACATTTTCTCTACTGTAAGCATAATTCCCCTCCTACTTATATGATAGTATTATTTGGATAAAGAAACATCATAATATTTATGGATAGAAGTCCTTATACAGGCGCAGTAGGCGGCTATGATAGCACAACGATTGCCGCTTCATTTGCAGCGCAGCATCTTCTGTTAGTAGTAGTTCGTAATATACCAAATCACACTTGAATCAAGGGTTGATTTATACTTAATTAAATTGAATCTTTTTAGATTTATAGTTAAAATAAAAGTATACTTTTTAATTTTATTTTTATATCCACAATTATCAGCGGTCTTTCGGACTGAGAATTAAGCTTAATGTGCTTAATATCTTTATCCGAAGACCGCTTTTTTGTGGTATTAAAAAGTAAAAATATTAAAGGGAGATGTGAGTATGAGTAATATAGGTAACAAGTTAAGAAGTGGCTTTTTCGCGACGCCGGAGCAATAAGGAAAATATCTAGTTGAACTATTTAATAAACCAAAAGGCTAAATAAACATATTTGATCCAACTTGCGGCGAAGGGCGAATATTAAAGCAAATAGCAGAGCATCTAGATAGTAAAAAAAATCTAATAAAAACATACGGAGTTGAGGTAGATAAGGCTCGAAGCAAAGTTGCTATGGAATTTTTAGATTACTGCTGTAATGCAAATTAAGAAGAAAGTAGAACGAATACTAAAAGATAAAGTAAAAGGGTTTGAATATGAAGAAACAGAATTTGTGATTGATGAAATAATCGTATTTGGTACAACTATTTTATCAGATTCAGATGTTTACGAGCATTTGTATCATGTGGCAGCCTATATACAATTTGAAGATATCGAAATTGTAACTGAGACGAAAAAAAACAATTAAGAAGAAACGGAAAATGGCAGAAGGTTAATTAGTGATTAATTCATTTGTTTTTTGAAAAATGCGAAAGTAAAGGAGGTTTTAATAAAAAAATTAAAAAATTAAGGGAGGAAATTGTAATGATAGGTGAGACTTTTAAAAATTTATTATTAAGTTTGGCTGGTTTAATAGTGGGGTTAAGTGCCATATACTTAATAATTAAATATAGCTTCAAATTAACAGTAGAAAAAGCTATACCTAATTTAATAGCCTATGCTAGCTTATATTTACCAGGAGTTATAACATTTGGTTTAGTTGGATACTTTTCTAATTCATGGTTTTTTGGAATTGTAATGGGTGTTATAGTTGAGGCAATTCGTTTCTATGGGTTAGGAAGAAAACTAAATCAAATATCCTCTTCTTTAAGAGCGATAAAAGTGAAGAGTGCTATAGGAAAAGCAAATAAAATAGCAAATGCTAAAAATAAGCCTTTAGAGGTAATTGAAGCTGCTGAAGTTAATATTGAAAAAGAGAACATAGTACAAGAGCGACTAGTAATTGAACTGAAAAAAGAACAGAAGGAAATTAGAAAAACAGAAGAGCTAGAAATAATTGATGATGCAGATGATGTTGAAGAGTTAGAGGGAATGGAAGGATTAGAACGTATTATGGTACTTGAACAAATAGAAATGGTCGAAGAAACTAAAGGTGATGTATTAGTGGAAAATGGTACTACGGTAAAACGTGAGCGCAAACAGGCTGAAAGTACACCAGATACACAGAAAATTTATGAACAACTACAACTGGTTATATTTAATGGGAAATTAGAAAAGAAAGATGATGAAATTAGTTTTGATTAATAAAAATGCTATTATCATTGCTAAAGGAACCCTATGAATGGGGCATAAAAAAACACTCTCCGAGTTTACCTCGAATCCGTATAGATTCATGGCAGGTTTTTAGTTTGATAATAATGTGATCAAGGAATAGACGAATAATAAAGGTTGTGGCGTAAAACGATGTTATTTGCAATCGCTTTTTGTCGGAATTACAAGTTTTTATAGGTTTAGGCAAGCTGATAACATAAGAGCCTGTTTGCATGTGCTACCTTTTTTTATGTACAATAGTAATAAGAGATGATATAGACAGGGAGAGGAAATCCATGTCCACTAAATTAGTAAATTTACGCATTGATTTTGCTTTTAAACAGTTATTTGGAACAAAAGGAAATGAGGAAATTTTAACGGGTTTCCTAAATGCAATTTTAGAGGAATCTTTAGATGCACCTATTACTTCGCTACAATTAGATGATCCACATCTCCATAAATCTTATGAAGATGATAAGTTATCGATTTTAGACCTATTAGCAACGCTAGATAATGGAACGCAAGTAAATATTGAAATTCAGCTTCGAAATACACATGATATGGTAAAGCGATCTTTATATTACTGGAGTAAACTTTATACATCCCAAATGCAAGAAGGAATGCCATATCGTTCACTTCGGAAAACTATTACCATTAACTTACTAGATTTTATTTTATTTTCTCAGGATGATGCATTTCATACCATCGGACAATTATGGAATATTAAAATGCAGCAACTCTTAAGTGACGACATTGAAATCCATTTTGTAGAGATACCGAAATTGGTAAAACAATGGCGTGAAGAAAAAGTGAATCCATGGGAAAATACATTTGTTCGTTGGATGTTATTATTACCAGCACATGAAGATGAACATTTAACTCAAACATTGGAGGAGATTGCGATGAATCAAGATCCAATTTTACAAAAGGCAATAAATAAATGGGAAAATATGAGCCATGATTCTTCTTTCCGAACAGCATATGAAGCTCGAGAGAAATTACTTCTAGATGAACAAGCTAAGTTAGCGCATGCAGAACAAGAGGGCATGGAAAAAGGAATTGAGCAAGGTAAGATGCAGATGATTCGAGGGATGTATGAAATTGGTGTACCGCTTGAAACTATTGCAAAAGCAAGTAAGTTGAGTGTGAAGGAAATAGAACGTATCTTAAATCTAAAATAAATATATGTGAGTATACAGAACTCATGAGTAGAAAAAATTAGACGTTCATTATCATAGTACGGTTAATGGGAAAGCATTGCTGAAGGTTTCAGCAGTGCTTTTTCTATATCATTTAAGGCAATTGATCTTTTGTTAAAAAAGTCAATTGCCTTTTTACGATTTAAAAATATTTTAACTTTTTAATAAAGGAACCTAAATCATAACCTGTTTTTATTATAGCTATAGCTGAAATCACAATTAATGGATATTTAATATATGGATTGTTGAGGAGTTCCATTATGTTTTTCATGTTGTAAACCTCCATGGCATTATTTATATCATTATATTTATTATCTCAAATATAATGATTGACAGTCAATATAATGTAAAGAAAGATACTTAATTGAAGGAGAACTAAACAAAATAATGGATAACAAAACCTTTATTTTTATCATTCCTTCTACACGTAATTAGGAGTCAGTATAGCATATAGAAACAGTTCTTAGGAAAGAAACTATTAAGCAATTGAAGTAAGCCTCTACTTTCACCATATTTAGTTTGAAAATTAGATTGTCCGATTCTTTTGAAACATAACTATAATAATTCAATTTCAATTTCAATATCATAGGCAACTCAATTATTATATAGAAATACAAATTCAATGACTTGAATTCAATGTTTTGTTACGCTATAAATAGCTTGATTTGTTTTTAACTTAAACATATTAAGAGTACTTAATAATTTTTAGGAGGCTTTTTTGAATGAAGTTATGTAAGGTGAAAACCTGGCTACCATTATCTGCTGCAATGATTACAATAGTATCAAATCCAGTAGGAGCTGCGGCTTCAACAGATTATACGGTTCAAAAGAATGATACTCTAGAAGCAATAAGTAAACAATATGGAGTGTCCGTACAATTAATTAAACAAGCTAATAGCAAAGCTAATGATCAAATTAATATTGGAGAAAACGTAACCATTCCAAGTTCATCAACTACAAACGAATATGTTCAAAAAAATAATTCAACAGATTCAACTAATACATATCAAGCAATTTACCAAGTGAAAAGCGGGGATACATTAAGTTCTATTTCACAACAATATAAGGTTTCAATACAGTCTATTAAACAAACCAATAATGTGGACGGAAGTCAAATTTTTGTCGGTCAACACTTAAAGATTGATACTGGTATTTCATTACAAGAAGTGGACTTAATGGCACGATTAGTAAATGCAGAAGCAGGAGGGGAACCGTATGCAGGCAAGGTTGCAGTGGCAAAGGTAGTATTAAATCGGGCTAATGCAAATGGTTTTCCAAATACAATTACAGACGTAATTTATGAACCCATTAAAAATGGTTATGCATTTACTCCTGTTACAGACGGTAGAATTAATCAGCCTGCTACACAGGAAGCAAGAATGGCAGTAGAAGAGGCTCTCACTTCAAAAGGAACAAATTCTGAATGGCTTTATTTCTATAATCCTCAAACATCGACTGACAAATGGATTACAACACGTCAAACCGTTGCACAAATTGGAAACCATCTGTTTGCTAAATAAAATAATATTACATTAATAGGTTTCCAATGAGATAAGGAGAGGTTATTTTTGCGTGTAGTTCATTCACTATTAGCAATATTAGCAGTTATATTTTTAATTTGTGGTGTTATTATTCACGAGTATGTATTGGTGTTTTTGGTAGGGATTTGTTGCATGGTGATAGTAAGTTTTATGATTTCTAGTATACGTAATTGGAAAGTAAATAGAAAGCGTATTTCTATCGTATATTTTACTTGTGTATTAATATTATTGCTATTAACACTATATCTTTTGTTTGTCACAGTTTATACACGTTCTTTGGAAATATAGTAGTTTTACATCTATATCAAAATCTCTCTGATAATGTTCTTTCTGTGGGTTTGAAATAAATCCACGATGTTTGTAAGAAAGACGTGAAGCTTTGAACAAAGTTGCGATGTTTATAAAAATGATGCGATGCTTTATCTCATTGACCAAATAATTTTAAATGCGTTTGGATTGGATTCTTTTGCTTATTGTACAGTTAGTTTTCTATAAAACTTAGATTTTCAACGACTTTATTGTTATTTTTTCGTTTGGTGAAATATTTTTTATCAAAAATTAAACAACTTTATTTTCATTCTAAAGTAGATACTTCCATATGAGTATACTAGCAAAAGAGACTCTATAATGGAGTCTCTTTTACTATAAGATATTTTTGACTCAAGTTTCATTTATTATATCTTTAAAATATAGTTTCATATCCTTAGCTTCGAATTCATTTATTTCAAGGGGGGAGCGCAATCATCACATTTAACATTTATACTTAGCATGGAATTCTTTTATTTTACATCAATAATATCCATGAATTTAAGATTAATTCTGTTATAAAAAGCATCTGTACATAGTATAGAACAATTCAATGGATCAATATCAGTTACGGTCATATAGTTAGTAAGCAAATAGCCATCTTCGTAATATGTAATCAACACCTCTTCTTCAGATAGTAATGAGCATAATAACATGTTCTCGATAAGTTCTTTTTCTTCAGAAGTTAAGATTGGACGTGCTACTTTATTCTTTTCCTTAATAATCTCACGTATACCATCAAATTGTTCTGTCATTGCAGCAAATGGCGTCCATTTCACCATTCCTCTTCCCTTTGGCATGTTAGCGTTGTTCATGATTTGTGTCCTCCTAACAATGTGTTTCTGTATCTTGCTGTAGCACTATTTGTATAAGAAATTCCTCTTAATATGCTGTTCTTACCAAACTTAGTGCGTATTTCATCCATTACCTTCGTTAATTTCATTTCTTTTTCTCGTTGTATTACATTGTCAAAAAGAGATATTTGTTCTTCACCTTCATTGATTAAGTTGGTTAAAGAAACATTGATAGATCTAATTGGTTCCCCGGTATAAAACTTATGTAAAAAATATGTACAAATATGATAGATATCCATTGTTAAATTAGTTGGTCGGTTCATAGTGTGAGTTTTTCTGAAACCACCAGCGTAATTTTTACTGTAACCAATGGAAAAATGGATTGTTTGAGCTAGTTTGTTTTGTCTTCTCATCCGATAACAAACTTCCTCGATATGTTCCAGAAGGATAATCGGAAATTCTTCTATTGTGTAATCACGCATGAGTATTTGGCTTTTACCAATTGAAGTTGTTGCTGGTATGTATTTTTCTGCAATGCGGCTAAAATCAATGCCGTTGCTATGTAAGTGTAATTCTTCGCCAATAACCCCAAAACTTTGTTTTAAGTATTTGAGCGGGTATTGCGCTAAATCTCCGATTGAATATATTCCTTTTCGATTTAACTTTGCTTCTGTTTTACCCGAAATCCCCCAAAACTTACTAAGTGGTCGTATCGGCCATAATTTTATGGGTACATCTTCGTACTTCCAATATGCGATGCAGTCTTTTGTCTTCTTCGCTTCCACATCTAAAGCGATCTTACTCATTAAAGGATTAGGCCCAATCCCAATCGTGCATTCAATTCTTGTTTTCTCATATATTTCACGCTTGAATTTCAACGCAAATTCATATGGCTCATTCGCAAACAGATGGATACTATTTGTAATATCCATAAAGAATTCATCGATGCTGTATTGGTGGAAATCCTCAATCGGAACGTATTGTAAAGCTAATTTTGTTATGTAATTTGAGCATTTTATATAAGTGCCCATGATTGGGTTTACCACAAGAATGTCTTTGCGTCGTGGTATTTCGTACAACCTTGCCATTTTCTTAACACCTAATGCCTTTAGTGGTGGTGTTGCAGCTAAAACAATGGAACCACTCCTGTTTACGTCTCCTACTACAGCTAATTTGGTATGCAGTGGGTCTAAGCCCATCTTGATACAGGACACGCTTGCATAAAAGCTACGAAGATCTACACATAAAACAATTCGATTTGGCAAAATTGAGTAGTCATACACTTTTATTCCCCCTTAAACAACAGAACATTCGTTCTTATTATATGCGAATATACGTTCTTTTATAAAGGGTTTTTTATAAAAAAATAAAACTGACTCTAGTTATCCAGTTTTTACATATCCCAAAAGTCGGTGGATTTAACGTTGGGTTTTATTTGCCTAATAACTTTTAAAATCTTTTTCATTACAGTTGGACTAGGTATGTATTCTTTATCATTGCACGCCTTTGAAACTGTAGGACGACTTAATTTCGCGGTCTTTTCTAAATCATTTTGGGTGAAGCCATTCCGATCTAAAAAATTACCTAATTTCGTTCGGTTTTTACCTCCGAATTTCCAAAACACTTAAATCCCTCCTGAACCTATTTTCAACATTGTGGACATAAATGTAAAAAACTATTCGCATAGACGGAAAAAGTTTTTTACATAATGTACAAGCTGTCCACAATATGATGTATCAAAGCAGCTACCACGTTATTTATTAAGGTAGAAGAATACGAGGTTACCAAAGTAAGTTGCGAATGATTACCACAGTATTTATCAAGATATCTACCAAGATATCTACCAAGATAAAACTACCACGGTATTAAGTAGATGAAGCTATGTAATATCTACATTCTAAATTCTGTTTATAAAGGGGGCATTTAAATGCGTGCTAGTAAAGAAACAATTCCTTTTCGCGAGTTTATGGATCGGTCATACGAAGATAAAGAAAAAAAAATACGTAAATACAATTCATTAAGTCCTTTCGCATTCCTTCATATGTCGGATCAGGTATTACATACTTACATTGCATTAGGAGTTATGGGAACGATTTTAATCGGAGCAGTCATGTTAGAAAAATACTTGGTGCGACATGACTATATATCAGCAGCTAAATTTGTAAGTGAAGGTATTTATCACGGAACGCGAATTGGTGGAGTTTGCTTGATTGGATATGTATTTGTTCGTATCGTAATCATGTTTTAAGGAGGGAAGGGAGTAATGGGGATTATAAAGGAGTGGCTTCGTACGCAAAGGTTAAGGAATCAGCTTATGGAGGTGTTCGGAAAAGCAGGTTTATATACGGAACATCAAACACGCGGGGGAAAAGTGCCTATTTATCCAAAGGTACATACTGTTTCTTCTTCAGCAGAAAGCGTGAGGTATGTTTTTACCATACCAAACGGATTAGATCCACAGAAGATTGAAAAGAAGTGGTTTTGTTTTCAGCAAATATTAGGACGGAATATTACGATTGAAGGTGATGTGAAAAGATTCGTCCTACATGTATTCCGTTCAAATGCTGGGCTAAAACCGTACAATTATTGTTATAAAGAGTGGCAGCCACTATTAAAAGGTTACCGTTTACCTGTTGTGGTTGGCAGGGACCAATTCGGAAAAATGATTGCGTACGATATGATTGACTCCAATTCACCGCACTTATTAATTGCAGGGGAAACGGGAAGCGGGAAAAGTAGTATGGTACGTGTTGTACTATCCACACTCATTCAATATATGTCTCCTGATACGTTGCATTTGTATCTTGGAGATTTAAAAAACTCTGAATTTCATTTCTTGCGAAGAGTGAAGCATGTAAAAGAAGTTTGTATGGAAGAAATTGAAATGAAAATAATGCTTCAAAAGGTGTGGAAGGAAATTAGAGAACGAAGAAAACTTATGGAAGAATATGAGGTTGATCATATTGATGCGTACAACAAATTAAATCCAGATTATCAAAAACCATATATTCTACTTGCTATCGATGAAGTGGCTATGCTTAAAGATGAAAAAGAGTGTATGACTACAATTGAAAAGATTTCAGCAGTCGGTCGATCACTTGGAGTTTTTCTTATGCTTAGTATGCAGCGGCCAGATGCGAAAGTGTTAGATGGTAAGTTAAAACTAAATATGACCGTTAGAATCGGCTTTAAATGTGATAGTGCAATTAATAGTAATATTATGGGCACTCCTGGTTCAGAGCATTTAGAGAAATCTGGCCAAATGATTTTGAAACGAAATGGATTAAAGAAAGTGCAAGCTCCTTATTTGGAATTAAGTAAGGCGAAACAAATTGTTGAACCATATCGCATGCCTAAAGAGGAGAAAATACTCCAGAATTCATCGCAAGAAGAAATTCCGTTATTTGGGGTGTTAGAGGATGAAGAGTAGAGATAAAGGAATTTTGAATGATTTGAAGCGATTTAGATGCATGTCCCGTGACGATATTATTGACTTGCATTTTCAAGGCTTAAAGAATGCGGTAACTTGCTGTAATACGGTTATGAAACGATTAAGAAGAGATGGCCATGTTGATGCTAATGTTTCGCAGCACCCATACATTTATTTTCCGCAACCGAGTTCTATCAGAAAGACAAGTCAAAAAACCCCTCATTTCCTTGGTATTGTGGACGTATACAAACAACTCGTTCATCATGAAAATCCTAAACTATTCAAAGTTGAACCAAAGTATGGGAAAGAATATATGGAGCCGGATGCTTTTACTATATGGCGTAGATCACCATTCTTTATTGAAGTTCAAAAGTCAGTGTACAGTAAAAAAATAATGCAAGATAAGATAAACAGATACGAGTTATACTTCCATAGCCAAGAATGGCACAATGAATCCTGGCAACCGAAGGGTTCTAAATTCTTTCCTTCAATCCTTATAATTACTGACAAACATTACGACGTTCAATCTCCCCATTTACGTATATTTCAGGCGAATTCTATAGAAAGTTTTATGAAAAATTTAGCGGTGAAATCATAAAGAAAGCCTGCATAGTGCAGAGCTTTTTTCTTTTCAGTAATGTATTAAGCCATGTGTGATGCTGATTGTTAGAAGGCGGTAAATACGAAGAGTAAATTTGAAGCAAGTTATGAAATAGTAAAAAAATGAAGAAAGTAATCCTTTCAATAATTTTCAATGGTTAAGCGAATATCTCATTGTATAGCGCTAAGTGTGATAATATCTCAAGTATGAAATAATTAGTTATTTGTGACGGCCGATTCTCTTACGTGGAGGGTTAGCCGTTTTTTATTATATTTTATCTCTTAGTTTTCTATATAAAGTATATTAAAAAGATAGGGTAAACCTTCTTCTGGAATGATACCTCCAAAATTAATAACTTGTACAATAACCTCTCAATTATCACTAAATCCATTCATATCAACAAGTTGTCCCACATATCCGTTTGTACCAATACCTTTTTAATGTACGCATAAAAAAGGCCCTTTATCTTATCTTTATCTTATCTTTACCTTATCTTTAAATTTTTATATTAAACTTTAAACCTTAAACCTTAAAGTATTGATGTTTGAGTCTAAAAAGGAGCGGGAGATAGATGTTTATTACATATTTTGTAAATAACCAATTACCTTTGAAAAATAGAATTTCTTATACGAGGAGGAATATATGAAGAATACGAGTAAAATACGAATTATTATATTATTGTTTATTAGTATTTTAGGTTTAGGAACAATGCTTGGAATACTATATTTTAATCATAAAACTAATATTCAACAAAATAAAGCGCTCGCTACCGAAAAACGTGTATTGCAATATGAGCCTACCTTGAAAAAAGAATTAGAAAAATATAATTTAGGAGGGAAAACAGCAGTTTTATTAGGAATTATGTACCAAGAGAGTAGAGGTGAGGGAAACGACCCTATGCAGTCATCTGAATCACTTGGATTAAAGCCAAATGAAATTCAAGAGACAAGCTTGAGCATTAAACAAGGGGTAAAACACTTTGCTAAAATGTACAAATATGGAACGGAAAAAGATGTTAGCATGGATACAATTATTCAAAGCTATAATATGGGGCCAGGGTATATTGATTTTATTGCTAGTCAAGAAGTTAAACAACACTCGGAAGATTCGGCCAAAAAGTTTTCTAAGATGAAAGTTGATCAAAATCCAGCGATGTACACTTGTGGTGGAAATAAAAATAATTTTAGGTATCCATATTGTTATGGTGATTTTACATATGCCACAAAGGTGAATGAAAAAACAATACTTATTGAAGAACTTCTTCGAAATGTACATGAATCTTCTAAATAAGCTGTATAATGATACCGTCAGTTATCGACAATAAAATATTAGAATGTAACTTATACTTTAACGCATTCCCCGAAAGAATTCTCCTTCCTCAAGCGTGTGAAGGGCGTAGCCCAACGATAGGTGGGAGAGGAATTTCGGTTTGGTGTAGCCAAAAGGCTTTGCTTTTTATTTTGCCTCTGATAAAATCAGTCTTATAAAGAATAAAGGTTGGTATACGAATGAAATTAGATAGCAATAATCATTCAGTGTTCTTGTTGTATTATCATCTTGTGTTGGTCGTAAAATACAGAAGAAATGTGTTCGATGATGATATATCAGACTATGCAAAAGACATGTTTGTCAGGTTATCCGAGAATTACAACATAACACTGATAGAGTGGAATCATGATGTAGACCATATTCATATTTTGTTCAAGGCACATCCGAATACAGAAATGACAAAATTTATTAATGCTTATAAAAGTGCAAGTTCTCGACTAATCAAGAGAGACTTTCCACAAGTGAAAAAGAAACTTTGGAAAGAGATGTTTTGGTCAAGAAGTTTTTGCTTACTAACAACTGGTGGTTCGCCAATAGACGTAGTAAAGAAATATATTGAAAATCAAGGTGAAAAGTGAGGTGAAATGATATGACAAAGCATAATAAAGCATATAAATTCCGTTTGTATCCAACAGAAGAACAAGCATATCTTATGCGTAAAACCTTCGGTTGTGTACGTTTCGTGTATAATAAAATGTTAGCTGAACGAAAAGAAGCGTACGAAAAATACAAAGATGATAAGGAACAACTAAAGAAACAAAAGCTTCCAACTCCTGCGAAATATAAAGCAGAATTTGAGTGGTTAAAAGAAGTTGATTCATTAGCTTTGGCAAATGCTCAACTAAACTTGCAAACTGCCTATAAGAATTTCTTTAGTGGTCAAAATGACTTCCCAACATTCAAAAGTAAAAAGGACAGAAAGTCTTATACAACGAATGTAGTAAACGGAAATATTATGTTGCTTAATGGTCATATCAAATTGCCAAAACTGAAAATGGTACGTATCAAACAACATAGAGAAATACCACAAGATTATATGATCAAGTCATGTACGATTTCTATGACACCTACCGGTAAATACTATGTGTCCATCTTGACTGAATACGAAAAAGAGATTGTACAAAAAGAAGTAGAAACAGTTGTTGGATTAGACTTTGCGATGGATGGATTATACGTAAGTTCTGAGGATGAGAAAGCCAATTATCCTAAGTTCTATCGTAACATGTTAGACCGGTTAGCAAAGGCACAACGAGTATTATCAAGAAGAACTAAAGGTTCTATTCGTCAGAATAAACAACGTATCCGTGTAGCTAAGTTACATGAAAAAGTAGCGAACCAATGTAAGAATTTCCTTCATCATGAGTCTAAAAAGTTAGCTGCTAATTTTGATATTGTAGCTATTGAAGACCTAAACATGAAAGGAATGTCGCAAGCACTTCATTTTGGAAAAAGTGTTGCTGATAATGGGTGGGGTATGTTCACTTCTTTCTTAGCTTATAAACTAAACGAACAAGGAAAACAACTTGTGAAAATAGACAAATGGTTTCCTTCCACAAAAGCATGTAGCAGTTGTGGAAATGTAAAAAATATGACATTGTCTGAACGAGTCTATTCTTGTATATGCGGTGTAAATCTCGATAGAGATTATAACGCAGCTATCAATATCAAAAATGAAGCAATACGCCTATTAGCGTTAGCATAAATAGCAATAAAATAACCTTTGGAACAAGGGAGTTAGCTCGGCTGTCTTA
>NZ_JBBOXE010000003.1:0-14591 GCF_038007445.1 Bacillus sp. FSL P2-0099
TGAACCCCCCGTTTTTGTATTTTGTGATTAAGTGTATTGGAACTCTATGTAGTCATTTTCAAAGTCTATACGACTATTATGGACTCCGTTTCTATATTGCCATTGAAGTTTTTCTGCTTCTTCAATTCTTTCTAGTTCACGCTCAAGCTTGTCTTTCACCCAGGAAAAACCGTGTTTGTTTATTACCTTCTCACTTATATCTAATAGATCAGTTAGTATACGAACACGAACACTTTTCTTGTTCATACTACCCAATTCACGTAATTTAAAGCTAATAGTTGTAGCTCCAATGCTATTTCTAGTTACAGGATATTTAAAGACAGCTTTGTTAATATCTATAAATGTACTCGGTATATATTCGGCCCATGTACCGAATGCAACTGAAATGCCACTTCCAGGACGTGTATCTAAATAAGAAATAGCTCTTGCCTTAGATACTTTTGTCCATTCTTTTGTGCCCTTTTCTTTGTATTTATAATCGAACTCAACGGATTCAAGTTCTTCAATCTCTTTTTTTAACTTTTTTCTATTATCCTTACTATCTTCCAGTCCTTTAAAGCTAAAAAACTCTTTATAAGGGATCAGTGTCCGTTTTTTATCCCCTGTACAATGCTTGTGTAAAGAGAAAAGAAATAACTTAACGTGGTTTTCTGTAAGCATAGGATTTTTTTTGAATGCTTCTGGTATAGAAATAGTGAATTCAATATCTTTGTCTTCATTGATGTACACTTGTTTACTTGTGTCATATCCATCTATGTGTCCGTGTTTTGTAACAGAGGGTATAGCATATAAAAAATCACTTAATCCTGCTGTTTGGGTCACTTTGAGCATTGTTTCATCTATTGATTCATCTAAATTTGTGTTTTCTTTTTCTTTTAGATTCACATTGAAAATTTTTACGTCTTTTTTATAAAGTTCAATGATAGCATATATAAGTTTTTCGGTTTCTTTTAGTTCAAATATTTCGCTTTCAAGTGTACATATTGTTTTTAATAAGTCGTAGTCTTCAAATTTTTTAGTTCGTTCGGACGGTTTCAAATTTTGTAGTTCATCTTTTTGATTTAAAAGATCGTTTGCCGCTTTTGTTAGTTTTTCAATACCGATAAGTTGTTTTTGACTATCGATAGAAGATACGGTTTTGTCTATATCATTAATCTCAAAGTGTTTTGCAATAAAATTCCTAACAAAAAAGGAGAGAAGAGTAGGCTCATTCTCACTATATAGAGGTTTATAATTATCTACATATTCATCAATAGTCATCCCTTTAGCTTCGGCTACGATTTTTCTATCTGTATCTTCTTCAAACCACTTTAAGATACGATCTTTAAATCTTTCGTTTGTATCATGTAAGCTTTCTTCATAGGCGGGTAAAATGTGTTTGCGAAACTTTTTTAAATGTTTTACTGCTGTTAAAAAATCTCTCTCAGCTTTCGGTTTTTCAATTTGTAATTTATCAAGCATCTTTAATCCTCCGATACTGTCACTTTTTTATCTTGGTATTCTTTTAATCTTAGGTAAAAAGTGCTTCTAGTTAATCCAGTAATTTTACAAATCTCATTTACCGTTTTTCCTCCCTGTTCATATAATTCGATAGCATGTTTAACCTTAGCGCTCTTATGACTGAACTGTTTAGGTCTACCATTGTATTTTCCCTGTTCCTTAGCTATCGCAATGCCCTCACGTTGGCGCATTTTAATTAGATCACGTTCGAGTTGGTTAACCCCGGCCATAACAGTAAGAAGGAAAGTACTGTATGGATTATCACTTGTCGTATCGAGCCATGTATCTTTAATCGATTTAATAGATGCTCCCTTTTCTTTGATTGTTTCAATCAACTTAAACAGGTCCTGGGTGCTTCTGCTAATACGTGTTAAATCGGTTACAACAATAACATCATCTATTTGTAAAGATTCCATCATTCGTTGTAGTTCTGGACGATCTGTTGTTGCTCCGCTTGTTTTTTCTTCAAATATGTACTCGCAGCCATACTCGTTTAATTGCTTTAATTGACGTGCTAGATTCTGCTCTTGTGTAGAAACACGCGCATATCCGTAAATAGCCATAAAAAAACACCTCTTTTTATATCTTTCGTTACTTTATATTATAAACATTATTATTAGACATGTAAATAGGACGTTTTAAAACAAGTAATAATCAGCTGCTGAAAAAGTCTTAATAGGGTGTACCTTTTTAGATAAAAAATAAGTGAAAAAAAGTAAAGAAAAACTAGTGAAAAAATGAATATTATGGTATAATTAACCTATATAAAACGCGCTATAATGCGTTTCATTACATATATCAGATTGGCAGTGAATGAATGACAGAATTGCGATGTAAATGCAATAAACTTCTCGCTAAAATCAATGGTGTAGGAGAAGTCGAAATTAAATGTCCGAAATGTAAACGAACAAATCGTTTTAAATAGATCATATATAACATTTAGAGGTTCTAGAAACCCTATAGCTTTCAATGGATTTTTTCTATTGGGAGTTGTAGGGTTTTTATTTTTAGAAAGGGGTTTAATAATGACAGAACAAGCAGTAATAGCACGTCGAGAGTATATGAAGAAGTGGAGAGAGAAGAACAAAGAAAAACTTTCATCTTATCAAAAAGAGTGGAGAAAGAAGAATAAGGATAAGGTAGTGGGATATCAACAAAAGTATTGGGAAAATAAATCAAAATAGAGAGGGTTTTTATATGAATAATAAAAAACAAAAAGATCTTCCGTATATGCATGAAGTAGTATTGAGCGTACTACCTGCCGGAAGATCTAACGCAATTACATTTAAAGAAATTATGTCACGAGTTGGAGCGAGAAGCAATGAAGAACGTCAAATTCGTTCGATATTGAGCGAATTACCAACTATTTATAAACGTCCAGTGGCTTCATCATCAGAAAAGAAATACAAGGGATTTTTTCTTGTTGTAGATTTAGAAGATTTTCTTGTTGGGGACAGATCATTGGTGACGCGTGAATTACATACACACAAGCGTCGTAACTCATATAGAGAAGCTTGTTCACATCTATTTTCTTCAGGGACAGGAGAGAATAAAGATGAATGATACTCCTTACGAAGAGTTAAAGATAAGTAGATTCGTTTTCGATGAGAAAGTACAAAAAGATAGATTGGTAACAGATGTATATAAATTAAAGCTAACGGATCAATGGAAAGATAAATTACAAGGAATGTTTGATCTAGATGTATTTGAATACTACGGAGAAATGTGTACACAAGGATCTATTGTAGATCGGTATAAGTTTGCAGCTGTTGTATGGGCCTTACTTAATGGTGCTGGTCATGTCTTTTCTGAAGATGAGACGGTAAACCTGGTTGAGACGGCTGTAAATCATTTAGGATTGGATGGATTAGCAATGGTGGTATTAGCAGCATTAACAGTTGCTTTGATGCCACAAGAAGCGTATGAAGCGTTTAAAATGACTGTTCTGTCTAATGGGAATCAGGTGAGTTTCTAATGGCAGGACATGAACAAATAGGCGTTGATATAACCGTAAATAATGGACAAGCTGAGTCGCAATTAAAAAGCTTCCAACAAACAGCAGAACAAACAGGAAGTAAAGTTGAACAAGCCTTCAGTAAGATTGCTGGTATTGGCGATAAATTAACAGTTGGTGTTACTACTCCATTAGCTGCTGTATCCGCTCTAGGCTTCAAAACAGCAATGGACTTTGATAAATCACAAGGACAAATACAAGCCGCTTTAGGTGTAACGGAAAAAGGCGCTGAGAACCTCAATAACATTGTTAAAAAGGTTTGGTCAGATGGCTTTGGTGAAAGTACTGAAGAGGCTACAAGAGGGTTGGAAAAAGTCTATCAGAACATGCGTGATGTTCCTCATGAAGAGCTGGAGACAGCTACAAAGAACACCTTAGCTCTCGCTAAAACGTTTGATGTGGATCTGAACGAAGCTACTCGAGGCGCAGGTCAATTAATGAGTCAGTTCGGGTTAACTACTGAAGAAACCTTTGACTTGTTAGCAGCCGGAGCACAAGCTGGATTGAACTATTCAGATGAATTATTCGATAACTTGAGTGAGTATGCACCTTTGTTCAAACAGGCTGGATTTAGTGCGGATGAGATGTTTACCATTCTTGCGAATGGGACTAAAAACGGATCATATAATCTAGATTACATTAATGACCTTGTTAAAGAATTTGGCATTCGTGTTCAAGACGGTTCTAAAGGCGTTGAAGAAGCCTTTGGGAAGTTGCCTCAAAAGTCTCAGGATGTTTGGAAATCATTTAATGAAGGTAAAGCGACTGCAGCAGATGTATTCAAATCGGTTATTGGTGATTTGAAAAGCATGGATAATCAAGTAGAAGCTACTCAATTAGGTGTTTCCATTTTCGGCGTTAAATTTGAGGATATGGGAAACCAAGCTGTATATAGTTTAACTGATGTTAATGGTGGGTTAGGCGAGACTAAAGGTGCTATGGACAAGCTAAAAAAAGCGCAAGAAGAAACATTCTCTCAAAAGTGGCAAAAGACATTAAGAGAAGCGCAAATTGCATTAGAACCACTAGGGAAAATGTTGCTAGATATTGCAATGGATGTTCTGCCAGCTGTTTCAGAAGCGGTTAAAGACGTTACTGATTGGTTCTCTAATCTATCACCGGAAGCGCAAAAGACTGTTATCGCTATTGGCGGTATCGCTTTAGCTGCTGGTCCTGTTATTTCTGTATTAGGGAGAATGGGCGGAGTAATAGGTGGATTAGTTGGGAAACTTGGAAGCTTTAGTACCGCTGCTCGTGCCGGAGCAACTGCAACTGCAGTAGTAGAAGGAGCTACAGGTGCTGCAACCTTAGGTATGGGTGGCTTAGGAGCGGCCATAGGTGGAGCTACTTTAGCAGCAGCTCCTTTCGTTGCAGCTGCTGCTCTTGTTGGAGCTGCTGGATACGGTATTTATAAAGGATTAACAACTGATGTTATACCGGCAGTAGATCTATTTAAAGAACGTATTAACTATGCAGCTGATGGAACTGTGGCGAGTGTAGATAAAATATCAAAGGGTACTCAAAAAGCTGTTGGTGCTTTTATGGAGCTCTCACAAAAAACTGGTACAGAGTTAACAACGATGTATGCAACCCAAACGGCGATCAATGAAGAAAACATGCCTAAGATTGTTGGGCAGTTTGAAGAAATGAAGAATCAGATTGTTGGAGCGTATGCAACCCAAAGAGATGAAGCTATTAATAAAAACGCTGAAATGTTTACAAAGATTCAAGGATTAACAGCTGAGCAGCAAGCACAGATCATGGAGAAGACAAACACTCATTATAACGAAAAAATTCAAGCTACAGAGAATGCAAAAAATAGAATTGCTGAGATTTATACCAACGCTAAAAATGAAAATCGTGGTACTACTGAAGCGGAACATCAAGAAATAATGGGTCTTATGAACACTTTTAATCAGCAATCTATTGATGCTATGTCCAAAAATAAGGTAGAGCAAGAGTTGTTATTGTCTAATCTTAAAGAGTCAAAAAGCCGTATTAATGCAGAAATGGCAGCAGATACGATTAAAAAGATGAACAAGCAACGTGATGATGCGAAGAAAGCGGCAGAAGAACAATATCAAGAAGTAAAACGATGGGTTATTGAACAAAGAGATGTTGTAGGTTCAATGACAGCAGAACAAGCAGAAACAGCAATTAACAACGCTAGGGAGCAAAGAGATAAAACAATAGAGCATGCAGAAACAACACGTAAAGATGGTATTGAAAAATTAAAAGGTTCATATAAAGATTTGGAAGATCAAGTCGATACAAGTACAGGTAATATCCTACAGTGGGGCGATAAATTAGCGAGATGGTGGGATGGCCTTACATTCCCTAAAAAAGTTATGGAAGTCGTAACTAAAGGCGGTCAGATGGATCAATACGCTCCTAAAAACGCAAACGGAACGCCATTCTTTGGTGGAGGGGCTTCGTATGTAAACGAACGTGGTGGAGAAATTATGAATCTACCTCGTGGCACACAGATAATCCCGCATGACCTTTCAAAACGATATATAGATAGAGCAGCTGATAAATCATCCGGTAGTACAGGTGGATCTAATGTTAACAATGTGAGCCTTAGCTATAACGGCAACAATCCAAACGATGCATACAAGATGATGGACATTATAGATGAGGAACTAGGAAAACGTACAAAAATGAATAGTATTTTTTATGGCCAATAATAGGAGGAATTTTAATGACTGAAAAACATATTGAAAAGGCAGAAGCTAGAACAGAAATGAAAAATAAGTCTTTAGACATGGTAAGAGGACAAGGTCCAGAAGTGGACTCTTTAGAAGTTATTACTGAAGAGATGAATGGCCCAAAGGAAGATAAACCTAAACTTACAGACAGAGAACGTGAGATTCACAACCAGGCTTATGAGTCGCATCAACGTATTGCAGAATTACAAAATCAGATGAAAGACTTAGAAAAGTCTCGTGTGGAAAGTCAATTAATGAATGAATCTCATCTTTATAAGCATTATGACTTTGGTATTCAATATGCATTAAAAAACGATAAAGAAGCCACTGCTGAAGGTTTAAAAGCGATTGATGATTATATTGAGCGTGCTATATTAGAAGGAATCCAAGAGCGTGAGAAGCAAAAGGAAGATGCTGAAGAACAGGCTGAAAAAGAAGCGAAAGAAGAATATAAACGTGAAGTAGAGGAACACCTTTTAAAACAGCATCAACCCAAACCGATCACTAATTCATTAAATATAATCCAAGCACAAATTGTAGGGAATGGATATGTTACACCGGATACAGGAAATTTCAAACGAACGGATTCATTATCTATTATTCAAAGACAATTAGCACAGCAACGATAAAAGATGAACGCACTACAAGGAGAACTCCAGGGACAAAGGACTTGAGGGGGCTTCGATTGTGGGGCTTTTTTTATTTGAAGGGAGTTTTATATGGATCCAAAGACATTGAATAATATTTTTCATGTTTACTGTTTTTATAGAGTTCGTTTAGAAGAAGAATCAGAGCCACGTATGAGTCGGAATAAGCTAATTTGTGATAATCCTACACAAAACTATTACGGAAGTTTCATAGACTGTCTGAGGGAGTTCTGTAAAGCGAGAAGCGATATTTTAGTCCATTCGTTCTATCGATTCCTCGTGGATGCTGTTAATTCGTTAAATAAACAAGAAAGAATATTGATTTACGATCGTTATTTACATAAAGATCACTACAAATCAGATAGACAACATTATCTTGCGATGGATATAACGCCACAGAATTATAAAAAGCAGATGGATCCAGCGAGAAGAAAGTTAATGAAGAACCTTGGAATAGAAGGTTTACAGTTAAATATTCCGGATTGGATGAAACGTTAGAGGGTGTCGGTATTAGTGGACATCCTTTTTTATGGGTGGGTGTTTTACCCAGCGGTCCCCAAAAGGGGTGAACGTTCCGTTCGGTGGTTAATTTTAATGTACTAAGTATAAACTTTTCATTTTTTATTTGACTGTAGTAGTAATCATATGATACGATAAGTGTGTGATAAGGAAACGGAATAAACCCTTCACATCAAGGTAAAACTACAATAATACAGAAAGGTGGTTTTAGTAATTGTCTGTACCAATATACAAATTAGATGGCCTTTCTATAAAGGCTAAATACTTTCTATACATTTTAGAAGAGAATGGTGATTTAGAAGGTACAATTACTCGTCTTGCTGACATCTTAGAAACAAGTAGGAATCGGGTACATGAAATTATTGAGTCGCTTGAAAAAGCAGGGTATCTAGAGGTTGAGAGAGGCAGCGGAAGAAAGCCTTCTACTTATCGTATGAAGAAGTAAACAAAGAAAGAGCAGGTGCTGGCACACCTACTCTTTTCAAAAATAATCCCTTATGGAAAGGATGCATTAGTATGTTACCACAAAAAGAACAATTAGGACATCTTGCAGGAAAAACAGAATTAGTGAAGGATTTATCTTGGATTGCACATGATTTACTTTCGGATGAGGATTACACCAAAGAGAACGCAGCGGAAGCGTTAATTAAGGTTATTAATAGAGAACTATCATACGTTTCCAAAGTACGTTAAACGGGATTATATGTAGATAAAACAATTCGGAGGTAATATTCATGGCAAAAATAACTGTTAGAGAATCAAAAGAAATCGTAACAACATTCATTCATGCGTGTTTAGATAGAGGTCTTTCGACAAACAAAGCTTTTGATTTATTTAATGAAATACTGATTCTTATTGAGGAAAAACGATGCACTGAAGAAATGTGGTTTGAAAAAATAGAAATAGCGGTAGCAGAAGCTAACAACAAAGAAGGTGTAACATTATGAATGAAGCAAACAGCACGTTAGAAGAATCTGAAGTTTTGTTACATAAACTTATACTCGCAGCGCAGCGTGGCGATGAAAAAGCGTTAGATGGCTTAGATATGGTGAAAGAATGGCTAAAGAATAATTAAGGCGTGGTGATCCACGTCTTTTTTTGTGCGAAAACAAATAATGACGTTTGTAATATTGGTTTTTAGAAAAAACAAAGGAGGTATAAACCATGACGATTTTTATGATTTTCGCTACTTGTATTAGCTTGGTAGCTAGTTGTATTACGATTGCAGACAAATTAAAGTAAGTTTTTCTTACGAAAAGAAATGGACTAGCATGCGTTTTCTATGAAAGAATGGATTTTTATATCAATCAAAAGGAGTGCACACAATGACAAAGGAACAACGTAGATATGAAGTTACTTTTTATTTATCTAATGGTAGAGAAGTAATAGCAAGAACTACACAAGATGAAGATCGCGAAACATATTTAGACGCAATACAAACTCTAATCGAGAAAGAAAAAACGCTTTGCATGGAAAAAATCGGCATTATACTACAAACCAAGTATATTACGCATGTAAAACTTGTTGAAGTTGTCGCATAAAAGGATATATCATTGCTATAGCGAATATATTTTTGAGGTGAAACGCTATGAAGACGCTTTATAGTCCTGGCGACGTGGCAGAGCAATTAGGTATCCAATCTAGCACGTTACGTAAGTATGCTGATGTACTTGAAAAAGAGGGTTATACCTTCATAAAGAACGAACGTGGGCATAGGAAGTACAGAGAAAGTGATGTAATGGTATTTCGTAAGGTTATAAACCTAAAGAACGACACAGACATGACACTAGAAAACGCTACAAAGCAAATAGTATCATGGCATCAAGGTGTTGAAGTATTGCCATTAGAGCGACATGAAGTTGAGCGCTATGAAGAACCTGATTTCAACGCTACACCGCTACAGGCGATGATTCAAGATCAAAAAGAAGTCATTGAAAAACAAAATTACTTGCTACAGGAATTAAACAAACGTTTAGCCGAGCAAGACCAGCGATTCACACAAAGAGAATCGGAATTATTGAGCGCTATACAATCGATACAGGAATCCCAAAAGCTTATAGCGATGAATGGTAGCGAAGACATAGCGAAGAACCAGGGCCGCGATGAAATGCTTATGCAAACGATCAGAGAAGTCCAGGAAGTTAAGAAGATGATCGCAGCGAGTAAAGATAAGAAATGGTTCGAGTTTTGGAAGTAAAAAAAGCGGTAACATCAAGTTACCGCTTTTTTAAACTATTCATTACTTCCGGTTTCGATATCCTCATCCCTCATGAATCTTGCAATACCTTTAGCTAACTTAATTACTTTATCGGATTCCTCTGCAGTAAGTTTTTTATCTTCCATTATCCTAGAGCCAGAATCAAATTGTATTTTATAATATTGGTTTTCAAAATTAATATATTCATCCTTTAATTTTGAAAATTGAGGGCTTTCTTTAGAAGGAAATGCATCAAGCTTTCTTTTAGCAAAATCTATTCTCATTTTAATTGCATTAAGAATCGCATCAGTTTTTATTCCTGATTCTAGGCGTTCTGCAAAGTTTTTAATTTCTTCTTGTTCTTTTTCTAATTCATCAATTTTATCTTGAGCAAAATCAGCAACACTTTGTGCTTGAGTTACTACACTGTTCGCTTCAGCTATTTTACTCTCTAAATCACTGATCTTCTTTTCAGCATCTTTAATTTTATCCGTCGCCTCAAGCATTTTATTGTTTGCTTCTTTCATTCTCTTCTGAGCTCGAGCGTTTGTAAATCCAATAATAGCGAGTACTATTGTCATCAAACCACCTATAATTGTAAGAGCTATACTTACATTGCTTTGCATGTTTGCTATTGTATCATTCAAAAACGATACTTCGTGTTCATGTAGTGATATAACCTTGTCTTGTAATTCTTTCACAACGTCAGTAGATGGCGCTGCTGTAAATAGTATCCCCATCATTGATAATGTCCCCCTGTTGTACAAATTTTTATAGATACTATTATGGAACATTTTTTTATTTAGGTAAATTAATATATTTATTAAAAGTATAATTTCACGTACTGTACGAGGGTATGATTATTATTCACCTCCCAAATTGGGAGGTGAGGCCCCTATGTTTAACTTAGTAACCTGTTTTAACGCCCTAGATTCAACATAGGGCGTTGTCCATCGTGGACAATTATAAAAGTGAAAGACATAGTGAATATAGCGGTGAAACTATAGGTGAAATCATTTTTCACTCGCTAAGTGAAATTTCTCTATTCTACTTTTTTATTTGCTGAGATAGGCATAAAATCAACGTTTTCTATTGCAAATCAATACAAAATACAAAACTTCACCACTCTTTTCACCATGACATTCACTTATACTTTCACTTCAAGCATCTGGTGTCATTTTTACGGACACCTAAAAAGATAAGGGCGAATTTGAGCTTATTAAGCACAGTGGTGTAAAGGGCGTAGCTTTAACCGACATCCTGACTAATGGACAAAAGTGTCTGAAAGTAAATATGAGGACCTCGTGAAACGCGACCCCCTTTTACTCAAAAATGAGTATCGCCATAGCGTAGGGTGCTCAACTTTGAGCATACCTGTCAATTTGACCGACATAAACTTTGAGATGACCTTCATGTTATGAAGACCAACGCAAAATTGCGTTCGTTTCAATACTACCTAACAGATCACGAGGGTGTGTCACAATATGACGACTCATACCCGTCTATTAGACGGACTTTCTCATAAAGTTGGGAAAAAGATTCGCCACAACTGGCGAAAAAAGATAAGAAATGATAAGAACTTTAAGATGATTTTCGATTCTTGTACTGATATATCTTGTGTATCAAAAACTGCCGTAATAAGTTTCTCAATATATAAAAAGGATACTTTTCCAAATAATGGTAATTAATAGTTATGAAAGGAGCTGTTATAAACATGAGTGATAGAGTATATGTTACAAGAGAAAATTTATATCAAATCGGAGCAGAACTTGAGTTAAAAGGTCTTAAAGAACCTACATATCTTAGTTTTGGGAATCACACTGGACTAGATATTCATATTCAAATTGGATGTGATGTGGATGGTGGGAATTGGGGACCGAAGCAAGTGAATAACAATACTATAGACAACGCGAAATCAAAAAAAATTGTTTTCGGAAACAAAGCAACTTATTGTTTCAAGCTATGGAAAAATGATAGTGGAAGCCCCGGAGAAGAAATAGGACCTTTTGAACATCAAGTCAGATTGAATTTAGCCGGCAATAGTGATCATCTTGAATTCGTAATAGTAGAGATAGATGGTGATTATTATTTTCAAGTTTTTTCTGTAAGAGAAGCAGCTATAATCGCTCTAATCTTACTAACAGGGGTCACAGAGTAATAATTGTTAGAATTAGCCTTTCATATTTATATGAAAGGCTTTTTATATGATAACCAAATCTATATTCAAAAGGTAACATTACTATTAGAACGTTACTATTGCAAAACAAACACGAATACTACTTTACTTTAACCCACACACAATGCACCCTTTTATGTAGTGCTCATTGTAGTAGTGCACCCCTTTTTACGATGTACTGCATACTGTACAGACCCTTTGTGTTGTACTACAAAACAAACAAACAAACTAACTCAACCTAAAGCCGATTATGGCGTGAGTAGTAAATAATCGCGTTCCCCTTTTGTGGGGAATGTAGGGCTAATAGGAACATTATTCACATCAGCTATTTACAAAACAAACTAACTCAACTAACGCAAAAAAAAGAGAGTAAATAAATACCCTCTTGTCCATCATAAAAACATTTTAATGATTAACTCTCCGATCACTTTAAATGTATCTTTGTTAATCTCGAAATCAAATTTCAACTTACCGATTTTAATTTTTAACTTCATGAGTCATCACACTCCTTTATTATTGTAATGACTCATTGTATAAATCTTGATATTAAAATATAACTCTATTATGTGCGAGCTTTTTTAAGTAAAAGAAAGATAACTTATTATCCTACTTAGGTCTACCCTATTAAGACATTATTAGATAAGCATAGCATTAAGGGGTTCTACCGTCCAAAAAGGTTGTTTAAAAAGTATATAAAGAATATAAAAAAAGAGATGGCGCTGCAGCACCATCTCCTCCCTTTATCTCTCTTTAAATTTATTCATGTCTGTAATGTAGTCGTACTGGATTTCCTCAAAGGCTTTTCCAAATCGATTTTTTAGCAATTTCAAGGTTATTTTACGTATCTTTTCAGACTTAGCTTTGTTTAATTCCGTAGAATCTTGTATATCTTTAACTTTTTCTAGTTCTAATGCTAATACAACGTCACTACTGTATTCGATTGATCCTGATTCCTTAAAAGAAGAAAAAGAAGCTTCTGAGTTGTAATTTCCTCTGTTAAAAGAAGAGACTGCAATTAAAGGTATATCAAAGTCACGAGTAATACGCTTTAATTCCGTTATATTTTTATCTACAGTTTGTTTTTCTGTCATTCTGTCGCTCACTGGCTGTAAGATCTGTAAGTAATCTACAACGATAACAGGCTTTTTATTGTGTAAACGAATATGTTTTTCTATCTCCTGGCGGATCGTATATACATCAATATCAAACATACCCTCGTGAATAAAGAGATTTTTTGCTGTTTTTTCATACTCTCCGATAGCTAACGTAAGGATATTTTGATTTTTGATGTTTCCACTCAGTAGATCACGCGTATACGTTATTTCACCATTAACCTTCTTTTCAACTTTTAATTCTCCCATTGTTCTTACTAAAGATTTAGCAACTAATTCTTTTCGGCCCATTTCAAGAGAGAAGAATAATACATGTTCTCCTTGTTCAGCTACTTTATCTACTACTTCTTGTACAAAGGTTGTTTTCCCTAAAGAAGAAATCGCTCCTAATACATACAAACCTGTCCGTAATCCACCTAACACATCATTTAACTTAGGAAAATGTAGTTTAATTGGTTCTACAGGTTTCATCTCAGTAAAGAAATCTAAGAGAATATTGAAAGCACTATTACCATTAATACATTTATCAATTTGCTGCTCTAAAAATCCTTCTGTACCTTCACTATCTGTAATAAGGTACTCATTTATATCTTTGTAGTCGGTCAACGCGGCTACATGCAGCGACATATTCATTTTTTTAAAGTTACTTTGCAAATACTCTTCTAATTGTTTTCCCGCTTCATCATTATCAGCCAATAAAATAAACTGTTTTTGTCTTGCGTCTTCTTCATTAAGTTTTATTTCTTTCATTAATTTAGAAGCATTAGAAACGCTGTTTAAAGCGATTGATTTGTATCCTAATGTTTCTATACTCAAAGCATCAAAATAGCCTTCTACAACGAAAATAAACTGTATTTCCTCATCTTTTATGTAATGACTGTTAAGTAGATCTACCTCTCCAAAGTTTCTATATCTTGAAGCGTCGGAACTACTTGTTTTGTCTTCATCTAAGCGAGTAATAAAGAAATGATCGTTTACTGGTAATACATATCGATACATCCCTAGATAATAAGGTACTCCTTTTTCATCTTTGAAAAGATCCAAAGTATCTTTAGAAACTACACCTAATCTATATTTTTCAATGATTTCAGTGGATAATCCACGATTCATAAAATAATCATCTTGTGCTAAACTAGCGTATACAGGTTTGTAATTCTTTTTAACAGCGATTGTTGGTGTTGGAGCACTGACAGTCGCTTTTCTTTTTGTCTTTTTACCACCTAATTTCTCTATTGCTTCACTCACACTTTTAACTCCTTCTACTGCCATTACATAATCAATAATGGATCCACCTTCTATTTTCTCGTGACACTTTGCAAAGCTTGTCCAACTATTTGTATCTGTGTAAACAGTAAAATGATCTCTATGGCCACAAATAGGGCATGGATTCACACGATACATATTGGGACCACATTGTTCCATTTTATGATTTTGAGATATGTAGTTTAGTAAATCAATTTCTTTTATGTCTTTAATTTGGTCTTCCAAAATAGCACATCCTTCCAGTGTTTATATTATATCAAATAGGGATTTGGGCGCCCTTATGAAGCCCAATCCCCTTAAGAGTTCTTAAAGTTCTTAAAAGTTCTTAGGAAAATGATGAGCTTGAAACCCTTGGGGCTGTAAGGATGAAAAAAACATCTACCCAACATGAACCCCCCACTACCCCAATATGAACCCCCCACTACCCCAACATGAACCCCCCACTACCCCAAACA